>JAIOAW010000001.1 GCA_019873625.1 Chloroflexota bacterium
TCTGCCATACGATGCGTGTCTTCACGTCTCTTGACCGCATTCCCCGTATTTTGCGCCGCATCCAAGAGTTCGCTAGCCAACTTTTCTGGGAAGGCCTTGCCCGAACGGCTCCGCGCCGACTGCAGGATCCATCGAATGGCCAAAGACGTCCGGCGATGGGGCGGCACCTCCACGGGAACCTGATAGGTAGCCCCACCCACGCGCCGCGGCCTGACCTCAATGACCGGCGCCACATTGCGGAGAGCCTGCTCAAAGACCTCTAGCGGGTCTTTGGAGGTTTTCGCAGCGACAATCTCAAAGGCATCATAGACCAGGCTTTCCGCCAGGCTCTTTTTGCCATTTTTCATCACATTATTGATAAAGGCCGCCACCGTCTCGCTATTGTATTTACGATCGGGCGCGATAACCCTTCGAGGTGGCCGATACCGTCTCGGCATGCTAGATCCTCCCTGCCCTTACAACGTCTCTTGAACCGATAAAGGACGCTACTTCCTGCGTTGCTGCGGCTGAGCGCCCTCTTTGGGCTTTTTGGTGCCATACTGCGAACGCCCATGCCCACGGCCCTCTACGCCGGCCGCATCCAGGGCACCACGGATAATCTGGTAGCGAACGCCCGGCAGGTCTCTCACGCGCCCGCCGCGCACCAACACCACCGAGTGCTCCTGCAGGTTATGCCCCTCGCCTGGGATATAGGCCGTAACCTCCACCCCGCTCGACAGGCGAACGCGCGCGATCTTGCGCAAGGCCGAGTTGGGCTTCTTGGGCGTCATCGTGCGCACCTGAGTGCATACACCGCGCCGCTGAGGCGCCCCCTTGCGAGATTGCTTCATAATCCCCTTGAGGGAGTTGTAAGAATAACTCAGGGCCGGCGCCTTGGATTTATGGGTTTTCGGTTTGCGTCCTTTGCGAACAAGTTGATTGATAGTCGGCAAACTGACCCTCCTTACACGGTCTCCAAAACGGCTGAACTCACGAACGCGGATTATACCATCCTCAAGATATTCTGTCAAAGCAACGTATAGGCACTGATGGCGATGATGCGCATAGACACACATTGGGGTTTTGTGCGCCGTGCGGCCTTCACAAAACCCCAATGCCCCATCTAACGCTGACCTCACGAGGAGGGGCCGAAGCCCAAGCCCATGGCCAGCCCGCCCCAACTGGGCACGGGTTCCACGCTTTCGCCCCGCCCAAACTGGAGGCGTTCGCCCTTGGTGGTCTCCACCTCCACGGCCAAACCCAGCGCTTGCAGTTCTTTGATGAGCACGCGGAACGATTCGGGGATACCGAAATCGGTCACCGGCTCGCCTTTGACGATGGCCTCATAGGTCTTGACGCGGCCGGCCACATCGTCAGACTTGATGGTGAGCATCTCTTGCAGGGTATAGGCTGCGCCGTAGGCCTCCAAGGCCCACACTTCCATTTCGCCAAAGCGCTGGCCACCAAACTGGGCCTTGCCGCCCAAAGGCTGTTGGGTAACGAGCGAATAAGGCCCGGTGGAGCGCGCGTGCACCTTATCTTGCACGAGGTGATCCAGTTTCATCATATAGATCACGCCCACCGTGACGGGCTGGTCGAACGGCTCGCCGGTCTTGCCATCATAGAGGATGACTTTGCCCGTCGTGGGCACGGGCACACCGCTCTTTTGGCTGTGCTCCAAGGCGCGCGCCATCAGGGCCTCGTCGGCCAAGGCGGAGGTATCCACCCCCTCATCCTCCAGCCAGAGGCGCAAGCAAGCCTGCACCGCCCGCGCGTCGGCCGCCTCGCGTTCGGCCCTCGAAGTGCGGTTATCCTCATACACCATCATAGCCTCGGCGTCATACCCCTTTTCGCGCAGCCAATAGGCGAGCCATGTGCGCCGCGCCGAGACATAGTTCGCCAAGATGCGCTCGATCTCGCGGCCAGGCAGGCCCTGATCCGTCAGGAACTGCCCCAAATACACCAGCCGCGCATGGGTATCATCGCGCAGCCAAGAGGTGTCCTCGCCCTGCGCCGCGAAAAAGGCCCAGGCGCGTTCGCCCAAATCATACCAAGCGCGGTCTATCAACCAGGCGCGCGCCAACTCGGCCGCGATCTCGTCCTCCGTGGCACCATCGGAAACTGGCGTCATCACGCTGAACCCCAGCCTCTGGGCCGCCCAGCCCAGGTGCGTCTCGAACACCTGGCCCAGGTTCATACGGCCGGGTACGCCGAGGGGGTTCAGGATGATCTCGACGGGCGTGCCATCTTCGAGGTAAGGCATATCCTCCACAGGCACCACCTTCGAGATGACCCCCTTGTTCCCGTGGCGGCCCGCCATCTTGTCTCCCTCGGTGATCTTGCGGCGCTGGGCCACGCTCACGCGCACGGCCTTTTCGACGCCAGCGGGCAAATCCCGGTGGTCATCGCGCGTAAAGATGCGCACGTCCACCACCTTGCCCTCGTCGCCATGGGGCAGCCGCAACGAAGAATCGCGCACGTCGCGCGCCTTTTCGCCAAAAATGGCGCGCAGCAACTTTTCCTCGGGGGTGAGTTCCGTCTCGCCCTTGGGTGTGATCTTGCCCACGAGGATATCCCCCGGCCGCACCTCGGCGCCGATGTAGATGATGCCGTCATCATCGAGGTTGCGAAGGGCATCTTCACCCACGTTGGGGATGTCTCGCGTGATCTCTTCAACGCCCAACTTGGTATCGCGCGCCTCAACCTCATGCTTTTCGAGGTGGATGGAGGTGAACTTGTCTTCGCGCACCACCGCCTCACTGATGAGGATGGCATCCTCGTAGTTGCCTCCCTCCCAAGACATAAAGGCGCACAACACGTTCTGGCCCAAGGCCAGTTCGCCGTGATCGGTGGAGGAAGAATCGGCGATGACATCGCCGGGTTGGACGCGATCCCCCTTCTCTACCACGGGGCGCTGATCAATGCAGGTGGATTGGTTCGAGCGGTCGAACTTGCGCAGGGAATAGACCTCCTCGCGCCCGTCATCGGTGCGGATGACGATCTTGCCGCCGCCCACACTCACCACCTCGCCCGCCACCTGCGAGACGACCACCTGCCCCGAATCCACCGCGGCGCGGTATTCGAGGCCCGTGCCCACGATGGGCGCCTCCGGCTGCACGAGCGGCACGGCTTGACGCTGCATATTCGCCCCCATCAGGGCGCGGTTGGCGTCATCGTGCTCCAAGAAGGGGATAAGCGCCGCCGAGACGCCCACCACCTGCTTGGGAGAAACGTCCATATAGTCCACGCGGTCAATCGTCTCGATAAAGAACTTGTCATACTGGCGCGCCGAGATGCGCTCCATGGTGAATTGGCCCAGGGCATCCGTCGGCGAGTTCGCCTGGGCCACCACATAGTGCTCCTCCTCATCGGCCGAGAGGTAATGGACCTCATCCGTCACATAGGGGCGCACGCGGAATTCGCGGCGGTCGAGCGCCTGCAATCGCGCCGCGAGGGCCTCATCCACCACATCGCCAAAGTGCGCGAGAACCTCCCCGGTCCGGGGGTCCACCACCTCTTCCCAGAGGGCGCGGCCCAAGAGTTTTTCGGGATCGTTCGGCGCCGTCCTGCTCACGCGGCGGTAAGGCGTCTCGATAAAGCCATACTCGTTGACCCGCGCATAGACGGCCAAGCGACCGATGAGGCCGATGTTCGGGCCTTCGGGCGTCTCGATGGGGCAGATGCGCCCATAGTGGCTATAGTGCACGTCACGCACGTCAAAGCCGGCCCGGTCGCGCTTCAGGCCGCCGGGGCCGAGGGCCGAAAGGGTGCGCTTGTGGGTCAGTTCGTCGAGCGGGTTCGTCTGCCCCATAAACTGAGAAAGTTGGCTCCCGCCAAAGAACTCGCGCAACACCGCCACCACCGGCCGCACGTTGATGAGCGAGATGGGCGAAAGTTGATCCGGGTCACGGATGCTCATCCGCTCTTTGACCACGCGCTCCATACGCAAAAAGCCCACGCGCAGTTGGTTTTGGATCAACTCACCCACCGTCTTCAGGCGGCGGTTGCCCAAGTGGTCAATATCATCCGCCTCGATCAAGCCGTTGTTCACGCGGATGATGTGCTTGACGATTTGCACCAGGTCGCGCTTGGTGAGCGTGCGGCGCCTATCGGGCAGTTCCATACGCAGCCGCCGGCTCAACTTGTAGCGGCCCACGCGGCCCAAATCATAGCGCCGTGGGTTAAAGAGGAGGCCCTCCAGATAGCCCTTGGCGTTTTCCAGCGTGGCCGGGTCGCCGGGGCGCATACGGCGGTAAAACTCAAAGAGCGCCTCTTCGGCCGTCTTGGTAGGGTCATGGGCGATCGTCGCCTCGATATAGCGGCGATCGGAGTTGTTCTCCACATCCTCGAACAGGGCCAAGAGTTCTTCGTCCGTCCCCTCGTGGAGGGGCACATCGTCCAGCCCATCGGAGACGGCCCCCATCGCCCGCAAAAGCACGGTAACGGGAATCTTGCGCTTGCGATCCACCTTGACAGAGATCACATCGCGCCGGGCGGTATCGAATTCCAACCAAGCGCCGCGATCGGGGATCAACTTGGCCATGCAGAGTTGCCGCCCCGTAACGCGATCCTCCTCCACGGTGAAATAAGCGCCCGGCGAGCGGATCAACTGGCTCACCACCACGCGTTCCGCCCCGTTGATGATGAACGTGGCGTTAGGCGTCATCATAGGGAAATCCCCCATATAGACGTCTTGGACGATCGTCTGATCCGTATCGCGGTTGTAGAAGAGCACCTTCGCATAGAGCGGGGCGGCATAGGTCGTCTCGCGCTGGCGGCACTCTTCTTCGGTATAGGGCGGCTTTTCAAAGCGAAAGTCCAGCCCGAACTCCCGGTTCATCTGCTCGTTGTAACCGGGGAAGTGCAGTTGCAAACTGCGGTTGAAACTCTCGATGGGCGAAATCTCATCGAACAGTTCGCGGATGCCCTCGGTGAGAAACCATTGAAACGACTCAAGTTGGGTGCGGATGAGATCGGGAATCGGCAAAACATCCGGAATGCGCGCATAGGATTTGCGCCGGTTTACAGTGGCCCCATTCGCCGCGCTAGAGATCGTTTCCGCTATCGCCATCACAACACGCTCCTTATCGCAAAGGCTAGTGAAAAATTACCAGCCGACGCAACCGTGTCCTGGGTCGAGCCAACCCTATTCAAAAGGAAACGCCCTGGCACAACGAAACGTCACCTTGCTTGACCGTTCTTTGCAAGGTGACCCGCCTATGCCAAGGACATTGAACAGGGTACAACCGTCCTATGCTCGAGGTGCTGAATACAAGGTCTTGCTATCTTGGTGGATGCCCCCGCACCGGCCAATGTACGTGGGGATTTGCGACTTTCCATCATACCACATTTGACCGTCGTGTCAAATTTCACCTGTCCTTGCGCCAAAAGATCGTTACCCGCCATTGATAAAGCCAATGGCCAGGACACATAGGTCAGGAGCACCGCCCTCCCGGCCCGCACGCGAGGCCCCCCTCACCCTGGCCCTCTCCCACTCTAGGTGGGAGAGGGAACCCCGCATAGCACGCGCCTCGCGCTCCGATTTCCCTCTCCCACATCACGTGGGAGAGAGGTTGGGGTGAGGGCCAAACACCCGGAGCGCGGGCCTCCTGGCCCGCACGCGAGGCGGGAGCCTCGCGCTCCAATTTCCCTCTCCCGCGCCAGCGGGAGAGGGGCTGGGGTGAGGGTCTTCACGCCCCCTTGCCAACGCGCACAACCCCTTTTATACTATCCGCACTTAGTTCCCTTGCACTCGGAGCCTTATGGCAAAACTCGGTCGTCCACTCCTTGCACTCGGCCTCGTCGGCCTCGCCCTCTTGGCGGGGCTGGAAGTGATCCTCCTTTCCGGCGGCATTTTGGCTTGGCCAGTGTGGGCACTTTTCGGCCTCACCGTTCTGTGGTTCGGGGTTATGGCCTACCGCATAGCCCTCCTCCGGCGCGAACTCGCCCTTCGCGAGCGCCTGCTCAAAATCGGCCGCGAACTCGCCTCGCTGCGCGAGGGGGGCGAACTCCTCGACCGCCTGGTGGAGGCCATCGCCCAACTCATCCCCCAGGCCGATAAATGCGTCATCCACCTCCTCGGCCCAGGGGGGAAGCGCCTCTTCCCCCGCTACACCACTGCGCCCACGCCCGGCCCCTCTATGGGGATGCCCGCCGATCAGGGCATCGCCGGCCAGGCCCTCAAAGAGCGCCGCGCCATCTGCGTGGATGACGTCACCAAAGAGCCGGCCTTTCTTCCGCTCAGTTCTGGCAGCGACCTGCGCGCCCTTTTGGTGGCGCCCTTTTACGTGGCCGAACAGCCCCTGGGCACGTTGAGCCTCAACAGCCGCGTCCCGGGCGCCTTTTCGGCGCGCGATGTCGAGATCGTCTCCATCTTGGCCGGGTTCGCCTCGAACGCCTTTTACCAGAGCCGCGCCCTTGCCCAAGGGCAACTGCAATCCAACCGACTGGCCGCTATGGTGGACCTTTTGGATGACGGCCTCCTCATCCTGGACGAGGCGGGGCGCATCCTGCAACACAATTTGGCCCTTACGCAGATCATCGGCCTGGGCGCGCGAGACCTGACCGGCCTCTCGCTGAACGACGCCTCTTCCGATGAGGCCCTGCGCCGCCTGGCTGCCCTGGTCAGCGCGTTGGATTCCACCCCCGAGCGGGGCGTTCAACGCCTTTTGGCGCTTGAGGGATCGCCCTCCCGCCGTTTGCGCGTCACGCGCACGCCCTTTACCGACCGCGATGGGAACCGCCTGCAGATGATCGCCCTGCGCGACGAGAGCGAGCACGCCGCCCAACTCCAGGCCCAGCAGTCGCTGGCCACCGCGGCGGGCCTGGAACTCTGGGCGCTCCAACAGCGCACCCTGGAGGGCACCCCGCAAGAGGCCCCCGCCTTGGCTGCGGCTATGCGCCGCCTGGCGGCCAACCTGGCCGACCCCTGCCTCCTCGATGGCGACCCAGCGCACCTCCAGCGCGAACCGGTGGACCTTTCGGCGCTCTTACTGGAGGTATACCGCCGCTTCGGGCAGATGGTGGACGTCTCCACCGGGCTTCTCGCCATCAAATGCCCCGACGAGGTGCCCCTCATCTTGGGGGATGCCGAGCGCCTGTCGCGCGCTTTGCTCTGTTTACTTGGGAATATCGCCCACCGCGCGCGGGAGGATACCGAGGCGACTCTACGCGTGACGGTGGAAGGGGATATGCTCGCGCTATCGCTAGAGGATACGGGGGCGCCTATCCCCCCTGAGGAGCGCGCGCGCCTCGTGAGCCATCGTTTTACGCTCGGCCAGGCCCTCCCCACAGGCCCCGCCGGCACGGGGTTCGATCTCTACGCCGCCAAGCGGCTCATCGAGGCCCACGGCGGGCAGATGTGGATGCCGGACCCCCCGCCGGGGCTGACGCAGTTCCGCATCCTGCTGCCCATCGCCGAGGTCGCCTAGGCGCGGGCCGATCGAACCGCTTCCTCCTCGGCCAAAAGGGCGCGGGCGTGCGCGAGGTCTTGCGGCGTGTTGATGTTGAAGAAGGAACGCCGGAGGGGGTCCAGCCTTTGGATGGTTTCCTCTTCCAAATAGCGCACCGCAAGGCCCTGCAAAAAGACGCTCAGCCGGCGTTCGGCGCGCCCCAGGGCGCCGTAAAGGCGATCGAGGCAGGTTTGGTGATAGAGCGCGTGGAGCGGTTCTAGGCCCACGTGCAGGCGAGGCACCACGGCCTGGCAGCCTTCGGCCAACTCGAGCATCGCTTCCACCACGGGCCGCTGGATGAAGGGCATATCGCAGCCCACCACGAGCACCCACGGCCAGCGCGCCGCCTGCAAGGCGGCGGCCAGCCCGGCGAGCGGCCCCTCGTAGGGGGCCAGGTCCTCTAGGAGTCGCGCCTCGGCTACCGCCAGGCCCTGCCCCCTCCGCACGATGACCAGCCGATCCTCGCCCAGCCAGGCCAATCGGCGCAGGGCGCGATCTATAAGCCGTTCGCCGCCCAGGCAAAGGCCGGCCTTTTCGCCGCCCAGCCGCAGGCCCTCTCCCCCAGCCAGGATGGCTACGCTCACGCGGCCGATCTCCGCCCTCACAGCCGAGAGGCCCCCTCGGGCACGTAGCACAGGCCCACCGTGCCCGGCCCGGAATGCACCATCAGCGCGGGAGAGAGGTCGCAAAAGAGGGTCTCGACGACGGGCACCCTTTCGGCCACCAGGGCGCGGAGCGCTTCGGCCTCTTCCAGCGCAGCGGCATGGGTGAGCGCCAGGCGAATGCCCTCGCCCCCCGGCACGGCCTCGGCCACGAGTTCGGCTATGCGCCGGTAAGCGCGCGGACGCGAGCGGGCCAGCCCCGCCAGGACGATCTCCCCATCTTCCATCGAGATAATCGGCTTGATGTTCAAGAGCGCCCCCACGAAGTGTTGGGCGCGCCCAATACGGCCCCCCATATAGAGGTAACGCAGGGTATCCGCCGTTTGGAGCATACGCGTCACGGGGATCATCCTCTGCACCAGGGCGCACACCTCCTCCAGGGTTGCGCCCTGGGCGGCCGCTCGTGCGGCTTGCAGGCTCATCCAGCCATGGCACATCGAGACATTGCGCGTATCCACCACGCGGATTTCCACATCGGGCCGGTGTTGAAGGGCCATACCGCGCCCCACCAAGGCCGCCTGGTAGGCGCCGCTTCCGCGCGAGGTCATATGGAGCGAGAGGATAGCCGGGGCGCGTTCCGCCGCCTGGAGATAGGCCGCCTCGTAATCGCCGGGGCCGGGGTTGGCCGTCTTGGGGAGTTCGGCCTCTTTGGGGAGGGAAGCGAGGTACTCGGCAAAGGCCTGTGGGCCGATATCCACGCCATCGCGCAGGGCCTGCCCCTGCACGTGCACATAATAGGGCACCACGATGATCCCATACTCGGCAGCCGCCCCTTCGGGCAAGCTGGCCACACTATCCGTCACCACCGCCACGCGCGCCATCATTCCCTCCTCTAATCAACACACAAAAGGGATGCCGTGCCTTGCGCCTCGGCATCCCTCATCTTCCTCAACGCCCCAGGCCCCCTAGCGGGCGCCGTGCTGTTCCAGATAATTCACAGCATCGGCCACCGTGGCGATCTTTTGCGCATCCTCATCCGAAATCTCGCCGCCGAACTCCTCCTCAAAAGCCATAATGAGTTCCACCAAGTCGAGCGAATCGGCCTCGAGATCCTCTCGGAAGCGCGCCTCCATCGTTACGCGGCTCTCATCCACCCCCAATTGATCGACGATAATGGCCTTTACACGGTCGAAAACGGTCACGGTCCCTCCCTCCTCGTGTGGTTTGGGGCGAGTATAGCACCGCCCAGCGAGCGCGTCAATCCGCTCACCCCTATAACACGCGGAAGAGGAGAGGGTTGCGCCCCAGCACGCCATCCGGAGCGCGGGCCTCCCGGCCCGCAGCGCGAGGCTCCCGCCTCGCGCTCCTCTTCGAAAAAGGTCAAGAGCGGACCTTATCTCCAGGTAGCCTCTAACACACGCCCCATTGTAAAAAAGAAAGGCGCCGAGAAGGGCGCCTTTCTTTAAAAAGAGGAGCTTCTAGCGACTTAGTCCGGTGTGCAGATATAGTTGCCGTCGTCGTCAATGACGATCGAGGTATCGGCGTCGCCATCTACACCATCCGTGTCTTCCCCGCAACCATCCACCGTGCAACAGACCGTTGGCTCGTTACCGTCGTTCCACACTACTACGGACTGCCCCGGATAGCCCACGTCGGACCACGTGTAATAGTACTTGGTCGCTCGCTTGAGGTACTGCCCTACTTCCGCAAAGGCAGCGTCATTGGGATTAATCTGCTTTGGCTCAGTAGTATTATCAGCCAAATTGATAAGTGGTTGTTGCAAGGTGACATACGCGTTCAGGGCCGTCTCTACCGTCTCCCGCTCGGACTGCATCCCCCGCTTCATAGCCACCATCCGCAGGTTGCCCACGCTCAGGGCCACAATGCCGATGAGGATGGCCAAAATGGCCAAGACGATCAAGAGTTCGATGAGGGTAAAACCACGTTCTTTACGCATCGTTGTCCTCCCTATATGAGATGGATTGCATCACAAAATCTTCCGCCCGCCGAGAACCCTTCCCTTTTTTGCCGATGTGCACCTCCTTCTCTCCCCCTATGGATAAACCGTTTGAACTCTTGAACTCTGCCGGCATTCTAGCACGAAGGAGTGCTCCAATGCGTAAAGGTTACGTAAATATCCAGTAAGCCTCGTGTAAACGTTAGGCGGCAAGGCGCGTGCGGAGGTAATCGGGGTTCTGCGCCTTGCTCATCACCTCTTCCAAAGAGACCTTGCCCTTCTGGTAGAGTTCTTGCAGGGCTTGGTCGAGCGTCTGCATACCGTATTTTTGGCCCGTCTCAATGACGCCGGGGAGTTGGTGCGTCTTGGCATCTCGGATGAGGCTGCGCACGGCGGGCGTGGCCGTCATCACCTCCACGGCGGGCACACGGCCGGCGCCGTCGAGGGTGGGGAGGAGGGTCTGCGAGAGCACCCCCTCGAGGATGCCCGCCAACTGCACGCGCACCTGCTGCTGTTGATGCGGCGGGAAAACGTCAATGATGCGGTCCACGGTGAGCGCGGCGCCGGCCGTATGCAAGGTGGAGAGGACGAGGTGGCCCGTCTCGGCCGCGGTGATGGCCGCCGCGATCGTCTCCAAATCGCGCATCTCCCCCACCAAGATGACGTCCGGATCTTGCCGCAGGGCGTGCTTGAGGGCCGTCGCGAAAGAAAGCGTATCCCCGCCCAACTCGCGCTGAGTGATGAAACAACGGTTATCGCGCAGAAGATATTCGATGGGGTCCTCGATGGTGATGATGCGCCGCGCCTCGCGCTGGTTCAAGTAGTTGATCATCGCCGCAAGCGTGGTGGATTTGCCACTGCCCGTCGGCCCGGTGACGAGGATCAACCCGCGCGGCTTGAGCACAAGTTCTTTGCAGATTTGGGGCAGGCCGAGTTCCTCGATGGAAGGCACCACGAAACTCAGCCGGCGCATCACGATGGTGATGGTGCCGCGCTGCAGGGCGATATTCACGCGAAAGCGCCCTACGCCGCTCAGCCCGTAGGACATATCCAGTTCGAGTTCCTCGCGAAAGCGCCGGCGCTGTTCTTCGTTCGTCAACTCCTCGAAAAAGCGTTCCATATCCTCCGCGCCCACGATGCCGTACTCCATCTGCGGGCGCAGTTCGCCGTGGATGCGCAACACGGGCCGGCTCCCGGCCTTGAGGTGCAGGTCCGAGGCGAGTTTCTCGCCCGCAAGTTGCATCAGTTCCTGGATGTGCACCTCAGAAATCGGCTTAGAAACTCCCGAAACTCCGCTATCCGCCATGGCTAACTTCCACCTTCGGAAACTAGATTAAGCGCATATACCCTGCGAGCGCTGTGTCTCCATAGAGCATCACGAGGAACGTCGTCACCACGAGAAAGGGCGCAAAGGGCACAGCCGTCTTGCGGCCGGCCTTGCCGCTCAAGAGAAGGATGACGCCCACGATGCCTCCTAGGATGAACGAACCGAACACGGCCATCAGCGCCCCCGGGAAGCCCGTGATGAGGCCGGAGAAGGCGGCCAGGCGCACATCCCCATCGCCCATCCCCTGCGGGCTGATGAGATAGACGAGGAGAAAGATGAGGAAAGCCACCACCCCGCCCACCAGTTGGCTCACCGCGGCCACCTGGCCGGCGTTCAGCGTTAGCCGATAGGGCAAAAAGAGGGACATCACCGCCGTGTGGTAAGAGGGCACATCCCCCGCCAGGCGCCGCACCGGGATGAGGAGAAGCGCCAAGATAATCGAGGGGATGATGACCACGTTCAGGATGAGTTTGTGCTCCAGGTCAATCACCGCGATGACGAGGAGGATGACGCTGTAAAGGGTATAAATGCCCAGCGCCCACGTTGGCCCCACCCGCCAGGCCAAAAAGGCAAAGAGCGCCCCCGTGAGGAGTTCCACCCAGAACACCCGCCAGGGGATGCGCTCGCCGCAGGTGCGGCAGCGGCCCTTCAGGGCGAGGTAACTCACCAGGGGCACCATCTCCCAGGCCGCCAAGCGCCGGCCGCAGGAGGCGCAGTGCGAGGGCGGCCGCAGGAGCGACTCGCGCCGAGGCAGGCGGTCTATCACCACGTTCAGAAAACTCCCCACCAGCAGCCCCACCAAGCCATACAGCACTATGAACACCGCGTGCGTCATCATACCGCTTTCATCACCAGGCCGAGGTTCACCATATATTCGGGCACGGGCAGTTCCTCTGGGCAGGGCAAAGGCGCCAGGGGGCGTTCTACAGGCCGATCCATCGCGCCGCGAAAGCGCTCGATGGCCTCCCTCTGGCTGAGGAGCCTCCCCGTGAGGCAAACGGGCGTGTTCGCCTCGATGGGCGCTGTGGGGTGGCTATCGTTATAGAAATGGATGGTCTGGTTCAACTCGCTGACCAGGCGATCTACCTTGGCGAGAGGCGAAAGGGCCGGGTTCACGGTGAAGGTGCGCATAATGGCGGGCAGGTAATCCACCACCAAGATGAGGTCGAGCATATCCTGCTCCAGGTTGACGATGACGGCCTCCTCTCGGCTCACGGCGCGCACCAGGGCAAGCGGCTTGAGGTCCAACGCCTGCAAGGGGATGCCCGCCGCCTGAAAAGTGCGATACAGGGCATCCACCAAGTCCCTCGGCACGCCCAAAAGGTAGATGCGCTGTTGATCTCCGGTGGAGGGCAGGCTCTGCCAAGAGAGATAGAGGTTTTCGAGCGATACGGGCATCTCGCGTTTGGCCTCGCGCGAGATGGCCGCCTCCATCATCGAGGCCTGCAAGCGCGGCATCGTGAGCAAGCGCGGGATGGAGCGCAGCCCGCAGATGGCCGCCACCACGCGCCGCCGGTCGAGGTTCTCCCTCGCAAAGAGGCCTTCCAAGGCGCGGCCCACCTCCATCGGGTTTGTGATCAACCCTTCGCTCACCAACCCCGCGGCCAGGGGCGCGCTCCCCCAGCGGCTCACGCGGCCCTTTTGCAGGGCCAGGTAGCGGATATCCGTCGCCTCGATGACGATAGAGACGCAATCTTTGTATTGTGCTTTGCTCGAACGGGCCATCCTCTTTACCTCATGGGATGCATAATCTCATGCCCACGTAAATCGTCGCGCTCGTCAGGTGGTTGGCGGCCATCACATCGGCCACGGAGATGCCGTAGCGCCGGGCGATGCTGTAGAGCGTATCCCCGGCCTTGACGACGTACACGCCATGGGGGCACGGCGCCGGCCCCTGGCTCGGGCCGAGCCACACGCTGAGGGGCGGCCAGCCCTGCCAGCCCTCCGGCGGGATGATCAATCGCTGATAGACGTGCACGGTGTACGTCGAGAGGTTGTTCGCCAGCATAAGCATAGGGAGGCTCACCTTATAATGCGTAGCGATGGAATAGAGCGTCTCTCCGGGCTGGACAATGTGGATGATCGGCCCCGGCTGGGCGCTGGAAGGGATGAACAGCGCCCGATAGGCCCAGATCACAGGGACCTTGAGGTTGTTGATGGCCATAATCGCCCAAACAGTGGTGTTATAGAGCCGCGCCAAGGAGTAGAGCGTCTCCCCAGGCTGGACGATATGAACAATCGGCCCCGGCGGTACCTGGCCGCTCGCGGGAATCCAGATGGTCTGCCCGGCGCGCAAGGCGGGGCTCATCATCCCGTTCATCTGCATAATAGCCTGCACCGTGGTGCCATACCGTTTGGCCAGGCTGTAGAGCGTATCTCCCTTTTGCACCACATATTGGAAGGGTTGGCTCACGGGCTGGGGCGTGATGGTAGGCGTGGGGAAAGGCGTCGGCCCCGGTGGGGACGTGGGCGTGCTCGTGGGCACGGGGATGGTGCAGTAGCGCGCCACGGCCTCCAGCCCAAGGCGCGCCTCTTCGCCATCGGGCTTGATGAGAAGCGCCTGCCGGAACTGGCTGAGCGATTCGGTGCACCGCCCTTGGGTGAGGAGTTGCCAGCCGTAGTTGAGCAGGGCATAGTATTTTTTATTCTGAATATCGTCATACGTTGGGTTAATGGCGATGACTTGCTCGATGAGGTTCAGCGCGAGCGGCCAATCGCTGGCATGCCAGGCGGCGTCAATCTGGAGCATAAGTTGCGTCAGCCGTTCGGCCTGGGTGAGCGTGGCGGTGGGCGTTACCGTGGGTGTGGGGCTAACCCCCTGAGGCCGCACCGAAGGTATGCCGGCGCGCAAGGGCGCCTCGCGGGCCGAAACAGCCGCGGGTGCCCAGAAGCCCGCCGCCAAAAGGCAGGCCACCAGAAGGCCGAGCACAGCGCGCCGGCCTGCTCCGCCCCAGGCGGCCTTTCTTCCCTTCTTTTTAGCCCAGATGCGCGTCCTCACAAGCGTGAACCCTCTCACGGCTTGGGCACGGGCACGCCGAGCGCCGTCAACTCGGCTAGGATGGTCGCATTGGCGGGGTCCAGCCGCAGCGCGGCCAAATATTGCTGGCGGGCCAAATCCACCTGGCCGGCCGCCGCCAAATCTCTGCCGTAGCGCGTATAGGCCTCCACCGTCATCTCGACGATATCCGACCGCCCTGGGGCCAGGGCCAGCAAGCGTTCGCCATAGGCGATGGCCGTGGACCAATCTTGCGCGTGCCAAGCGCCCCACAGGGCCTGCTCATACCGAGAGACCTCGAGCGAAGCGTTCGCAGGGATGAGCCAGCCCCCAGGCGCGAGGCTCGCCGGCGAAGGCGTTGGCTGGAGCAGCGGTAAGGCGCCGAGGCCGGGCGCCGCACCGGGCACCTCAGCCGCCGGTTTGGGCGCCGGCGTCGCCGCCGTAAAGACCGTCAGGTTGATTTTGGCGGTCGAGGGGCCATCTCGCGCGATGGCGAGGTTTTCAAAGACAAACGTCTTGAACGTGCTCTGGGTGATGGCCGCGAGGAACCGCAACAGGTCGGCAAAGGTCCCCTTCGCCTCGATGGCGTACGTCTCGATGCCATAGGGCAAACTGACGGACGTTTGGCCGGGCGGGATGAGCGATTCCAGGCGCACCAGGTAGGTGTTGAACTGCATAGCGATGTTATAGTAACCGCTCAACTCCGTGCGCACCTGGGCCGGCGTGGGGAAATCGGCCAAGAGGGCCTGGGCCTCGGCCTGGAGAGAAGCCAATTGATCGCGAAGGGCCTGCGGCCCCTGCACGCGCAGTTTTTCCACCTGGGCGATGCTCGCCTGTGTGACCTCCAATTGCGATTGCATACTGGCGCGTTCGCTTTGCGCCCCCTGCCACTGGAAGGCCCCCCACGCGCACGCAACCAAGCCGAGAACGGCCACCACCACGCCAAGGGCATTCTTAGCCCCGCCCAGCCGGATGCGCCCAAAAATCTCGCTCACGTCTCTGTTCATGGTGTCACCGGCCTCATTCTCATAATGATCACAAAGCGCAGCACCTGGGCGCCGGGCGTCGGCGCTTGAAACTGCTGGCGTAGGAGCGGCTTATTCACGAGTATGCTGAGGTCCATTGGCCCCTCGGCCTCTCGCCGTGGCGCGGCAAGGGCGAAGCCCCGTGCGCTGGGCGTGCCCACGGGGGCGGGCACCGCATACACGATGGGCGAAGGCAATTCGTAGGCCCGGATGTAGTATTCCTTATCCGGCCCGAACAGCCCTCGGTTGTAAATGCCCACCGTCACCTCGCCATCGGTCAGCGCGTCGAACTCGACGCGCGAGTTCTGATAGGGCGAACCGGGCAGGGCATCGTCGTTATTCAGGCTGCCCGGCCCCACGGGCGGCCCCGAAACGACGATCTCCGTATCCACACCGGGCATCAACGGCGCGCAACTGAGCCGCTCCGGGTCAAAGGGCGTGGTCGTGGTCACCACATAGTTGGGCGCAATCTCGTTGCCGCAGGTAAAGATGGTATAGCGCCGCCCCGCTTTGACCTTGACGAACACGCGGTCCCAATCGTTCACCGGGTGGAAGGTATGTCGCTGGCCCTCCCCCACCGAGAGGTAGCGGATGAGCACATCATCCGGCTCAAATGTGTCGCCGCTCACCGTGCCCAGGTCATCCACCTGGATTTTGTACGTCGCCCCCACCTCAAAGTAAGGCCCCTTGTTGAGCACGCGCACGTGGACGGTCTGCTCCGCGCCGGAATCGTTCTGAATTTCCAGGGCAGAGGAGAGATCGCCGGGGTACCGATCGTCATTCTGCCAGGTGAAGGAGGCCATCGTCCCTTCCAAGACGGTATCCACCCCCGGCGCGAGATCGGTGGTCTGTACCAGGTAACGGTGCCCAGGCTTGGCCGTAAAGTAGACGCGATCCACATCGCCCGACGGGAAGAAGACCCTCTCCTGCGGCGCGCCCATCGCGATGGGCACGCCCGCCGCATCATCCGGCTCATAGGCGTCGTTGGCGTTCACGCCCGTCACGCTAAAGGTATAGGTCTTGCCCGCGCCGTAAAACCCCTTGTTGCGGATGGTTACAAATACGGGCTGTTCGTTAGGCAGGTTGTTCACCAGATGAATCCGCGAACTGGGGTCCTGCGGGGCGCGGTCATCGTTCACATAGAGGTCCGCGCCCAATTGCGCCTCGAGGATCGTATCCACCCCCAGGGCCAGGTTGATCGTCTCGATGTTATAGGCATAGCCGGGCTTGGCCGTAAAGACCACCCGATCCACATCGCCCGCTAGGCAAAAGTTGCGTTCCTGCACCTCGCCCACGGCCATCATCCGCCCGGTGGCGTCATCCGGCTCGTAGGCATCGCGGCAATCGGGCGTGGGCGTGGCTGTGGGGATGAGGATGCCCGCCGTCACCTTGATGGAATATGCCGCCTCCGGCCCGAACTGTTCGCGGTTTTCCACCGTGATGGAGGCCTTGCCATCGCGCCGCGCGGTGGAGGTGAGGAGCGAGGCCGGGTTGCCCGGCGCGGCATCGTCATTGTAGTAACTGCGTCCATCCACCACCACGGTCAGGGCCGTATCCACCCCCACGGAGAGGTTATACGTCTTGACCTCATAGGTCACGCCGCCTTTGACGTTGAATTCCAGACGGTCCACATCGCCGGGCGGGTAAAAGGTGTGGCGCTGTTCCTCGCCGGGCGAGATGGCGCGCGGCGAAAAGTCATCCGGCTCATAAAGGTCGCCGCCCACCTCGCGCACCTGGAGTTTGTAGGCCATATCAATGCCGTAAAGGCCCTTGTTCGTAATGTTCACCGAGGCCGTGTCATCCAGGATGGCCTTGAACTCCACTCGCGAGGAAGCGTCTCCCGTGGCCACGTCATCGTTCGTATAGACCTGCCCGCCGAGGAACACGGTAACCACCGTATCCACGCCCGTGGCCAGGTCCGTCGTGCGCACCTCATAGGCGCGCCCCGCCTTCACGGGGAAACTGACGCGGTCAATATCCCCATAGGGGTAAAAGGTGCGCTCCTGCACCTCGCCCACGGCCATCGGCCGGGGGACGAGATCATCGCGCTCATAGGCGTCTCCGGCCACCTCCAGCACCTGGAGGACGTACCACTGCGTGGGGCCGTATTGGTCTCGGTTCGAGATGCGCACGTACACCTGCTGATCCGTGGGCATAGGCACCTGCACCTCGACGAGCGAGGCCAAGGCCCCCGCGCCCTCCGCCGAGGGGCAACGGCAGGCCAAAAGCCCTGGGTCGCCAGGGCGGCAATCGTCATTGGCATAGTGCGCGCCGGCCACGCTCACCTCGAGGAAGGTATCCACCCCATAGTGCTGAGGGATGGCCTGGATGCAGTAACGCCGCCCCGCCTTGCCCAAGAAGGTCGCCGTATCCACATCGTAGATGGGGTTAAAGTTGCGGTTTTGCGTCTCACCGATGGAGACGGGCTTCGGGTCAAAATCGTCTATCTCATAATTGTCATAGGCCTGAATGGTGGGCGTGGCTGTGGGGCCAGTAGGGGTGGTGGTGGCCGTGACGGTGGGTGTGCGCGTGGGCGTGATGGTGGCCGTGGGCGTGGCCGTGGGCGTGTAGAACGGCTCGCCGGCGACCTGGAGAGATTGGATGGCCACCTCCTCAAAGGCGCCGGAGCGATCGAGGGCGCTGGCATAACTCAGCACGTCATCGCGGCTGAGGCTGAGGCCGGTAAGCGTCAACTCGTTGCCGTTCTGGTAAAGTTCATCCAAGCGGATGCGTTCGGGGTTGTAGGCGAGCATCGCGTTCAGGGCGGGCGCCCAATTGCGCTGCCCTCCGAGGGCCGTCTCGTGCGCGGCGCGCAGGGCCTCGAGCACCTCAAGGGTCTGCGAAATCTGCTCGGTGAGGGTAATGGCCTCCGCCGCGGGGGTGCGCAGGGCGATGAGCGTCTTTTGTGCGCTGGCCACCGAGGTGCGCAACTCGCGCACCTGGTTCTTGGTGCCGGCGGTAAAGGCCCAGAGGGGGATTGCCCCAATCACAAGGCATATGCCCACCACCCAGAGGATTTTATAAATGGGCGAGACGACACGCGGCCGATAGGCGGGAGGCAGAATGTTCAGGTCAATCGGCCCTACGGGTTGATCGTTTGGCATGGCCCTTTCCCCTATCGTATCGAGTGCGCTTCATATCGCGCCGAACGATGTTCACGCACCCCAAAATGAAGCCATTCCGCTCAAATGGCGCCATTATACAAGAGCCACATCGCCCCGTAAAGCGTCACCGCAAGGCGATTCCCCCCTAGTGCCCGCGCCAAACGCCTTCGCTGTGAATCGCCATATCCCCCGGCGGGTCGTTATTCTGACCACCATGCCGAGATGGTGGGGATATTATCCTCGCAGTAGCGCACGCGCGCCACCGCCACGCGCCCCCGAGAGGTGGAACGGATATCGTAGATGCTGCACGTTTCGGGGGCCGTCATATTAAAGGGCACCTCGGTGTACAAGGTGTTTTTGGAGACGAAAATCGTGTTCGCCACAAAAGCGCCTACGAAACTCGTCTTGTTCCCGGCGAGGTTGATGGTGCCGTTCGGGGCATAGACTACGCCTGCTGTGCTCTGGAACTTGTTGGAATCAATATAGATGGCATTCGCCGCGGTCGAGGTCGAAAAGAGCACGAGGCCCGGCACATAAGGGGTAACCAAATTATCTTGGTTCGCCGTTTGGCTGAACCGGATCGTCCCCAGGGCCGCGATGGTTACCTTATCCCACACCACCTTGTTGCTGCTGATGACCACATTGCCCGTGGCATAGTGCAGGCCAGAAGGCAAATCCTCCTTCTTGCTGGGCGCCCAATTTCCCGCATGAAAGTAATATTTCCCTTCGGCAGTCGCCTTGGCCGCCCACGTTCCCCCTGGCTGAAAATCGGCGATATTCCACGAGACGGGCCACTCCTCGGTAAGCCCTTCAATCGTCTCGCCGGTAATGGTTACGTTACTCCCGTTGATCTCCACATCGCTGCCCGCGCTCACCGTGCCCGTGATGTGCGTGTTATTCCCATCAATGGTCACATCGCCGTTAGCGTGCACGCCGCCATCCACGGTGGTGTTGTTCCCTTCGATGATCACTTGGCTGCCCGCCCACATCGCCCAGGGCCAGGGCACCGGGTTGACGAGCACGGCCTCCACCGTGGGGGTGATGGCGTTCACCGGGCCGGGGATATCCGTGATGGTCAGCGGCGTGCCGCGTTGGTCAAGCAGGGCCTTGCGAAGGTTCATATCCACCTTGAGGCGCTGGATGACGTACTCGATGGCGGCATCGTTCGTGTAGCGCGCCTCCAGCACGCTCCGGTACATCTGCGCCGTGGCATGGCGCGAGAGCATAAAGCGCAAAAGCGGGATGAGCAAAAAGGTGCCGATCATCACGGCCACCAGAGCAAAGGGCAGGCTCACGCCCCGCTCACCGCGTGCTCGTTCCCCCTCGCTCCGCCGAAGGTATCCTAGACTCATCTTTCCCTCCTAATCTGAGGGCCGCCGTTCGAAAACCAGGTTGGCCGATTGCGTCTGCGCCCCCACGGTTACAGTAATTTCCACCCACACGGTAGAGGTTACCGTGCGCGAAGGGCCAAAACTGAGGCCCGCGATGTGATCCGAAAGCAAGCGCTCGCCAGCCCCGTCGTTGCGCGTGAGCCGGCCCGTGGCGTTCTCCCCCGCCGTATAAGTGTAGGTTACAAAGATGGGCGGCGGTACAGTCGGCTCGGCAAACGTCTGCGGCGTGACGTGCGGAATGCGCAAGGCCAACTGCGCGCCCGCCGTGCTCGTGATGACCCGCCCGCTCGCGGCGGCGATGATATCGTGGTTCATCAGGGTAGAGATGTTCTCCAACTCGGCCCCCGCGCTAAAGGAATGCTGATAGTCCCTCGTGATGCGGGCGAACTGATAGATGGCCACCCCGAACGTGCCCAGGAGAAGGCCCGAAATGGCCACGGCGATCAAGATTTCGACGAGGGTAAACCCCCTGCCTTTCTCAACCGAAGGCCTGGCCCCGCTCATGGCCGATTCCCCTTGTAACTTTGGAGTTGAAAGGCCGGCTCAAAGGGGCTGAGCGCACTATACACGACCACGGTGATCTCCTGCAAGCCCTGATCGGTCTCCTCCGTGGGCACCGTGGTCGTGAAGGTAGGAGAAATCCAATACCGTACGCCCACCGTCACGGTCAGGTAACTCGGCACGGCGATGGTGGGGTAAGGTTCCGCCGTGGGGTTCACGCGGTAGGGCGCCGCTTTGACGGCCTCCATCTGGGTGCGGGCGTAATTTTCGGCCGCCACGTGCTCGCGCATAGCCACCACGCCCGCGCCAGCCGTCGAGATGCCGCTCAAAAGGAGCACGATGACCGTGGCGATGATGGCCAGCGCGATCAATTCGCTAACCAGGGCCGCACCTCGCGCCCTCGCGCCCACCGCAGACCTCCCCCATCCCCTCATTGGATGGACCCCATCAGCGAGTACATCGGCATAATGACGGAGACGGCCACAAACCCCACGAGTGCGCCGATAAAGATCGTGAGCGCCGGCTCCAGGGCGCTCGTCATCGCCGAGACGGCGCGATCCACCTCTTCTTCGTAGAAATTGGCCAACGTCTCCATATTCGAGTCAAGCGAACCCGTCTCCTCGCCCACGCGCACCATTTGGACGAGCATCGCGGGGAAGATCTTGCGCTGCGCCAAGGGCGCCGAAAGGCCATGCCCTTGGAGCAACTCGCTATGCACATCCGTCAAGGCTTTGCGGATGATGCGGTTGCCCTGCGTGCGGATGACCATCTCGATGATTTCGGGCAGGGCGATGCCTGCCTGAAGGAGCGAGGAAATGGAACGGCACATCCGCGCCACGGCCCCCTCGATGATCACCCGCCCCAAAAGGGGCACCTTGAGGAGCAGCCCGTCAAACAGGACGTGGCCGGATTCGGTTCGTAAGATGAGCATAAAGAGCACGATGGCCCCCACCAGCCCGCCGAGGATATAAAACTTGTAGGTCGAAAAGAACTTGGTGATGGCGATGAGAATCTTGGTGGGGAGGGGCAGGTCGGCCCCGAAGGAGAGGAACATCTCCATCAGGGGCGGGAGCGCCACCGTCAAGAGCAAAAAGACCACGCCGATGGCCAAGATGAGCACGAAGGAAGGATAGGCCATAGCCCCGCGCACCTTGCGCACCAGGTTCTCTTCCTTTTCGAGGTAGGTGGCCAGTTGGCGCAGGACCATCTCCAGGTTGCCGGCGCGTTCGCCGATTTCGATGAGGCGGGGGTAGAGCGCCGGAAAGGCCCGTTCGTGCTTCGCGATCGCTTCGGAAAGGAAGCGCCCTTGCTGAACATCCGTCGTGATCTCGGTCAGGATGCGCGCAAACCGCTTATCGCGCACCTGCTCTTTGAGCAAAAAGAGCGCCCGCACGATGGGGATGCCCGATTCGATGAGCGTGGCCAACTGCCGCGAGAAGACGATGAGATCCCGCGTGCGGATGCGCCCGCCAAAGAGCGGCGCCGACGCGCGCCGCGCCACCTCGTGCAGAGAGACGACCGTAAGATTCTGCCGCCAAAGGATTTCCTCGGCGGCAGATTCGTTCGGCGCCTCCAACACGCCCTGCACCCTTCGTCCATCGTTGGTAAAGGCCACATAACGGTACGCCATCCTGAGATGCACCCTCCCAACCTTCGAGACGGATCTCCCTAATAGAGCGCAAAGACCTTCTTGAGCACCTCGGTGGGCGTGGTGATGCCCATTTTGGCCTTAAGCATGCCATCCTTGAGCATCGTGCGCATACCGGCCCGCAGGGCGGCCGCCTGGATATCATCGGAGTTGGCGTTGCGGAGCACCAGCCGGCGCAGTTCGTCGTTCATAATGAGGAGTTCCATCACGGCAATGCGCCCACGGTAGCCCGTGCCCGCGCAGTAACTGCAACCCCGGCCATATTCAAAGCGCGTGCGCGTTTCCCCCGTCTCTCGCTCATAGACAGCGCGTTCGGCATCGGGGATTTCGCGCTCCTCCCGGCAGTGATCGCACACGCGCCGCACCAGGCGCTGCGAGAGCACCGCCAAGAGCGAAGAGGTCACCAAGAACGGCTCGACGCCGAGGTCAATAAGCCGCAGGAGCGAGCCAACGGAGTCATTGGCGTGGATGGACGAAAAAACCAAGTGCCCCGTCAACGAGGCCTGCACGGCGGTGCTGGCCGTCTCTTGATCGCGGATCTCGCCCACCAGGATGATATCGGGGTCCAAACGCATAGCCGCCCGCAGGCCGCTGGCAAAGGTGATCCCCGCTTGGCGGTTCACTTGCACTTGGGTAATCCCCTCAAAGCGGTATTCCACCGGGTCTTCGATGGTGATAATCTTGTTCTCGTCGCGATCCAGTTGGTTCAGGCTGGCGTAGAGGGTGCTCGTCTTCCCGGAACCCGTGGGGCCGGAGACGAGGACGATCCCCCACGGCGCGTGGATGACCTTCTGATAGGCTTCCTGCATATCCGGCAAGAAGCCCAATTCATCCAGCGCCCGCACCGAGACGGATTTATCCAGCACGCGTAGGACGGCCATCTCGCCATAGATGCTGTTGATGGTGGCCACGCGGATATCCACCGGCCTGCCGCCCACCTCCACCGTGAATTGGCCATCTTGCGGGCGCCGCCGCTCGGCGATGTTCATATTCGCCAGGACCTTGATGCGCGAGAGGAGCGGCGCGTGCACGCGCAGGGGCAGGGACATCGTCTCGTGCAAGACGCCGTCAATGCGGTAACGGATGCGTAAATGCTTTTCTTGCGGTTCGATGTGGATATCCGAGGCCTGATCGCGCACCGCCTGGTGGATCATCAATTGCACGGCCCGCGCGATGGGCGTCTGCGCCACGACCTCCGCCGAGAGCCGTTCGGCCGTATCGAAATCCACGTCCGTCGTGAGGGGCGTGATGCGCTCGATTTGCCGCTCGATCTCCAACTCGGCCTGATAGTAGCGCACGATGGCGCGCTCGATATCTTCGCTCGTGGCCCGCACCGGGCGGACGTTCAGCCCCGTGCGCACGCGCAGGTCTTCGATGGCATAGAGGTTCGTGGGGTCGGCCATCGCCACCACGAGGTAACCATCTTCCACGCGCAAGGGGAGCAGCGTGTATTTGCGCGCCAGGTCTTCTGGCACCAGTTCGAGCGCCGACTGGCTGACCTCAAACCCCTTGAGGTCCACAAGGGGCAAATCTACGCGGGTGCCGCTTTTGCGTTCGATCATCTCGATGACGGCGGCCACGTCGAACGGCTTATAGAGGATGCCATCCACCCCCGACCAGAGCGCCTCCGAGACGAATCCCTCCAATTTGCTGTGCCCCGTCATAATGAGCGTCATCACGCTGGGGTTCACCGCTTTGATCTGGTTGAGCGTCTCCACGCCGTTCATACCCGGCATCATAATGTCAATCATCACCAAATCGAAGCGGTTGCGCCGCAAGGCCTCCAGGGCCGTCTTGCCATCCTGGGCGATGGAGACGGCATATCCCCGATCCTCGAGGATATCGCCGAGGGTCTCGCACATTTCCGGGTCATCATCCACGATGAGGATGTTCTTGATGGCCCGCTGCTTCAATTGGGTTTGCTGGATCGCTTCGTTCATCTTGCACTACCGCGGACGCATTTCGCTTCGCACTGCTTATCGACGGATATCGTAACACATTCGGCATAATAAGACAAGTGAAAAGGAGGCCCTCTATGCCCCAATGAGCGGTTATGTAAAGTCTTGGCCCTCCGGGGCCGCCGACTTTTCCGCAAGCACCTCGCGGACGAGGGAGAGTAAGGCCGGCAAATCGAGCGGCTTATAGAGAATGGCGAGGACGTCTCCTCGCACGCCGGCCAATTCCTGGCCATCCGCATAGGCGGACATCAACACCACGTGCAGGCGCGGGGCCTCCCGCCGCATTATGCGCAGGGCCTGCAACCCATCGAGGACGGGCATCCGCACGTCCATCAATACCAAATCGTAGGCCACCTCCCGCGCCTTGCGCACGGCCTCTTCGCCGTTGGCCGCCTCATCCACCCGGCCAAAGTACTCCGCCAAAATATCCACCAGGGTGGTGCGCATCCCCTCTTCGTCATCCACCACCAGCAGGGCCGCTGGAGGGGGCATCTTCTTGGGCATAGATCGTGACGCTCCTTGAGGTACCCTCTTCCTCTGAGAGAGGAATTTTGACGATGAATTCGCTCCCCTGCCCCACCTGGCTGAATACCTCTATTTCGCCATGGTGGGCATCCACCAACAGTTTCACGATGGAAAGCCCCAAGCCAATGCCTTTGGCCTTGGTGGTAAAGAGCGGCTCAAAGATGCGCGGCAAATCCTCCGGGCGGATGCCCTCTCCCGTATCCTTGACGGAGAAACAGACCCATCCCCCGTCTTTGAACGTGCTGATGACCACTTCGCCGCCCTCCGGCAGGGCTTGGATGGCGTTATTCAGGAGGTTCGTGAGGATTTGCTCCATCTTGCCCGCATCAAAGGGCGCGGCAGGCAAAGAAGGGTCGAGTTGCGTCTTGATGACGACGTTCTCGGGCACCTCAATTTTGTTCAGGACGCGCTCCACGAGCACGTTGGGGTCCAAGACCTCCTTTTCCACCTCTCGCACGCGCACAAAGTTCATCAAATCGGTGATGATCTTGTTGGCCGCACGCACCTCATGCTCGATGATATCGAGGTGTTTGGTGATCTTGGGGTCCTCCTCGCCCAGGCGCATACGCAAAAAGTACACGGAATTGTTAATGACCCCCAACGGGTTGCGCAGTTCGTGGGCGATGCTCGCGCCAAGTTGGCCGACGGTCGCCAACCGTTCCGAGCGCAAAAGGCGCTGTTGGGTCTCCTCCAAGGCGCGGGTGCGCTCTTCGACGCGCCGCTCTAGTGCGCGGTTCCAATCCTCCAGCTTAGCCACTAGGCGGGCGTTCTCCACCAGGCCGGCCACCTGGCCGCTCAGGATGGTGAGCATCTCGATATCCACCGGGCGAAAGGTCCCCCGCCCTTGCCCCTTGGTGAGGAGCAAAATGCCCACATAGCGCCCCGGCGCGTGGAGCGGCGCACACAATACGGAACCCACCCCAGAGCGCTCAAAGGCCTCGCGAATGCCCAATTCCCCGGCCACCTTTTCATCCACGATAAAGGCCGCCTGCCGGTCGCGCGCGGCGCGGATGAGCGTGGCGCACTCTGGGCCGCACCCCAGGTCTTCACCGACGAATGCCTCTTTGACAACGGTTTGATCGTCCTCTTCCAGAGAAAAGAGGGCCGCGCTACCCGCCTCCGCCTCTCTCAAGGCCAGGTTGAGCACCTCTTGATAAAAGGCGCCGAGATCAACGTGCTCCAGGCGCCGCTTGGCCAGTTCAAAGAGCGGCATCAAGACGCGCATCCGCGCCCGCTCTTGGGCTATGCGCACCTGGGCCAGGGCGCGGTCTACGGCGCTCTTGAGTTCGAGCGGCGTAAAGGGTTTAGGCAAAAAGTCCTGCGCGCCGCCGCGCAGGGCCTTGATGGCCAAATCAATGGACCCCACCCCCGTGATGACGATGACGACCAGTTCCGGCAGAATCTCGCGCGCCCTATTGAGGAGTTCGATGCCGTTCATCCCCGGCATAGCGACGTCCGTCACGAGCACATCAAAGGCCCCGGCCCGGAGGAGCGCGAGCGCCTCCTCGCCGGAAGAGGCGCCCTGCGCCTCATACCCCATACGCGAGAGCGCCCGGGTGCAAAACATCAGGACGGTCGGCTCATCATCTACAACGAGGATGCGCTCTCCCATACCTCACCCACCTATCTTTGAGAGATCGTCCCTATCTCCGCGGGCCACCAGGTCGCACCAGGTTTGGGTGATGAAAGGATCCAACTGGCGGCCAGCCAAAGACCGCAAGCGTTCCAAGGCCTCTTCCGTCGAGAAGGCCGCACGGTAGGGGCGATCGGTCGTCAGGGCGTCGAAGGTATCCACCACGGCGATGATCCGCGCCCCCAGGGGGATGGCCTCCCCCGCCAACCCCTCGGGGTACCCCGAGCCGTCGTACGCCTCGTGATGATACTGCACAAGGGGGATAATCTCCCGGAAGGCAGGGATGCCGCTCAGAATCCGAGCGCCCATCACGGGGTGCAGTTTCACGCGGTCGAACTCATCCGGCGTCAAGGTGCCATTCTTGCGCAGGGTCGTATCGCCCACGCCGAGTTTTCCCAAATCGTGGAGCAAACCGCCCACGGCCAGCACTTCGAGCATACCGTTTCCTAGGCCCAGCGCCCGGCCCAACCGCTGCGCATAGCGGGAGACGTGCTCCGAATGGGCCTTGGTATATTCATCAAAAGTGCCCAGCGCCTCGACCAGGGCCTGCACCGCGGGGAGGCTCGCCTCCGTCAGCCCGCGGAAGGAATCCATCACGTGCTGGCGCGCCCGCGCATGCACCATAGCAATGGCGATCTGCGTGGCAAAGACGTGCAAAAGTTCGGCGTCGTCGCGCGTGTAAAAGGGCAAACCCGCCTTGCGAGCGATAGCCAGCGTC
The DNA here is from genome assembly GCA_019873625.1 of Chloroflexota bacterium. Classification (GTDB taxonomy): domain Bacteria; phylum Chloroflexota; class Anaerolineae; order UBA1429; family UBA1429; genus JAIOAW01. The sequence continues at coordinate 26,815 of JAIOAW010000001.1, forward strand.
CCCGCCACCTCGTCGCCGCGCCAAAGGGGCACCGTGATGCTCGTGGCCACGTGAGGGCACGGCGTCTCGTCCATCCCGGCATTCCAGAGGATCCACGGCGCATTTTGCGCGGCCAAGGCCGCGATCTCCTCGCGCAGGAGATGCTTCCACGGCCAGCCATCCAACGGCTCCCCGCTTGTAACCACGAGCCTCCCCTCGGCCAGATGTTCATCCACAATCGAGATCTCGACGCGTGTGGGCGTAAAGGTGCGCTGGACGAGATCCATAATCGCATCGAGCATATCGGCGAGGTCCATCTCGCTCGAGAGGATGCGCCCCAGTTCGACCAAGGGAGCGATGGGCGAACGGAGCGCCTGCGCCCGTTGGGCGCGAGATTTAAAGATGCGCGCCACCTTTTGGCGCAGTTCGTAGATGTCGAACGGCTTGGTGAGGTAATCTATGGCGCCGCGCTGCATCGCCTGCACCGCGCTCTGGATGGTGCCGTAGGCCGTGAGGACGATGATATCCATATCGGGGTAGAGGGAGTGTACCTGTTCCAAGAGTTCCAGCCCGCCCATCTCGGGCATTTTGAGGTCGGTAATGACCAAGTCCGCAGGCTGCTCCCGCAGGCGCTGGAGGGCCTCCTTGCCGTTTGAGGCCTCATACAGCATATAGCCCTCGCGCTGAAGGACCTGCACGATGAGATGGCGCACATCCGGCAAGTCATCCACCACCAAAATGCGCCGAGATAAACCGCTCTCCTCCACCCTGCCCCCTTTCGTAGGTGAAACCTGCCGCGTGGCGACTTCTTGCAATTCTTCAAACGAAATCGGCATCGTGCCTCACCCCCATCCAACTCTGGCAAAGAAAACGGCACGCTTCACTATTACAAGTATAATCCATCGGATGAGGGTATCAATAAACAGTGCGTAAATTCGCACGAAAGCGCAGATAAACACGATAGAGGGCATAGGCTGCGAAAAAGGCAAGCGATAAAGAATCGCGCCTCAGCGGCCCGTCGAGCCAAAACCGGCCTTGAGGGCCTGAATGCCAGGTGGGGGTTCGTCGAGGGGTTGAAACGCCTGGCGATCTATGGAGATGGCCCACATCTGAGCGATGCGTTCCCCATGGCGGATGAGCCGCGGCCAGGGGCAATAGACCAGGGCGCACATCTCCTGCCCGTTGAACTCGCTCTCGATGAGGCCGTCATGCACGAGGATGCCCCGCAAAAAGTTCCCACTGCGCCCCGTGACGCGCACGGCCATATCCGGCGGAACCTCGAGCGCCACGCCAGTGGGGATGCGCGCCGTGCCCCACACCAGGCGCCACCCTCGGCGTGGCAGGCGCGCTTTCAAATCTAAGGCGGCGCCCAGGTGCCGTTCGGGCCACTGGGCGCCTTCTCCAACCAGCCAATAGCGGATCATCGCACGAGAGCGAAAGGGCGTCATTCCCCGCTGGGCGCCACGAGGGTATCGGCCCCGAGGATAATCTCTTGCCCTGCGGGCAGGAGCACCGTCTTGACCGTGGGCGCCAAGCGCGTGGCCCACTCATACTTGATGAGGTCAGGGTTGCCCCGCAGTTGGTTAGCGATGAGTTGCAACGCCGCCGCCTCGGCCTCGGCCTCCACACGGCGCGATTCGGCGCGCCCCTGGGCGGCGATGACGGCCGCTTTCCGCTCGCCCTCGGCGCGCGCCAGGGTGATCTCCACCTCCTTTTGCGCCGCCTGGAGTTCATACTGCTTCTGGAGCGCGGCCTGCTCGGCCACCTGTTTGCGTTCGATGGCCTTGTTGAACTCCTCGGAAAATTCGATATTCGCCAGTGACAACTGGTCTACGATGAGGTCGTTGGCGGCCAGGCGCTCGCCCAAGTTCTCTTGGATGATGTTTTTGAGCACCTCGCGCTCCATCAAGATGCGGTCAATGCGGAACTGCGCCGTCGCCGCCTTGATGGCCTCCTGCAAGGCGGGCACCACGATGATGTTCTCGTAATCCAGCCCCACCTCTTGGTAGAGTTTATTCACCTTTTGCGGGTCAGGGTGGTAGTTCAGCACGCCCGTCACGTTGATCAACTGCAAGTCTGACGAGGCTGCCTCGGCGTACACCTCCAACTTTTTGGTGCGCACGTCCACCTGCACCACCTGCCGCACGATGGGCGGGATGATGAGGTGAAAGCCCTCGCCGAGCGTGGTCTGCTCCACCCGGCCGAGCATCACCACCACTCCTCGGTGCCCCGGCGGGATGACCGTGTACGACGAAAAGACGACGACAAGCCCGATCACCACGAGCACGGCGATCAAGAGCACCCGGCCCCACGGGCGAGATCGTTTATCCATAGCGCTCCTTTCTCACGTTTACCCCATCATAGCAGGTTCCGCCGCCCTTGCCAATTGAGTGCCTATCGCCCAAATAAAGAGCGGCAACAAGGCTCCTGCAAGGTTGTTAGCGAAAAGGGGAAGGATATGATAAAATAAACAATAGGAATGGCCCTTTCGAGAGCCTCCTGAAAGGAAGGTTTGCCGTGGACCCTATCTTCTATCGGGATGAGCGCGTGATGATCCTTCACGATGATATTTTGACAACACGCGCCATCTCAGAAAACAGCATAGACTTGATCGTTACCTCGCCACCTTACAATGTGGATATCCAGTACAACTCGCATCAAGATGACATTTCCTACCCCGAGTATTTGGAATTCACCCGCCTATGGCTTACCCGCTGTTTTTCGTTCCTCAAAGACGATGGGCGATTTTGCCTGAATATCCCGCTGGATAAAAACAAAGGCGGGCAGCAGAGCGTCGGGGCAGATATTACCACCCTTGCCAAAGAGGTCGGGTTCAAATACCACGCGACGATCGTCTGGAACGAAGGGAACATCTCCCGCCGAACGGCCTGGGGGTCCTGGATGAGTGCCTCGGCGCCCTTTGTCATCGCCCCCGTCGAACTGATCGTCGTTTTGTACAAAAAACGCTGGCGCAAAACGAGCGGCAGCGGCCAATCGGATATCACGCGCGATGAGTTTATGAATTGGACGAACGGCCTGTGGACCTTTAGCGGTGAAAGCAAAAAGAAGGTAGGCCACCCGGCGCCTTTTCCCATCGAACTACCGCGCCGTTGCATCAAACTCTTTAGTTTTGTGGGAGATACCGTGCTCGACCCCTTCCTAGGGAGCGGCACCACCCTCATTGCCGCCGCGATGCTGAACCGCTTCGGCATCGGCGTGGAGATTGACGCTTCCTATTGCGAACTCGCCAAGCGGCGCATTCTCTCTACGCCCGAACTTTTGCAACACACCTTGCCCACGGGGAACCTCGATGCCGCCCAAGACCATTAACCAACTCGTGATGGAGTATTTTGCCGCGCACCCCAATGAGGATCTAGAGCACGGCCCCGTGGTGGATTGGGTTACCCAGCAATGGCTCCAAACGCACGATACGCCGCCCCGTGACCCCTGGCGAGCCATCCGTTATCTCCATCAGCGAGGCGTTCTGATCAAAGTCCGCAAAGGCGTGTACCGTTATGACCCACAAGCCGCTTCTCAACGCGACTTGGAGGATTTCACGCCCGCCCAAAAGGAGGCTATCTTTCGCCGAGATAACTACCGTTGCGTCATCTGCGGGCGCGGCCGAGAGGATGGCTACGAAATCCACGCCGATCATATCATCCCTAAAGAATTGGGCGGCAAAGCGGTCATTGAAAATGGGCAGACCCTCTGTTCCATCCACAACTTTCGCAAGAAGAACTATCGGCAGACCGAGACGGGCAAGCGTATGTTCATCCACCTTTATGAACTCGCCCAAAGCGTGGGAGATGAACCGCTCATCGCCTTCTGCCGAGAGGTTTTGGAGGCCTTTGAGAAGCATCATATCAACGACCACATCGAATGGAAGCGGTAATGGTTAGCCCACGCACTTTGATTCCTGGCTCTGCAAAGGGATAGAGGATGGCCTCAATCTATCGTCTATTTGCGGCCTCGCGCCGCAAGGGGTTGCCTTGGCTCTTTGGTGCGATCTTGCTCATCGGCGCCTTTTGGGGGGTTACCCTCTGGCGCGCCCACAGCCTGGATGCTTATCTCCGCGAGATGCTCCTTTACCAGGCCAAGGCCCTCGCCCGAAACGTGGACCCCGCGTTGGTCCAAAGGCTCACCTTCACCCCCACCGATAAGGGCAACCCCGCTTACGAGCGCCTGCGCGCCCAGCTCACGGCCTATGGGCGCCTCATCCCCAACTGGGGCATTTACACGATGGCCCTGCGGGATGGGCAGATCGTCTTTGGGCCGGAGAACTATCCCGAAGGCGACCCGATGGCCTCCCCGCCGGGCACCGTGTATCAAGAACCGGCGCCGGAGGATTTCGCCATCTTTCAGACGGGCCAGCCGTGCACCATCGGCCCTGTGTCCGACGAATATGGCACGTTCGTCTCGGCCCTCGCCCCCGTGTGGGACCCCGACACCGGCCAGGTGCTTATGGTCGTGGGGATTGATATCCTCGCGGAAGATTGGTTGGCCGAAATCCATCGCGTGTACCGCCAGGCGCTGTGGGCGGCCTTGCCCATCCTCTTTTTGGTCGGCTGGTATGGGGCTGTGCATCTGTGGCGCCGGGGCGCCGCACGCCGGCCTTGGCTATCCCTTCCTCACCTGGAGGCCATTTTCACCGCGATGCTCGGCCTCTACCTCACGGGCTTGGCCGCTGCCTTGGGCAATGAATCTGAGCGCCTGAGCCACCAACGGTTCTTTCAAGAGTTGGCCCAAACGCGCCTGGCCGGCGTGCGCGCGGCGGTCGAAAGCGCCCAGCGAGACTTGGCCTCCATCGCGCGGTATTTCGAGAGCAGCGAGGATGTATCCCGCGAAGAGTTCGCCCGTTTTGCCGGCGAACTCGCCCGCAACACTGCGGTGGAGGCTTATTACTGGGCGCCCATTGTGCCAGCCCAACAAAGGGCCGCCCTAGAAGAAACTGCCCGGCGAGAGGGCCTTCAGAACTATGCCATCTGGGAGCGAAATGCCGCGTTGGAGCCGGTGCCTGCCTCTCCCAGAGAGGTGTATTACCCCATCTATTATGTGGAACCGCCGCCCATAGGGGTCTCTGCCTTGGGGTTTGACCTCGGTTCCGAGCCGCCGCACCGCGCTGCCCTGGAAGAAGCCTTGCGGACGGGCTTCCCCACGGCCACCGAGCCACTCACCCTCTTGAGCGAGCCGCGGGAGAGGCTGGGCGTCATCCTCCTGCAACCGACGACATCGGGCGGCGAACAGAGCGACGGCCTGGTGGGGGGCGTCTTACGCCTTCAAGGCTTACTCGAGGGCGCCCTACGCCCTTATTATGAGGTGCCCCCGCTCCTTGGGTTGGGCCTCTTGAGCCTAGAGCCGCAGACCACGCGCGTCCTGGCCGTGTACCCGCAGGAGCACCTCGCCGAGCACCCCACGCTGACCACGGGGATGCAGTTGCGGGGGCCACTTTACGCCGTCCAGCCGCTCTTCATCGGGGGGCAGACCTTCCTCCTCAACGCGCGCCCCTCGAGCGCCTTTGAAGCCCTTCAGCCCCGCCGCGCCCCCTGGCTCATCGCCCTGGCTGGCCTGAGCCTGACCGCAATGCTGGCCACGATGGTGAGCCTTTTCCACCGTCGCGAACAGGCGCTTCAAGAGCAAGTGCGCGAGCGCACCATCGCCCTAGAGACGGCGCGCGACCGCGCCCAGGGCTACCTGGATGTGGCCGGCGTCATCCTCCTCCACATTGACCGCGAAGGGCGTGTAACGCTCATCAACCGCCGTGGGCTGGAGATTCTGGGCTGTCGTGCGGAGGAGGTCATCGGCAAAGTTTGGGTGGACCACTTTGTGCCGCCCGAAGAGCGCGAGGAGACGCGCCAAGTGCTCCAAGCCCTGCTCGAGGGGCGCGCCAACGCCGCCGCGTTCGAATACCACGAAAACGCCATCCTCACCGCCCAAGGCGAGCGGCGCCTCATCGCCTGGCACAACATCCTCATCCGCGATCGGGAGGGGCGTTTTCAGGGCATCCTCTCCTCCGGCGAGGATATCACCGAGCGCCGCCGCGCCGAAGAGGCCCTCCGCGAGAGCGAGGAGCGCCATCGGCGCGTCTCGCAGATGATCTCCGATTACGCGTATGCCTACCGCGTTGAGCCGGATGGCACGCTCAACGTAGAGTGGGTCATCGGCGGGTTCGAGCGAACGACGGGGTTCACGCTGGAGGAATCCGAGGCGCGCGGCGGCTGGAGCGCGCTCATCTACCCGGAGGATATGCCCATCGCCCTGGAGCGCGCCAAACGACTCTTCTCCGGCCAGGCGGATGTGAGCGAGTTCCGCATCGTCCGCAAAGATGGCCAAATCCGCTGGCTGCGCGATTACGGCCAGCCCGAGTGGGATGCGCGCGAGGGCCGCGTGGTGCGCATCTACGGCGCGGCGGAGGATATCACCGAGCGCAAGCGCGCCGAAGAAGAGCGCCTGGAGATGGAGCGCCGGCTCTTGCAGGCCCAGCGTTTAGAGAGCCTCGGCGTGCTCGCCGGCGGCGTCGCCCACGATTTCAACAATCTCCTGATGGCCATTATGGGCAACCTGGAACTCGCCCTCCTCGACCTCCCGCGCACGTCAGGCATCCGCGCCAACCTCCTCGAAGCCTCTCAGGCGGCGCGGCTTGCCGCCGACCTCACCCGGCAACTCCTGGCCTATGCCGGCAAGGGGCGCTTTACGCTGAGCCGCGTCAACCTGAACGCGGTGGTCCAGGAAAATGCCCAACTCTTCCGCACGGCCATCCCCAGGGCGGTCACGCTGACGCTGAACCTAGCGCCGGATTTGCCCACCATCGAGGCCGACCGCAGCCAAATCCAACAGGTGATGATGAACCTCCTCACCAACGCGGCCGAGGCCATCGGTGAAAAGCCAGGGGCCATCACGCTCACCACGGGCGTGATAGAGGCCGATGCGGCGCTCCTTGCCCAGAGCCGCCTGCCGGAGGTACCCCCGCCGGGCCGTTACGTCTTTTTGGAGGTAACCGACACGGGCTGTGGGATGGACGAGGCGACCATCGAGCGCGTCTTTGAGCCGTTCTTTAGCACGAAATTCACCGGGCGGGGGCTGGGGATGTCTGCCGTGGCGGGCGTGGTGCGCGGCCACGGCGGCGCTATCTTTATCAAGAGCGCCATCGGTCAGGGCACCACGGTGCGCGTCCTCTTCCCGGCGGCCCAGGGCGAACCGCGTCCTCAGGAGCCGCGCGAGGCCGAAAGGCAAACCGCCTCGGCCACCGGCGGAGAGAAGACCTCTCGCGGCCTAGCCTTGGTGGTGGATGACGAACCCTCCGTGCGCCAAGTGGCCGAACTGATGTTCCGGCGGATGGGCTTCCAGGCCTTTTCAGCAGCGAGCGGCCCAGAGGCCCTCGAGTTCCTCCGCCGCCACGGGCCGGTCCGCATCGTCCTCCTCGACCTTTCGATGCCGGGGATGGACGGCCTCACGGCCCTCGCCGAGATGCGCCGCCTGGTGCCGGATATCCGGGTCATCCTCTCCAGCGGCTACAACGAGCAGGCCATCTCTCAGCGCCTGACGGGCCAAGGCGAGGTGGAGTTCATCCAAAAACCGTTCGATTTCGCCGCGCTGCGCGAGGCGGTGGAGCGCGCCCTAGGCCAGGCCCAAGGAGGCGCGGAGGCATAAGGAGGCCGCGCCCTCCAATGGGCTTGAAAGGCGGTTGGGTTTCCGCTATACTTTTGGGTAGAAGCCTCGTTAGGCGTTGCGCCAAGGCTTCGGGGCATAAGCCCTAACCTATGTGGAGGGTGTGCGAGATGAAAGCGGCGTTATTTTATGGTGGGCCAGATATCCGCGTGGAACACGTGCCCGACCCCGTGCCTGGGCCGGGGGAGGTCGTGGTGCGCGTAAAGGCGGCGGGCATTTGCGGGAGCGACCTGCACAACTATCGCGACCCGAGTTTCTCCTTCTACCGAACCGCCGGCCCGCAGTTGAGCGGGCACGAATTGGCCGGCGAAGTGGCCGCCCTCGGCGAGGGCGTTACCGGATTGCAGATAGGCCAGCGCGTGGGCGTGGAGCCGCGCCACCTGGTGGGGTGCGGCCACTGCCGGTGGTGCCGCCGAGGAGATTATCACCTCTGCCCCACGCGCGGGCGCCAGGGCGATAAGCGCTTGCATTCCACGGGCTTTGCCGAGTACTCCTTGGAACCAGCCTTCAACGTCTATCCCCTGCCCGATCATGTGGATTTGATCGAGGCCTCCATCCTGGATGTGTATGCCTGCGCGGTGCACGCCTTGCGCTTGGCGCCGGTCAACCCGACGAAGACGGTCGCCATCCAAGGGGCCGGCGCCATCGGGCTGACGGCGCTGGAACTCTTTAAGATCGGCGGCGCGAAAAAGGTCATCGTGTGCGATGTGGTGGATGCCGCCCTGGAGATGGCCACGCGCCTGGGCGCCGATGCCGTGGTCAACAGCGCCAAGGTGAACGCCGTCGAGGCCGTGCGCGACCTGACGGATGGCGAAGGGGCAGATGTCGTCATCGAGGCGGTGGGGGGCACAGCGCCCACCTTCGGGCCAGATATCTCGATGGCGGCGCGGGGCGGCACGGTGCTCGTCATCGGGATGTACAACAACCCCCAGAACTTGGATATCCGCGAGGCGCAGGCCAAGGAGATCAACGTCCAACTGTGCAACAGTTATTCCCTATGGGATGGCGTGCCCGAGTTCAAGATCGCCCTGGATTTGATGGCGGCGGGCAAACTGCGCGCCAAAGAGTTGATCACCCATACCTTCCCGCTGGACCAAATCAAAGAGGGGTTTGAGGCGGCGGCCAACAAGGCCAAGTCGGGCGCCATCAAGGTGGTCATCCTGCCTTAAGTTCGAGGGGCGCTCTCCTGAAGCGTTTCGCAGGCCGGCGGGTGAGGTGGCCTTGCCGGCCTGCGTATCTCCTTGCAGGCCAACCTTTATAAGGATTCATCCATCCCCTCGAGGCCGTTTTTTGGTCATCATCCCCTTTCGGCGTATAATCGGTGTGTTTTGTGCCGGCTTATTCTGCGGCCATACGCTGAGGGATACCTTGAGGAGGAATCATCCTATGACAAAAAAGTGGGTTTACCTATTTTCGGAAGGCAACAAGGATATGCGCAACCTGTTGGGCGGCAAGGGCGCGGGCCTGGCCGAAATGACCAACGCTGGCCTTCCCGTGCCGCCGGGGTTCACCTGCACTACCGAGGCCTGCCTGGCCTACTTTGCCGCGGGCAACCAATTCCCGGAGGGGATGTGGGAACAGGTGAAGGCCGCTATGGCCCTCATCGAAAAGGAGACGGGCAAGCGCTTTGGCGACCCCTCCAACCCGCTGCTCGTTTCGGTGCGCTCGGGCGCCCGCGCCTCTATGCCCGGTATGATGGATACCGTGCTTAACGTGGGCCTCAACCCAGAGACGCTCGCGGGCCTAGCGCGCATTACGGGCAACGAGCGCTTCGCCTACGACGCCTACCGCCGCCTCATCTCGATGTTTGGCCGCATCGTTAAGGGGATTGACGGCAAAAAGTTCGATGAAGTCTTGGAAGCCTGGAAGGCCAAGACGGTGGGCAGGCGCGATACGGACCTCACCACTGAGATGCTCCAAGAGATCGTCAAGGAATACAAGGCGATTTACAAGCAGGAACTGGGCGAGGAATTTCCGGATGACGTCTGGAAGCAGTTGAGCGAGGCCATCGAGGCCGTGTTCAAATCGTGGTTCGGCGAGCGCGCCGTAACCTACCGCCGCTTGAACAAAATCCCGGATGATTGGGGCACGGCGGTCAACATCTGCACGATGGTCTTTGGGAATATGGGCGATGACTCCGGCACGGGCGTGGCCTTTACGCGCGACCCCAACACCGGCGAAAAGGTCCTTTACGGCGAGTATTTGACGAACGCCCAAGGCGAAGACGTGGTGGCGGGCATCCGCACGCCGATGAAGATCGCCGAACTCCAGCGCGTCAACCCAGCCATCTATGAGCAGTTCGTGCGGCTTGCCGAGATGCTCGAGCGCCACTACCGGGATATGCAGGATATCGAGTTCACCGTGGAGCGGGGCCGCCTGTGGCTGCTCCAGACGCGCAACGGCAAGCGCACGGCGCGCGCGGCGGTCAAGATCGCCGTGGATATGGTGAACGAGGGCCTCATCACCAAGGCCGAGGCTGTGGCGCGCGTCGAGCCGGAACAGGTAGATGCCCTCCTGCACCCGATGTTCGACCCGGCCGCCAAAGAGAAGGCTATGCGCGAGGGGACCTTTATCGCCAAGGGCCTCAATGCCTCGCCCGGCGCGGCCACGGGCATTGCCGTATTCGATGCCAAGCGCGCCGAAGAGCGCGCCAAAGCGGGCGCGGCGGTGATCTTGGTGCGGCCCGAAACCTCGCCCGAAGATGTGGGCGGGATGCTCCTCTCCAAGGGCGTCCTCACCCAGCACGGCGGGGCCACCTCGCACGCCGCCGTGGTGGCGCGCGGCAACAACCTGCCCTGCGTGGTGGGCTGCGAATCCATCGAAGTGGATACGGAGCATCGCCGCTTTACCATCGGGCCGATCGTGGTCAACGAGGGCGATACCATCTCCATTGATGGCACCACGGGAGAGGTCTTCAAGGGCGCCCTCCCGATGCTGGAGGTGGATTGGAATAAAGAGGTGGATCTGCGCACCCTCCTGAGTTGGGCAGACGAGTTCCGCACCCTGGGCGTGTACACGAACGCCGACTACCCTCGCGACGCGCGGCGCGCTCGCGAGTTCGGCGCGGAGGGCATCGGCTTGTGCCGCACGGAGCATATGTTCTTCGAAGAGGAGCGCCGTCCTTCCGTGGTGGGTATGATTATGGCCAAGACGGATGAGGAGCGCGCCAAGTATTTGGAAGAACTCCTTCCCTTCCAACGGGAGGATTTCGAGGGCATCTTTGAGGCGATGGACGGCCTGCCCGTGATCATTCGCCTGATTGACCCGCCGATGCACGAATTCCTACCCAAGCGCGAGACGCTCATCGAGGAGGTAACCACCCTGCGCTGCACGGGCGCTGACCCGCAACTCTTGGCCGAAAAGGAGCGGATGCTGGCCCTGGTAGAATCCCTCGCCGAGGTGAACCCTATGATGGGCCTGCGCGGCTGCCGCGTGGGGCTGATGATGCCCGGCGTTACCGAGATGCAGGTGCGCGCCATCTTCCAGGCCGCCTGCCGCCAAGCGAAAAAGGGCATTGACGTGCATGTGGAAGTGATGATTCCCCTCGTGACGCACGTCAACGAACTGCGCCTCGAAAAGGAAAAACTCGCCCGCGTGGCAGAAGAGGTCATCGCGGAGGAGGGCATCCGCGTGGATTACAAATTCGGCACGATGATCGAGACGCCGCGCGGGGCGCTCACGGCGGGGGAACTCGCCGAGTATGCCGAGTTCTTCTCCTTCGGCACGAACGACCTCACCCAGATGACCTTTGGCTTTTCGCGCGATGACGCGGAGGGCAAGTTCTTGCTCAAGTACGTCGAGCAAAAGATTTTGCCGGCGAACCCCTTCCAAACGCTCGACCAGGATGGCGTGGGCAAGTTGATGCGTATGGCCGTCGAGGCCGGCAAGGCCACGCGCCCCGATATCGAACTGGGCATCTGCGGTGAGCACGGCGGCGACCCCGCTTCGATTGACTTCTGCCACCGCATCGGCCTCAAATATGTGAGTTGCTCGCCCTACCGCGTGCCCGTGGCGCGTTTGGCGGCGGCGCAGGCTGCGCTTCGCTCCCCTGCGCGGTTAGAAGATAAATAACCATAACGCCCGTTTCGCTGTGCGCCCTCCCGCAGGGGCAGCCCTTGCGGGAGGGCGTTTCGTCTAGCGCCCTATCCGCCAGGCGCGGGGCGCGCCCTCCCGGTTGGGCGCAGAAGGCCCGCAACGGGATATTTGCCGCCTTGACGCGCCTCCCCGTTCTGGCTATGTTTGAAGTGGTTTAGCGATAGCCCTTTTCCCCTGGCAAAGGTGTGCGTTTTAGCGAGGCTCCTCATGGGCGTAGTGGATGAGATCAAACAGCGGCTGGATATCGTCGAGGTCGTAGGGGGCTATGTGCCCCTGCAAAAGGCGGGGCGCAATTATAAGGGGCTGTGCCCCTTTCATTCCGAAAAGACGCCCTCCTTCATCGTCTTCCCCGATACGCAGACGTGGCACTGCTTTGGGGCCTGCGGCACAGGGGGCGACCTCTTTACCTTCATTATGCGGCGAGAGAACCTCTCCTTCGCCGAGGCCCTGCGCCTTTTGGCCGAGCGGGCGGGCGTGCGCTTGGAGCCACTCACCCCTCAGCAAGAGGAGGCCCGCCAGGAACTGGATCGCCTGCGGGCTGTGAATGCGGCCGCCGCCGCCTATTACCACCATATTTTGATGGATACCCCCGCAGGCGAGGCTGCCCGGCGCTATCTGGAACGCCGAGGCGTGCTCGCCGAGACGATGCGCGCCTTTCAAATCGGCTTTGCCCCCGCCGAGTGGCACGCCCTGGAGGAGTATCTCCGCCGGCAGCGTTTTGCCCAAAACGATATGCTCGCGGCAGGGGTGCTCACCAAGAACGAGGCCGGCGCCGTGTATGACCGCTTCCGGGGGCGCATCATCTTCCCCGTGCGAGATGCGCAGGGCCAGGTCATCGGCTTTGGCGGCCGCGCCCTGGGCGATGAAGAGCCGAAATACCTCAATACGCCCGAAACCCCCCTGTTCGATAAAGGGAGCGCCCTCTATGGCATAGACCTGGCGCGCCAGAGCATCCGCGCCAGCGGCCAGGCCATCGTGGTGGAGGGGTATATGGATGTCATCATCCTCCACCAATGCGGCGTAACGAACGCCGTGGCCTGTATGGGCACGGCGCTCACCGAGGCGCACATCGAGGCCCTCAAGCACCTGGCGCGTACGTTCATTTTGGCGCTCGATGCGGACGAGGCCGGCCTGCGCGCCGCCGAACGCGGCGTCGAGACGGCCCAACAGGCCCTGCCCCGCCGCGTGGTGCCGACCCTCTCGCCCAGGGGGCTGATCCGCTATGAAGAGCGCCTCGACGCCGAAATCCACGTGCTCCTTTTGCCGGATGGGCTGGACCCAGATGAACTCATCCTCCAAGACCGCCCCCGGTGGGATCGGTTGGTGGCCGAGGCTCTGCCCGTGGGCGAGTTCCTCTTTCGCCGGGTGATCGAATCGGCCGATTTGACCACGGCGCACGGCAAGCGCGAGGCGGTGGATCGCCTCCTCCCCATCTTGGCGGCGATAGATAACCCCGTCGAGCGTACCCATTATCTCCAGCGTTTGGCGCAGGCCGTGCGCATAGACGAGCGGCAACTCTTGCCCGCCCTGCGGCGCCTGCGCCGCTCCGAGGCCGGCCCTAAGCAAGCCAAGGGCGCCGCTGCATTGGCTGAAACGCGTTCCGATGAAAAGACGCCGGAACCCGGCCTTGCGCCCGATGCGGCCCAAGGCCTAGAGCGCCGCTGTTTGGCCCTCTTGATGATGGCCCCGCACCTCTTGCCGGAGGTGATGGCGGCCGCCAACCTCTCTAGCGAGACGTTCCAGGATGTGCGCCACCAGCAGATTTGGGCGGCGCTAGCCTCCCTCGCGCCGGAGGACCTCGAGGCTCCCTTGCCAGCCCTCGCAGGCCGACTTGACACGGCCTTGTATGCTCATGTAGAATCTCTTTTACGCGAGTTAGAGACTGACCCTCCTCTCTCACCCGATTTGATCCGAGAGGACCTCCTCAAGTGCTCAACGCGCCTGCGCAAACAATATCTCTCTCGCCTTATCGGTGAGTTGCGCTTCTTGCAGATGGATGCCCAAGAGCAGGGCGCCGAGGAACGCTTGCGCGAATTACGCGCGTTGACCGATCGGCTCACCCGAGATTACTATCAAATCGATCGGCGCTTCTACGCCGCCACCCTCGTGGGGCGGCGGCAAGCCAAAGATCAAGCAGGATCGAACCATGTCTGACCAGGCTGCGGATATCGCTGACCGAGAAAAACGCAAACAACGCCTCCTTGATAAGGGCGAACGCAACGGCCAACTGACGCGCCAAGAGATCCTGAACGCCTTGGGCGAAGACATCTCGCCCGAGGAATACGAAGATACGGTGCGGGCCTTGGATCAGATGGGCGTCCTCGTCATCGAGCCAGAGGACGAGAGCGCGATCGAGGCGTTGGCCGGCGAGGCGCTGGATACTGAGGCGTTGATAGAGGGCATCGGCGAACCGATTGGCGACCCGGTGCATATGTACCTGCGCGAAATCGGCCGTGTGCCGCTCCTCGAGCCAGATGAGGAGATCCGTTTAGCCAAGGATATCCACGAGGGCGCCGAGGCCGAAGAGCGGTTGAAAAAGGAGGGCGAAATCCTCTCGCCGCAGGAGCGCCAGGCCTTGGAACTCAAGGTGATGCGCGCCGAGGTGGCCCGCCGGCGTATGATCGAGGCGAACTTGAGGTTGGTGGTCAGCGTGGCAAAACGCTTTGCGGGGAGGGGTATGTCTTTCTTGGACCTCATCCAAGAGGGCAACCTGGGTTTGCTGCGCGCCGTAGAAAAGTTCGATTACACCAAAGGGTTCAAGTTCAGCACCTATGCCACGTGGTGGATTCGCCAGGCCATCAACCGCGCCATCGCCGATCAAGGGCGGACGATCCGCATCCCCGTGCATATGATCGAGAGCATCAACCGCCTTTCGCGGGCCATCCGAGACCTTCAGCAGGAACTCGGCCACGAACCCACCCCTGAGGAAATCGCCATCACGCTGGATTACCTTTCTGACGAGGATAAACGGGCCATCGAAGAATCGGCAGCCGAGGGAGCCGATGACCTCCCACCCGAGGTGCGTCAGAGGTTGCGCAAGGCGGCCCGCAAAGTGCGCCAGATTTTGGCCGTCTCGCAAGAGCCGATGTCTTTGGAGACGCCTATGGGCACCGAGGAGAGCAGCGCCCTTGGCGATTTCATCGCCGATGATACCGTTTCTAACCCCACCGATGAGGCTACGCGCGAACTCCTCAGGCAGCAGATGAAAGATATTCTCGATTCACTGACCGACCGCGAACGCGAGGTGCTCGATTTGCGTTTCGGCCTCACGACCGGCGAAAGCCTCACCCTCGAAGAGGTGGGCGAGAGGCTGGGCATCACGCGCGAACGGGTGCGGCAGATCGAGGCCAAGGCCCTGCGCAAATTGCGCCACCCCACGCGCAGCCGCAAACTGCGCGATTATTTGGGAGAATAACCACCCTCACTACAAAGGATTTGCATGGCACGGCGAACTATCGGGCAGATCGGCACCCTGTGGTCTCAAAACCTGATCCTTCTGGCCACGGCGACATTCCTTTATAACTTTGGCAACGGCCTTTTTAACGGCGTCAGCACGAACTTTTACGTCCAAACCCTGGGCTTGAGCGGCAAGCAGGTCCTTTGGTTGGCGGGCCTCCGCGAGATTCCCGGCCTGGGGCTGATGTTCATCGCAGCGCTTCTCATCAAACTCCCGCTATCCTATCGGGCCGGCCTGGCCATGCTCATTATGGCCGTGGGGTATGGCTTGTACGCTTTGGTCGGTTCATTTGCGGGGCTTGTGGCCGTGGCCATCGCGGCGAGCCTGGGCTTCCATCTCTGGTTCCCCTTGCGTAATGCCTTGGGCATGGCCTTGGTGCCACGGGAGCACTCTGGCCGCGTGTTGGGGGTGCTGACCTCCGCGCAATCCCTCGCGGCCATCGTGGGGATGGGCGCCGTCGCGATTCTTTCCAAGGTGGCTGGCTCCCTCTCCTTGCGCGCTTATTTCCTCATCGGGGCTGCCCTAATCTTGATTGGCGCTGGCTTTGTCTTTCGTTTGCCCAAAACGTTGGGCGCCCCGCGCCAAGAGGAACGGCGCCTCCTCCTGAAGCGCCGCTATTGGCTCTTTTATGTGCTGACCTTTTTCGAAGGCTCGCGCGTGCAGGTGTTCCACGCCTTTGGCACGCTCGTCTTGGTGCAATATTACGGGTGGTCGGTATCGCAAATCAGCCTGCTCCTTTTGGCGAGCAGCATCGTCAACTTTATCGCGTCGCCCTACATCGGGAAGGCGCTGGATACCTGGGGCGAACGGAACACCCTCACGGCAAGTTATCTCCTCCTCGTGCTGTGCTTCATCGGCTATGCCACGGTTCACCACCCCGTGGTGCTGGGGCTGCTCCTCATCTGCATCAACCTGCTCGTCCTCTTGCAAATCGGCCTACAGACGTATGTAAACCGCATCGCCCTGCCTGAGGAACTGACGCCCACCCTCTCGGCGGGCGTTACGATCAACCATATCACCTCGGTGGGGATGTCTCTCCTGGCTGGGTCGCTTCTGGCGCTGGTGGGCTATGAGGCGCTCTGCTGGGGCGTGGCAGGGGTCATCCTTCTTTCGGTGCCCTTCGCCTGGGCCATTCGGACGCACTACCCCGCCGTGGCCGAGCCACACGCCGCCCCAGCCGAATGACGCAAAACGCCCCACGGATCGGTTCCGTGGGGCGTTTACGATGAAAAAGGCCGAGGGATTTGCCCCTTAGCCGCGCTCGAATGGGCAAAACTTCGCGTTTCACCCTGCCCTGGGCAGAGAGGGAACCCCAAGAGCCTGGGCTGGCATGGCATATGCGGAGCGATGAGGATTACTCGTCGAGGTCCTCCTCGTCTTCCTCATCCTCCTCGTCATACCACTCGTCGTCCTCTTCTTCGTCGTCTTCCCAGGGCCAATCCAACTCGATGGGATTCAGGCTCACCACCTCGAGTTCGGTTTCGCAGGTGGGGCAATAGACGATATCGCCGATCTTGGGGGTGGTGCGAAGATAGATCTTTTCATCGCAGCCGGGGCACGTCGCGTAAGGCATAGTTACTCTCCTAGTCATTTTCTGTCAAGCACAGATTCTCATCAGGCAAAAGCAGTATAGTATGCCCCTGTGCAAAAGCCGTCGTAAAGGCATTCTAAAAAACGCTGCATTGCCCCAAACACGTATGATTTTTTGTATGCCCTGAGGAGGGAACTTATCGCAAGAGCGTAACGTTTTTATAAAAAAGAGCGTATTCCATTGCGATATGCCCATAAACATGCTATAATGGGATTGTAATGGTCGTAACGTCTCGCGGAGGGGAACAAACCCGCAAAGGAAAGGGGGATGGATGCTATGAACGTGGCCAGAGGCCGAAGCCGTGTGCAGCAGATCGTTCGTATGATGCTCATCGCCTGGATGGTAGTGGCAGGCACTTTGGCGCCGGCCGTCGCCGTATCGGCCAGCCCCGACCCGGCCTGGCGGGGTGAATATTATAACAATATGAACCTCGCCGGGGCGCCCATGATGGTGCGCGATGACGCCACCATTGATTTCGACTGGGGCACGGGGTCGCCCGGCGGCGGAGTGCCGGCGGATAACTTTTCGGTGAACTGGACGAACTTTATCTACTTCACCGAGGGCAACTACAACTTTCACGTGACGGTGGATGACGGCGTGCGCGTGTGGGTGGATGATCAACTCCTCATTGACCAGTGGCACGATCAGCCCTCCACCACCTACCACGCCTCCAAGTATCTCGGCACGGGGTATCACAGCCTGCGCGTAGCCTACTATGAGCACGGCGGCCAGGCAGTATGCCGCTTCTGGTGGGATAGCGGCCCCGGGCCGATCGCCGCGTGGCGCGGCGAGTACTACAACAATACCGCCCTAAGCGGCACGCCGCTCGTGCGCGATGACGCGGCGATCAGTTTCGATTGGGGGGCGGGCGCCCCGATGGGCGGCATCAACGCCGATTATTTCTCGGTGCGCTGGACGCGAAACATCTACTTCCCCACGAGCGGCACCTATACCTTTTACGCCACGGTGGATGACGGCGTGCGCGTGTGGGTAGGCAGCGCCTTGGTCATTGACAGGTGGTATCCGCAGTCTCGCACGACGCACTCGGGGAGCATCTACCTCGCCGCGGGCACGTACCCCGTCAAGGTGGAGTACTTTGAACAAACCGGCGTGGCCGTGTGCATCCTGAGTTGGACTGGCGCCGGCGCACCGCCCGCGGGTGCGGAGATCATCGTGGATGACCGCGACCCAGGGTTCATCTGGGGCGGGCCGGCCTCGAGTTTCTACAGCCGGGCCTACGGCTACCGTGGGCGCCTGTTCTGGACGTGGAACTCGACTTCCACCATCCGCAACTGGGCCAAGTGGTTCCCCTATGTTCCCACGCCGGGGAACTATGCGGTGTATGTGTACATCCCCAGCCGCTATTTTGGCACCAAGAGCGCGCGTTACGTCATCAACCTGAACGGGGTAACCCACACGCGCGTGGTGAACCAGAACAACTACTACAACCAGTGGGTGAGCCTGGGCACCTACTACTTTAGCGGCGGGTCGGGCGAATACGTCTTTTTGGGAGATGCCACGGGCGAACCCTACGCCACGCGCTACGTCGGGTTTGACGCGGTCAAATTCGTCCGGCAAGAGGGCGCGCCACCTCCACCTCCGCCTCCGCCGCCACTCGTCTGCCCGATTACGCCCGTCTTGGGGTTTGGGCGCGTGTGGAGCACCTACAGCGCCGTGCGGGCTAAACTGGGCTGCCCCACCGAACCGGAGCAATCCACCTGGGCCGGCGAGCAGACCTTTGTAGGCGGCTATATGTTCTGGCACGGCGGGCAAAAATACATCTATGTGCTCTACAGCAACGGCACCTGGCAGGGCTTTGAAGATACCTGGACCTCTGCCGAGCCGGAGTGGGATCCTTCCATCGTGCCGCCGCCGGGGTACTATCAGCCCAAGCGCGGCTTTGGCAAGGTGTGGCGGAACAATCCGGGTGTGCGCAGCGCCCTCGGCTGGGCCACCATCGAGGAATATGGCTTCTTTGGCTCCAGCCAGACCTTTACCGGCGGGCGGATGCTCTGGAGCCCCACGCGGGGCATCTACGTCCTATACAACGATGGGACGTGGCAGCGCTACAACTAGCGGGCGAATACCAACGTCAAGGGCCTCGGAGGCGCCTCCGAGGCCCTTTCTTTTGGGGCGCCGTGGGAGAAGTCAAGCCCCGTCCGTCAAAGGCAAGACCTGCCCTTGCGTGATGCGCACGAGTTCCGCAAAGGTAATGGGGAAGACGGCATAGGGTGAGCCGGCCGCGGCGTAGAGCACCTCAAAGCGCGCGAGGGAGGCATCTATCAAAATGGGGAGCGACTGGGCGTGGCCGATGGGCGGCACGCCGCCGGGGGCATAGCCCGTCACGCGGAGGGTCGTTTCCGCATCGGCCAGGCGCACCTGCTTGCGGCTGATGCCATAGTGCGCCGCCAAGGCGCGATCGCTCACCTTGCGGTCGCCAGCGGCGAGGACGATGATCGGCTCCCCGGCGATCAAAAAGCACAGGCTCTTGACGATGCTCCCCTGCGTGGTGCCGATACTTTCGGCGGCCTGCTGTGCCGTGGCGGTGGAGGCCTCGAGATAACGGATGTGGATGCCCGTTTGCAGGGCATCCAGTGCGGCTTGGACGTGTTCTGGAGAGAGGGCCATCGGCAAAGGGATGCCTCCTAGGAATGCACGGCGAGCGAGCGGGCCGATAAGCCGAATTCTGTGACCCACGGCTGAGCCGTGAGCCGGTGGCCATCTCTCTAGGCGGCCTACCTGGAGAGTCAGGAGCGAGCAGCCCCCGGCCCAGAGGGTTAGCCCTCGGGCGCCTCCTGCTTGGCCTTGCTCCCGATGGGGTTTGCCTGGCCGAGCCAGTCGCCTGGCCCGCCGGTGGTCTCTTACACCACCTTTTCACTATGACCCTTTGCAAGAGGGGTCCCCCCCTCACAAAAGGCTACCTGTTTTCTGTGGCACTATTCCGTCGGGTCACCCCGCCTGGGCGTTACCCAGCATCGTGCTCTGTGGAGTTCGGACTTTCCTCAGGCGCCTTGGGTTGCCCCACGCGCCCGCGGCCACCTGGCCCCCTCGCTCGCCCTTTCAAAATAACACAAGAGGTGCCCCTTGTCAAAACATATAGTTTACATAACGATAAGTGTGGCACAACCCCCCGTTTTGATGTATGATATCGAGTACCCTGAACCTCAGCCCTAGGAGGGAAGTATGATCATCCTTGGCATCGTCGGAAGCCCGCGCCGAAATGGCCGCACGGCGCAACTCGCCCAGGCCGCGCTCGAAGGGGCCGCCGCCCAAGGGGCGCAGACGCGGCTCATCTACTTGGTAGATTACGCCCTCCGCCCCTTCACCGGCCAGGGGAATGCCGAAGAGGCGGAGACGTTCTGCCCCGAAACGCTCAGCCTCTTGTGCGAAGAGGCGGACGCTCTCGTCTTGGGCGCGCCGGTCTATTATGGCGATATCAACGGCCTCACAAAAGATTTTATGGATACGGTGCGCATTCGGAATTCCAACGGCAAGCCCGCCTTGGGGTTCGCCATCGCCGGCGGGTCGGGCAAGGGCCTCCTTTCGGGCGTGCAAAGCATCTACCATTGGTTCTATCACCGCCAGTTCCGCGCCATAGACCCCACGCCCGTCTCGCGGTTCAATATGGCAGAGGCGGTGGCCTCGCTCCGCCAAAGCGGGGCGCGCTTGGTGGAAGAGGTAGTCAAGTTTCAACCCTTCCCCGGCCGCGCGCGCGACGATCGCTGGGCGGACGTTTTAGCCCACTATGCCACGTTGCCCTACTTTGACGCTGACCCGGTGGATGAGTTCTTCCTCTTGGCCCGCCAACTCCTCGCCTGCCGCCGGGGGAACGCGCCAGAAGAGACCCTCGCCCTAGCCCAAGCCGATTACGACCGCGCCTTGGCGCTCCTGCAAGAGGGCCAGCGCCCCGAGGCGGGCCGCTTGGCCGTGCGCGCCTACGAGCGCCTGTACTATCGGGGATAAATACGGTAGCGCTCGCCCCCCTGGCCTTGAGGCGAGCGCTACCCCTTGAGGAGGAGAGCATATCGGCAAAAGTTAGAGGGAGAGGCCCCCATCTACCCCGATGACCTGGCCGGTGATATACCCAGCCGCGTCGGAGGCGAGAAAGGCCACGAGCGCCGCCACGTCCTCCGGCTGGCCCAGCCGGCCGAGGGCGATGCGCTCTTTGGCCTTGGCGATGATTTCCTCTCCCAAGGCAGCCGTCATATCCGTCTGGATAAAACCGGGGGCCACGATATTCACGGTGATGCCCCGGCTGCCTAACTCCTTGGCGAGCGTCCGCCCAAAGCCGATGAGGCCCGCCTTGGCGGCGGCATAGTTCGCCTGGCCCACGTTCCCGGCCAACCCCACGACGGACCCCATCAGGATGATGCGCCCGGCGCGCTTTTTGAGCAAGACCCTCTGCACGGCCTTGGCGCAGAAAAAGGCCCCTTTGAGGTTGGTGTTCAACACGGCATCCCATTCCTCTTCGGACATACGCAAAAAGAGGTTATCGCGGGCGATGCCGGCATTCGCCACGAGGATATCCACCGTGCCAAAGGCCTCCAAGGCGCCCTGCACCAGCCTTTCCGCTTCGCCAGAACGGCTCACATCGGCCTGGATGGCCACAGCCTGCGCCCCCCGTTCGCGGATGCGCGCCACCACCTCCTCGGCGGCGCTGGCCTTCGCCTGATAGTTCACGACGATATTCGCCCCTTGCGCGGCCAACTCGAGGGCGATGGCCCGCCCAATGCCCCGCGAACTCCCCGTTACAATCGCCACTTTACCACTGAGGGTCGGCATAGCGCTCTCCTAAAAGGTGAAACATTCTATCTCGGCGGCAGTCGTAACGGCCTGGGTCACCACCTCCGGGCAGATGCGTTTGACCAACCCCGAGACGACGGCCTTGGGGCCGATTTCGATCATCTGCGCGGCGCCCGCCGAGGCCATCTTCTCCACCGATTCCACCCACCGCACGGGCGAACTCAACTGTTTGATGAGGGCGGCCTTGATCTCCGCCGGGTCGCTCAAGGGGCTGGCCGTTACGTTGCTCACCACGGGCGCCCAAGGGCGCTGAAAGGTCGTGCGCTCCAGGGCCTCGCTCAAGCGCTCAGCGGCGGCCTTCATCAAGGGCGTATGGCAGGGGACGCTCACCGCAAGCGGGAGGGCACGCTTGGCGCCGCGCTCTCTGGCCAATTCGCCGGCCCGCTCCAAAGCCTCCCGTGCGCCCGCGATGACGACCTGCCCCGGCGCGTTATCGTTCGCCACCCAGAGGCCCGCCCTTTCTCCGCCTATATCGGCCACCAATTGGGCCACCTGGGCCTTCTCTAGGCCAAGGATGGCCATCATCCCGCCGGGGGTAGAGGCCCCCGCATCGCGCATCGCCTCGGCGCGGGCGGCCACGAGGAGCACCCCTTGGCGGAAGGGCAACGCCCCGGCCACGGTGAGCGCGGTGTATTCGCCCAGGCTGTGCCCCGCCAAAAAGCCCACACGGCTGGGGAGGCTCAGGCACCGCGCCTCCAGGGCGCGCCATAGGGCGATGGAGGTTACATAGACGGCGGGCTGGGTGTTCGCCGTGTCGTTCAGGAGGGCCTCCGGCCCTTCGAAACACAGCCGCGAGAGGTAAAACCCAAGGAGATCATCGGCCTCCTCGAAGGCGGCGCGCGCCTCAGGAATAGCCTGCAAATCGGCCCCCATGCCGACGAATTGGCACCCCTGCCCTGGGAAGATCAGCGCGATGGAACGGTCAGTCATCTTTCCTCACCGAATCAGTTGAGCGGGCAGGCGCTGGAGGATGTCCTCCGCCTCTTGCGCAATGCGCTCGACGAGCACTTTGGCCGGCACGATATCCCGCACCAGGCCGGCGATCTGCCCGGCCATTAGCGAGCCGTGCACCACGTCCCCCTCGAGCACCGCCTTGCGCAGGCGCCCCGTGCCGAATTCGATCACCTCTTGCTCAGAAGCGCCCCGTTTCTCCAGCGCTTCGAAATCCCGCGCCATCGGGTTGCGCAAACAGCGCACGGGGTGCCCGATGGAATAGCCCGTAACCATAGTGGAGCGTTCGTTGGCCTTGAGGATGGCCTGCTTGTAGTTGGGGTGGGCAATGCATTCCTCCGTGCAGATAAAGCGCGTGCCCATCTGCACGCCTGCCGCGCCCAAAGCCAGGGCCGCTGCCAGGCCGCGCCCATCGGCAAAGCCACCCGCCGCGATGACGGGGATGCGCACCGCATCCACCACTTGGGGGACGAGCGCCATCGTCGTCACCTCGCCGATATGCCCGCCCGATTCCTCCCCTTCGGCGATGACGGCATCGGCCCCTGCGCGCTCCAGGCGCTGGGCCAGCGCCGCCGAGGCCACCACGGGGATGACGATGATGCCGGCCTCTTTGGCCGGTTTGATGTACGGCGTGGGGTTGCCGGCCCCCGTGGTGAGCACGGGCACTTTCTCGGCAATGCAGAGTTCGACGACCTCTGCGGCAAAGGGGCTAAAGAGGGGAATGTTCACGCCGAAAGGATTGGCGGTGTGCGCCCGAATCTGATGAATCTGCTCGCGTACCCAATTCACCGGCGCATTCCCGGCGCCCAGCACGCCCAAGGCCCCCGCCTCCGAAACGGCCGAGGCCAATTCCCACGTGGCTACCCAGGCCATGCCCCCTTGAATAATGGGGTAACGGATGCCTAATAGATCGGTAAGCGCTGTTTTGAGCATCAATGCCAACTGCCTCCTATGCGACGTCGCTTGCGAAAACACCTCAGGCGCCCTGCGGTTACGGGGGAAACTCTTGCCCCGCTTGCGTGTTAGAGGTAACGAACTCATCTTGCAGGTTTTAGGAGGTTTTGGTATGACGAGACGCGTTGTGGTGACGGGTATGGGCGTCATTTGCCCCGTCGGCAATGACCTCCCTACGGCTTGGGCGAACCTCATCGCCGGCAAGTCGGGCGTTGGCCCCATCACCCACTTCGATGCGAGCGCCTACCGCACCACCATCGCCGCGGAGATCAAAGGGTTCGACGCCAAGGATCACTTTGGCGCCAAAGAGGCGCGGCGTATGGATCCCTTTGCACAGTACGCGGTAGTGGCCGCACGCGAGGCCGTGCGCGACGCCGCCCTGAATCCCGAAGAACTCCGCAACCACTTGGGCGAGCGCACGGCGGTCATCATCGGCTCGGGCATCGGCGGGATGGGCACCGTCACCGAACAGATTTTGACCCTTTTCGAGCGCGGCCCCGCCAAGGTCAGCCCGTTTCTCATCCCGATGATCCTCCCCGAGACGGCGGCCAGTATGGTAGCCCTGGAATTCGGCCTGCGCGGGCCGAATATGGCCGTCACCTCGGCCTGCGCCACGGGGGCCAACGCCATCGGCGAGGCGAGCGAGATGATCCGCCGGGGCGCCGCCGACCTCGCCCTGTGCGGCGGCTCGGAGGCGGGGGTCATCCCCATCTCCGTGGCGGGGTTCAGCGCCATGCGCGCCCTTTCGGAGCGCAATGACGAGCCGGAACACGCCTCTCGCCCCTTTGACCGCGACCGTGATGGCTTTGTGGTGGGCGAAGGGGCCGGCATCCTCGTGCTGGAGGCATTGGAGCACGCCCGCGCGCGCGGCGCGCGCATTTATGCCGAGTTGGTGGGCTATGGCACGAACGATGACGCCTATCACATCACCGCGCCCGATGAGAAAGGCGCCGGCGCGGCGGCCTGTATGCGTTTGGCGTTGGAATCCGCCCAGATGCAGCCGGAGGAGGTGGACTATATCAACGCCCACGGCACGAGCACCCCGCTCAACGATGCCACCGAGACGCGCGCCATCAAGGCCGTGTTCGGGGAGCACGCCTATCGGCTGGCCGTCTCTTCGACGAAATCTATGACGGGGCACCTGTTGGGCGCGGCAGGGGCCGTGGAGGCCATCTTTAGCGTGATGGCCCTGCGAGAAGGGGTCATCCCGCCGACCATCAACCTGGATCACCCCGACCCCGAGTGCGATTTGGATTACGTACCCCATCAAGCGCGGCGCGCGGCCGTGCGGGCGGTGCTTTCCAATTCCTTTGGGTTTGGCGGCCACAATGTATGCCTCATCTTCCGCCGCCTAGAGGAGGCCTAAACTGAACCGTCGAGGGGAAATCATCGGTTGGGGGATGTATGTGCCCCCGCGCGTCTTGACGAACGACGATCTGGCCCAAAGGGTCGAGACCTCGCATACTTGGATCGTCGAACGCACGGGCATCGAACGGCGCCATATCGCCGACCGTGAGACGAGCGCGACGATGGCCATCGAGGCGGCGCGGGCGGCCCTCCAAGTGGCCGATGCGGACCCACGGGATATAGACCTCATCCTCGTGGCCACCGCCACGCCCGATTATCTTATGCCCTCCACGGCCTGCTTGGTGCAGGATGCCCTGGGGGCCATCCGTGCAGGGGCGGTGGACCTCAACGCGGGATGTTCGGGGTTCGTCTATGCCCTCGCTATGGCTAACCAGGCCATCGCCTCGGGCGAGCATCGGCTCGTCTTGGTCATCGGCGTGGAAAAACTCAGTTGCATGGTGGATTGGCAAGATCGTTCGACGTGCGTCCTTTTTGGCGATGGCGCCGGCGCGGTGCTCCTACGCGCTGCGGAAGGCCGCTCGGGCATCCTCGCCTCCCTCCTCGGCGCCGATGGTTCCGGCGCAGACCTTCTCATCATCCCGGCGGGTGGGAGCGCCCAGCCCCCTAGCCTAGAGACGGTGGAGAAGCGCCTGCACTATCTGCGGATGAACGGCCGCGAGGTCTTTCGCTTTGCCACCCGCGTGGTGCCTCGGGCCATCGAACAGGTGGCCGAGAAGGCGGGCCTCACGGTGCGCGATATTGACCTCGTCATCGCCCACCAGGCCAATCTGCGCATTCTGGAGGCCGTGGCCAAACGCCTGGGCCTGCCGATGGAACGGTTCGTGGTGAACTTGCAAGAATATGGCAATACCTCGGCAGCCTCGGTGCCCATCGCCCTCTGTGAGGCGGTGCAAAACGGGCGCATCCAACCGGGGCAGCACCTCGTCTTGGTGGGGTTTGGCGCGGGGCTGACCTGGGCGGCCGTGGCGCTCAAGTGGAGCGAGGCCCCCGCGCGGCTGGCTGTGCCGCGCTTCCACAACCTCTTGCGGTCTATCCTATACCGTTGGGCGGCCTGGCGCACGCGCCTGCGCCAACTCTTGCGGCGCCTCGCGGTGGAAGGCATCCGCCGTGCGGAGCGACGCGGCAAACCTCCCTCATAATGGCCAAAACCGCCCCCTATGCGCAAATGTCGAGATAGGGGGCGGTTTTCCGTTCGGGTGTTAGGCGCTTCGGCTTTTCATCAAGAGCGACCACGTGCCGCTTTGCACCACCTCATCGCGCTGGTTGAGCACCTCCACGGCGAGGATGACCATTCCCCCGCCCATACTGGGCAAAAGGCGCGCCTTTTCGACGCGGGCGCGCAGGCGAAGGGTATCGCCAATCTTGATGGGCGCTTTGAACTTCCACTCCAGGCCGGTGAAGGCGAGCACCGTCCCCTCAAGCGCCCCGCTGCGCGCTGCCAACCCGGAGGCGATGGCCAGCCCCAACAGGCCGTGGGCGATGCGTTCGCCATAGGGCGTGCCCTTGGCAAATTCCGCGTCGGTATGGATGACGTTGAAATCTCCCGAGAGGCCGGCAAAGAGCGTAATATCGCTTTCCGTTACCGTGCGGCCGGGGCTTTCGATCTCCAACCCCGGTGTGAGGTCCTCCACATACAATCCCTGCCTAGGCCAGGTCGCCATAGAAAGGTGCTCCTTTCACGTTTTACTCCTCTAACCCCCATCCTCCCCGCGCGATGCTCCCCCGGAGGGGCTGAAGGATGGTTTCCGCACGCTAAAGTTTGGGGCAAGGGCAAGGGTTCGTATAATAACTTCACTATGGCGCGGAAACATCGAGGGGTCAAGAAGGGGTTCTGGAAAACCGTGGGGCGGGGCTTGATCCTTGCCGGGGGCATTCTCTTTTCTCTGGGCGCGTTGGCAGCCTTGGGTGCTTTGGCCCTGCGCTGGTGGACGGATCGCACCGCCAAGCCGCTCATCTACAGCCTTGAAACCGCGCCGCCTCGGCGGGTGGCCATCGTCTTCGGTGCGGGGGTCTGGCCCGATGGTCGCTTGAGCGCCATTTTAGAGGATCGTGTGTACACGGCGGTGCAATTGTACCGCGCCGGCAAGGTGGAAAAACTCCTGATGACCGGCGACAATCGCTTCATCGAATATAACGAGCCGGGGCATATGCGCGCCTATGCCCTTTCTCTCGGCGTGCCCGACGAGGATATCGTTCTAGATTACGCCGGCCGGCGCACCTACGACTCTTGTTATCGGGCGCGGCACATTTTCGGCGTGTCGAGCGCCATCTTGGTAACCCAGGCTTACCATCTCGACCGCGCCCTCTTCACAGCCCGCGCCCTGGGTATTGACGCTGTAGGCGTAGCCGCCGATCGGCAGCCCTATGTGTACCTGCGGCGCTATTGGTGGCGAGAGATGCTCGCGACCCCCGTGGCCTGGTGGGAGGTGCACATCAGCCACCCCTTGCCCGTGATGGGCGAGCCGCTTTACATCTTCCCCGAAGATCATAATTAACATAAAGATAGATTTGACAAATGGGGAAAAATCCATAGACTCTATACCCAATGCGGGTATCATAAAGGGCTAACGGCGAGGTGGCCGCGAAGCCCTTTATCGTATCTCGCGCCCAATCTTTTCAGGAGGGAGACAGACGTTATGCAGTATCGAGCGTATGGGAAGACGGGCCTACGCGCCTCGACGCTGGGTTTTGGCGCGATGCGCCTGCCCGCGCGCGAAGACGGCACGTGCGACTACGACCGCGCCGTGCCTATGCTCCAGAGGGCCATCGAACTAGGCGTGAATTATATTGATTCCGCCTGGGGGTACATCAACGGCACGAGCGAAGTGGCCGTGGGCAAGGCCATCAAACCGTATGAGCGCGCCAAACTTATCCTTTCCACCAAGATTCCCATCAACGATCTGTATGGCCCCGAATGGCGACGGCGCTTGGAGGTGCAACTCCAGCGTTTCGATTCGCCCTATATTGATGTGATGCATATGCACAACCTGCATTGGCAAGTGTTCCAAGAGCATGGCTTGGGGGAAAATGGCTGCCTAAAGGCCGCGCGGCAGGCCCAGGCCGAGGGGTTGATCCGCCATTTGGCCTTTTCCTCCCACGATACGCCGGAGAACGTCATCCGCCTCATCGAGACGGGCGAGTTCGATGGGGTCCTCCTGCAATACAACTTTCTCGACCGTAGAATGGAGGAGCCGATCCGCCGCGCCCACGAGAAAAGTTTGGGCGTGGTGGTGATGGGGCCGGTGGGCGGCGGCCGCCTGAGTATGTGGGATCCGCAAGCCCTGCGCGATCTCATCCCCGAGAGCGTGGTCTCTGCGCCCGATTTGGCCATCCGCTGGGTGCTTTCGAACCCGAACGTCACCGTGGCCCTTTCGGGTATGAACACGCTGGAGATGATCGAGCAGAACGCCTCCAGCGCCAGCCGCGAACAGCCCTTTACGCCTCAAGAGCAGGAGATGGTCAACCGCCTCCTGGCCAAACTGACCGAGTTCGCCAACCTCTACTGCACGGGGTGCGGCTACTGTATGCCCTGCCCCAACGGGGTGGATATCCCCGGCAACTTCCTTCTGATGAATTATTACCGCGTCTATGGCCTGCGCGAGTATGCCACGCGCCAGTATGCCTTGCTCAAGCAAGGCAAGGAACTCTGGCTGCAAGGCACGCGCATCGCGGGGAAGGATGCCTCGGCCTGCGTGCAGTGCGGCACCTGCGAGCCGAAATGCCCCCAGAATATCCCCATCATCGAGCAACTCGAAGAGGTCGAGCGCGTGCTCGGCGCATAAACACCCTCTTCCCAAGGCCCTCTCCCGCCGGCGCGGGAGAGGGCCGTATGGAGTGCAGAAACTTCTTTCGCGATTACCGCTCCGCATTCCCTCTCCCGCTGGTGCGGGAGAGGGGTTGGGGTGAGGGTCTTGCCTCCTGGCCCGCGACGCGAGGCGGGAGCCTCGCGCTCCGTTCCCTCTCCCCGGCGCGGGAGAGGGCCGTATGGAGTGCAGAAACTTCTTTCGCGATTACCGCTCCGCATTCCCTCTCCCGCTGGTGCGGGAGAGGGGTTGGGGTGAGGGTCTTCCCGCAGCCTGTTTGCGGAACCCCGCCGGGCGGCTACAATACGCCCAGTCCTTTCGAGGGATGAGCACGATGCGGCAGGCCGAGGTTCAGGCGCTCTTTTTGCAGCGGTTCGGCGAGGTTTACCCCCAACTCCAGTTCCGAGGGTTGCGGCGCTTCCCCGATCGTTCCTACGCACCGTACGCCCTGGCGCTGCGCGTGGCTTTGGGCAAGAGCCGCCATGAACTCGATCTCCTTTGCATCATCTTGACGGAGGGCCACCCCGAAGAGGTACGCCACTTTTTGCGGCAGGTATCGCAGGCCCGTCCCAACTCGGGCTATGGCGAGGCGCTCATCGCGCTGGTGGCCCCCTACTTTTCGGAAGAGGCCCAGGCCCTCTGCCGCGAGGCGGGCGTGGGCTATTTGGACCTGGCGGGCAACGCCTACCTGGAGACGGATCGCGCCTACCTCCTCCTCACGGGGAAGCCCAATCCCCTCGCGCGCAAGCGCGAGGTACAAAGCCCCCTGCGGGGGCGCGCCGAACGCGTGGTGCGCCGCCTATTGCTCGAGCCGGGGCGCACCTGGGCGCTCCGCGCCTTGGCCGAGGCCGCGCAGGTGAGCCTGGGGCTAACCAGCATGGTTACGACTGCGCTCGCCAAGAGCGGCTGGGTGGCCAAAACGCGCCAAGGCGTCTCGCTCTTGGATGCGAAAGGTCTCCTCGAAGCCTGGGCGAACGTCTATGACCTGCGCAACAGCCCCTTTATCGCCTACCGCGCCTGGGATGATCCGGCCATTTTGGAGCGGCGCCTCGTGCAGAATAAAGGCCTTGCCGGCCACTACGCGCTGACCCTCTGGTCCGGCGCGCACCACCTGTTGGGCGAAGTGGAGACCCCGGGCCATATGGCGCTCTTTTGGCGCGGCGCGCCGGAGGATTTGGCGCAAGCCCTGCGCCTGAGCCGAGACGTGGGCAAGGGATATGTATTCGTCTTTCAGCCGTATGATGAGAGCCTCTTGTGGGGGGCGGTGCAGACGGCCGAGGGCCTGATGGTGGCGCACCCTTTGCAGTTATACCTCGACCTTGGCTCGGGAGATGAGCGCGAACTCGCCCTGGCTCAACGCGTGCGCGAGGCCCTGCTCCCCTGGTAGGCCGCTGAAGGGGCCGCCGGACGCCGCTGGCACATCTCCAAGACCAAGAGATCGAGCGCCAAGCGGCCCTCAATGCGCCCCGTTTTGATGGCCTGGTCTATCTCCAAAATGCGCCCAAGGAGGCGTTCGAGTTCCTCTGCGCTGAACTGCTGGGCCTGGCGCAAGAGGCGCGTCACCATAAAAGGGCGCAGGCTGAGGGATTTGGCGATCTCTCCACTAGGGGTGCGCTTTTCTTCGGTCATCTCTTTCACCAAGAGGATGAGCCGCACCTGCCGGGCAATCATAGTCAAGAGATAGAGTTCGTTCGCCCTCTCGGCAAAGAGGCGCGCCGTCAGGGCCAAGGCCTCTTTGCGTTGGCGCAAGCCCAGGGCGTCCATCAGGTCAAAGATGTTCGCCTCTTGGGCGGCGCTCGTCAGGGCGCGCACATCCTCTAGGGTGATGGCCCGCTCATAGGCCGCATGGGCGGCCAGTTTTTCCAACTCCTGGTCGAGGGCGCGCAGATCGCCCCCCACGAGTTCGACGAGCGCCGCCACGGCCGGCGCGGTAATCTCGACGCCCTTTTCTTTGGCGCGGCGGCGGATCCACGCGGCCAAATTACGCCGCCCCTCCTCCTGGCGCGGGTTCAAGAGTGGGAAGGCGCGCACGTGGCCCTGGGGGTTGCCTTGGGCATACTTGAGCACGGGGTGGTTCGGGGGGAGCGTGACGCTTTCCACAAAAACCAGCCGCGTGGTGGGCGGGAGATGCGGCAGATAGGCCAAAAGGGCGGCGGTCTCTTCGTTGGGGGCGGCGGGCGCCTCCTCCGAGGCCTCTTCCCCCTCCGCAGGCCCAGAGCGTCGGCGGCCACCCAAACGCTGGAGGAAATCGTTGACGATGACCAGCCGCCGGCCGGCCAGGAAGGGCAAGGCGTTGCAGGCATTCATCAACTCGCCGAGCGCCAGGCGGCGCCCGTCGAGCACGGTGGTGTTCAGGTCGCCCGCCCCCTCGCGGGCCACAAGCGCCTTGAGGCGCGCCACCTCCTCGGCGCGGCTGAACTCATCCTCCCCGTGAAAGATATAGAACACCCCTCTTCCTTCTTTCGTCCGTGCTGCCCAGAGAGTATAGCACACCTCGCGTGTAGACCGATAGCGCTCGCGGTAGATTCCCCCATTTTTCACATCCGGGCGCTTCGAGCGATTGAAGGCCCCGGCGAGGGGCGCTATAATCCCGCTCAGATTTCCCTGGAGGAACGCCGATGGCGGGAAGGGTCAAGATCATCCTGAGCGACCTGCACCTTGGCGCTGGCCAAGCCGAGGACGGCAACGCGCTGGAGGATTTCACAAGCGATGCGGCCTTTGCCGGGTTGATGCAGTCGCTCTTTGAAGAAAGCGAGACCGCCCAGCGCGAGGTGGAACTCATCTTCGCGGGAGATACCTTCGAGTTCTTGCAGGTGCCGGCCCTCGGCGAAGGGGAAGCGTTCGACCCCACGGCCCGCTACAGCCCCGCGCAATACGCCGCCTCCGATGAGGCCGCTTCGGCGGCCAAGATGCGCCTCATCACGGCGGGGCATGTGCTCTTTTTCGCGGCGCTGAGGGCCTTTCTCAACGACGCGCCGCCCAGGCGCACGGCGACCTTTATCAAAGGGAACCACGATGTGAACTTGCACTGGGCCGCCGTGCAAGAGGTGATCCGCCAGGTTTTAGATGCCACAGGCCCCCGCGCCGGCTGCGTAACGTTCGAAGAGCGGCGCATAAGCCGCGAGGGAATCTATGTGGAGCACGGCCATCAGTACGCGGAGCGCATCAATCGCTTCCCCGATTTCGAGGAGCCGCATGACCCCAAGGCGCCCGACCAACTTTATCTCCCGCCCGGCTCGGGGTTCGTGCTCGGCTTCCTCAACCGGCTCGAACGCGAGCACTATTGGCTGGATGGCGTCAAGCCGATTACGGCGCTCATCTGGTACATCCTCGCGCTGGATTTTCGGTTCGGCATCCGTGCCCTGGGCGCCCTCCTCAGCCAACTGCCGGCCCTGATGTGGGGGAGTTTGCCCATCACCTGGGCGGTAACGGCCTACCTCGAAGCCCACGAACGGTTGGAGCAGGAGGTGGCCGATGCGGACCGCCTGGAACCCCTTTCGCACGACCCGGAGCGGCTGGGAGACCTCTTCCGCCGGGCGGATTTGGCCCTGGCCCTTTACGGCGTGCCCTCGCGGGAGGCGGAGGCTGCCGCCTGGCCCGACTATGCGGCGCTGCCCCGTGGGGCGGCCGAAGAGGCTGCCCAACGCGAGGCCTTGAGCCGCATCGCTGCCCAAAAATGCCGGCAAGAAAGGGCGCGCGTGATCGTCTTTGGGCACACGCACGAGGCCACGCTGGAGGATCTGGGCGAGGGCGCGGTGTACTGCAACACCGGCACCTGGACCTGGACCCGCGGCTTTGCCCCCCACGATTTCGCCGCTTGGCGGCTCCTTTTCAAGAACCCCGAGCAATTCACCCAGGAGCGCCGGCTGACCTACGTGCGCATCGAGTACGACGAGGCCGGCCAGCCCCACGCCCAGTTGTTGACCTATCAACCGCCCAAGCCCAAGGCCAAGGGCCTCTGGCTAGGGCTTCTGGGGCGCCTGATGGGGCGCCGGCGCTGACCTTACCTGCGACCCTGGGCCTCCTTCCAGGCTGCCAAATCCTGGAGGACGCGATCCCACACGGCCTGGGGAGCGCGTTCGCTGGGCCACGGGCGAAAGCCCAAGCCCAGATATGTGGCGATGGCCGGTAAGCGCCAGGCCTGCGTGGTGAGCATCGCGCGATCCATCCCCCGCGCGCGGATGCCGTGCAGCGCGGCAAGGACGATGGCCTTCCCCAGCCCTTTGCCGCGTTCCGTCTCCACCGCGCCCACCCATTCTACGGCGCCCCAGCGTTCCCCCTCGATTTGGATATGCCACGCGCCGGAGGCGGCTACGGGTTCATCCCCCTTCCAGATGATCTGGAGAAAATGGGGATCATACTCAGGGTCTCGGCGATAGACGCGGTCGAACCAGGCCTCATCGGCCTCGCCGGCATAGTTGGAGGCGTTCATCACCCGCAAGTAGGCCCACACCTCATCCGCCTCCATCGGGCGCAGGGTGTAACCCTCCGGCAAGGCGATGGGCGGCAGATCGTCGAGCCGATCTCGCCGCAGGCGAAGATGAATATCGCGAAAGTATTCCGCGGCCCAAATCTCATACGGGCAGGAGGCGCCCACGACCTGTGTGCTCACCCCAAAATGCTCTTGGAGGTAGCCCGCCAAGGCGCGTAGGCCGGGGAGGGCGGCCACCTGAGCGGGGACGATGACGGTGGGCAGGCCTCCTTCGGCAAAACGCGAAAGGTCGCGCGGCGCATCGAGGGCCGCATCGGGCACGATGAGGATATCGGCCCGCAACTCGGCGAGGCGGGCGAGGTCAACGGCCTCCCCTAGGGTGAGCGCCGCGCGGCGCACCATCTTGGAGCGCGAGCCGATAAACTGTACAGCCTGCCCGCCGAGGTCGGCGATGCGCCGGCCGACGCGGAAGACGACCTCCCACGCGGTGATGGGGGGCAGGGCGTACAGGGCATACGGCCCCTCCACGGCCACGGCCTCGCCTAGCCTGAGGAAGGCGCCCAAGGCATCGCGCAGGCCAAGGTGCGGAAAGGCCGTCCACGCCTCGCCGAGGCGTAGGATGCTCATCCCCGCCCCCTCGAGCCACCTTCGCTTACGCGCGTTGAGGGCCTGAGAGGAGGCATCCTCTTCGGGGTAAAACGTAGGCGCCATCGCCACAAAGAGGGTGCAGCCTAGGGCCTGCGCCTCTTCCAAGGCGGCCTGCGTCGCCTGCCACCCCACGGCAATGCCCGCCACGGGCGCTTCGAACGCCCCGTATTCTAGGCCAATCTCCGCGCTAGCCCCATCGGTAGAGAGGCCCTGAACGGCAAAATGCTCGAGCAGATCCCGCACTGCGATGGTCATCCAGCCCCCTCACAACGCGCGGTTATCGCGTGCGGCGATGAGCGCCGTCGCCCGCTGGATAAAGGCCTCCACGCTCATCGCGCCCAAGTCCTCATTCGTGCGCAACCGCACAGAGACCTGGCCGCTGGAGGCCTCGCGGTCTCCCACCACGAGCATATAGGGGATCTTTTCCAATTGGGCGGCGCGGATTTTGGCGTTCATCCGGTCGCCGCTCCTATCCACCTCGGCCCGCATCCCGGCGGCCGCCAGGCGCTGGCATACCTCCTGCGCGTAGGCCATATGCCGGTCGGCGATGGGGATGAGCCGCGCCTGCACGGGCGCGAGCCACAGGGGGAAGGCCCCCGCATAGTGCTCGATGAGCACCCCAAAGAAGCGCTCGAGCGATCCCAAGAGGGCGCGGTGCACCATATAGGGGCGGTGCTCTTGGCCATCTTCGCCGATGTAGACCATATCGAAGCGCTCGGGCAAATTAAAGTCGAACTGGATGGTCGTCATCTGCCATTCGCGGCCCAGGGCATCTTTGATCTTGAGATCAATCTTGGGGCCATAGAAAGCGCCGCCGCCCTCATCCACCTCATAGGGGATTCCCTCGGCGAGGAGCGCCCGCCGCAGAGATTGGAGGGCCTGCTCCCATCGGGCCGGTTCGCCGATGGCCTTTTCGGGGCGCGTGGCCAGATAGGCCTGAATCTCCTCAAACCCAAAGGCCCGCCAAAGCGAAAGGGAAAAGCGCAGAACCTCGAGGATTTCGTCCTCGATCTGCTCCGGCGTGCAGATGATATGGGCGTCATCCTGCGTGAAACCGCGCACGCGCATCAGGCCGTGGAGGACGCCGCTCTTTTCGTAGCGGTACACCGTGCCCAGTTCCGCCCATCGCAAGGGCAGTTCGCGGTAGGAACGCCGCTGGGTATTGTAGATCATAATGTGGAAGGGGCAGTTCATCGGCTTGATGTAATAATCTTGCCCGTCAATATCCATAGGCGAGTACATACTCTCGCGGTAGAACCCCAGGTGGCCCGAAGTCTCCCACAGCCAGGCGCGCCCGATGTGGGGCGTGTAGAGGATCTCGTAGCCGCCCTCGCGGTGGCGCTGGCGCCAAAAATCCTCTACCTGCTGGCGGATGCGCCCTCCTTTGGGGTGCCAGTAGACGAGGCCGGCGCCGGCCTCCTCGTGCAGGCTAAAGAGGTCGAGTTCTTTGCCCAGGCGGCGATGGTCGCGCCGTTCGATTTCCTCGAGGTGCGCCAAATAGGCCAGGAGTTCCTCGCGGCTGGGCCAGAGGGTGCCGTAAATGCGCTGGAGCATAGGGCGCTTTTCATCGCCACGCCAATAGGCCGCCGCCGTGTTCAGGAGTTTGAAAGCATCCACCGGGATTTGGCCCGTGTGCTCTATATGAGGCCCACGGCAAAGATCTAGAAAATCACCATGGCGGTAGATGGTAATCACCTCGCCCTCGGGCATCTCGCGGATGAGTTCCAGTTTGTAGGGCTGGTTGGCAAAGAGGGCCAAGGCCTCTTCGCGCGATACCTCCTGGCGGATGAAGGGATGGCGCGCCTTGATGCTTTCCACCATCAGGGCCGAAATCCGTTCGAGATCCTCCGGCGTCAGGGCGCGCGGCAGGTCGAAATCGTAGTAAAACCCGTCCTCGATGGCCGGGCCGATGCCCAGTTTGGCCTCGGGGAAGAGTTTCAGCACGGCCTCGGCCATCACGTGCGAGGCGGAATGACGCATCGTTTCCAAATCGGGTTGAGACATCGAAATACCTCCTTCAAAATGGCCACCCAATGAAACAGCCCCTCACCCATGGGGCGAGAGGCTGTGCTCACGCGGTTCCACCCAATTTTCGCGGCGCCGTAGAGGCCGCGCTCTTGTGCCGATAACGGGGCCACCGGGGCTTCATACTGGGCCAAGGGCCGTTCCGAAGCCGGCTCGCAGGGGGTTTTCTCCGCCCGCCCGTGAGGAGGGTTCCAGTCTATGCCCTCCACTCCCTGGCACGGCCGAAGACGGGTACTCGTCCTGCTCAACGCCTTTTATATAGTATACTACGGAAACGGCCTGAGATACAATTTGGCGAAAATGCCGAGTGTTGGTCAAAGAATCAGCCCACTGCCCAACTTTGACGTAGCCTCACGAGCGCCTATCATATCAACAAGCCTTTTGTGATGCAGATCGAGAGTTCCTTTCGAAAGGCGGTGAACAATGAAAAAACTGTACCTGTTTGGCCTTATCCTTGTTTTGAGCATCGCGTTGGCGGGGTGCTTGCCCGCTTGGCCACGGTGGGCCCCCTCGCCCACGCCGACGATCGCACCAGCCCCCACGGCCACCGCCGCGCCGCCTCAGCCGGTTCTAGCGCCCACCGCCCCAGCCCAACAGGCCAAGGCGCCCCTGAACGTGGAGGAATCGGTCAGCGCCCTGGAGGCGCTCGTCGAAGGGGTGTATAACAGCGCCGCGCCCGCTGTGGTGAACATCACCAGCCGCACCGTGCTCTACACCTATTTCAACCAACCCGTTCCCCAGGAGGGAACCGGTTCGGGCTTTTTCTATGACCGCGAAGGGCACATCGTAACGAACTATCACGTGGTGGCGGATGCGCAATCCCTCACCGTCACGCTCAAAGAGGGGCAAGTGTATCCCGCCACGCTCGTGGGCGCAGACCCCTCGACGGACCTCGCTGTGATCAAGATCGAGGCGACGGACCTGCCCGACCCGCTCCCCTTGGCCGATTCGGCGCAATTGCGCGTAGGGCAGTTCGTCCTGGCCATCGGCAACCCCTTTGGCCTGGAGCAAACCCTGACGATGGGCGTGATCAGCGCTTTGGGCCGGGAGATCGAAAGCCCCGATGGGCGCTTTATCGGAGAGGCCATCCAGACGGACGCGGCCATCAACCCCGGCAACTCGGGCGGCCCCTTGCTGGACCTGCAAGGGCGCGTTATCGGGGTCAACTCGCAGATCATCAGCACAAGCCAATCCTTCGCGGGCATTGGGTTCGCCGTCTCCTCTAACACGGTGCGGCGCGTGGTGCCTCAACTCATCGCCCATGGGCGCTATCCGCACCCGTGGCTGGGCGTGCGCCTGCTGGATATCACCCCAGAACGGGCCGAGGTGCTCAAGCGTTACGGCGCGTCCGTGCCCGTAGATCAGGGCGTGATGATCATAGAGATCGTGCCGGGAAGCCCTGCCGATAAGGCAGGCCTGCGCGGCGCCGACCGCACGGTAACCATCGGGAATTCGCGCATCCCCGTAGGGGGCGATATCATCGTCGCGATGGATGGCAAGCCCATCCGCTCCACGCAGGATCTGACGGTGCAATTGGATACGGCCTACCAGGTGGGCGATACGGTAACCGTAACGATCAACCGCCAGGGCCAAGAGATGCAGGTGCCCGTTACCCTCGCCGAGCGGCAACCCCAATAAGGGCCTACCCAAGGGGCCGGCCTGATGACCTCGTCACGGCCGGCCCCTCTTTTTGGAGCGCGGGAGTAAACCAAGTTTTGGTTGCGAGAATCTACCCATCCTAAGAAAGGTCCCTATGAGCATTTTTGAGGCTCTGATGCTCCTCTGTTTTGGCCTGAGTTGGCCCATCTCCATCGCCAAGACGCTCCGCACCAAGCGCGTCGAGGGGAAAAGCCCCCTGTTTATGGCCGTCATCCTGGTTGGCTACCTGAGCGGCATCCTCCACAAACTCATCTACTCGCGCGATTGGATCATCTTTTTATACCTATTCAACTTTACCGTCATTTCGATTGATCTCCGCCTCTATTACAAGTACCGCCCGCGCCCCGAAAAGCCCGCCCTACCCTCCTAAGGCGCCTTTCTAGACAAGCCCCTTCCCTTGGGCTATACTCCCCTTGCTAGGAACGACGCTTCATCGAGGAGAGACGATGCCCTCTATTGCGCCTTTTGGCACGGCTGGCTCTTGGTTCAAAGGCAACCTACACACGCACACGACCCAATCCGACGGGGAACTTAGCCCCGAAGAGGCCGTGGCCTGGTACCGCGCCCACGGCTATGACTTTATCGCGCTCACCGACCATTGGGTGTACACGCCTGGCCGGCGCATCAGTTCGGATTTCATCACCCTCAGCGGCGCGGAACTGCATGGCGAGGGATATCACCTCCTCGCCCTGGGGCTGATCTCCCTGCCCGACCGCGCCTTGGCCGACGATGTGCAGGCCACGGTGCGCGAGGTGTGCACGCGAGGGGGACTGGCCTTTTTCGCCCACCCTTACTGGACGGGTCAGCGCCCCTCGGAGATGGCCCCCATCCGGGGCCTGGCCGGCCTTGAAGTGTACAACGCCGTCTGCGAAGAGATGCAGGGCCTGGGGTACGCGCGCGTCCATTGGGATGAACTCCTCGGGCGCGGCCGGCGTTTGCTGGGCCTGGCGGTGGATGACGTCCACTGGCGCGCCGAACACAACGCCCAGGGCAAGGGGTTTGTTATGGTAAAGGCAGAACGATTAGAAGAAGGGTGCCTCCTCGAAAGCCTCGCCAAAGGGCAGTTTTACGCAAGCACCGGCCCCCGCCTGGAGGATTTGCGCCTAGAATGGGGCGAGGATGGGCAGGCGGTGTTGCACGCCTTCTGCAGCCCCTGCCGGCAGATCACCTTTTACGCCCACGGCCCCACAGGGCGGCGGTTCACGGCGCCGAAGGGGGAGTGGCTCGATCACGCCTGTTTGCCCATCAAAGAGGAACAGGTCTTTTTGCGCGTGGAGTGCCAAGATGACCTCGGGCGCATCGCCTGGAGCAACCCCCTCTTTGTGGAGGACGTGCTTGGCGCGCCCAAGGCGCGGCATCGTCCGCAGGAGAGTTCCTGATGAAACGGCATAAGCGCACCTGGGTCATCGCTCTTGTTGTTCTGGCCGCGTTAGGGCTATGCGGCATATGCGGCCTTATCGCCCTCTTGGGCGCTCCGCGAGGCCCCCGGGTGCCCTTGGGCGCGCAGGGGGTGGCCATCATCCCCATCAAGGGCACCATCCTCGCCGGGAGCGGGGGGCTGCCTATGTCTACGCCATCCCTCGCTTACAGCGACCGCATCATTCAAGATATCCAGCGCGCTGAGGAGGACCCCGCCGTAGCCGCCATCGTCTTGGAAATCAACAGCCCCGGCGGGAGCGTAGTGGGGAGCGTGGATATCTATCACGCGGTGCGCGCGGCGCGCAAACCCGTCGTGGCCTCCATTGGCGAGATGGGCGCCTCGGGCGGTTACTACATCGCCTGCGGGGCCGATCGCATCGTGGTGCGGCCCGGGTCCATCACGGGGAGCATCGGCGTGATTATGGAGATGCTCGATGCCAGCCAACTCGCCTCGAAACTCGGCGTCACCTTGGAGGTCATCAAAACCGGCCCCTACAAAGACCAGGGGAGTTGGCACCGCCCGTTGACCGCCGAGGAACGCGCGCTCTTGCAGGCGATGCTCGACGAGGCCTATGAGGATTTCATCCAAGCCGTTGTGCAGGGGCGCGGCCTGGCCGAGGATCAAGTGCGCGCCGTAGCCGATGGCCGCATCCTAAGCGGAAGGCAAGCGGTGCGCTTGGGCTTGGCCGACCGCGAGGGCGACCTGCAAGAGGCGGTAAACCTCGCCGCCGAACTGGCCGGCCTGAGCGGGGCGCCCGAAGAAATCCGTTATGAGCGCCAGCCGGGGGTCCTCGAACTCCTTTTGGGCAGCCTATGGCAGGCCCGCCAGACGGACCTCGCCCTCCTGCGGGAGATATTGACCGCCGGGCGCTCGCCCGTTATGCAGTACCTGTATATCGCCCCCTAATGGGCCAATCGGGGGCGCCATTCAGCGTTTACACCGCACCAAAAAGAGGCGACCTATGAAAGCGCCTATGACGCGCCGTGAGGTGCTTCGAGGGTTGGGGTTGATCGCCGGAGGGTTGTTCCTCGCGGCCTGCCGCCGCCAAGCCGCCCCGGTGGAAACAATCGGCAAGGAGGCGGCCACCATTACCAGCACACCGTTCGAAGGGAGGGAAGCGATGATCGAAGGCATCCATTGGATTGGGCACGCGAGTTTTCGCATCGAAGCGAACGGCAAGGTCATCTATCTGGACCCCTGGAAGGTCAAACAGGCCAAGCCGGCCGATCTCATCCTCGTGACGCACGGCCACCATGACCATCTTTCCACAGAGGATATCGCCCGCATCGCCAAACCCGATACGGTCATCGTCATCGCCGCGCCTTATGCCAACCAGGTCCAGGGGGACGTGCGCCCCATCGCGGCGGGGCAAACGATGACCATCGGCGGCATCACCATCGAGGCAGTGCCCTCCTACAACACGAACAAACCCAACCATCCCCGCAGCGCGGGGAACGTAGGGTATATTGTCGAAATCGGGGGGCGGCGCATTTACCACGCGGGGGATACAGACCTTATCCCCGAGATGAGCGCCTTCCGCTGCGATGTGGCCCTCTTGCCCATCGGCGGCAAATACACAATGGACGTCAAAGAGGCCGTCGAGGCTGTGGGGCGCATCAAGCCTAAGGTGGCCATCCCGATGCACTGGGGGGAGATTGTCGGCACTGCCAAAGACGCGGAGTATTTCCGCGGCCATATGCCCGAAGGCGTACAGGCCGTCATCCTGGAGCCGGAGGGCTGAGCGGCGCGTGGGCGAGGCTATCCTTCTCGATGGTTCCTACGGCGAGGGCGGCGGGCAGATCATTCGCACGGCCCTCGCCCTCGCCGCCCTGACCGGTCGGCCCTTCCGCATCGAGAATATCCGCGCCGGGCGCGAGAACCCCGGCCTTCGCCCCCAACATTTGGCGGCCGTGCGCGCCGTAGCGCAGATGTGCGACGCCGAAACCACGGGAGATGCGGTCAACTCCCGGGAGTTGACCTTTGCGCCCCGTTCGGCGCCCAGGGCGGGCGAATACACTGCCGATGTGAGCGCCATCGCCGGCGAAGGGAGCGCCGGTTCGGTGACGCTCCTGTTGCAGACCCTCTTTTTCCCTTTGGCCTTTGCGGCGGGAG
This sequence comes from Chloroflexota bacterium, assembly GCA_019873625.1. Classification (GTDB taxonomy): domain Bacteria; phylum Chloroflexota; class Anaerolineae; order UBA1429; family UBA1429; genus JAIOAW01. The sequence continues at coordinate 67,777 of JAIOAW010000001.1, forward strand.
ATTCGAGGCTTACCCTACGGGGCGGCACGCACGTGCGCTGGAGCCCGCCCTATCATTATTTGGCCGAGGTTTGGCTGCCCTTGATGGAACGCATCGGCTTTTCGGGGCGGCTGGAACTGGGGCCTTGGGGATGGTACCCACGCGGCGGGGGAGAGATCGTCGCGCACATCCAAGGGGGCCTACGCCCAGAGGCGCTCAGGGGGCTGGAACTCTTTAATCGGGGGCGGCTCGTCAGCGTCTGGGGATTTTCAGCGGCCTCCAACCTCCCCGCCCACATCGCCGAACGCCAACGAGCGCAGGTGCTCGCGCGGCTGGCCTCGCGGCACATCCGCGCCGAGATCGCCTGCTGGGCGCCCGCCTCGCCGGGGCCGGGCACGGCCGTCTTTCTCCTCGCGGAATATAAGGCCATCACCGCCGGGTTCACGGGCTACGGCCGGCTGCGCTACCCTGCCGAAAAGGTGGCCGATGACGCCTTTGAGGCCTTTGACGAGCATCGCCGCAGCGGTATGGCGCTCGACCCTCACCTGGCCGACCAGGCCATCTTGCCGCTCGCCTTAGCCCCTGGCCCCTCGCGGTTTACGACGAGCCGCATTACGGCGCACCTCACCACCGTGGCTTGGGTCGTAAGGCAATTCCTCCCGCGCGAAATCGCCATAGATGGCGCCGAAGGCGCGCCCGGCCAGGTAACCATCCGCTAGTGGTAACGCGTCACCCGAAAGCGGTAGAGGCGGTAGGGTTCGCTCGGGTGGATGCCCGCCTTGCTCAAGGCGATGGAGACCTGCTCTTCGGGCGTATCCACGCCTTCGAGATCGGGCAGGAGCAGGCCGCGCCGCATCCCCCGCTGGACGATGACGCCATACGTCTTGGGGTCGAGTTGCTCGATGGAGTCAATCGGTTCCGGCTCCTCGAGCACATCCACCGAGATCTCCAAATCGGCCAATTCTTCAGGGCGGAGGGGGAGAAAACGCGGGTCTCGCGTGGCCGCGCTGATGGCGTTGGCGATAACCTCTTTGGCCACATTCGACTGCATCGGCTCAATGGTGCCGATGCAACCGCGCAAATGCCCGTGCCGGTGGAGCGAGACAAAAGCGCCGGCCCGGCGTTTCATCTCCGGCGTCAGTTCCTCGGGCGGATCAATCACCTTCCCCTGTAGGATATACGTCTCGATCGTCTTCCGTGCCAATTGCACAAGCGGATGTTCCTCTGCCATCTCCTGCGCTCCTTTCATCCGCGCGCCAGCCTCGCAGAATCTCTAGCACCTGGCTCACTGCCGAGGCGGTGACCAAACGGGGCCTCAGGGCGCTTGCGCCCTCCAACCCCCGCACATAGTGTACGGCATATTTGCGAAAGAGGATAACCCCCAGCCGCTCGCCATAGTAATCCACCATCATCCGCAGGTGCCGTTCCATCACGGCCAAGCGCTCTTCAAAGGGCACCTCATCGAGCGCGCGCCTCTGAAAAATCCAGGGGTTGCCGATGGCGCCCCGGCCGATCATCACGGCGTCGCAGCCCGTCACCCGGCGGATGGCCGCGATATCTTCCGGCGTGCGCACATCCCCATTGGCAAAGACGGGCACCCGCACCGCCGCCTTGACCTCGGCGATGGCTTCCCAATCGGCCCTGCCGCGAAAGGCCTGAGAACGCGTGCGCCCGTGCACCGCGATGGCGCTCACGCCGCTCTCTTCCAGGATGCGCGCGACTTCGAGGTAGTTGCGCGAGGTTTCATCCCAGCCCAGGCGGATTTTGGCCGTGACGGGCACCGCAGACACCTTCACCAGCGCTGAAACGAGCCGACCGATGAGAGGTGGGTTGCACAGGAGCGCCGCACCTCGCCCCCCGCCTGCCACGCGGCGGGCCGGGCAGCCCAGGTTCAGGTCGAGGATATCGGGCCGGCGTTGGAGGGCCTTTTGGGCGGCGCGCACCAGGCGCTCCTCCTCTTTGGCCAAAAGTTGGATCGCCACGGGGCGCTCTTCCTCGCGAAAGTCCAAGAGGCGCTCGTGATGGTGCCCCCTGGCCGCGAGGGCGTCATCGGGGATGCAAGGGGTGTAACTCAGGGCCGAACCCATCTCGCGGCACAAAAGGCGAAAGGGCACATCGGAATACCCCGCCATAGGCGCGAGGATTAGGTCGCCATAGATGGGCACAGTGCCGATGGAAAACGTGGGTGCAGCATCCTCTGGGCGGTGCAAGGGGTAGCATCCTTTCGCAAAATCTCACCGCCCAGTGTAGGGGTTCTGGGGCGCTTAGTCAAACCTCGGGCCTGGGCAAGGGTGCGCCACCGCACGCCTCGCCCAGGTTTGGGCTAGCGACCTCACGCTCGCTACGTGCACGGCGGCCCCTCGCCTTAAATCGAGCGGCGAGGGAAAAGGCGCACCATATGGTAGGCACCCGTCCTCATATAGGGCGGGTAGCCTATCCTCGGCCCAGGTACTTTTGCTGGAGGGGAAGGACAATCGCCTCGAGCATATTCGCCTCGGGCGGCAAGGTGGCCATCAAAAGGGCGCACCGGGCGATGACCTCCGGCTCGAACATCGGCTCGATATCCTCGCGGCGCCCCTGCGCCTGGCCCGCGATGCGCCGCTCCACGAGCGTGTTGCCGGGGTGCAGGCAACTGACGGCGATGCCGTAATCGCGCCCTTCGAGCGCGGCGGCTTGCGTCAGCCCCCAGATGCCGAATTTGCTCGCCGTATAGGGCGCCATATTCTCGCGCGTGCGCTGCGCCGAGATGCTCCCGATATTGATGATCCGCCCCCCGCCGGCCGGCTTCATTATCTTGAAGGCCTCGCGGATGCAGAGAAAAGGCCCCGTCAAGTTCGCCCCGATGACGTTATTCCAGGCCTCGAGCGAGAGCGTCTCTAAAGGGCCTCCGTCGAAGGCGCCCGAACTGTTCACGAGGATATCCAGCCTGCCAAAGTGGGCCATCGCCCTTTCAAAGAGGGCGATCACCTCGGCCTCGCGCGTGACATCGGTGGGCACCGCCAAAACGTCCGCCCCAAAGGCGCGCATCTCGTTTGCAGCGGCCTCCAAGCGCGCCGCGTTGCGCCCTGCGATCGCCAGCCCACAGCCCTCTCGCGCAAAGGCCAAGGCGATGGCTTTGCCGATGCCGCTGCCGCCGCCTGTGATGATCGCCGCTTTCCCCTCCAACTGCCCCATCTCAGCCCCCCTCCGGTAGGATTTCATCGAGCAACGACCACTGTTGCTTGGGGATAAACGTGGGGTCTTTGACCTCCACAAGGGTAATCGCCCCCGCTGGGCACGTGGAGGCGCACAAACCGCACCCCATACAGAGCGCCGCATCCACCTGGGCCGGCCCCTCGCGGCGCCGGATGGCGCCGAAATGGCAGCGCTCTTCGCAGGTGCCGCAGGCAATGCAGGCCCCTTGGTCCACCACGGCCTGGAAGCGGCTTTCTTCCATCACGGCCTGTTTGCCGTGCACCGTGATGGCCCGCAAAAAGACGCAGCAGCACGAACAGCAGTTGCAAATGACCGTGGGGCGATCGGTATTTTCCGTGGTGTGCACCAGGCCCAGTTCTTCACAGCGCTTGAGGATATCGAGCGCCTCCTCCACGGTGACCTCGCGGCCCACGCCGCGCCGAATGTGGTATTCCGCCACGTGGTCGAAGGCAAAACAGGTCTCCAGCGGATTATCGCACGCCCGCTCGCGCACGCGGCAGGGGCACCTCTGCACCGAGATGCGCTCTGCCTGGCGCACCAACCCAGCCACCTGTTCGAAGGGCAAGATGGAACGAGTATCTTCCACCTTCTCCACGATGGGGATGACGCGCCAAGGGCGCGCTTCGGGATCGGGGTGCTCGTAGGTATGCACCAATTCCTTGTTGTAAAATTCGCGCCAGCGATCGAGAAAGGCCTCGCCGTAACGTTCCTCATAACGCGTGTCAAAGAGGATAAGGTCCATAAACCAACCGGGGTTCTCGGTGGTTACATAGCGCGAGCCTTCAGGGGCTTCTTCGAGGAGCACAAGGCCCCGATCGTAGAGGTCGGCCAGGCCCTGGGCGACCTCGCCCTCATCTTGGCCCAGGCGTTCAGCCAGGTCGTGCGGCGTTCCGGGCAAATGGGCCATCCATTGCGCCTCGCGCTCGGAGAGCATCGTATCCAACAAGCCGATGAGAATCTCCGAATTGGGGAAGCCTAGCCGCCCGGCGATCGTACGCAGGTAGTCTCGTTTGGCGTTCTCCATAAGGCCCCTTTCAATCGTAAGGTGCCGGGATGATACCCAAGGGCGCATCACGCTGTCAACCCGACTTGGCCAAACGGCCCTGCTCAGCCCTTCCGCCGGATCACCCCATACCCCACGCCGGGAATCATCCGACGCCTCCCAGCGTGGAAAGTTGACACCCGGCCCACAGGGCGTATACTATATAGCAAACCGCATACGTGCCTTGCTGGGGGAGCCCGCGGACGGGCTGAGAGGATGGGTGCAGCCCATCGACCCCTGGAACCTGATCTGGGTCATACCAGCGTAGGGAAGCAACCGTGCCTCTTATCGCCGCTGGTTTTGCCCAGCGGCGGTTTCGTTTTCAAAGCAGGTGAACTATGGCCGAACGCACCGCACCGCACGTCGTGCTCGTTCTGAACGGGCCTTGGGCCTTCCCGGAGCGCCTCTTGGCGCTCTTGGCGGAGGCCGATTTCATCATCGCCGCAGATGGCGGGGCCGATCGCCTTGCCGAGCACGGCGTGTATCCCCACGTCCTCGTGGGAGATATGGATTCCATCTCCCCCACCCTCCTCGAATCCCTGGAACATCGCGGCTGCCGCATTATGCGCTTCCGCCGCGAAAAGGATGAGACGGATGGCGAACTCGCCTTGCGCGAGGCGTTGACCTTCGGGCCACGGCGGTTGACCATCCTGGGCGCCCTGGGCGGGCGGATTGATCACGCCTTGGCCAATATCGCCCTTTTGGCTATGCCCGGTTTGGATGGCTTGGAGGTCTCTTTGTTCGACGGCGTCTCTTGGGTTCGCCTCGCCCTCTGCGAGGCCGAGGTGCGCGGGCACCCGGGCGACCTCGTTTCGCTCATCCCCTGGGGAGGGGATGTCTTTGGCATCACCACGGAGGGCCTAGCCTACCCCCTGCGCGATGAACCGCTCTATGCCGGCGCGGTGCGCGGGGTGAGCAACGTCCTCCTGGGCGAGCGCGCCCGCATCACCCTCCGCGAGGGGAGGCTCTTGGTCATCCACACCCCTCAGGCCCATTTGGAGGCGCCCAATGCCCCTTAGCGCATATAATCCCTTTGCGGATCCCTCGCAAGCCGCCGCGTATGACGGCTGGTTCGAATCGCCCTTGGGCCGGCTCATCGGCCGTCTGCAAGGGGCACTCGTGGAACGCCTGGCCCAGCCGCGCCCCGGCGAGCGAGCGCTCGATGTGGGCACGGGCACGGGCCTTTACGCCGTGCGGCTGGACTCTCGCGGCCTGCGCGTGGTGGGGTGCGATGCCTCCGAGGCGATGCTCGCCGTCGCGGCGCGCAAGGGGACTGCCGTGAGATGGTGTTTAGCCGAGGCGGAGCATTTGCCCTTTGCCGATAGCGCTTTCGACCTTGTCCTTTCGGTTACGATGCTCGAATTCGTGCCGGAACCGCGCCGCGCCCTGGAGGAGATGTATCGCGTCACCGCGCCGGGCGGGCGGTTGGTGGTGGCCGTGCTGAACGCCGAAAGCGCCTGGGGGCGCTTCTACCGCGCCCAGGCCGAGCGCGAAGAGACGCCCTTCCGCTACGCCCACCTCTTTACGCCGGGGGAGTTCGTCAGCCTCCTTCGGGCCGTTCACCCCGGCGGGCGCCCTCCGCGGTGGTCTGGTTCCGTCTTTTTCGGGCCTTCAGGCCGTGCGGCTTGGGCCGGCACGTGTTTAGAGCGCCTTGGGCAATGGCTCTGGCCGGAGCGAGGGGCGCTCTTGGTGGGGAGGGTAGAAAAATGAACGGTCTCAGCGCGCAGATCAGCCTCTATCCCCTTGGGCAGGCCGATTTGGCCCCCGCCATCGGCGAAATTTGGGCGGCCTTGGAGGCCCACGGCGTGTCCTACCAGGTGGGCAGTATGAGCACCCTCGCCTACGGCGAGGAGGAACAGGTGTTCGCCGCCCTCCAAGAGGGCTGGCGCCGCGCAGCGGCCTATGGGCCAGCGGTGATGGTCATCACCCTGAGCAACGCCTGCCCGGCGCCCTCCTTCCCCCCCAAGGAGGAAGGTCATGGCTGAGTTCCCCGTTGCCGCTCGCCCTTCGTGGAGGCGCAGAGGGCGCCTGGCCTTGGCGCAATATCTGCCCGCCGCGGCCTTGGTGCTCACGCTCCTCGTCTTGTGGGAACTCGCCACCCATCTGTGGAAGATTCAGCCGTGGCTCCTGCCCGCCCCGAGCGCCATCTGGAAGGCAGGCCTGGCTGCCAAGGGGCTGCTTGGCCCGCACACCTGGCAGACGGCGCAGGAGACGCTCTGGGGATTCCTCCTCGCCCTCGGCGTGGGGTTGGGGTTGGGCCTCCTCATCGAGTTCTCGCCCTTGGTGCGCTACGCCCTCTACCCGCTTTTGGTCGTCTCGCAGACCATCCCCATCATCGCCATCGCACCGCTCCTCGTCATCTGGCTAGGGTACGGCATTTGGCCCAAGATCATCGTCGTGGGGCTGGTGTGCTTTTTCCCCATCGTGGTGAACACGGCAGATGGCCTGCGCAGCGCCGACCCCGAACTCATCGCCCTGTTGCGCACGATGGGCGCCTCGGAGGGGCAGATCTTTCGGCTGGTGCGCTGGCCAGGGGCTTTGCCGATGATCTTTTCCGGCATCAAGATCGCCATCACCTACAGCGTGGTGGGGGCCATCCTCGGCGAGTGGGTAGGCGCAAGCCGAGGACTGGGCGTCTTTATGTTGCGCGCCACGAACTCCTTTCGCACCGATTGGGTCTTTGCGAGCATCGCCATTACGGCCATTTTGAGCGTATGCCTGTTCGGCCTGGTGAGCCTCGCCGAAAGGCTTGCCCTACGCTGGTACTATGCCGCCGGCCGCGGCGAACGTTGGGAGGAATTGAAACCGAGCCGCCTTCCTAAGGCGACCCGATGATGTGAAGGAGGTGAACAGGATGAACCGATTCTTGCGCATCCTTTTGGCGGTGCTGTGGGTGGGCGCCCTCTTAGGGGCCGGGTGCGGCCGCCAGGCCAGCCCCACCAAAGCCGTCCTCTCGCTGGATTGGGTGCCCAACACGAACCATACCGGATTTTACGTGGCCCTAGAAAAGGGCTGGTACGCCGAGCAGGGCATTGATCTGGAGATTCAAATCCCCTCGGACCCCGCCGCCGCGCTCAAACAGGTGGCCGCCGGGAATACCGAGTTCGGCGTGAGTTTTCAGGAAGAGGTAACCATCGCCCGCGCCAACGACATCCCCGTGGTCTCCATCGCGGCCATCATCCAGCACAACACCTCGGCCTTTGCCTCGCTCGCCTCCTCGGGCATCCAGAGGCCGCGCGACTTTGAGGGCAAGCGCTACGCCTCCTACGGCCTGCCCATCGAGCGGCCCATCCTCGGCAGTTTGATGAAGTGCGACGGCGCCGATATCAACAAGGTCGAATTCGTAGACGTGGGGTTTGATGCCTTCCCCGCCCTCCTCGGCGGGCGCGTGGATATCGCCTGGATCTTTATGGCGTGGGATGGCGTGCAGGCGCAACTCAAAGGCGTGGAACTCAACACCGTGCCCCTTTACGGCAGTTGCGTGCCCGACTACTATACACCGGTCATCATCGCCGGCGAGACGACCATCGCCAAGCGCGGAGACCTGGTGCGGCGCTTCTTGGCGGCCACGGCCAAAGGGTATGAGTACGCCATCGCCCACCCCGAGGAAGCCGCCGAGATTCTGCTGAAACACTCGCCGGAAAGCGACCCGGCCCTGGTGCGCGCCAGCCAACTCTGGCTCTCGCCGCGCTACCAAGATGACGCCCCGCGTTGGGGGGTGCAATCGGCCGAGGTATGGTCTCGCTTTGCGGAATGGCTCTACAGCGAGGGCTTGTTGCCCAAACGGATTGACCCCAACAAGGCCTTTACGAACGATTTTCTGCCCAAATAGGGGCTGTGGTGAACGCGACGAACGATTACCCCGTCATCCTAGAGCATATGAGCAAGGCCTTCCGCGTGGATGGCCGCCTCGTGAGCGCCCTGGAGGATGTCTCTCTCCAGGCGCGCGCTCAAGAGTTCGTCACACTCATCGGCCCTTCGGGCTGCGGCAAAAGCACGCTCCTCAACATCATCTGCGGCCTCCTCGAGCCGGATGAGGGCACGATCATCCTCCACGGTGAACGGAATGCGCCTCGGCTGGGGCGCGTGGGCTATATGCCCCAGAGGGACCTCCTCCTCCCCTGGAAGCGCGTGCTGGATAACATCCTCCTCGGCCCGCAGATTATGGGGCGAGACCTGGCCGAGGCGCGCCGTGAGGCGCTGGACCTCTTGCCGCTTTTCGGGCTAGAGGGGTTCGAAAATCACTACCCGGCCACCCTCTCCGGCGGGATGCGCCAGCGCGCGGCCCTGATGCGCACCTTTATGTGCCACCACGATATCGTCCTTTTGGATGAGCCGTTCGGCGCCCTCGATGCCCTCACCCGCCGCACGATGCGCCGCTGGCTGCTCGACGTGTGGGCGCGCTTTCGCCAGACGATCCTTTTCGTCACCCACGATGTGGAAGAGGCCCTGTTCCTTTCGGATCGCATCTATGTCTTTTCGCCGCGGCCTGGGCGCATCATCTTAGAGATGGCCCTCGATCTCCCCGCAGACCGCCGCGAGCGCCAGGCCGCCGCACCGGAATTCGTCGCCTACCGCCAACGTCTTCTCCAAGCCCTGGGGCTGGAGGAAGGGTAAAGGAGCGCGATGCACGTCATCAAAGAAGGCCCTGGCGATCGCCCGCCGTATACCTATGAGGGAGAAGTGGCCTACCGGAATGGAGATGTCCTCGTCTTGCGTTGCATCTGGGCGGCCATCAAGCCCTTTGCGGTGGAGGATTTCCGCCTCCAAGAGGGCGACGTGATGATCGAATGCTACTACCCGGCCGAGTGGTTCAACATCTTTGCCGTCTATACCCGCGAGGGCGATTTAAAGGGGTGGTACTGCAACATCACCGAGCCGCCCATCCTCACCGAAGAGGAGGTGCGCTGGAAAGACCTCGCCTTGGATCTCCTCATCCTGCCGGATGGGCGCGAAATCCTCTTGGATGAAGACGAGTTCGAGGCTCTCGCGCTCGATGCCGAGAGCCGCCGGCAAGCCTTAGAGGCGCTGGCAAAGATCCGCCAATGGCATGCGGAAGGGCGCTTCCCCTTCAACGGTTAGGGGGCCTATATCGTCAGGCGGTCTCCCAGATTGGGGACGATGACTTCCTGCATCCCCAGCGCCTCCAAGGCCGGCTGAAGCGCCAAGGAGGCCTCTTCATCCCCGTGGACGAGAAAGGCCTTGCGGATGCGTTGGGGGCCGATCTCGCGCATATAGGCCAAAATCTCTTCGCGATCCGCATGGGCGCTGTAGCCGTCAATACTCTCGATATGCGCCCGCACGGGGTACTCTTCCCCAAAGATGGGCACCCGCTCCTGCCCTTCGACGATGCGCCGCCCCAAGGTATGCGCCGCCTGGAACCCCACAAAGAGGATGGTGTTCCGCTCCTCACCGATGTTGTGCTTGAGATGGTGCAGGATGCGCCCAGCCTCGCACATCCCCGAGGCGCTGATGATGATGAGCGGATCGGTGCGGTCGTTGAGGGCCTTGCTCTCTTCCACATCGCGGACGTAGTGGAGTTGGCTAAAGCCAAAGGGATCTTCGCGGTCGAGCACGAATTGCAGGGCCTCGGCATCGTAATATTCGGGGTGCAGGCGAAAGATATCGGTGGCGTTGATGGCCAGGGGTGAATCCACATAGATGGGCAGGGCCGGGATTTGGCCGGCCTTGATCAGGCGGTTCAACGCGTACACGATTTCTTGCGTGCGCCCCACCGAAAAGGCGGGGATAATCACCTTGCCGCCGCGCGAATACGTATCGCGGATGACCTGGGCCAGTTTCGCCTCGGCCTCTTCGGGCGTGCCGTGGGTGCGCGCACCGTAGGTGCTTTCGCTGATGAGGTAATCTACACCCGGCACCACCTGGGGGTCCCGCAAGATGGGCATATCTTTGCGGCCCAGGTCCCCCGTAAAGAGCAAACGGTAGGTGCGGCCGTCCTCTTGGATGTCGAGCGCGCAAAGCGCTGAGCCGAGGATATGCCCAGCATCGTAAAAGGTCAGCCGAACGCCCGGCGCGATGAGCATCGGGCGTTCGTAATCCATACTCACGAAATAGCGCAGGCTCTCCGTGGCCTCGGCCACCGTGTAAATCGGCTCGATGGGCGGTTCGCCCTGTTCGGTATGCTTTTTGTTCAGGTAGGCGGCGTCCGCCTCCATAATGTGCGCCGTATCGCGGAGCATAATGCTGCACAGGTCGCGCGTGGCGTAGGTGCAAAAGATGGCTCCTCGAAAGCCCGATTTGACCAAGTTCGGGATGTTCCCGCTGTGGTCAATGTGCGCATGCGAAAGGACCATCGCCTCCACCTGGGTCGCGTCAAAGGGCAAGTTCCGGTTGCGCTCAAAGGCCTCCTGCCGGTGGCCCTGAAACAGGCCGCATTCGAGGAGGACGCGCGCGCCGTTCACGTGCAAAAGGTGCATCGAGCCGGTCACGTTGCGCACGGCGCCGAGGAATTCGATTTCCATAAAGCCACCCCCTTTAAGTCTTGGGCAGATTAGCCCCAGGCAGCATCCCTGTCAAAAACTGCCTGGCGAATTGGAACTCGCGCTCAAACTCCAGGTGGTGTACGCGCAAGTAGCCTCAAGCGAGCGCCCCATCTCCCTCTTCCTGCGAGGGGCTGCCGATGAGGCAGCCCCTCGGATTCACACATAGGGGTTCAGGAGCGCCAGGATGCGTTCGAGCGGGGCGATGTCATCTTGATCAAACTGGGCGAGTTTGTCGGAATCAATATCCAGCACGGCCACCACCCGCCCTTCTTTGATGAGGGGGAGGCAGATCTCGCTCTTGGAACGGCTGTCGCAGGCGATGTGGCCGGGGAATTCCTCCACATTGGGCACCACCACGGGCTGGGCCGTGCGCACGCAGTGCAGGCACACGCCGCGCCCCTCCAGCACCTGGCAGGCCACCGCCCCCTGATATGGCCCCACGGTGAGCGAGTTTTCATCGCGCACGAAATAGAACCCCGTCCAGAAATGGTGGGGCATCTTGTGGTGGAGGACGGCGCAAATCGTCGCCATCGCCGCGATGAGGTTCGGCGAGCGGCCCTCGATGAGGCCGCGGAGTTGGGCATAAATGCGCTCATAGCGCCCGGGGCGTCTCGGGTCAATCATCTTTTCCCCTCACAACAAACCCTTTTTCGCGAGGAACTCGCGCGTGGTGAGAAAATCGGCGGCCTCTAGGCCCGCCTGGGCGAACCACGCCTCGTTTTCGGGCGAGGTGCCGAGCATCCCGAGGGTGTGGGCATCGGAGCCGAAGGTGAAGCGCACCCCCAAGGCCTTGGCCTGCTGAACGACGGGCAGGAACATCTCTGGGTAATGGGGGCGCGCCGGAGAATTGATAGCCGAGCCGTTCACTTCGAGCGCCACGCCCTTTTCGGCGGCCAAACCGAGGACCTCCTCCAGATGGCGTTTATCCATCGCCTCATAGATGCGGCGCAAATCTCCCACCAGAGATTCGCGCTCATCAAAGGGGTGAGCGATGGCATCCACCCAGCCCAAGCGCACCACCGATTCCAACATCATCAGCATATGGTCGGCCACGTCCTGTGGAGAGAAACTGAGCGGCTGGGGCACGCCCGCCAGGTGATAATGCGTGGTGGGCACGAGCACTAAGGCGAGTTTTTCGGCCAATGCTCGGCTGATGGCCGGGCGGCCGGGGGCGAGCGTCTCCGTCTCACAGCCGATGTAGAGGGCCAGGTCATCGGGCACCTCTAGGCGGTTCAACTCGGTGCGCAGATCTCGTAAGATGGCCGGGCCGGACCCCTTGTAAAACTGCACAATCATCTCCGGCGCAGAGGGATCCTCCACAAAGTGGTCGGTAAAGATAAGGGTTTTCAGGCCCAATGCCACCGCGCGCTCGATGTAGCGCTCCGGCGATGCCACAGGCTGGCCTTTGGCATCTTCTTTGCGGGCACAGGGGCTGTAATAGGTGTGTACGTGCTGATCTTCTAGCAGGCGCATCGTCCTCTCCAACGGTCTAGTTTTGTTTGGGCACGTGCAGGGCGCGCCCCTGCGCGGCGAGCACCGCCTCCGCCACGGCCTCGCTCAAGGCGGGGTGCGGATGCATCGTCCGCTCCAGTTCCTTCCACGTCGCCTCCAGCCCTACGGCAAGGGCGCCCTCCATAATCAGGTCGCTGGCGTGCGGCCCCACGATGTGCACGCCCAAAATGGCGCCATATTTCGCCTCGGCCACCACCTTCACGAACCCATCCGTCTCGCCCATCGCAGCGGCTTTGCCATTATTGGCCAAGGCAAACACGCCCACGCGCACCTCATAGCCGGCGCTACGGGCCTGCTCCTCGGTAAGGCCCACGCTCGCCGCCTCGGGGAGCGAATAGATGCAACTGGGCACGGCGCGGTAATCCATCTGCGAGCCGAGGCCCAAGGCGTGCTCCACGGCCACCGCGCCTTGGTGCATCGCCACGTGGGCGAGCATCGGCCCTTCGGCGGCCACATCGCCGATGGCATAGACGCCCGGCACCGCCGTGCGCATCGCATCATCCACGCGGATGCCCTGCCGCGTCGGTCGGAGGCCGATGGCCTCCAAGCCGAGGTTCTCAACGTTCGGCGCTCGGCCAATCGCCGAAAGGACCTTTTCCGCCTCCAAACGCGCCTCGCCGCTCGGCCCCTCCACGTAGACGAGATACCCCCCGGCGATGCGTTCCACGCGTGTAACCCGCGTCGAGGTGCGCACCTCCACCCCTTGGTTCGAGAGGCTCCAGGCCAACCCCTCGCCGATGGAGGCGTCCATCTGGGGCACGAGGCGGGGCATCATCTCGATGAGCGTTACGCGCACCCCCAAGGTGGCAAACAAACTGGCGAACTCGGTGCCGATGGCCCCACTCCCGATGATGCACAGGCTTTGGGGGAGCGCTTCCAAGGCCAGGGCAGACGTCGAATCGAGGATGCCGGGGTCCTCCAGGCCGGGGATGGGCACCTGGAGCGGGCGCGACCCCGTGGCGATGATCACCGTCTCGGCAGAGACGGTCTCGCGCCCGTCGGGCAGCCGCACTTCTAGGGCGTTCGCGCGCAAAAAGCGCGCCTCGCCGCGCAGGACTTCCACTCCGGCCCGCACAAGGAGTTTTTCCACCCCGCCCGTCATCTGGGCCACCACGCGCTCTTTGTGAGATTGCGCGGCGCCCCAATCGAAGGAGGCCTCGCCCACGCGCACCCCAAAGCGCGAGGCGCGCTCCACCTCGCGCCACACCTCGGCGCACCGCAAAAGCGCCTTGGTGGGGATGCACCCCCAATTGAGGCACACCCCTCCCAGGCGATCCTTTTCGATGCAGAGGACCTTGGCGCCCAGTTGCGCACCGCGCAGGGCCGCCACATAGCCGCCCGGCCCCGCGCCGATGATGGCGATATCGGCCTGTCTCATCCTTTCCTCCTCTGGGTACCGAATAATCAGGGGCGCCCCTCGCGGAAAAAGGCCTCCACACGCGCCGCATCAGGCAAAGAGGTCTGCGCGCCGAGCACCGTGGTGGCCAGAGTCCCCGCGCAGGTGGCATAGCGCACGGCCTCGGGCCAGGGCATCCCTTTGAGCAGGGCGGCGACCAATCCGCCGATGAAGGCGTCGCCGGCGGCGGTCGTATCCACCACCTCGACCTTACGCGCCGGCACGTGGAGATCGCCCTCCTCGGTAGAGAGCAGCGCCCCCTCGGCCCCTAGGGTGACAATCGCCACGGGCACGCCCATCTGCCGCAGGGCCTGGCCGGCCCGCGCGGCCGCCTCCAGCGATCGGACGGCGAGGCCCGTAAGGATCTCCGCCTCCGTCTCGTTGGCCACTAGGCAATACACGCCCTGGAAGAAATCCGGCCGGACGGCCTGGGCCGGCGCGGGGTTGAGGATGACCCGCACCCCCCACCGAGAGGCCAGGCCGATGGCGGCGCGCACGGTGGGCAGGGGCACCTCGAACTGCATCAGGAGGAACTGCGCCTGCTTTATGACGTCCTCAGCGCCCTCTACATCCTCCACCGAAACGCGCCCATTCGCCCCCGGCGCCACGACGATGGCGTTTTCGCCCCGCTCATCCACCGTGATGAGGGCGATGCCACTTGGGTTGGCGTGGTCACGGCGCACGTGCGCAGTGCCCACGCCCTGCGCGTACAAATTGGCGAGCATCGCCTCGCCAAAGGCGTCGGCGCCTACACGTCCTAGCATCTCCACGCGCACGCCCAGCCGGGCCGCCGCCGCGGCCTGGTTGGCCCCCTTGCCCCCCGGCACGGTAACAAAATCGCGCCCGAGCACCGTCTCACCGGGGCGAGGGATATGCCCCACGCGCACGACGAGGTCCATATTCATACTGCCCAATACGACGACGTCGCTCACAGCGAGGCTCCTTTCCTATAGGCTGTGGGGCGCATTCTATGGCGAGGGGCCTGCCGCGTCAAAGGCAAGGCCATAAAAAAGGGGCCAGGCACTGACCTGGCCCCCACGAGACATTGCCTAGGCTCAAGATGAAGAGCCTTCGCCCGGCGCCTCGGCGAGGACGGGCTCCTTCTGGCCCTCTGCCTCAAAGGCCTTGACGAGGGCCTCCAATTCGTTCGATTCGAGCGTCTCTTTTTCGATGAGGGCATTGGCGATGGCATCCAAGCAGCGCCGATAGGTGGTGAGGATTTCCTTGGCACGGCTGTAAGCACGGTCGGTAAGAGCTTTGATTTCGCGGTCAATCAAGACGGCGATCTCCTCGCCATAGTCGCGCTGTTCGGCGATTTCGCGCCCGAGGAAGATCAGTTCTTCCTTCTGCCCAAAGGTGCGCGGCCCGAGCACCTCGCTCATACCATATTCCGTAACCATCGCGCGGGCGATGCGTGTGCAACGGCGCAGGTCATCGCTGGCGCCGGTCGTCACATCGCCAAAGACGATCTCCTCCGCGGCGCGCCCGCCCAAGAGGGCGGCCATCTCCGCCTCGAATTTCGTCTTACTGTAGAGGGTACGGTCATCCTCCGGCAGGGTCATCGTATAGCCGCCGGCCATGCCGCGCGCCACGATGGACACCTTGTGCACCGGGTCGCACTCGGGGATTTTCATCTGCACCAGGGCATGGCCCGCCTCATGGTAGGCGATGATGCGCTTTTCGCGGTCGCTGATCAGGCGGCTGCGCCGCTCTGGCCCAGCGATGACCCGTTCCACCGCCTCCTGCAAATCCGCCATGCTGATGGCGCGCGCATTGCGCCTCGCCGCCAGAATGGCCGCCTCATTGACCAGGTTCTCGATATCCGCCCCGGTGAAACCGGGCGTCTGTTTGGCGAGGATGCTCAAATCCACATCGGGCGCCAAGGGCTTGTTGCGGGTGTGCACCCGCAAAATCGCCTCGCGGCCAAGGCGATCCGGCCGATCAATGACGACGCGCCGGTCAAAGCGCCCTGGGCGCAGGAGCGCCGGGTCGAGGATATCCGGCCGGTTGGTGGCCGCTAGCACGATGACCTTCGTATCCGTATCGAACCCATCCATCTCCACCAGAATCTGGTTGAGGGTCTGTTCGCGCTCATCGTGGCTGCCGCCCAGGCCCGCACCGCGCTGGCGGCCCACGGCGTCAATCTCATCCACAAACACGATGCAGGGGCTGTTGCGCTTGGCCTGGTCGAACAGGTCTCGCACGCGGCTGGCGCCCACGCCCACGAACATCTCGACGAACTCGGAGCCACTGATGCTGAAGAAGGGCACGCCGGCCTCCCCCGCCACGGCGCGCGCCATCAGCGTCTTCCCTGTGCCGGGCGGCCCCACCAAGAGCACCCCTTTGGGGATGCGCGCGCCGAGCATCATAAACTTTTCGGGGTCCTTCAAGAACTCGACGATTTCTTGGAGTTCCTGTTTCGCCTCGTCGGCGCCGGCCACGTCATCGAACGTATTGCGCGGGCGATCTCCCGTCACCATACGCGCGCGGCTCTTGCCAAAGGAAAGCGCCTGGTTATTGCCGCTCTGCGCCTGGCGCAACATAAACACCAAAAAGATGCCGATGAGGAGGAGCGGCACGATTTGCACGAGGATGACGCCCCAGTTTTCCCACATACTGGGCCGCAGGGCCACCAATTCGCCCACCGCGCCGAGTTGTTCGGGCGTTACCCCCAGGCTGAGCAGCGTTTCGCCCAGGCCAACCGTTGGCTCTTTGCGAGATGAATAGGTTACCTGGCGCCCGCCCTCGCGCACCGTCAGGCGGATGGCGCCATCGTTGCTCACGGCCAGGCTTTCGACCTTGCCCTGCTTAATCAGGCTGGCCACCTGGCTCAGAGGGATTTCCCGAGATCCATCGGAGGGCGAGAGAAAACTGTAAAAGAGCGCGATGCTCGCGACGAGGATCAAGAGATAAACAAAGGCATTTTTCGGCCAAGCAGGTTTCACCATAAATCAATCCTTTCTCGGCGGCGCACTGGGCACCGAGAATGCATCGGAACTGCGCCGCAAGGCGCCTTACCATAACACATTGTAACACAAAGTGGGCAGTGGGCAAGTCAGGCCTTCTTCAAGAAAACAAACGGTAAAGAACCTGCGAAGTGAACTTGACTTTTCTACCCCGCCGCGCTAAGATGGCGCAGATTCCGGAGTGAGAAAAGCGCTCTCGATGGGCACCTGGCTTGATTGGACCCTGCCTTTTTTCTGTGATCTGGCTCCCCCTCGGTCGCTGAGCCTTCCGCCTGTGCCTTTTTGTCGGTGCGTAACCTTGCGAGCCTGCCAAGATCGCCCAAACGCTCGCCTGTAACCTGCAAAAAGGAGCCACCCTATGAAGCGAACCCTTTTTCTTTTTGTGGCCTGTTTGATCATCCTGAGCGGCTGCGCCCCATCCAAAGGCCCGGCCGCCACGCCCACGCCGCCGGCCGCTAAGCAGGCCGTCGGCGCCACCTCGGCGCCCGCATCGCCTACCCCAGCGCCTAAAGCGGCCCCGAGCACCGACCTGATGCCCCCATACCCCGGCGCTACCCCAGGCACCGTCAACCCAGAAGATCAAAAGCAACTCGGCCCGCTCAAATCTCCCGAACTGCGCGCCTACGGCACGGATGACAAGCCCGCCCAAGTCATCGCCTTTTATAAAGACGAGATGAAAAAGCGCGGCTGGAACCTCGCCTTCGATATGTCGAGCGAAAAGGGCGGCCTCATCCAATGGAAAAAGGATAATTTGGAGGCGGCCATCCTCATCGGTCAAAAGGAGGGCAAGACGGTGATGCTCTTGGGCTGGGGCGAACGCGGCCCCGCCGAGACGCCCACGCCCAAAGTCTATTCGCTCACGGAGGCCTTGGCCCTAGCCCAAGCCAAGGCGGCCGCCTGGCAAGCGGATGCCTACATAGCCGAGTTCGAGGCGGGCGCGGCCTTTGCCAAAGGGAGTTTGCTCACCCCGGAGGGGCGCGGGCCTTTCTGGCACCTCCGCTTTTACTCGCCCAGCGCCAAGCAAAGCCGTTACGTCAATGTGGATGGCCGCTCCGGCGCCGAGGCGGTGGATTATGCCGGCGAGGCCTATGCCGGGGGTGAGGCGCCTCCTTTGGAAGGCATCCTCGATAGCACCGCGGCCTGTGAAAAGGCCGCCGCGCTCGGCGGGAAGGAGGTGCTGGCCAAATATCCGGATGCGCACCTTTTTGCCTCCGCCTACGCGGATGAGCAGGGCATTCACTTCTTTGTGCAGTACTATTCCGAAACGGCCAAAGAAAAGGATGGCATCCCGCTCGGTTACATCCTCGGTATGGAACTCGACGGAAAGACGGGCGCACTCGTCAAGTACCAGCAAAAAGATGGCAAACCCGTGCCATAATGCGGCTCGCCCTCGCCCTTACTTCCCCTCTCCCACGCGTAAAACGTGGGAGAGGGGCCAAGGGTGAAGGCTGAAGCGTACTCTCCGTTACTCCCCAATGACCTCCCGCACCCGCCGGGCCAGAGCGGGTTCCTCTCTGGGGAGGACGGTGCGCAAATCGAGCACGACGCGTCCCTCCGCAATCCGCGTGACCACCGCCGGTTGGCCCAGGCGGAGCGCCCGCGCCTGCGCCTCGGCCTCCCCGGCCGGCAAGGCGATGAGCGTCGTGGGCAGGCTCTCTTCGGGGAGCGATCCCCCGCCGACCATAGAGCACCCCGGCCAAAGGTCGCACCGCGCCCCCGCTGGGCCAAGGGCGCGCACCAAGGCCTTGGCCCGCTCTTCAATCGCTTCCGGCGAGAGGGAGAGCATCTGCCAAATGGGGATTTTCTGAAGGGCCTCTCCTTTGAGATAATGGAGGAGATTCGCCTGGATGCCGGCCAGGGTCGTCTTATCCACCCGCAAGGCGCGCGTCAGGGGGAAGCGCCGCAAGCGTTCGATGAGGTCGCGCCTGCCCAAAATGAATCCGGCCTGCGGCCCGCCGAGGAGTTTATCTCCGCTGAAGGTTACGATATCGGTCCCTGCCTCCACGCTTTCTTGCACCATCGGCTCGTGGGCCAGGCCCAAAGGGGCCGTATCGAGCAAGGTGCCGCTCCCCAAATCGTCAAAAAGCCACAGGCCCCGTTGATGGGCCAGGGCCACGAGTTCCCCCAGGGCCGGCTGGGCTACGAACCCGCTCAGCCGAAAATTGCTGGTGTGGACGCGCATCAGCGCGGCGGTACGCTCCGAAAGGGCGGCCTCGTAATCTCGCACGTAGGTGCGGTTCGTGGTGCC
The DNA here is from genome assembly GCA_019873625.1 of Chloroflexota bacterium. Classification (GTDB taxonomy): domain Bacteria; phylum Chloroflexota; class Anaerolineae; order UBA1429; family UBA1429; genus JAIOAW01. Next base: position 86,618 of record JAIOAW010000001.1, read on the forward strand.
CACTTCCACCAGGCGTGCCCCGCTCTGCGCCATCACCTCGGGGATGCGGAACCCCCCGCCGATTTCGACGAGTTGCCCCCGCGAGATGATCACCTCGCGCCCGGCGGCCAGCGCCGCCAAGGTAAGGAGCACGGCGCCGGCGTTGTTATTGACCACCAGGGCGGCCTCGGCGCCCGTCAAACGGCAGAGGAGCGCCTCGGCATGGACGTAGCGAGACCCCCTCCGCCCCTCGGCGAGGTCGAACTCCAAATTCGAATAGCCCTCGCCCACGGCGCGCATCGCCTCAAGCACCTCGTCGCTCAAGGGCGCGCGCCCCAGGTTCGTGTGAAGCACCACCCCCGTGGCGTTGATGACCGGCCGCAGCGTGGGCTGGATGTACGCCTCGAGGCGCCCCTCGGCATACGCGAGCGCGGCGGCCTCCAAGTCGGCCATCGGCTCCCCCCGCAAGATCGCCTCGCGCAGCGCCCCTTGGGCGGCGCGCAGCGCCTCTAACACGAGGTCCCGCCCGTAAAGGCCAACCCACTTTTGGGCCGCCTCGGTGGCGAGCAGGCGATCTATGCTAGGCACGTGGCGCAAAGGGCTGGCTTCCATCCCTTCATCCCCCTTCAGCCCCTGGCCTTTTGAGGTAGCGCACCGCCGGGCCGACGGCTTGCGGGCCAAAAGATTCATCCAGCACCCGCCGGGGCGGCGGCGCCCACGCTGGCTCCTCCACGTAGCGCAGGGCACGCATCGGGCAGGCGCGGACACAGGTCGGCTCCCAGCCTTGGGCGAGTTCATCGGCACAGCCATCGCACTTGGTGGCGGGGCCTTCATCGCCCAAGGCAATGGCGCCAAAGGGGCAGGCCTCCACACAGGCCCCACAGCGCACGCAACGCTCGCCCACCACCTGCACAAGCCCCAACGCATCGCGCACGAGGGCCTCCGTAGGGCAGGCCGCGATGCAGGGGGCCTGGGCGCAGTGGAAACAGTGTACCACGCGGTGCACCACGCGCGGGTGGGGATATTGGCCGGCCTCCGTCGTCTCCACGCGCAACCAAGCAAGGCCCTCGCCCAGGTGCGCTCGGTCTCGGCAGGCAACCTCGCACGTTCGGCAGCCCGTGCAGCGCCCAAGGTCTATCACATAGAGGTGCGGCGTCATCGGGCGCTCCTTTTCACCTCCACCCAGGCCGTATGGGTGGCCACCCCGCCCGTGGGCGTGGTTTGGAGCGAGGTCAGGACGTTGGCACAGCCCCCCTCATCCACCCCATCGGCCCCGGGGCGGAACCAGGCCCCTTCGGGCAGGCACACCACCCCTGGCATAATCCGCTCGGTGACCTTGGCGCGGACGCGCACCGTGCCCGTGGGGCTTGTTACCTCCACCCAATCGCGCGGCGAGATGCCGCGCGCCTCGGCGTCAAGGCGGTTGATCCAAATCTCTTGCGGCTCCACCTCCTGGAGCCAGGGGTTCGCGGCCAGGCAGGAATTCGAACGCACCTCGCTGTGCGGCGTGATGAGTTGCAGAGGGTAGCGCCCCCCAGCGGGCGGGGCGATGGGCACATATTCGGCCACGATGGGCAGGCCGTAAAGCGTTGCCTGAGGGTTGGCCAGTTCGATGCGCCCCGAAGGCGTATCGAGAGGGTGAGCCTGCGGGTCAGCGCGAAAATCCGCGAGTTCCACGCGCGGCTCCCCTTCCCACCGCAAAAGGCCCTCGCGCTTGAGGGCCTCCCGATCGAACGCCGTCTGGGCCAAAAGGGCATCCACCCAGGTGGCCTCATCTCGCCCCTGCGTGTAGGCGCGGCCAAACCCCAGGCGCTCGGCCAAACGGCTGAAAATCCAATAATCCGTCTGCGCCTCGTCGGGCGGGGAGATGGCCTGCGCGCTATAAAAGAGGTGCTGGTCGTGCCCCCATGAGGTTACGAGGTCCGTGCGCTCCAAATCGGTGCGGATGGGGAGGACGAGATCGGCATAGAGGGCCGTCGGCGTCAGGTAGGGATCATGGACGACCACGTAGCCGATGCGTTCCAGAGCGGCGATGTTCGCCAAGGTATTCGGCGTGCGGTTAATGACGTTCGAGGCCACGATGTAGGCCATCTCCAAGGGCGGGCGCACGCGCCCCGCCAGGACCTCCGCCGCCCAAGAGACGGCCGAAAGGCTCCTGGCCGGCCCCCAGGGGCCGCGCGGCAACCCTGCTAGCGACGGGCCGCCTCGCATCCCCACGCTGGCCACGCCCCCGCCCCGCAGGCCCACGTTCCCGCTCATACAGGCCAGCGTGATAAAGGCCCGCGCCGCCTGCTCGCCATAGAGGGTGCGCTGAGGCCCCCACCCCGGCAAAAGGCAGGCCGGCTTGACGGTGGCATATTCGCGCGCGAGGCGAGTGGTCGTCTCCGCTGAGACGCCCGTAATCGCCTCGGCCCATTGGGGCGTTTTGGGCTGGCCATCTCGCGCGCCAAGGAGATAGTCTCGGTAGGGTGCATACCCCAGGGTATGCGTCTCTAGGAAGGCCCGATCCACCAGGCCCTCCGTCTCCATCACGTAGGCCATAGCCGCCGCGAGGGCCGCATCGGTGCCCGGGCGGATGGGCACCCACTCATCAGCCAGGATGGCGCTATCCGTATAGCGCGGGTCTATGAGGATGACGCGCGCTCCCCGATCGCGCGCCCCCGCGATAAAGTGCGCCGTATTCGGGGCCATATGCGTCTCGGCAGGATTATTGCCCCACAGGAGGATTAGCCGCGCGTCGAGCAGGGTCGCGCGGTCGCTGGAGGGCACCTGGCCGCCCAACATCCACTGGGCCGCCACGCCCGCACAGTGGTTGCTCATATTCCCCACCGTTACGGTAACCGGCCCCCAAAAGGAAAAGAAGCGGTGCGAGGCCGAGGCGCCGCTGAAACCGCGCCCGCTGATGGCCCCCGCCCCCGTGATGTGCAAAAGGGCGCGGTGGGCCTGGCGCGTGGCGAGTTCTTGCAGGCGGCCGGCGATCTCATCGAGGGCCTCTTCCCAAGGGATGGGCGCGAACCGGCCGCTCCCCCTGGGGCCGATGCGTTTGAGGGGGGTGCCCACGCGTTCGCGGGCGTTGACCAGGGCGCGATGCGCCCGCCCCCGCACGCAAGGGATGAGCCTCGGCCGTTCGGGGCTATCCTCTCGCGGGGGGGTATCTATCCGTACCAGGCGGCCATCTTCCACCACGGCCACGAGTTCACAGCGGGAGCCGCAATCCAGCGTGCACGTAAAGGGGATGCGTTCGATGGGAGACAAAGCGTCCTCCTTCAATCGGGCGGCCCTAGCCGCGCGTCAGATGCCTTCCCAACGATAGCGGGCCAAATCCAAGCGCCCCGAACGGTCAAAGCGGATGCCCTCGCTCTCCAGCAGGGCGCGCTGAAGGGGCACTGTCTCGGGGGCATCGTGCAGGCTGATGCCCCCTTGCGCGTTGACCACACGGTGCCATGGCAAATTCGCCGGGCAGCGGCGCATCGCCCAGCCCACCACCCTCGCCCCGCGTTCTAGGCCGATGGCCCTGGCGATTTGCCCATAGGTTACCACCCGGCCATAAGGCACCTGCGCCACGAGGGCATAGACGCGCGCAAAGATGTCCTCACCCATAGGGTTACACCAAGGCGAGGCTGGGCACCACGTCCAAATCCAACCCCGAACGAAGGCCCGCGATGTAGCGATAGTACCCGGCGGCGCCCACCATCGCCGCGTTATCGGTGCAATAGCGAATGGGCGGGTAACGCACGGGCACGCGAATCCGCTCAGAGACGGCCTGGCGCAAGGCCTTGTTCGCTGCCACCCCTCCGGCCAAAAGGAACTCCACCGCGCCGTAGGCCTCGATGGCCGCCACGCTCTTTTCGATGAGCGTCTCGACCACGGCGGCCTGAAAACTCGCCGCAATATCGGCGATGGGAAGCGCAGCGCTCTCCTCCGCGCTCAGCGAGGCCTCAGCCAGGCGGATGCCCCGCTCATCCACAACCTGGCCTTGGGCGCGGCGCAGGTCCTGCACGAGCCGCAAAACGGCCGTCTTGAGGCCGCTGAACGAGAAATCGTAGGGGCCGATATGCTGCGCGCGCGGCAGTTCGAAAGCCTTCGGGTCGCCCCCCACGGCTGCCCGTTCGATGGCCGGCCCGCCGGGGTAACCGAGGTTCAGAAGGCGCGCCACTTTATCAAAGGCCTCGCCGGCGGCGTCATCCACCGTGCCGCCCAAGCGAGTGTAGGTGTGATGTTCCGTCATCAAGACGAGTTCCGTATGCCCCCCGGAAACGATCAGGCATACGAGCGGAAAGGCCGGTGGCGTAAAGGGGGTGCGGCGATCTTCGCGCGCATCCAGCCAGTTGGCATAGATGTGCGCCTCGATATGGTTGACGCCCACCAGCGGTTTATTCTGCGTGAGCGCCAAGGTCTTGGCCACGTTCACCCCCACCAAGAGCGACCCGGCCAGCCCCGGCCCATGCACCACCGCGATGGCGTCTATCTCCCCCCAGCCGACGCCCGCGCGTTCCATCGCCTCGCGGATGACCGGCGTGATGGCGACCATATGCTGGCGCGAGGCCATCTCGGGGAAGACGCCCCCATACTGGCGGTGCAGTTCGATCTGCGATTGGACGACGTTAGAGAGCACCAGGCAGCCATCCTGGACGACCGCCGCCGAGGTCTCGTCGCACGAAGTTTCGATGGCTAACAAGATCGTCATCGTTCGCCCTTTATCAGCGCCCTTGTAGGCGGGGAAAGTTGGTGATCCACAACGTGTTGCCGCTCAACACGAACAGGCGCGCATCCTCTTCGTTCACATAGATGCCGCGCAGTTTCTGAAAATACGGCTCACCGACCTTGGTTCGGAACTGCCGCAGGAAGATGCCCTGTTTATCGAATTCGACGATTCGCTCGTTCCCCGCATCCACCACATAAACGTAGCCCTCGGCCTCCGGCTCGGGCCTGCCCGAAACAAAGATGCTCGTCGGCCCGCGCATCGGCGAAGGCAGGCCGAGCATCGAGAAGGGTTTCTCCTCGCCGTTGAAGAACTTGCGCACTCGCCCATCGGCATACAGGATGTAGACATTCCCGTCAATCGCCATATCCACGGCGCCGGTCAGGTCCACATCCTGGTTGGGCTTGAGGTAATCCACCGGCGGGGTGGTATAGATGTTATTGGAGGGCATATATTTAAAGATGCGCCCCAAGAGGGGATCGAGCACATACAAATTGCCCAAATAGGCGCCCATCGCCACGGGTTTGAGCCACAGGTCGCTGTTAGCCACCGGCACCGCGCGGATGCCCAGCGCCGGATCATACGTAAAGAGCGACCCCGCGCGATCCAACGCGGCGAACACGCCCACCGTGCGGTCTCCGCCCTGCGCCAGCCAGCCCACATCCACCAGGTCATTGGCCAGGGTGCCGTCGTAGGTCTCTCCCTTGCGCAGGAGCAGGGGGTTCGAGGCCACCGACTGCAAGGCATCGCCCACGTCATTGAGGAAAAAGCGATACAGCCGGCCGCTCCCTCGGTTCAGAAGGAGCAGGTCTTTGCCGACGATGACGATGCGCGAGGAATCGGAAGGAGAGGTCGGCTCATCCTCCAACACGGTAAGGCGCGTGAAATAGTAAAGGCGCTCGACGCGATCCACCACATCCAGGCGGTGCAAGGCGCGGTTGCGCAGGTCCACGAGAGACGGCTCATCGGGGATGACGGCCAACCCCTCCTCGATGGCCTCGAGGCAGTCAGACAGGCCCTGGCGCACCAGAGAGGTATCCTGCGCCTTGAGGGCGGCATCGCAGCGCGCCTCGGCCTTTTGGCGCACGGCCATAATCTGCTCGCGGTTGATGCGGTCATACTGCACGCGCGTCATCACCACCAAAAAGAGCACCAAAAGCGGGAGGATAAGGGCGATGCCCACGAGCGCCTTGCCACCTAACGAGACCTCCTCGCCGCGCGCGGGGCGTTCGGGCGGGCGTTCCGGGGGTTCGCTAGGAAGGACGCGCAGGAGCACTTCTTCCGTCTCACGGCGCACCCGTTCGGCCCCCTCGCTCAACGTCTCGCGCAAACGCCCCCCAGAGCGGCCGCCCGGCGGCGCGGCGGCCGGGCGAGGGCGTGCCTTGGGCGAAGGGGGCACGATCTCTTCCGCAGCAGGTTCCCCGGCCGTGGGCGGCGGAAGGTAGATGCGCTCGGCCTGGGCAGGCGTTTCGCCTGAGGGTGTGGGCGCCGCCCCCTCAGCCGGCCGTGGCGAACGCGGAGGGGGTTCGGGCTTAGGCGTTTCGGGTGCGGCCGTGGGACGAGTGGTTTGAAGGCGCACGGGGCGCGCCGCAGGCCCCGCCGCAGCGCCGCCCGGCCACTGGATAATCAAAACGCTCGCGTTGCGGCCGTTGACGAGCGCCTCGAGGTTATCTCGGGCGGATTCTTTGCCGATGTAGGTTACCGCATCGGCAATCTCTTCGACGCGGGTGAGATGGTGGAGATCGGTCGAGGCCAGGAGGAGCGTATCTCCCGGCTCGATGTCGAGGCGGTAGAGGGTCGGCTCCACCTCGCGGCGCAACCCCAAGGGCGGCTCGCGGTTCATCTCGGCCAGGCTCGGCGCCTGCGGCCTGAGCCAGATCGAATCGGCTGGGAAGCGTTGGGCCACCCCTTTGCGGATGAAGTAGGCAAGCGCCGGCCCCAACTGCCCCAGATAGGCCTCGCCCTCGTCGATGACGGCGCAACCCAAGCCCGCCAAGGTGCGGTGCAAACTATCGGCGCGCAGGTTCTCTTCAAAAAGCCAAGCATTGGCCGCCAAGAGCGCCTCGCGCAGGGCGCGGGTGATGCTGCCGGGCGTTTGGTAATAGGTCTCGGCGAGGGCGCGCACCAAACCATCGCACACGTCTCGCTCTACCGGGCGGCCTCGCGAAGGCTCGATGAGGATGCACACATCGCCCCGATCGCGTTCGCCTTTGATAGCCCCCTCGCGCACGATGCGCAGGTGCGGCGGCTCCTGCTGCCAAAGTCCCTCGCGAATGCTGAACTGGTCATACAGCGGTTCGATCTCCTTGGGAGATTTGCGGCTTGGCGTTTTGGGCATCATGCCGTTGCACCTATCCTTCTCGTGCAGATGCGCCGGCGGGGCTATTCCCACTCGATGGTCGCCGGGGGTTTGCTCGAAATATCATAGACGACGCGGTTGATCTCGGGAACCTCATTCACGATGCGGTTCGAGATGCGCGCCAGCACCTCATAGGGGATGCGTGCCCAATCGGCCGTCATCCCATCTTCGCTCGTTACGGCGCGCACCGCGGCCATATGGGCGTAGGTGCGGCTATCGCCCATCACGCCCACGCTGCGCACCGGCGTGAGCACCGCAAAGTACTGCCAAATCTCGCGGTGCAGGCCGGCCCGGATGATCTCCTCGCGGACGATGGCATCTGCCGCCTGGAGCACGCGCACCCGTTCCGGCGTCACCTCGCCGATGATGCGCACGGCTAGCCCCGGCCCGGGGAAGGGCTGGCGATAAACCACCTCCTCCGGCAAACCCAAGGCTAGGCCCACCTGGCGCACCTCGTCTTTGAAGAGGTAACGCAGGGGTTCGATGAGCCGCAACCTCATCGTCTCCGGCAGGCCGCCCACGTTATGGTGCGTCTTGATCTTGGCGGCCGATTTGGCCGTGGTGGCGCTCTCGATCACGTCGGGGTAGAGCGTCCCTTGGGCGAGGAAATCCACCCGGCCCACGCGGCGGGCCTCCTCCTCGAACACGGCGATGAACTCGCGCCCGATGCGCACACGTTTTTCTTCGGGGTCCGTTACCCCGCGCAAGCGGGCAAAGAACCGCTCTTGCGCATCCACATAGACGATGCTGCCCCCCAAGTGCTGGTGAAAGAGATCCATATTCTCCTCCACCTCATCTTGGCGAAGGAGGCCCGTATTCACGAACACGGCCGTGAGTTGGTCTCCCACGGCGCGCCGCACCAAGGTGGCGACCACGGTCGAATCCACCCCGCCGGAGATGGCGCAGATGACGTGCCCATCGCCCACCTCTCGGCGGATGGCCTCGATGCTTTCCTCGATAAAAGAGCCGGGCGTCCAATCTCCCCGGCAGCCGCAAATGGCGTGGCAAAAGGCGCCGATGATCTCCCGCCCCCGTTCGGTGTGAGCCACTTCGGGGTGAAATTGCAGCCCATACAGGCGGCGTGCCTCATCGGCCATGGCGGCGATGGGGGAATTGGGCGAGCGCGCCAAGGCCACAAACCCGGGCGGCAGGGCCTCGATGCGGTCGCCGTGGCTCATCCACACGCGCCCCCGCTCGCCCAAAGGGGCAAGGAGCGGCGAGGAGGGGTCAAGCACGGTGATTTCGGCCAGGCCGTATTCGCGCGCCGGTGCCCTGGCCACGCGCCCGCCCAGCGTGTGCGCCAGGAGTTGCATCCCATAGCAAATGCCCAAGATCGGCACGCCATATTCCAAGATGTGCCGCTGGAGCGTGGGCGCGCCCTCATCATAGACGCTGCTCGGCCCCCCGGAAAGGATAATGCCGCGCGGCGCGAGGCGTTCCAGGGCTTCGGGCGGCGCATCCCAAGGGATCAACTCAGCATACACTTGGCACTCGCGCACGCGCCGTACAATGAGTTGCGCATATTGCGAACCGTAATCAATCACGGCGATCGTCTCCCGCTGGGGAGAGCGCGCCGGCTGAACCTCCTCTTGCCTCACAAGACATCCCTTCTTACAATAGATTGGCCTGATTATAACGGCTGGGGCTGGGGCGCGCAAGTGAACGTGTGCAGCCCCCTGGCCCGTGGGAGAGGAGACGATGGCACCCATCACCCCGCGCGAACGCGTCTTGATGGCGCTTCGCCACGAACAGCCCGACGTCTGCCCCTGGCAGATCAACCTCACGCAAGATGCCCAAGCCAAGACGGCTGCGTACCTCGGCGACCCCGATTTTGAGCGCAAGATCGGCAATCACCTGGCCGCCTATGAGGATGGCTGGTTCGTCGAGGTGCGCCCCAACTTTTGGCAAGATCAATTCGGCATCGTCTGGAACCGCACGATAGACAAAGATATCGGCAACGTGGCCGAATACCTCCTGCCCGAAGCGGACCTTTCCCGTTACACCTTCCCCCAGCCCGATTTCGCCCGCAACGCTGCCGGGATGGAGTGCCTCCTCCGCGAACACCCCGACCGTTTTACGGCCGGCGCGCTGGGGTTCTCGCTCTTTGAGCGCGCCTGGACCCTGCGCGGTATGGAAAACCTCCTGATGGATATGGTGCTCAACCCCTCGTTTGTGGAGGCGCTCCTCGACCGCATTCTGGAGTACAACCTCGCCGTCATTGATCAAATGGTGCAGTACCCCGTGGATGCGATCTATTTTGGCGATGATTGGGGCCAACAGCGCGGCCTCATTATGGGGCCTAAGCATTGGCGCCGTTTCATCAAGCCTCGCTTGGCCCAGATGTATGCCCGCGTCAAGGCGGCCGGCAAGTACATCATCCAGCATTCCTGCGGCGCCATCCAAGAACTCTTTCCCGACCTCATCGAGTTGGGGTTGGATGTGTTCAACACCTTCCAGCCCGAGGTGATGGATGTGGATTGGGTCAAGCGCGAATACGGCGCACACCTCACCTTCTACGGCGGCATCAGCACCCAGCAAGCCCTCCCCTGGATGGACGTGCCCACCCTCAAAGCGCACATCCGCGAGATGATCCGGCGCATCGGCCAGGGCGGGGGATACATCGTCGCCCCGACGCATGCCATCCCGCGCGATGTGCCGCCCGAGAACATCGTCGCCTTCATCGAGGTGGTGCGCGACGAACAGCCCTTTTGGTGAGCCGCGCGAACGATGCCCAACCCGGCTGATTCCGAACTCACCCTCTCCGTCTGCCCTGGAGGCGCCCTTTCGCCGGCCCTGCGGCGCGAGATCCTCGCCCTTTGCTCGCGCGCCTTCGAGATAGACTATGCCCCCTATCTGGCCACCTTCGCCGAGCCGACGCACGTCTTGGCCTTCCTCCAAGGGCGCCTGGTGAGCCACGCCCTTTGGATCACGCGCTGGCTCCAGCAGGGCGAAGGGCCGCTCTTGCGCACGGCCTATGTGGAGGGAATGGTTACCGAGCCGACGCTCCAAGGGCGGGGATATGGCACGGCGGTGATGCGCCGTCTCGCCCAAGAGATTCAGGGGTATGATTTGGGCGCGCTTTCCACCTCCAGCGTGGGGTTCTACGCCCGCCTGGGCTGGGAACTCTGGAGAGGGCCACTCTTTGTGCGCACCGCACAGGGGCTGAAGCCCTGCCCCGAGGATCGCGCGATGATCCTGCGCCTCCCCCGCACGCCCCTGCTCGATATCGAGGGGCCGCTTTCCGTCGAGTGGCGCCCGCTCGAGGTCTGGTGAACGGTTACCGCGAAGAACCCCCTGGAGAAGCGCGCGACTTGGGGCGCTTGCTCCGCTTGGTAGCGGCGAGCACGCGGTACAACGAGGTCTGGGCGAGCACCTCGGCCTCGCCAAAGGTCGCTTCCATCGCGCGGTGATAGGGTAAAAAGCGGTTCGCCACGAGGATGAGCCGCCCGCGCACCTCCAGCGCCTCAAAGGCCTCGGCCACAAAGGAATGGGCGATATCGAGCGTGACCTCGTGGCCGGCATGGAAGGGCGGGTTGCTCACGATGAGCGAGAAGCGCTCGCCGCGCAAGGCTTGGGGGCCATCTCCCAGCACCACGCGCACCGCCTCGGCCAAGCCGTTGCGCCGCAACGATTCGCGGGCGCACTCCACGGCCAGGAGATCGGCATCTACCATCGTCACCGAGGCGGAGGGGCGGCGCGCCGCCGCCACCATGCCGATAATCCCGTAGCCGCAGCCCACGTCGAGCACCCGATCATCGGGGTACACGGTCAGCGCGTCCAAGAGAAGGCGAGTTCCCTCGTCCAACCCGCGCCGTGCAAACACGCCCGGGAGCGCCGCCAGATGATAGACTTGCCCATCCACCTCGGCCTCGAGCGACTCGAACTCCCCCTCGCGCACGCCGGCCACGGCGAAATCGGCCGGCAGGCTGGGCTGCCCCTCCGGCCGATAAAAGAGCGCCACGCGGCTGCCGCCCTTGTAGGCGAGCGTCAGCCCTTCGCCATAGAGGGCCGCAGCATCGGCAATGGCCGGCTTGATGCCGCCGCGGTTCGGCCCCGCGAGATAGAGCCGCCCGCCGGGGCGCAGGGCCTCCCAAAGGCGCAAGAGGTAAAGGCGCGTCAGATCGCGCCCCTTGGGGAGAAGAAGGCAGGCCACGTCCACCGGGCCTTGGTCCGCGCCGGGTAAAGCCACCTCGACGGTCGCGCCCGCATAACCATTGGCCTGGAGGGTGGCGCGCGCTGCCTCCACGGCCAAGATGTTCGTATCGCACTCGCGGACTAGGCGCGGGAACGTCTCTCCGCAGGCCCACGCGCCCAAGGCGCCGTGCCCACAGGGGCAAATGAGCACGCTCTCGCCCGGAGAGAGGCGCGCCTGGGCGGCAATCAGCGCATTGGGCGCCTCTACCTCCTCCCAGGAAGGGAGGCCCGGCCGCGTCGCCACGCGAAGGTCTCGGCCCCCAAGGCCAGTTGTGATGTATTGCCAAAGCGTTTCCATCCCAGTTGCCATATTTTCTATTATAGGGGCTTCGGCAAGGGGCACCAAGTTCGCCCCTCCCCGGAGGTAAAGCCTTTGGCAGTTCACGCCATACCCCCGCTCCGGTGGGGCATTCCCCACGCTATCTCCCGCGAGGGGTTGATGGCGCGCTCTTGTGCGAGTAAAATGGAAGTGGTTTCACTACTTTTTGCGGAGGAACGTGCGATGGACCCCTTGAATGCGTTTAGCCTTGGCCTTGGGAATATCCACCTCCTTTCGGATGCGGTAACGCGCTCCATCTCGGCAGAAAACCCCACGGGGGCCGTGGGCGGCGGCGCCCGCGAGGTCCCCACAGAGGATTCCGCCGCCTCCCTCTTGGGGCAGGGTTGGAAGGTGCGGCCTTGCATCACGTTGGAGCCGGGCAGCGTCACCACGTTGGCCGATATCGAAGGCCCCGGCGTCATCCAACACATCTGGATCACCGTGCGGCCGGAGGCCTACCGTTCCTGCATCCTGCGCTTCTATTGGGATGACGAACCTACCCCCTCCATCGAAGTGCCCCTCGGAGACTTTTTCGCCAACGTCTTGGGTTTGCGCTATGAGGTAACCTCCCTGCCGGTGGCGGTCAACCCCTCGGGTGGGTTCAACTCGTATTGGCCGATGCCCTTCCGCAAGCGGGCGCGCATCACCATCCAAAGCGACTACTGGGAGCCGATTCGCGGCTTTTTCTACCAGATCACCTATGCCCTTCAGCCCATTCCGGAGGGGAGCGCTTACTTCCATGCCCAGTGGCGCCGCAGTATGACAACGCGCACCTACCCCGAGCACGTCATCTTGGATGGCGTTCGGGGGCAAGGGCACTATGTGGGGACGGTGCTCGGCTGGTACCAATTCTCGAACGGTTGGTGGGGCGAGGGCGAAATCAAATTCTATATGGATGGCGATAAGGAATTCCCCACCATCTGCGGCACCGGCACAGAGGATTACTTCGGCGGCGCCTGGGGGTTTGGCGGGCGCACGTTTTCCACGGCGTTTCTGGGATATCCCCTCTACCGCAAGGAGCCAGGCGAGGTGCCCTGCCACGGGCTTTACCGCTGGCACATTATGGACCCCATCCGCTTCAAAAAGGACCTCAAAGTAACCATCCAGGCCTTGGGGTGGTGGCTCAACCACAAGTTCGAGCCGCTCACCGACGATATCTCTTCGGTGGCCTATTGGTACCAAGCGGAGCCGCACGCGCCCTTCCCCGCGATGCCCGATCTGGCAGGCCGCTGGGTGCGCTAGGAGAAACCGTTCACACAACACAAGGCCGGGCCTCGTGCGGAGGCCCGGCCTTGCCTTCTTTGAGAGCCTTTACTGCTTCGCCTTGACGATGGGCACGAGGAGAGGCAGTTCATCCGTCAGGTCAAAACTCGCCCACTCCCCTTGCCGATCGCCCACGTTGAATACCGCAAACCCGATGACATAAGGGTCGCGGCGGAGTTCGTCATCATACCAAGAGAGTTGCGCAAGGTAATCATCCAGCGTCAAAGGCTGCATCCCCGCACCCAGGCGCTCCACCGAGCGAAAATCTCGCCAGCCGCCCAACGTAACCCCTTGGGAGCGCAAGACGCCCCCATCAATCCCCGCCTCGCTAATGACAAGCGGGATCACGAGGTCGTTGGCCTGCAAGTAATGGTCATACCAGTAGCGGTAGCGCAGGGTCAGCGCGCCGTAATGCTCTTTGCCCTCCAGGCCGGGGAGGCCAGCCCCTAGGCCTGATTGCATCGTAGGGGCCGAATACTCGTGCAGAGCCAAGATGCCCCCATACTGTTTGGCCGCTTTGATGGCCGGCAAGAACTCGAGAAAGCGTTCAGGCTCTGGCGTGCCCGTCGAAAAGTTCCCGATGGCCACCTTGAGGCCCAATTCGGCCATCGCAACGGCGCGCTCCTCCTCAAAGGAGGCATACCAAGCCATCTGCCACGGCTGGCTGACATCCGGCTCGTTCCAACCGAGCCAATAATCGGCGCCGGGGTTCGCGAGGTATTGCCCGGCGTTCGCCAGCACGAACTCGCGCGCTTTTTCGCGCGGGTCGCCCGTCATACTTTGATCGCCCTGCAAAAGCCGCCCCAAGGTCACCGTGTTCGGCGAGACGCGCTTGATCTCTGCCAACAGCCCCAAATCTCCCACCACGACGATCACAGCCGGCTTGGCCGCCTCGATGAACTCCATAATGCGCGGCGAGGTGCTGCCCGTTACATGCAGGCCCAACTTGCTCGGGCCGGTGGGTTCTGCGGCCGTCAGCGAGGGCTGAGGAGGATAGACGGCCATCTCGGCACTCAGGGGAATCTCCCAAATGGTCGTCGCCGGAGGGGCGCTGCAATCCATCAGGATGGCGCTCCACCCCTCTGACCAGCGCATCTCAATCTGGTGGCAGGCTTGGTCAAACGATCCCTCGGGCACGTTCACCACAAAAGAGGCCGCCTGACCCGCCTCGAGGCGGCCCAAAGGCCACTCCGTGGCCTGTTCCTCGCTCAGCGGATCATCCGGAAAGTAACGATCCAACAGGTATATGCTATCTAACGGCCAGGGCGAGGCATTGGCTAACGTGAGGATATAATGATACGTTTCGCCCGCCCACGAGGTGCCCTGCACCAAGAGCACTGCCGATTCCCCTTGGGGCGGAGAAATGGGCGAGGAAATGAGGACATCCGGCTCTATGAGGATGGGGTCATCTAGCCCGGCTTGAAGCGTGCGCGGAGAAAGGAAACAGGCCACCACAACCGTTAGGAAGAAGGCTGCCCGTAGGATGCGAAACGATGCGCCGACGCGAGAATGCATACCGCGCCTCCGTTCAACCGGCGACGATACATCCAACCTTCACAATGCCATTATACACGAGGAAAAAGATTTTTGCAAGGGATTTTTTGACACACTTGCCCTTTTTGATAGGATAAATTTACGCAACTCTAGGCGATGAGGCTCGCCTTGCGGGTTCCCGCAAACTGTCCGCGCCGCTTCATATGCGGCGCGCGAATGATAGCCTCTACTCAAGCGGCCCCGGCTTGCGTAGGGGCGTTTTCTATCTCTTGCTTTCGGGGAGGATGGATGAACAAGACGCAAAGTTACTACGATCTCTTGGAGGCGTTGGCCCTGCCGGGCTGCCCTATTTGCCGGCTGCTGGCCACCTTTACCGATCGTTTGCTCGATGGCCTCATCTACGAACAGATCAACGACGGCGGCCTGCGGGCGCGCATCCGCCAAGCGCGTGGATTCTGCCCAGAGCACGCGCGGCAGTTGGTGCGCCACGGGGCGGCCCTGGGCGTGGCCATTATGATGCGCGATGTGCTGAACGCCCTCTTGGAGGCCCTGGAAGGCGCGCGCTTTCGCCCCGTCTCGCGGCTTTCTCGGGAGGGCCTGCGGGCTGCCTTGACCTCCGCCCCCAGCCCCGCCACGGCGGAGGCGGTGGCGCGGCTTGGCGCGCAAAAACCGTGCCCCGTGTGCGAGCGCACGCGCGAGGTGGAGGAGATGCTCCTGCACGTCTTGGTCGAGAGGCTGAACGACCCCGAACTCGCCGCCAAGTTTCGCGCCTCGGAGGGGTTGTGCCTCCCCCATCTGCGGGGCACCCTGCGCCTCATCACCCGCGAGGAAGATTATGAGACGCTGGTGCGCGCCCAAGGCGCCATCTGGCGAGACTTGCTCGCGCAATTGAGCGAGGCCATCCGCAAGAGCGATTACCGCTTCTTGGATGAAGGCCTGGGCGAGGAGGGCAAGGCCTGGCTGCGCGCCCTTGGCGTTATCGCGGGCGCGCAAGAGGACCTGCGCACCCGCCGAGGGTGATCCTCAAGATTCCCCTTCCCTTGGAACCCCTCATTCCTTTGGCAAGCCCTTACGCCGGGGGCGGTAGCGGGCCACGTAGAACCCCCTCAGCGGCTCGCCCGTCGCCTCCCGCAGGGCTTCGCCGGGCGAGGAGGCGCCCCGGTGAATCTCAATAGCCTTTTCTTCCCCTGGGAAGTTGGGGTCATATAGGCGAATCGTGGCAACCTGGGCCTGCTCGTCCTCTTCTAGGGCTGTGGCCACCACCTGGTGGTTCTCAGTAAGGGAGGTAAGCCTGGCCTTGCGCACCAAGATGAGCACAGTCGGCTCTCCACGCCTGAGGTTCGCGCGGAGCCGTTCGAGTTCGCGCCCCAGGGACCACGTCATCAAGCGCTCATCGCGCCCTAGCACCCACCACAGGATGCGCACGGCCCCCCAAGGGAGCGAGAGGCTATCTATCTGCCGGCGGACGAGGTAGGCCCAGAGGGCGCCCCTTTGCGGTGCCTCTCGCCCGCCGGGGATGGGCACGCCGGCACGCCAATAATCGAGGGCGGCAAAACACATCCCCCCGCACAGGCCGTAGGCTAGGCGCCAACGCCCGCCCGGCCCGAAGGCCCGCTCGAACCAATTCGGGAAGGCAAAACCATGCTGAACGGGGTCGAAGGAGGTAACGAGGGTTGCCATAGGGCCTCAAGAGAAAGGGCCTGCCCATTCGAGGGCAGGCCCTTTTCGCTCTATCGCTCGACGAGGACCTCGCGCCCCGTCTCGGCGGATTTGTAGATGGCATCGAGGATCGCTTGCACGTCCAACACCTCTTCGGGTTTGACCATGCATTCCGCCTCGCCGCGCACCACCGCGATAAAGTGCTCAATCTCTTTGGTATGGGTCTGTACTTTGGGTAGGCCCGCCGGCGTGATGTTCACCATCGTGCCGTGCATATCCTTAAAGATCTTGAGCGGAGACATCACGGCCCCGCCGTGGGTGCCCAAGATGCGCGTCTCGGTGAAGGAATCTTCGATATGGCCATCCCACGAGGCCTTGAGGATGAGCGTGGCGCCGTTCTCAAAGCGCACCATAGCCACGCCCATATCATCCACGTTAAAGCGCTCGGCGTCCCACATCCCGCTGGGGGTGGCGAGGTCGGTGCGCTTGCCAAAGTTCGCATAGGTAGCGCCCATCACGGCCACGGGCTTGGGGTTGCCCATAAACCAGAGGGTACGATCCAGCACGTGCACGCCGATGTCAATCAACGCGCCGCCGCCCTGAAGTTCCTTTTGGGTGAACACCCCCCAGGTGGGAATGCCCCGCCGCCGCAGATAGACGGCCTCTCCGTAATAGATTTCGCCGAATTCGCCCGCCTCAGCAAAGCGCTTGATGGTGAGCGATTCGGGATGGAAGCGGTTGTTCAGGCCCACTTGCAACGTCTTGCCCGCCTTGCGCGCTGCCTCCACCATCTCTTTGCCCTCTTGGAGGTTCATCGCGATGGGCTTTTCGCACAAAACGTGGCAACCCGCCTCCAAAGCGGCGATGGTCGCCTCTTTGTGGGCAAAGTTGGGCGTGCAGACAGATACGGCATCGAGTTGCTCTTTGGCGAGCATCTCGCGGTAATCCGTATAGGCCTTGGGCACGCCAAATTCCTTGGCAGCCGCCTCGGCCCGGCCGGGCACGACATCACAAAAGGCCACGATTTCGACATCGGGCTGGGCCTTGTAGCCAGGGATGTGGGCAAAGCGGGCAATGCCGCCTGTGCCGATGATACCGACGCGCACGAGTTTTGCCATGATCTTGCTCCTAACCGGTGATTTCGCAAAGGAACGTCCCTCGCAATGGCGCAATATCAGGCCACCCTGAGGGACGCCATAAGCCAAACGTTAGCATAAAAAGGGCCAGGCCCCAAATCGGCAGGGCGCGCTGGGCTTATTCCGGTTTGGGGATCACGCAGATGAAGCGCAGCAGGCCCTTGCCCGCGTTGAGGAACTGATGCCACTCGTTGGGCGCCACATAGACGCACGTGCCCGGCCCGGCGAGGACCTCACCATTTGCGCTACGCACCGTGGCCTGCCCTTCGAGGATGAACACCTCGTGCTCCCAAGGGTGCTGATGGTAGGCCGTCGAGGCCTCGGGTTGAATCTCGATGACGCGCAGGATAAAGTGGGGCGCATTCACGTTTTGGCCGATGGCCCAACGGATGGCGACGCCCTCTCGGCCCTCAGCGGGCTCTGCGGGAACGGCGGTGTAATGAAAGGCTTGCATCGGTCACCTCATTCTGGGGTTGTCGCATTCGGAGGCGTCTCTACCAGGCTGCGCAAGAGCGCCAGATTGCGGATATCTTCTTCCATCTCGGGGCCTTTGGGCGTCTCCAAGATCATCGGGAGAGGCCAAAGGCTGCGGTCGTTCACCAAGAGGCGAAAGGCCTCCAGCCCCACGCACCCTTGGCCGATGTGCTCATGGCGATCTACCTGGCTGCCCAGGTCGCGTTTGGAATCGTTCACATGGATGACGCGGAGCGCCTCTCGGCCCAAGAGGCGATCAAACTCCGCCCAAAAGGCGGCATACGCGGCCGCATAGCGAAACTCATAGCCCGCCGCGAGGAGGTGGGCCGTATCCACGCAGATGCCCAGCCTCTCACGAGGGGCCACGTGATGCAGCAAAAAGGCCAAATGCTCCAGCCGGCACCCCAAGATATCCCCTTGGCCGGCCGTCGTCTCTAAGACGATGATCGGCCCGTCCTCGGCGGTGGCCTCTAACGCCCGCGTCAATGCCTCCTGCACGCGGCTGAGGCCTTTCTCCACCCCCTCGCCCCGGTGCGAACCGGGGTGAAGGACATATTCTCGGATGCCGAGCGCCGCACAGCGTTCGAGTTCGATGATCAGCGCCCGATAGGATTTTTCCCACAGGTCTGGATCGGGCGAGGCGAGGTTGATGAGGTACGAACTGTGCGCCACGATGGGTGCAATGCCCGTCTCCGCGCGCGCCCGTTCGAACTCGGCGATCTCCTCCGGCGTGAGGTCCCGCGAGACCCAACGGTTGGCCGGCCGGGTGAAGATCTGGATCGTATCGCACCCAATCGCCTTGCCTCGCCGCAGAGCCTCGGCTGGGCCGCCGGCGATGGACATATGAGCGCCAAAACGAGGGCCTTCCATGCTGCCGCCTCTTTTGGGCAGATTGTAAGGGCGCTGAAAAAAGGCGTCAAATAGGGCGATGGAGGATTTGTTATCCTGCAAAAGGGCTACACAAAATGGTTGATCTTTTGTATAATCTCTATGCAAGGCCGAAACGGCCTTGAGGTCGGTCGCTTTACACCGCCCATCCGGCTCGGGGAAAGGCCGGACCATCTCTTGAAAGGATAGGAGGATGCTATGTTCGAACAGATCGTCGCTCGCCTTACCCGCATGGTCAAGTTCGACTTTACCGTCTTCCCCGAGATAGAACACGATGAAAACGCTACCGCCGAGGCGGCGATCATCGTGCTCGTGGCTTCCCTCGTCGGGGCCTTGGGTTCGGTGGGGGCCGGCTTCGGGCGGTTCTTGTTGGCCTTCATCATCTCGGTGGCCGTAGGCTGGCTCTTGTGGAGTTACCTCACCATGCTCATCGGCACGCGCCTCTTTGGTGGAGATGCCACCTTTTGGGGCATGGCCCGTGCCCTAGGCTACGCCAGCGCGCCCGGAATCTTGCGCCTCTTGGGGTTCATCCCCCTCATCGACTGGATCTTTTCCTTGGCGGCTTGGGTTCTCTCGCTCGTGTTGGGCTTTTTTGCCGTGCGCGAGACGCTCGAGTTAACGACCGAGAAGGCCATCCTCACCGTGCTCATTGGCTGGGTGGTGATGGTCATCATCAACGTCATCCTCTTTTTCGTGATCTTTTAGGCCCAATCGAACGGCCTTGCCACCGCAAAGGGTGGGGAGTAGGGTCAACCCCTGCCCCCACCCTTTCAGAGTTTGACCATCCTTCGGGGGCAAGATGCTTCGCCGCGCCTAGCGCTTCTGAAGTTTGGCATACTGCTGCATAAGGCGCTTGACGCCTTGGTTGGCAAAGGCCACCGTGACCTCTTCGTCATCTCCCACCCATCGGCTGGAGATGACGGTGCCCTCGCCAAAGAGGGGATGGGTAACCACCTCCCCCGGTTTGAAGGAAGGCCCCCCTGCCGAAGGCGCGGCCCGCTCCCCATCCTTTTGGCGGGATGAGGCCCCCGCAAGAGACCGCGCCTCCGTAAGGGCCTGCTGGGTGCGCAGGCGCGCACGGGTAGCCTCCACCGCGGCGCGGCGCTCCTCGACGAGGGCGCGGTTGCCCCGGCCTGGGGGGCCAGCGGCCTGCTGGGGCGACCCATTGGGGCGCGTGACTACGTTCCCCCGCACGCAGTGAGGGGGCAAATCGGCCAAGAAGCGGCTGGGTTCGCGCACCTCGGCGCTGCCGAACAGCGTGCGGCGAAAGGCCCGCACCAGGTAAAGACGCTTGCGGGCACGCGTTACCCCCACATAGCACAAGCGCCGTTCCTCCTCCATACTCGCGGGGTCATCCATCGCGCGGGCATGCGGGCAAATGCCCTCCTCCATCCCCACGAGAAAGACGGTGTCGAACTCCAGCCCTTTGGCGGTGTGCAGGGTCATCAAGGTGATGGCATCGTTCTGGCCGCTCAGGCCATCCACATCGGAGACGAGCGCCACCTCCTCCAGGAAGGCGGGCAGGGCCTCCGCAGATGAAAACCCCGCATACCGTTCCACCGCCGTAAAGAGTTCGCGCACGTTGCTCACGCGCTCCTCGCCCTCTTCGGTGCCATCGCGCAGGGTGCTCAGGTACTCGGTGCGTTCCAAAAGCGCCTGGAGGAGTTCGGTCAGGCCTTTTTCGGCGCGCACCTGGCGCAGGCCACTCAACAGGTGCGCAAAGCGCACGAGCCGCGCCCCGCTCACGGCCGAAAAGGGCAAAGTGCCCGGCGCCCCATCCGCGGGCGCCATCTCGGCCAGGCGCAGGAGCGCTCGGCCCGGCGTCAGCCCTTGCCGGGCGGCCCAGGCCCGCAAATCGGCGATCGTCTTTTCGCCGATGCCCCGTGGGGGCACGTTGATGATGCGCAAGAGGCTCACCTCATCATCTGGGTTTTCGATGACGCGCAGATAGGCCAGGATGTCTTTGATTTCGCGCCGCTGGTAAAAGCGCACGGCCCCCACCAACTGATAAGGGATGCCGTGGCGGATTAAGGCATCCTCCAACGCGCGAGATTGGGCGTTGGTGCGGTACATCACGGCGCAATCGCCATATCGGCAAATCCCTTGGGCCACCAGGCGCTGGGCTTCCGAGGCGACATATTCGGCCTCTTCGCGCTCGTCATAGGCCTCGAACAGTTGCACGGGCGGGCCGCTCTCGTTCTCCGTCCACAAGGCCTTATCTACCCGCAAGGCGTTGCGCGAGATGATGGTGCGCGCTACGGTGAGGATCGTCTTTGTGGAGCGATAGTTCTGTTCGAGGAGGATGGTGCGCGCATCGGGGAAGTCGCTGCGGAAGCGCATCACGTTGCGAAAGTCGGCCCCGCGCCAACTGTAAATGCTCTGATCCTCATCGCCCACCACAAAGATGTTGCGGCGCCCCGCCACCAAGTGGCGCACGATCTCATATTGGGCCTTGTTCGTATCTTGGAACTCGTCCACCAAAATGTAGGGGTAACGCCGCTGGTAGCGCGCCCTCACTTCTTCCTGTTCGCGGAAGAGTTGCTCCACCTTCAAAAGGAGGTCGTCGAAATCGAGGCCGTTGTTCGCCTCTTTCAAGGCTTCATAGCGCTCGAACACGCGCGCCACGGCCTCATGCCAATAGGTTGGGGGGCGGTACATCTGCGCCGTGATGAGATCGTTCTTGGCCCGCGAAATCGCGCTTTGCACGGCGCTGGGACGGTATTGCTTCGTATCGAGGTTGAGTTCTTTGAGCACCTGCGCGATGAGGCGCTGCTGATCGTCCTCGTCATAGATCACAAAATGAGGGCCGATCCCCAAATGGGGCGCCTCGCGGCGCAAGATGCGCGCGCAGACGGCGTGAAAGGTGCCCACGGTGAGTTGGGAGGCTTCTTGCCCCACGAGGGTTTGGAGGCGCGTGAGCATCTCGCGGGCGGCCTTGTTCGTAAAGGTTACCGCCAAAATCTGGTACGGCCGCACGCCCTGCACGCCGATGAGGTAGGCGATGCGGTAAGTCAAAACGCGCGTTTTGCCCGACCCCGGCCCGGCCAAGACGAGCACTGGCCCCTCCGGCGCCTGCACGGCCTCGGCCTGGGCGGGGTTCAGCCCATCGAGAAGTTCGCTCAAAATAGCCACCTTGCTCAAAAAGTCCAAGGGGGAGTTCTCGCCGCCGCACTATGCGCGGCTGCCGTAGCGGCTATCATAGCATGGGCCGGGTGGTGCGTCAAAGGTGTACGGGTACCGCGCGCTGAAAAGCGCCTTACGGTGTAGAAACAAGATTCCCCGGCGCGTGCGCTTGCAGTGGCTTGAGGGGCGTGGTATACTGCGGCCGTTGTTCACCCCTGAGCAACGGGCGATATGAACAAAGAAGGTGGAACGCTCATTGACTCTAGAACGGGATCTTGCCGCGCCCAGCGCCTTCGGAGAGGCCCCGCAAGCGATCCTCGCCCGGTGTCAAGAGGCCGCGGCGCTGGCCGGTAAAGCCCAACGCGAAGCGGTTTGGCAACTTTTGGAGATGTTGGGCGACCCGCATCCCCTCGTGCGTTGGGAAGCCTGCCGAGCCCTGGCCGTAACGGCAGGGCTGTATTCCGAGAGGCCGCGCCTGGGCACATCGCTTGCCGTCAGGCCTGCGAAGACGGTCAGTTTTTCGGAATTGCTGGGGGCTGTGGCCGCCAAATTGCACAGCCCGGAGCCTTTTGTGCGCGCCGCGGCGGCGGAGGCCCTGGGCCTCTGGCGGCAGACGCGCGTTATGGGGATGTTGACGGAAGCCCTCCACGATGAGGACGCCACCGTGCGCTCAAGCGCGGCCACGGCCCTGGGGCATATCGGAGACCAAGAGGCGCTCAAACCACTGATCGTCGCCCTAAAAGATCCCTCGTTGTGGGTGAGGCGGGCCGCCGCGGAGGCCCTAGGGCGCATCGGCGATGCGCAGGCCGTGAGCGCCCTGTGCGCCTTGCTTCAGGGCGAGCCGCCTTTGGTGCGCGCGGCTGCGGCGGCCGCCTTGGGGCACTTGACAACAGGCCCCGCTCGCCGGGCGCTCATCGCCTGCCTAAAAGATGAATCGCCCGAGGTGCGGTGGCAAGCCGTGCGGAGCCTGGAGCAGATAGGCGACCTCAAAGCGCTGGGGGCGCTGGAGGCCCTTGAGCACGACGAGACTCTCATCCTCGGGGAGCCGCTTGGCGTATGGGCCAAACGGGCGGCTTTGGCCATCGAGCGGCGCGAAGTGGGCCTGTGGAATGCCCTCCGCAAGGCCCTGCACGCGGCGAGCCGCCGCGTACGCGAGGCGTGGGCGCGCCGCCGAACGCCCAAAGAGGGAGAGGGGCGCGAAGCCCTATTGGGAGAGAGCGAATGAAAGCCCAAGAAGCGCTGAGCGCCGAGGAGGCAGGGCGAATTTCCGAGGTGGCCCGCGAGGTGGCGGCACGGGGTTTGGCGGTGCCGGCTATCGTGGCGTTGGAACTGCTCAAACCGTGGAGTTTCGTCGGGGGCCAATTGATGTGGCTCGCCGAACCTTTTTTGGGGCCGCGCGCGCGGCGTTACGCCGCCTTTTTGGAGGATCGCCGGCGCCTTGAGGCCTTGCTCAAGGCCCTCGCCTCACCCTCACAGGCGGGGGAAGGCGAAAGGGGAAATCGGCTATGATCCAAGCCTTGGGCCTTGGGAGCGACGTGTTAGCCGTCTTGGCGATGCTCCTCGCCGTGGCGGGCATTTTGGCCTTTTTGACCCTGCGCTATGCAGCCCGCCCTTCGGCGCCGCTGCGCCGCATCGAGGCCTGGGAGCGCCTTAAAGAATTGGCCAACAGGGCCGCCGAGACGGCGCAGCCTATCCACGTGGCCTTGGGTGCGGGGCCTTGGGAGGGCCTGCCCATCGCCGAGGCGCTGATGGGTTGGGTAGCCCTGGGCTACGTCGCCCGGCGCGCCGCTGCCTGCGCCCAAGAGGCCCTCGTTACGGCGGGAGATGGCGTCCTTTGGGCCGGGGCGCAAGGCATCTTGAACGAGGCGCGCCGCCAAGCGGGGATCATCGTGCCCACGGCCCTGCCGGAAGTGCGCTTCTCCGGCCCAGACCCCATGGCCTACGCCGTGGGCGCCGTCGAAACGGCGCGCGACCGGCCGTGCACGGCCCACCTTTTGGCAGGGCATTTCGGCCCAGAGGGGCTGTGGCTCGCCCAGGCCGCTGCTCAAACCGGGGCACCGCGTCTCGGCGGCACGGCTGACGCCCTCACGGGCGCCCTGCTGTATGCCTCGTTGGATGAGGCCGTCTTCGGCGAAGACCTCTTTGCCGCCGGCGCCTATCTGGATCAGCCCCATCACCTGGGCAGCCTGTTCACGCAGGACCTTTTGCGTTCGGTGATCATCGTGCTCATCCTCGGCGGGACTGTTTTGGCCTCTTTGGGCCTGTGGGGGTAAGCGGGTGTGAAACGGATTCTCCCCATCATCTTGGCGAGCGGTTGCGGCCTTTTGGCCTTGCTCGATTACCTCATCGCCTCGCCGGGCATAGATGCCATCGGCGGGGCGTTGAGCGAGGGGGTGATCATCCTCGCCGCCTTTGCGCTGATCCTCGGCGTGCTAAACCTGGCCAGCGTGCACGGCCGCCGTTTGGCCGCCCAAGGGGAACGGCGCGTCCTTTCGGGCCTCCTGCTCGTGGCCCTGGTGGGGACCTTGGCCTTGGGCGTGGTGCCTGGGCCAGGCCAAGCCCTGGCTTGGATCTTCAATTACCTCTATATGCCCCTCCAAGCGACCCTGACGGCGCTCCTGGCCTTCTTTTTGATGATCGCCGTGTACCGCGCCTTTCGCCTGAAAAATAGCGATGCGGCCATCCTGCTGGGGGTGAGCCTTTTCCTCTTTTTGGCCCAACTGCCGCTCAGCGGGGCCATCTCGCCGTATCTCCCCGCCCTGGGAGAGTGGCTTTTGGCCGTGCCCGTTACGGCAGGGATGCGCGGCTTGCTCTTGGGGGTAGCCTTGGGCACGATGGTGACGGCCCTGCGCGTTTTGCTCGCCATTGACCAACCGTTTCGCGGAGAGTAGGAGCGTTCAACGCCGATGATCGTTTGCCCGGCCTGTGGACATCATAATGCCGAAGGCCGAACGCGCTGCGAAATTTGCGGCGCCTCGCTTGAGCATTTTCTATACCGCGTTTGCCCCGCCTGCGGCGCCTTGAACGCGGCCGACCGCACGTTTTGCCTGCGCTGTTTGACGAACCTCCTCCAAGCCGAGGAGGAAGATATCGCCCAAGGCCAGGCCATTGCGGGGGGGCCTACCGCGCCCCCGCCCCCGGCAGAAAGCGCTCCGCCTGTCGAAGCGCCCCTGCCCCCAGCGCAGGCCCCCTCTTCTTCTCTCCCCGCCACGTGGGAAGAGACGCTCTCCGCCCTTTCTGACCTATTGCCAGCGGGCGCAGCCCAGGCCCTCGCGGGCCGCAAAGGCGCGCCCCCTCCGCCAATGCCCTCCGAAGAGGAGCGCGCCGAGGCCGCGCTCTTTCAGCGCGTGGCCAAGGAGGGCACCACAGGGCGCGTGCCGCCGATTTCACCCGCGCCCTCCGCCGTGCCGGATATCCTCGCCAAGGGGAGGGTGCTCTTTGCCCTGCTCCTCATCGCGGCGGCCTTGGTGCCCTTGTGGTTCGCCCCATGGGGCGAAGGGCGTTTGGCCCCCACCTCTGGGGCGCGCACCTGGCTGGAGGCGCTCGGCCCGCACGATGCGGTGCTCGTCGTCTTTGCCTATTCTCCGGCCTATGCCGGCGAGTTGCAGCCCTTGGCCGAGGCCTTTTTACACACCCTGGCCGAACGCTCGGTGCGTTCCATCGCCATCGCCAGCCAGCCGGCCGGCGTAGGGTTGGCCAAGGAGGCCTATCGCGCCGTGGAGGAGGCCGTGCCGGCCTACGCCTACGGCGAGCGTTACGCCATCCTCGGCTACCTCCCCGGCCAAGAGGCCGGCCTAAACGCCCTCTTGCGGGGCCTAGAGCAAACCTTCGCGCGAGATGCCTTGCTCCAGCGCCCCACGGCTGAATTGCCCGCCCTGCAAGGCTTGAGCCAAGTGGCCGCCTTTCAGGGCATCCTCATCTTGAGCGATGAAGACACGCCGGTGCGCCAATGGGTGGAACAGGTGCATTCGCGCACCGGCCTTCCGCTAATCGCCGGCGTCGCCGCGCGGGCCGCGCCGCTCTTGGCGCCTTATCAGCATGCCGGGCAACTCCGCTACCTCGTGGCCGGCCCGAGCGGCCTCATCGAGATGACCCCCGGCCAGGTTGATCGCAGGCTCGTGGCGCGCGCCAACGGCTTGGTGATCTATTTCGCCATCTGGTGCGCGGTGGCCGTCGTATCGAACATCCTTTACTGGAGAGAGCGCCGCAGGGAGGGATAATGCCCGCTTCGCCCGCAGGCCCGTTTGCCATCTTTGCAACGCCGGGCGCCCAGGTGGTGGGCACCTGGGTGGCTGCCTTGCTAACCCTGGCCGTATTGAGTTACCTCCTGGGCGATAACATCCTTTTTCGCCTGGCTGAACACCTCCTGGTAGGGGTCGCCGCGGGCTACGCCGTGGCCGTGGCCTGGCGCGATGTGCTTTGGCCGCGCCTGGTTACCCTGTGGCAAGACCCCCTCGGCCACTGGTATGATGGCCTTTTCTTCCTCCTCGGCCTGATGCTCTTGGGGCGCGGCGTGCGCCGCCTTTCGAGCCTGGGGAATATCCCCCTGGCCATCCTCGTGGGGGCTGGCGCGGGGTTCGCCCTGGGGGGCGCTTTCTTGGGCACGCTCCTCCCCCAGGTGCGCGATACGATCGCCCCCATAACGCCCCAGCCGTACGGCGGGGGATGGAGCGGCTGGGCGCGCGCTGTGGATGCGATTTTGCTCATCCTGGGCACCGTCGCGGCGCTTACCTTCTTTACCTATCATCGCGAGGCCCAGGGCAAGGGTGGGCGCTTCAGCCAGGGGGTAATCCGCTTTTGGGGGAGCGCAGGGCGCAAGGTTATGATGGTGGCCTTTGGGGCCTTGCTGGCGGGCGCAGCGGCAACCTTTTTCGCACTCTTGCAGAGCCGCCTCTTTTTCCTCATCTATGATTGGCTGTCTCTCCTCGGCGTTAGGGGGCCGTAAGCGATGAGCGCAGGAACGGCCATCGAATCTATCCTTGCGGTGGATGTGGGGAGCACGTTTACCCACGCCTGCCTGTTAGATCGCGTCGAGGGCGTGTACCGCCTGGTGGCCACGGTGGAGGTTCCCACAACCCTGGGCGGCCCCCAGGATGACCTTTCGCTGGGCGTGCAGCAGGCCCTCGCCGAGTTGGAACCGATCATCCAGCGGCGCCTCCTGGATGATGCCCAAGAGGTCATCCTCCCCGAGCGCCCTTCCGGCGAGGGGGTGGATGCCTTTCTGGCCACCTGCAGCGCGGCCTCGCCTTTGCGCTGCGCGCTCCTCGGCTTGACGGATGATTTGAGCCTTCACAGCGCGCGGCGCGCCTGTTCCGCGGCGCATACCGTCATCATCCAAGAGGTGGCGCTGGGCGGAACTCCCCGTTCGGAGCGGCACCGCGCCCTTGCCGCACTCCGCAGGGCGTCGCTCGACGTCCTCCTGATGGTAGGCGGGGTAGATAGCGGGCCGACGGCCCTATTGGAGGGCACGGCGCGCTTCCTTGCGGCCCTTTATGCCGGCCTGCCTCAGGCGAAGCGGCCCGTCCTCCTCTTTGCGGGGAACCAAGAGGCGCGCCGGTCCATCGCCGAAAGCGTGCGCGGCGTGCTCGATTACCGCGTGGTCGAAAATGTGCGCCCCGCACTTCACGTAGAAAACCTCGCCGAACTTGGCCAAGAGTTGGCGCTCCTCTATCAAGAGAAAAAACTGTTCACCCTGCCCGGCTATGAGCGCTTGGGGCGGTGGAGCACTGCCCCCATTATGGCCACGCATGAGGCCCTCAGCGCGATGCTCCAATTCGTGGCCCAACAGCGCCGCCTTCCCCAGGGCATTTTGTGCCTGGACGTGGGGGGCAACAATACCTTGCTCCTGGCCAGCCGCGAGGGGGCCTTGCATCGCGCGGTAGGCGCTCATCTGGGCACGGCCCAAGGGAGCCGCCGCCTCGTCGAACTGGGGGGCATCGCCGATATCCGCCAATGGTTGCCCATAGCGCTTTCCGCCGAAGAGGCCTATGCCTACCTAGAGAACGCCTCGTTGCGGCCGCACGGGGTTCCACAAACGCCGGAGGATCTCTACCTCACTTATGCCGTGGTGCGCCAAGCCGTTCGCCTTCACCTGGAGGCCCTGCGGCGCGGTTGGCCGGACGAAGGGACCTCTCCTATGGTTTTTGACGTCATCGCCGGGCGCGGCGGCGCCCTGGCCCACGCCCCCCAAGAGGGGCTGGCCGCCCTAACCCTGCTCGACGCCGCCCAGCCTGTGGGGCTGGCGCGCTTGGTGCTCGATTGGGCCTCGATGTGGCCCCAACTGGGGGCGGTGGCTCGCGTGGCGCCCTTGGCAGCCACCCAGGTATTGGAACGGGATGGCTTTTGCGAACTAGGCGTGGCGCTCTCCCCCATCGGGAATGTGCCCGAGGGCACCCCGGCGCTCGAGATCACGCTTCGCTATGAGGATGGGCGAGTTACCGAGGCCACTGTGCCGGCCGGCGCCATCGCACGCTTCCCTCTGGGCGCGCAAGAACGCGCCACGCTGGAGGTTCGCCCCCACCGCGATCTCGACATCGGCCTGGGCCGCCCTGGCCAAGGGGGGCGCACAGAAATCCGGGGGGGGCGGCTGGGCCTCCTCGTAGATGCGCGGGGCCGTCCGCTCCGCCTGCCCGAGGATGCCGAGGCGCGTCGCCAAAAGATCGCCGCTTGGCTGAGGAGCCTGTGCTTATGATGCCCTATGAGGCCCGCTTTTCACCCTTGACCCAGATCGTGCGCCGCCACCTGCTCCCCGAGCCTGGGCGAGTGCTCGTGCAGGTGGGAGATCGTGTCCAGCCCGATGACGTCATCGCCGAAGCGATCCTCCCTGGCGAGGTGGCCCTTTTCGATTTGGCCGAGGCCCTCGGCGTGGACGCCCTTTCGGCGGGGCGCGCCCTGCGCGTGCGCCCAGGGCAAGAGGTGCCACCTCAAGGCCTCTTGGCCAGCCGGCGGCGATTTCTCTGGCTCAAGCGAGAGGTGCGCGCCCCAGCGGCGGGGGTGGTCCGCGGGGTGTATGAGGGGAGCCTCCTCTTTGAGGCCAAAGAGCGCCTTTTGCGCCTGCGGGCTTATTTGCCGGGGGAGATCATCGAGATATACCCCGAGCGAGGGGCGGCCGTCCGCGCAACGGGCGCTTTGGCTTACGGCGCTTGGGGCCACGGCGGCGAGGGCCGGGGGAGGCTCGTTCTCGCCGTCGAGGAGCCATCTCAACCCCTAGGGTGGCCCAACGTGCGCCTGGCGCATCGCGGCGCCATCCTCGTGGGCGGCACCCTCAACGACCACCGCGCGATCTTTCGGGCCAAGCAGTTCCGCGTGGCCGGCTTGGTGGTGGGGAGCATCCACCCCAACCTGCGGCCCCTATGCGAACGCCTGCCCCTCCCCATCCTCGTAACCGAGGGCATCGGCTCGGCGCCTATGATGACGGCGCTCTTCGAATGCCTCCAACGCTGCGAAGGGCGCTGGGCATTCCTAGCGGGGCGCGCGCCCGGCCCTTATGGGCACCCTGAACTCGTCATCCCGCTCTCGGCCCCCGTCGAAAGCACGGCCTTGACCGTGCCGCGCCCCCTCCAAGAGGGCCTCCTCGTGCGGCTCACGCGGCCCCCCTACCTGGGCCTCGTCGGCCGGGTGGTCAGTTTGCCCTCGGCCCCTCAAAAGACAGCCATCGGCACCTGGGCCAAAGGGGCCTATGTGCGCCTGAGCGATGGCGAGACGCTCTTTGTGCCCCTGACGAACCTCGAGGTCATCGGCTAGCCGCCGGCCTTGGCCCCACAGGGGCACATCAAGGCATCCCACGGTTCAAGCACCGTAACACGCCCCTCGAGCGCCCGTAGGCAATCGTCCACATCAAAGTGAAGCAGGGCCTCGCGGATGAAACAGGCCGAGGGCCAGGCGACGAGGGGCGCCTCCGCCCAGGCGCGGAACGACGTAGGGCCGTTCTTGAGCGTGATCCACCGCAGAGAGGGGTCAAGCACCCCCACCAAGAGCGCCAACAACGCCCCTTGCCCCCTGCCGTAAAGGTCTATATCGCGCGCGCCTTCCTGGCGCAAGAGGGCCAGTGTGCAGAGCACGTCATAGACGCGCCGGCCCAGGTAACTTTCTCCCAAGAGGAGATAGTACCCATGGGCCATATAATCCATCCCATAGGGCTGCCAAAAGTCGCCTTCCTCATCGGGCGCCGATTCCCCCAGCCCCCGCACATCGAGGGCATAGAGGGCGCCCTCGCCCTGCAAGCGCCGCGCAAGAGGGTCCTGCGCCAAATCCTCCTCGCTGGAAAAGTGCGGAAGGTAAAGGCGCACGTCGGGTTCCACGTCAAGCGAGTGGGCGCGATCGGGATCATCCATCTTTTTGCGTAGGATCGCGCGAACCTCGCCCTCCGTTTCCACGGCATAGCGGGCATAGGTTACGCCTGAGTGAGCCTCCGGCCGAAGGTTGCGATGGTATACCCTTTGGGGCACGGCCGGCAGATGGAGGAGGCGCGTGAGCACGCCGGCCAGGGCCTCCCGTGAGAGGGGTGGGCGCCGGCTGGCGACCTCTTGGGCGCGCTCGGCGATGAAGGCAAAGGCCGGCTTAGCCCCCTCGAGGATGACCTCCCCTTTCGGGGTGGCCCAAAGGGCCTCATCCGGCAGGACCTCCGTCTCTTCGACGTCCTCCGGCGCGCCCAGCCCGGCGTGATGCGCAAAGAACCGCACCATCCTCTTTTGATCTTCGGGCCAGTATCCGTGCGTCTGCCAGCCGCGAAAGCAGGCCACCCGATCTTCCGGCGCGCCCAAAAGGCGGTAGAACCGCTGAATATCCTCAAAGGCCTCTTGGTGGCCCCGGCGGTCGAAATAGTCATAATGCTCGCCGAGGAGCAAAATCGGCTTTGGCGCGGCGGCGATGAGGAAATCGGCCATCTCCAACCCCGCGCCCAGCACGCCGGGCGGATACTGCTCGCTATCGGCGGGCAATTCGTTCTCCAAGTTGTGGAGGAAGGTGGTCACAAAGCAATCCGGCGCGGCCATCGTAAAGCGGTCATCCAGCGCCCAGAGCCAGGTGGTCATCGTGCCACCGCCCGAGTTCCCCGTCAGCCCCACGCGGGTGGGGTCCACCTCGGGCCGCGAGAGGAGATAGTCCAGGGCACGGATGCCATCCCAGGCGCGCCACGCGCCAAAGAAATCTCCTAGCAGTTCGAGTTGTTTGCCCATCATATTGTGGGCGCGGGTGCAAACATCCACCATCTCTCGCTTGGGCAGGCCGAAATACTGGTCGCGTTCCCCCTGGCTGATGGGGTCAAAGATGAGCGTAACAAACCCGGCCCGCGCCAGCCTCTGGCAGAATCCCTGGTAGAGGGTGCTCGCCTTGCCGTTCGCGCTATGGCCACACACGCCAAGCACGGCCGGCGCAGGCGTTTTGAGATCGCGCGGCAGGTAGACGTTCGCCGTAACCAGAAAACCAGGGCGGCTCTCAAAGAGGACCTTCTCAATGCGGTGCGTGGGCCGTTCTAGGCACCCCGTGATGCGGGCATTCAAGGGCGTCCGCTCTGGCCAAGGGCCAAAGGCCCGGCGGATCACCGCACGCACCGCATCTTGGTAGGCTAGGGCCTCCTCGCGCGTGCTGAGGGCCGCCAGCCGTGCCGCGCGTTCCGCGTGCAAGGCGCGCACGCGGCGCACCAAATCATCGTGCACCATATGGGCATATCCATTTCGCATAGGCCACCTCCCGTTGAGAGGATACGCCCAAAGGGAACCTCCTTGCAACCCCTTTGGGCGCCGCCTGCCTCCGGCCCGCACGCGAGGCGGAAGCCTTGCGCTCCACAACAATGTAGGGAGGCACGTTGCAATACACCTTTAGTTATTGGAACAACGCGCAGAAAGCGGCCACCTCGTCATCGGCGGGATGGGCCTTGATCTCCTCGATCTGCCCAATTTGGCGCAGTTGGCCCTCCATCAAGATGGCGACGCGGTCGGCGAGGAAGGCCGCTTCCTGCAAATAGTGGGTAACGAACACGGCTGTGCGATGATTTTCCCTCAAGAGCGCCTTGGATTCCGCAAGCAACTTCAGGCGCGTGGGGGGATCCAGCGAGGCAAAAGGTTCATCCAACAGAAGAAGTTGTGGGTCCAGCACAAAGGCACGGGCTAGGCTGGCGCGTTGGGCCTCTCCAGCGGAGACCTGCCCGGCGCGGCGCTTGGCCAGGTGAGCGATGCCCAACCGTTCCAGCCAGTATCTCGCCCGCCGGTGCGCCTCGCCTTTGGGCAGGCCGCGAAAATGCAGCCCCAACATCGCGTTCTCGAGGAGCGTGGCGTTCATCAGCAGGGGCTCTTCAAAGATGATGGCAATTCGGCGGCGGTATTCTAGCTCGTTCCACTCGGCAAGGGGACGCCCTTGGAAGAGAATTTCTCCATTGATGGGCTGTAAGAGACGCGCCAAGGTTAGGAGCAGGGTGCTCTTGCCAGCACCGTTCGGCCCCACCACGGCGAGCGTCTCTCCCTGGTAGAGATCGAGCGCTTTCAGCCGCAGAGCCTGATGGTCGCCGCGCCACACTTGAAGATCGCGGATTTGGATTAGCGGTTCCACGTCTTTTTGCCTTGATGCTGTATCCACGTCAATGCCAAATTGATGAGATAGGTGATCAGGAGCAGTAGAAAACCCAAACCCAGAGCCGTGCGAAATTCCCCTTTGCTCGTCTCCAAAACGATAGCCGTGGTGAGCACCCGCGTTTGGCCTCGGATGTTGCCGCCCACCATCATCGAGGCGCCCACCTCCGAAATTACGCTTCCGAACCCAGCCATAAGCGCGGCGAGCAGCGGGAGGCGCGCCTCTCGCCAAAGCCACCAGATCATCTGCCACCTTGAGGCGCCCAGCCCCAAGAGTTGAAGCCGCAAACGCGGATCAAGCGATTCTAGGGCGGCAGCGGTTAGGCCAGTAACGACCGGCACGGCGATAACCGTCTGGGCGATGATGATCGCCGTGGGCGTATAGATTAGCCGCAGATCGCCGAGCGGGCCAGAGCGCCACAGGAGCATTGCGACGACTAACCCCACCACCACAGGCGGCAGGGCCATCCCCGTGTTGATGAAACTCAAGATGAGGGCACGGAAGCGAAACCGCCCCAAGGCCAGCCACGTCCCCAAAGGCAGACCGATGGCCAGGCTCAACATCGTGGCCGTGAACGATACCTGTAGCGAGAGGCAAGTGATTTGCCAGATCTCTGCGTTGAACCACATAAGCCCTAGGTTTCTTTAGTTTACATAAATCTTAAAGCCCTAAATCGGCATCCGTTTTGTCGGCGTCGGGCGTGAAGAGAGGTTGGCCGTATTTATCTACGCCGAACTTGCCGATTATTTGCTGAGTGGAAGGAGCCGTCATAAAGCGAAGAAAGGCCATAGCGCCGTCATAGTTCACATTAGGGTGCCTTGCCGGGTTCACGGTGATGACATGGTACACGTTAAGGAGGAGTTTATCCCCTTCGACGAGAATCTCCAATTGGAGGGCCTTGCGGTTGGCAAGGTATGTCGCCCGATCGGTGAGCGTATAGGCACCTTTTTCGGAGGCGATGGTCAATGTGGCGCCCATCCCTTGGCCGCTCTCGAGGTACCAAGGCTGCCCTGCCGGGTCGAGCGAGAGGCTCTTCCAGAGGCCCAGTTCCATTTTGTGCGTGCCGGAATCGTCCCCACGCGAGATAAAAAGTACGCCGGAGGTCGCAATGGCCCGGAGCGCCTCTCCGATGGAAAGGCCTTTCACCTTGGCCGGGTCAGCGGCCGGGCCGACGAGGATAAAATCGTTGTGCATCACCAGGGCGCGTTCCTTACCAAACCCGCCTTCCATAAAGGCCTTTTCTGCAGCAGGCGCATGGACGAGCAATACATCGGCATTGCCTTCCTCGCCCATCTTGAGCGCCTGCCCCGTACCCACGGCGACCGTCTTGACCGTATAGCCCGATTCCTGCTCAAACAGAGGGATGAGCACATCGAGAAGGCCAGAATCTTGCGTAGAGGTAGTAGTAGCCAAAATCAGCGCAGCGGATGCCTTGACCGGCGGCAAGGTAAGGGTGGGGGAAGCGGCCGATTCGGCTGGCCTTGGGGTCGGCGTGGGGGATACTGCGGGTGCGCGGCAGGCCACAAGCGCCCCCACGACAGCGGCCAACACGGCGATACTCAACCAACGATCTTTGCGCACCATCGAACTCCTTTCTTATGCCAGTAATAATTCTTCCCCACTGTGGGTGGGGTCGTAGCCGGCCAAAGAGCGCACTTGCTCACGAAAGGCTACACTCTGTAGGGCATCGCCGAAGGGGGCCAAAAGCCCCTCTTGTTCACGCAACATAACCACGCCATACCGTTCCTCAAAAAGGGGAATGAACTCCAGCCCATGCCGATAGGCTGCAGCCTGTAGGCCGAGGGCAACATCTGCTTGCCCGCTGGCAACGAGCAAGGCGGCCTCAGTATGGGTAGAGGTATCGTGCCCACAGATGCAGAGGCACTCTGGCGAGATGCCCTGGCGTTTGAGTTCCCGTTCCAGCCAAAGGCGCGTGCCGGAGCCTCGGTTGCGATTGGCAATACGCACATCGGGGCGGGCTAGGTCGGCCACCTCGCGAAGGCCCTTCGGGTTGCCCGGCGCGACCATCAATCCCTGTGTGCGGTAGGCCAAGGTGATGAGAGCAACGGGACGGTCTGGGAAGAGATGCCGCACGGTCGAGACGTTGTACTCGCCGTTTTCTTCACAAATATGCACGCCGGCAATCTGACATAGCCCTTGACGCAAATAGGCCAAGCCATTCAGCGAGCCTACGGGCAAATAGAGAAAATGGACGTACCGCCCCAAACGTTCTGCGAGGAACTCTAGGGCTAGGTCGTCGCTCCCCACAAAGAC
Organism: Chloroflexota bacterium; assembly: GCA_019873625.1. GTDB lineage: Bacteria > Chloroflexota > Anaerolineae > UBA1429 > UBA1429 > JAIOAW01. Next base: position 121,048 of record JAIOAW010000001.1, read on the forward strand.
GAGAGGGGGTTTATCGCTTGCGGGCAAAAGGAGATGCCGAACCAAAAACGCGCCGGCGGTAGCGCGATAGTACCGTTCGGTTACCTTGCCGCTCTTGCATACAGCGCTCAGAACCACCAGGCCGGCCGCTTCCAGCGCCTTGAGGTGATGGCGCACCCAGGCGGGAGATTGGCCAAGTCGGGATGCAAGTTGCGTCAAGGTGGCAGGGGAGGCCATCAGGAGCCGCAGAATCTCAGCGCGGCGGCCGTCGGCCATCAATTTGATTTGTGGAGATGATTCGACGAGAGTAAGGCGATGCATCGCCTTCGAGTTAGGAAAAATTTAATTGTATTATATGACAGAAAAATCAGGAGTCAAAATATGAAAATGGAGAGAGTGAGATTATCCTCAGTATTCTGTAGTCAAAACGCCATCCTCCTGGCCCGCAGCGCGAGGCTCCTGCCCCGCGCTGCACCCATATGGAGCACCCCAAAAGGGATAACCCTTTTGAGCAATGCGCCGAATTCGTATAGAATGCCGCCATCACACCTACCGAGGAGTCCCTCCTATGCCCATTTATTGGGGAGACCTGCACAATCACTGCGGCATCAGTTACGGCTACGGCAGCCTGGCCAATGCCCTCGAGGCGGCGCGCGGCCAACTCGATTTCTGCGCTGTCACCGGCCATGCGATGTGGCCCGATATGCCCCCGCGCCAACCGGGGTTCGAGTTCGTGGTGGATTTCCACGAGCGCGGCTTTGCCAAACTCGCCGCCCACTGGGAGGAAGTGCTCTCCCAAGTTAACGCGGCGAATAGAGAAGGGGAATTCGTAACCTTTCAGAGTTACGAGATGCACTCGCGCACATACGGCGATCATCACATTCTCTCGCTATCGCCCGATTTGCCGCTCGTCTATGCCGATTCCCCCGCCGCGCTCCTCGCGGCGCTCGGCGGGCGGCCGGCTATCGCCATTCCCCATCACGTGGCCTATGTGCCCGACTATCGGGGCATCATCTGGGAACGGTTCGACGGGGCCACCAGCCCCCTGGTGGAGGTCTATAGCAAGCACGGCTGCGGTATGAGCGATCAGGCCCCCTACCCCTATTTGCACACCATGGGGCCACGCGATGGGCGCACGACGGTGCGCCGGGGCTTGGCCTTGGGGCACCGCTTCGGCTACACCGCCTCGACGGATCATCACGCGGGTTACCCCGGCTCCTATGGGGATGGGCGCGTGGCCGTGCTCGCTGAGGCCAAAACGCGCCAGGCCCTCTGGCAGGCGCTCCTCGAGCGGCGCACCTACGCCGTAACGGGAGACAAGATCGCCTGCCGTTTCGAGGTGAACGGCTTCCCCTTGGGGAGCGAACTCGGGGCCACGCGCCGCGAGGTAATGCTCGATATCCGCGCCTGCGATGCGCTGGATCGCATCACCCTCTACAAAAATAACGTCCCCTGGCGCATCATCGAAGGGCCGTCCCTCGCGCCCCGCCCCGCTGAGACCTACAAGGTGCGCTTGGAAATGGGCTGGGGCTGGGCGCCGAGCGGCTACCTGTGGGAGGGGGACCTGCGCCTTTCCGATGGCGAACTCGTAGGCGTGGAGACGTGCTTCCGGGGCCGAAGCGTCCTCGCCCCCTCAGAGGAGACGGCAGAGGATGAAGCCATCAACGCCTTAGAGAACCGATTGCTCGCCCCATCGCGAGACCACCTCGCGTGGCGCTGTACGTCCTTTCAGAACTATACGACGCTCCACCCGGCCACGGCAGCGCTCATCCTAGAAATTCGCGGCGACGCGCGGACGACCCTGCAAGCCACCCTGAACGGCGTGCGCGCCGAGGTTTCCCTCGGCGAACTCTTGGAGGCGGCGCGGGGTGTGCACCTCAAGCCCTACAATGCGGAGGCCTTTTTGCTGCACCGCGCCGTGCCCGAGTGGGCCTATACCTTCCACGGCGAATGGGTGGACGAGGCCCCTCAACAAGAGGTAGATGTTTACGATGCCGAAGTGCGCCAGGTAAACGGCCAGTACGCCTGGCTTTCGCCCATCTTTGTCGAAAAGTAACCCTGCGGCCAAAAGGAAAAGATGGCTCTGCGCATAACCCTTTCGATTCTCATCCTCTTCACAGGGGCGCTCGATATCGCAGCGGACCTGCGCGGGCGGCGCAGGTGGGTGTACCTCCTCAAACCGCTCACCATGATCTGGGTGCTCGGCCTGGCCTTTGCCGGCGCGCTCAGGGCGCCCGGAGCCTATGGGGCGTTTATCCTGGCGGGGCTGGCCCTCTCGCTCGTGGGCGATGTGCTCCTGATGCTGCCAAAAGATCGCTTTCTGGGGGGCCTGGCCGCCTTTTTGGCCGCGCACATCGCTTACATCGCGGCCTTTGCCCAAGGGGCGCCGACGTGGGGGCCTTTTTACGCCGCCGTGCCCTTTGTCCTCGTCCTGATCGGGGTGCTCTGGCTCTTGTGGCCGCATACCGGCGCGATGCGCTTGCCCGTGGCCCTCTATGCCGTGGTCATCGTGACGATGGGCTGGCGCGCCTGGGTCCGCTGGGGCGTTTTGGGCGGTTCAGGGGCGCTTTGGGCTGCGTTGGGCGCGGCGCTCTTTATCGCGTCGGATTCCTTTTTGGCCTATAATCGCTTCGTACGGCCCCTGCCGGCTGCGCCGGTGTGGGTGTTAGGCACCTATTTCACCGCCCAGTGGCTCATCGCCCTTTCGACGTGGGGATGATCTTCTAAAGGAGGGTTGGGCACGCCTATGACGCAGACATTCGGTTGGGGTATCCTAGGGCCGGGGCGCATCGCGGCGCGTTTCGCCACAGATTTAGCCCGCCTGCCGCAAGCGCGGCGCGTGGCCGTGGGGTCTCGAGACGCTTCGAGGGCACAGGCCTTTGCCGCCGAGCACGGCTTCGAGCGGGCCTACGGCTCGTATGAGGCGCTCGTGAGCGACCCGGAAGTTCAAGCCGTGTATGTGGCCACGCCGCATCCCTTCCATGCTGAGCACACCCGCCTGTGCTTGGAACACGGCAAAGCCGTGCTCTGCGAAAAGCCGATGGCCGTGAACGCCCGCCAGGCGCGCGAGATGGCCGCTTGCGCCCGCGCCAACGGCGCCTTTTTGATGGAGGCGATGTGGTCGCGCTTTAACCCGGTGATGGCCGAGGTGCGCCGCTGGCTTCACCAAGGCGCCATCGGCGAGGTGCGCCTCGTCACGGCGGATTTCGGCTTTCGCACCGCCTGGAACCCCCAAGGGCGCCTGCTCGACCTCAACCTGGCCGGGGGCGCCCTGCTCGATGTGGGCGTCTATGTAGCCTCGCTCGCCTCGATGGTTTACGGCCAGCAACCCAAAACGCTCTCGGCCTCTGCCCATCTGGGCGAGACGGGCGTGGACGAGCAAACGGCGATGCTCTTCACCTACCCCAATGGGGCGCTCGCCCAGCTCTTTTGCGCCATCCGCACGGCGACCGTCGGCGAGGCGCGCCTTTACGGCACGGAGGGGCATATCCACATCCCCGAGTTCTGGCGCGCCACCCAAGCCACGCTCTACCGCCCCGGCCAAGAGCCGCAGCGCATTACGGGCGAGGCCGGCTACCATTTTGAGGCGGCGGAGGTGATGGCCTGCGTGCAAAGGGGCGAGCGCGAAAGCGCCGTGATGCCGCTTGATGAATCGGTCGCCATCCTCGAGACGATGGATCGGGTGCGGAGCCTCATCGGCCTCACTTACCCGATGGATTGACCCTTCTTATGGAAGGAGCACCTATGATGGAATATGGCACCATCCCCGGCGTGAACAAGCCTGTAGCCCGCTTGGTGCTAGGCTCGATGTTCGTGGGCACGCTGGATCGCGCGCGCTGTTTCGCCCTGCTCGACGACATCTTTGCCCTGGGCGGGAATACCTTTGATACGGCGCACGTCTACGCAGGGGGCAACAGCGAGCGCCTTTTGGGCGAGTGGATGGAGGCGCGCGGCAACCGAGAGCAGGTGGTCATCCTCACCAAGGGGTGCCACCATAACGCCGACCGCCGCCGCGTCACGCCCTTCGATTTGGCCTCGGACCTGTTCGATTCGCTGGCCCGCCTGCGCACCGATTACGTGGATATCTATGTCCTGCATCGCGATGACCCCTCCGTGCCCGTGGGGCCGATTGTCGAGGCGTTGAACGAGCATCACGCCGCCGGGCGCATCCATGCCTTCGGTGGGTCCAACTGGACCCATCAGCGCATCGCCGAGGCGAACGCCTATGCCGAGGCGCACGGCCTGGTGCCCTTTACCGTATCCAGCCCCAATTACGGCCTGGCTGACCAAATCGAGGACCCGTGGGGCGGCGGCTGTGTTACCCTCAGCGGTCCGGCGAACACCGAGGCGCGCGCCTGGTACGTCCGGACCCAAATGCCCGTATTCGCCTATTCCAGCCTGGCCAGGGGCCTCTTTTCGGGGCGCATCACGCGCGAAAATTTTGCCGAGATGCGCGCCACGTTGGATAATGCCTGCCTCAAGGCCTATTGCCACGAGCCAAACTTCAAGCGGTTAGACCGCGCCTTCACTCTGGCGCGAGAAAAGGGCCTCACCGTGCCGCAGGTGGCGCTGGCATTCATCCTGCGGTCGCCGTTGAACGTCTTCCCGCTTGTGGGGGCCGTCTCAAAAGAAGAGTTTGCCGAAAACATCACCGCTCTGCACGTTCCCCTCACGCCGGAGGAGCGCGCTTGGCTTGACCTGGAAACCGACTCGCGCTGAGGGAGGCGCCCTTTCGCTCGACAGCGGCACGGCTTGCGGGTATAATCTCGCTAGGCTCCGAGGGAACGAACGGCTCAAAGACGAGTCAGGAGGTGCACGATGTTGGTCAAAGATCGGATGTCTCGCCACCCCATCACCATCCGCCCCGATGTATCGCTTCACGATGCCTTGCGCATTATGCGCGAAGAAAAGGTGCGGCGCCTGCCCGTGGTGGATAAGAACAACAAACTCATCGGCATTGTGGCCGAAAAGGATTTGCTCTATGCCGCGCCGTCTCCTGCCACCAGCCTCAGCGTGTATGAGATCAACTATCTCATCTCCAAAATCAAGGTGGAGGATCTGATGACGCGCAACGTCATCACCGTCACGGAGGATTGCCCCTTGGAGGAGGCGGCGCGCATTATGGTGGATAACGCCATCGGCGCCCTCCCCGTGATGCGGGGCGACCTCTTGGTGGGGATGATCACCGAGAGCGACCTCTTTAAGGTCTTTCTCGAGTTGCTGGGCGCCCGTATGTGGGGCCTGCGCGTCACGATCAAGGTGCCCGAGCGGCCGGGGATGCTCGCGATGCTCACGGGGGAAATCTCTAAGCGCGGTGGGAACATCGTGGCCCTGGGCACCTTCTGGGGAGACGACCCCACCAACCGGCAAATCGCCCTCAAAGTGCAAGGGATTGACCAGATCGCGATGGAGGAAATCCTCAAAAATATCGGCGCAGAACTCCTGGATATCCGCGAGACCCTGCGCTAACGCGGCTCATCTTACCCCTCCAAGCGAATCCCCCGCCTTTTCGGGCGGGGGATTCGCTTTTTACGGGTTATTCATCACCCGAAGGCGTCAGGCGCTCGAGCACGCGGCGGATGCCCTGCGCCGCGCGGGCGCGGTGGCTGATGCGGTTCTTGACTTCAGGGGGGAGTTCGGCCATCGTCGCGCCGAATTCGGGCAGGTAGAAAATCGGGTCATAGCCAAAGCCGTTTTCGCCGCGCGGCACCTCGGCGATGTAGCCCTCGCAGGTGCCCTCGGCCGTCTCGGTGCGGCCATCGGGCCAGGCCAGGGCGATGACGCACCGAAACCGCGCCCGTCGCGCCTCGCGGGGCACCCCTTGCAGGGCTTGCAGAAGCCGCTCATAGCGCTCTCGGTCGCTCAACCCCTCGCCGCCGTAGCGGGCCGTGTGCACGCCCGGCGCGCCGCCCAGGGCTTCCACTTCCAAGCCAGAATCGTCGGCCAAAGTCAAAAGCCCCGTCCGCGCGGCATAAAAACGCACCTTGAGGAGCGCGTTCTCTTCGAACGTGCGGCCGGTCTCCTCCACGGCCTGGGAGATGCCCACCTCGCCCAAACCGACCAACGCGTACCCCAAGCCGGCGAGGAGCGCCTGGAGTTCAGCGATTTTGCCCCGGTTGTGCGTGGCAACGAGGAGTTTCACCCTAACCCCTCCCCCCGCGCCGCCCAAGCGCGCCGGAGCGCGGCCAAGGCGGCGAGCGTCTCTTCGAGGTTCTGCCCCGGCCCCACTTCGAAGGTGCGCGGCCCCGCAAAGTGCAAGGCATCCAGGGCGCGCAGAAAGGCCTCCCAATCTGTGGTGCCTTGGCCGGGCAGCCAATGGAGGTCCTTGCCCAGGCCGTCATTATCTTGGATGTGCAGGGCAAAAAGGCGCGCGCCCGCCTCAAGCGCCTCTTGGGCGGCGCTCAGGCCGCTGGCGTTGCTGTGGCCCGCATCGAGGCAGATGCCCACATGCTCGCCCAGGTCCTCGGTGAGCCGCAAGACCTCATACACTCTCGCGCCGGGGCGCGGCAGGCCATAGGAGGGAAGATTCTCCACGGCCACCTTGAGGCCCAAGCGGAAGGCCTCCTCAGCGAAGCGCTCCAGCGAACGCCGGGAACGATCCCAGCACAGACCATAATCGCTCGCCCGAAAGCCATTCAGCGAGGCATTCGGATGGCAGATGACGTATTCGGCCCCCACCTCCGCCGCCGGGCCAAAACAGGCCAAGCAAGCGCGCACCGAGGCCATACGGAGCGTTTCATCGGGGTTGGCGTTATCCCACCCCGATTCGGGGGAATGCACCGTGCGCACCCGCAGCCCGGCCGCCTCGAGGAGCCGGCGCGTGCGGGCGGGGTTAGAGAGCCAGCCATCGGGCCGGCCATCGTCGAAAATCTCGATTTCGCGAAAGCCCATCGCGGCAAGGCGAGCGATGGCCTCCTCGATGGGGGTCTCTTTGAAGAGCGATACAGAACAGGAATAGGTGGGCACGGCGTATCCTTTCTCAAGAGGGTTAGAGCGAGCCATTGGCCGGCCAGATGGGGGCCATCTCCCAGGCCTCGAGCGCCTCTAGGCGCGCCTCGCCGCCCAGGGCCTCCAAGGCTAGCCCCAGGCTATCGGGCCGCTCGGGGTAGATGCGTGTCGTCAAGCAGGTGTGGCCATCGGCATACAGTTCGATGACCGAGGCATCCAAAAAGACCCGCCACGTGAGACGGTCGCCTTGCAGAGGGTAACATCCCTCATAGGGCGTGCGGTCTTGGTGCGGCGAAAGGCTGGCGCGAGAGCGGTCGCAGCGCAGGGTGCCCGCGTTGCGGTCATAGATGAAGCGCGTCTCCTCCTCGCCGCCGGGCGACCTCCGCACCGCGAGCGCGACGCCCTCCGCCGAGCCGAGTGCGATGGTTATGTAGAGTTCCAAGCCATCCCCAGACAGGCCCTCAAGGGGCAGAGATCCGGCCAGCGTGCAAGGCCCCCACCGCACAGAGCGCCGGCGCAAGGCTTGCAGTTCGGGCACGGGCTGGGCGCTCAGGCGGCCATCGGGGAGGAGCGTCAACAGGCGAGGGAGCGACATCACGCCGGCCCAGCCGGCCTCTTCGCACGCCTCGCGCGAACGCCCTTCGCGCAGCCACCCCCAGAGGATACGCCGCCCCTGCGCATCCACCATCACCTGGGGGGCATAGAGCGATCCGCCGCTATCCACATCGCCCTCGACGAGGGGCGTAAAACGGTCCGCGGCATAGTCTCCCGTTATGTACACCGCTTTGCCCAGCGGCTGCGGCGAGATGATGAGCACATAGCGCCCCCCGAGCGCGAAAAAGTTGGGACATTCCCAGTTGTGGCCCAGCCGGCTGGCCTCGCCCTGGCACAAGGGGCCGACGTATTCCCAATCGAGGAGGTTTGGCGAGCGGTAGAGGAGCGCTGCCCCGCCGCGGCCTGGGAACCCCGAACCGAGCACAAGGCGCCAACCTTCCCCCTCTCGCCAGACGTAAGGGTCGCGGAAGCCCGTCACCTCCAACCCCGCCGGCGGCCCAGCGATGACGGGGTTGCGCGGATGCTTGCGCCAAACGAGGAGGTCTTGGCCCTCGCCGGTGGCCAGGCACTGCACTTCGGGGCGCACCCCGGTATAGACGAGCGTGGGCGTGCCAGCCCAATCCACCGCACAGCCGCTCCAGCAGCCGTCTTGGTCAGGGCCGCCGGGCGTGGGCGCCAAAGCGAGCGGCAGATGCTGCCAGTGTACAAGGTCGGCGCTCACGGCGTGGCCCCAATGCATCACCCCCCACGTAGGGCCGAAGGGGTTATGCTGATAAAACAGGTGATAGCGCCCCCGCCAATGGATGAGGCCGTTCGGGTCGTTCATCCAGTGGCGCGGCGGCAAAAAATGATAGCGCGGGCGGTGAAGGGTGATCATAGGCCGGCGAACTCCTTCTGAATCATCGCGCGTTGGAGGATAATCGCCTTGGGCCTTTTCTGCAACCTAAAACCCACGCGCCGAAAGGCCCCCTAGAACGCCGGCTGGGTAAGGGCCTTCATCCGCTCGATTTTTCGCCCTCTGCCGTTTCGCTTTCCGTTTCTTCCACCCGATGTGGGGCCCCCACATCGCAGGCACGAGAGGCTCAAGTGGAAACGCCCAGTCGCGGCAAGACGAAGCGCATTAGCAAAAACCAAGCCACGAGGCCGAGCGGCCAAAGGAGGCTACGCACGGGGATGCCCAAAATATCCATACACTCCTCAACGTTACACACGCAAAAGGGTATTGATCATTTCTTCGATGGCCTCTGTGGAGTTCAACCCCTCCGGTTCGGCAAACCGAGAGGCCAGGTAGCCGCGCAGCAACTCCAGGCTCACCATACGCGTGGCCGCCCGCACAGAGGCGAGTTGGTTGAGCACCTCTTCACAGGGGCGATTTTCGGCGAGCATCCGCTGGATGCCCTGCGTCTGCCCCTCGATGCGACGAAGGCGAAGGATCAATTCTTGGCGCTTTTCTGGCGAAAGCATTGTGAACCCACCCAAACGTTGGCCCTTTGGAGGCCGGAAAAGGGGCTAACCTAGCCCCGACGGGTCAGCCCTCAACCCGAAGGCGCGCAGGATGACGCACTTGCAGAACTCGCCTCTTTGCCGCCCGTGGTGCCAAAGAGGGTGATGTTCTTGTGGCAGCGCTCGCTCCCACACGTGGGGCACACCACCTTGAACTCGGTCGAAACCGAACGCACGAACTTCTCAAAGACGGTTCCGCACTCTTCGCAGCGGTACTCGTAAATCGGCATCGCGCACTCCTCCGTTAGGTTCCACGGGGGCGGTCAACCGGCTCGGCGCCTTTGCCATAACCGCTTGACCGCCCTCGTAGCGGTCTCATAAAATGAGGCCCTCAGTTCGCCTTGGCCTCGGCGAGCACGGCCTCGATCTTGCGCGCCAAGACGTTCTTGGGCACATAGCCCACGATGCGGTCGGCCTCCTCGCCGTTCCAATAAAGGATCAGCGTGGGGATGCCGCGGATGCCCAACCGGCTCGGCGTGACGGGGTTTTCGTCCACGTTCATCTTGGCCACGAGCAGGCGGCCGGTGTAATCCTTGGCCAGTTCCTCGACGATGGGGGATACCATACGGCAAGGGCCGCACCAGGGCGCCCAGAAATCCACCAACACGGGCAGGGTCGCTTGGAGCACATCCTGCTGATAGGTCGCATCGGTAACCACTTTCGGTTCGCTCATCGTAACTCCTTTGATCTCATCGGCATAGACGGGGAGTGGGGTACCCCCCTATGGTATTTTGATGATACCACAGGCCGACGGGTTTGTCAAGAACGCCGTTTGACGCCTTGAGGGGGGTTACGTATCATCCCTGTGGGGGTATGATGGACGTTCGAACCGCGTGGTATAGATGGGCTGGGCGCTGGCGGATTCCCCTCTTGGGGGTGGTGGGCGTTCTCGTGATCGCCGGGGCCTGGGCGGCGCGCACGCCCCCTGCCCAAGCGCCCGTGACGGCGTTGCCGCCCGCCTCTCCTACGAGCGTGCCCCCTTCGCCCACGCCCACATGGACGTTCACGCCTACCCCAAGCCCTTCGCCCACGGCGCGCCCGACGGATACCCCTGCTCCTTCGCCCACGCCCACCGTGCCGCGCGCTACGGCCACGCCGACGCCGACCGCCACCCCCACGCCGGAGCCGCTCCCCACGCCAGACGGCATAACCCGCACGCTGCGGGTGCCCATCCTGATGTATCACTACATCTCCGACCCGCCCCCCGATGCGGACGCCATCCGGCGAGACCTCTCCGTGCGCCCGCAGGTCTTTGAGGAGCACCTGCGCTACCTGAAAGAGGCAGGCTATACGAGCGTCACCTTGGCGGATTTGGCCCTGGCCCTTGAGGCCGGTTACCCCTTGCCAGAGAAGCCCATCATCCTGACCTTCGATGACGGCTACCGCGATAACTTTGAGGTGGCCTTCCCGCTCCTCCAGCAATATGGCTTCAAGGCCACCTTCTTCTTATTGACCGCCCCACTTGACGCGCAAGACCCAGCCTATCTCACCTGGGATCAAGCCATCGCCCTGGATGCCGCCGGTATGGAACTCGGCGCGCACGGCTACACCCATACGGACCTACGCAACCGCACGGTGGACTATTTGGTTTGGCAAGTTCTCAGCTCCAAAGAGGCCATCGAGGCGCGCATCCACAAGCCGGTGCGCTTTTTCTGCTATCCTTCCGGCCAGTATGATGACCTGACCATTCAGGTGCTCCATTCGGCGGGCTACTGGGGCGCCGTAACCACTGAAGCGGGCGACCTGCACCGCTCCGGCGAACTCTTTACCCTGCGGCGGGTGCGCGTGCACGGCCGTTACAGCGCCGAGGCCCTTGCCGCCGTGCTCGAGTGGTTTGCCGCCCAGGGGGAGGAGGCGCCGTGAACTATGACGCGCTCACCCTCGCGGCCGTAAGCGAGGCGCTGAGGGCGAAATTGGTGGGCGGGCGCGTGCAGCGCGTGGTGCGGCCCTCGCCCCTTTCTATCGGCCTGGAGGTCTATACGGAGCGGCGCTACCAACTCCTTCTGAGCGCCGAGCCGCAAGGCCCGACCGCGCTCCTCAGCGATGAGAAACTGCGCCGAGGCACCGAAAAGCCCTCGCCGCTCCTTTTGCTCCTGCGCAAATATGTCGAGGGCGCTCGATTACGGGGCATCCATCAGCCAGAACTGGAGCGCGCCCTTCACATCCACTTCGAGGGCGCCGAGGGCAAGGTAACCCTGGTGTGCGAATTGATGGGGCGCCTCAGCAACCTCATCCTCCTGGATGCCGGCGGCACGATCCTCGATGCGGCCAAGCGCATCTCCGCCGCCATCAACCGCCGCCGCACCATCTTGCCGGGCCAACCTTACCTGCCGCCGCCCGCCCAGGAGAAACTCCATCCCCTTACCGCCGATGAGCGGGCCTGGCTGAACGACCTCTTGGCGGCGGAAGGTCCCCTCTGGCGGCGCCTGGTGGAGATGGCCTTTGGCCTCAGCCCCACCCTAGCGCGCGAGGCGGTGTATCGGGCGAGCGGCGCAGTGGAGCCGCCTCCGCCGTGGGAGATGGCCCTCCTCACCGAGGTACTCCGCACCGCGCGGGACCTTTTGCGCCTCGCCGAGACGGGCGCCTGGGCGCCAAGCGTAGCCTACGAGGGGGAAGGGGCCGTTCGCCATGCCGTGGCCTACGCGCCCTATGCGCTGACCCACCTCGGAGACTATACCCCCTGTGAGACGATCGAAGAGGCCCTGCGCCGCTATATGCGCGACCGCGCCCCCGTCGAGGATATCGCTCAAGACCCTTACCTTGCCGCGCGGCGCCGCCTGAAGGAGATCATCGCCGAGGCCCAAGCCCGCCAACAGGCGCGGATAGATTCCCTGCGCAGGGAACTCCCCTCCCCAGAGGCCTTGGCCGCGCTCCAGTGGCGCGCCCAGGCCATCCTCGCTTTGGCCTGGCAAATCCAGCCAGGGCAGAGAGAACTCGTCGTGGAACCCTATGCCCTCACGGGCGACCCGGCCGATGCGCAGAAATCGCCGGTCGCCATTCCCCTCGACCCGGCGCTCTCGCCCGCCGAAAATGCCCAGGCCCTCTTTCGAGAGTACCGCAAAAGGCAGGCTGCCTTGGAAGAGATTCCCCCGCGCCTCGCCGAGGCCGAGATGGAACTGGCCTACCTTCAGCAACTCGCCACCGATGTAGACCTGGCCGAAAACCGCCCCCAACTGGAGGCCGTGGAACGCGCCCTGGCCGAGGCGGGTTACAGGCCGCGCGCGGCTGCCCTCAACCGCCGTCCGTCCACCCCTATGGCGGGGCCTTTGCGCGTTACCGCGCCGGATGGCACGCTCATCCTCATCGGGAAAAACAGCGCGCAAAATGCCGAGGTAACCTTTCGGCACGCCCATCCCGATGACCTATGGCTCCACGCGCATAACGTGCCCGGCGCCCATATCATCATCCGTTGCGAAGGGCGCCCAGTAGCCGAAGAGACGCTGATCTTAGCGGCCCAGTGGGCGGCCTATTATTCGGCCAACCGCGCGATGCCGCGCGTGCCGGTGGATTATACCCTGCGCCGCTACGTGCGCCCCATTCCGGGCGGCCGGCCGGGGATGGTTACCTACCGCGAAGAGCGCACGCTCATCGTCAGCCCGGCGCCGGCCCCCAAGGAGGCAGAACGCCGATGACCGACCCTGAGCAGGATGCCCTTTCGGCCTTCGACCGCCTCGTAGACCGCGCCTTAGAAGACCTGCCGGCCTGGGTGCGGGAACGTATGGAGAACGTCGCCATCGTGGTGGCCGAGTGGCCCACGGCGGAGCAATTGCGCGCCGTGCGCACCCGGCAGGGCGAGCGCCCCGTGGGGATGCTCCTGGGGCTGTACGAGGGCATCCCCCTCACGCGGCGCAGTTACTACCACCTGGCCGCGCCGGATCGCATTACCCTCTTCCGGGGGCCGCTTCTCCTGGAGGCCCAACGCGAGGGCGACCTCGTGGGCCTCATTCGGCGCACCATCATCCACGAGATCGCCCATCATTTCGGCTTTTCGGAAGACGCTCTGCGCAAACTGGGCTGCTGAACCGCTCCTACCCCGTTTGGCGGCGCCATAAGGGCAAAAGGGCGCTGGTCTTTTCCTCTTTGGGCCGCTCGGGGATGACGTGCACGCGCACGCTCTCGCTTTTGACCTCGTTCCCTGCCGCGTCAAAGGCGACGACGTGAAGGGTATGCGTCTCCGTATATCCCCTGCGAGAGACGACCGTCAACCCGCCGGAGGTCTCCACCTGGTACCCCCCTTGCGGGAACTGGATGACGCGCGTCGTCGTGATGGCCTCCCCTTGTTGAACCGTACGGACGTAGACGCGGTTCGCCCCTTCTTGCACCACTTCTTCGCGGATTGTGCGATCCCCTTCCACGCTAAGGCGCGGTTCCGTAAGGCCGAAATCGCCCTTGGGGAGTTCATCCTTCAGCAGTTTGAGGTTCCAGCGCAAGGTATAGGGGGCCACAGTAGTAAACCCGAGGAGTTCGCCATCCATATAGAACTCCACCTTGCCCATCGAGATGTTATCCACCGCCGCCACCTGGATATTGATCCATTCGTCCTTGCCCATCTCGTACACCTGGTCGGGCGTGGGGTGGATGATCTCGGCCACGGGAGGCGTGTTATCCACGCGCACTTGGATGGAAAACTCCCTCGGCACGCCCCCATCGAGGACGTTGAGTTGCAGGGTATAGAGGCCGTCTCCCAGTGCTGTGGTATCCCAATACTCGAGGACGCCGTTCTCCACGCGATGGCCGTGATCTGGCCCGATGCGTTGCCAAGAGCCTGACCCAAAACCGGGGCTGTATTGCAAGAAGTAATTCTGCTGCGCCCCCGCGCGCGCATTCCCCACGATGGGCACAAGGCCGCGCACGATGGCAAATTGCTTCGGCTCGATGATCGCCACATCGGCGTGGGTTAGGTTGGGGCCGTGCAAATCACAATATTCCTTGGGCGGCTGAGGAATGCCCTGCTCGCGCACCCAGTCCGCCGCTTCGGGCGGATAAATCTCAAAGACGCGCACCTCCACCTCTTCGGGCGGGCAATACGGCGTGGCCAACTTGCCCGAAACCCGATCGATGCGGAAAGGCTGATGCACATCGTCCTTTTCAGTGGGCACGGTGCCCTCGATAAAAATCTCCTGAATGCGCGCCCCCGAATATTCCGTGGGCAATTTGCCCGAGGTCGCATCCACAATCGCCGTGACGATGCCGGGCGGCCGCGCAAAGGTTTCCACGGGCAGGCCGTCATGCAAATACAGCATGATCTTTTGCCAGAGCGGCCCCGCCACGCGCACGCCGGAGCCATTCTCCATCGCCTCATAGTTCGTATTGCCTACCCACACGCCCACGACGTATTGTGGCGTGTAACCCATCGCCCAGCCATCGTGGTAATCGTTCGTGGTGCCCGTCTTGGCGGCCACGGGGCGGTCGGGCAGGGTCAACGGGTTATCCACGCCAAAGGCGGGGGCGCGGGCCTTGTTGTCGGAAAGGATATCCGTAATGAGATAGGCCACCTCGGGCCGGATGACTTCTTGGCGCTGCGGCTTGTATTCATAAAGGACGCGCCCTTGGGCATCCGTCACCTTCAAGATGGCCACCGGGTCGAGCCGGCGGTAGCCGGGCCGCCACTGTTCTTCGGGCACCGGCTCGCCCACCATCGTGCCGCCATTGGCAAACACGCTAAAACCAAACGTATGGTCGAGCAGGCTCACTTCCCCGCTCCCCAGCCCCAGCGAAAGGCCATAACTCGGTTCATTCAGCGTGTTGATGCCCATCGCATGGGCCGTCGCCAAGACGTTCGCCACACCTACCTTCTGCGTCATAGCCACGGCGGGCACATTGTACGAACAGGCCAAGGCGCGCCGCAGGAGCATCGGCCCGTGAAAGGTGCGCGAATAGTTCTCGGGCACATAGGGCGCCAAATTGTACGGGTCGGGGAAACTCGTGCGCACGTCCATCACCATGGTGGCGGGCGTATAGCCCTGGACAAAGGCCGTCGCGTAGACGTACGGCTTGAAACTCGATCCAGGCTGGCGGGGCGCGAGGGCCATATTCACCTGCCCGTCAATAGAGGGATCATCATAGTTCACGCTGCCCACCATCGCCCGAATTTCGGCCGTCTTGGCATCCAAAATGACTACCGCGGCATTATGCGCGTTGTACTTTTCTGAAATAGCCGCGATGTGCTCGCGCGCAGCCTCCTGGGCAAAGTTCTGCATATCCACATCGAGCGAGGTGATGACGTTCAAGCCGCCGTTGTAGACGAGGTCTGCCCCGTAGCGGTAAACGAGCAAATCGCGCACGTAAAAGACAAAGTGCGGCGCCGTAATCCCCCTTTGCCGAGAAGCCAAGACGATGGGCTGCTGCTTGGCCTGCCAGGCCTCTTCCGGCGTGATGTAGCCCTGCTGGGCCATCGTATCCAAGACGATCTCTTGGCGGCGTTTGGCCTCCGCCGGGCGATCGAAGGGGTTCATCGCCGGAGATTGCCCCAGAGGCACGAGCATAGCCGCCTCGGCCAGGGTGAGGTCCTCCACATGCTTGCCAAAATAGGTCTGCGCAGCCGCCTCTACGCCGTAAGAAAGGTGACCGTAAAAGATGGTGTTCAGGTACCATTCCAAAATCTTGTCTCGCCCTTCGACGCCGGGGTAGAGGCGGCTCAACTCCACCGTCAGGACGATTTCCTTGATCTTGCGCGAATAACTGCGCTCCATACGCTCTTCTGGCGTCATAATGACGTTGCGGATGAGTTGCTGGGGGATGGAACTCCCTCCCCCAGCGTCTTGGCCGCGGATCTCTCCCCAGATGGCGCGGGCGATGCCCTCCCAGTTGATGCCGGCTGGGTTCGTGTAAAAGGTCTTATCCTCCATCGCGATGGTGGCATTGCGCAGATGCATCGGGATGCGTGAGAGGGGCACCCAAGTGCGCAGGCCCCCTTCGGTGGGCATTATCTCGTACAGCAGGTATTGGCCCGTCCGATCGTAGAGGCGCGTGCTCTGGGCAGCCGTCATCGTGCGGCGGCTGATCTCCTCCGCCGAAGGGAGGTCTTTGACGTACGAGAGATACACCCCGGCCACCGATACAGCCCCCGCCACCACAAGCCCCAAGGCGGCGAAAAGGGAAGCCGCCATCAGGCCCAGAACAAAGCGGAGGGCTAAAAGCCCTCCACTCCGTTTCTTGGGATGCGCACGATGCACCAACAGGATCGTGTTCATCGCTTAGAATTCGTCCTCGTCATCCAGGTCGTGGTCATCCTCGTCTTCGTTTTCGTCATCGTCCTCTTCGAGGTCGGTCAAAGCCTCAAAAGAGAGCGACGGCCGGCCGAGTTCCCGTTCGCGCTTTTTGGCGAGAAAGACCGCGTCAAGCGCGTCGAGTTCGCTCGTCAACCCAGGGCCAAAGAGGTCCTCGTCGAAGGCGCTCATCGTCTCGAATTCCACCGGGGCCTTCTTGGCCTCCGCCTCTTCTTCAGTCTCCTCATGGGCCCGCGCGGCAAACCCCGTACCCGCCGGAATCAACTTGCCGATGAGGACGCACTCTTTGAGGCCGCGCAGTTCATCCACCTTGCCCTCCACAGCGGCGCTGGCCAGGACGCTGATGGTATGCTGGAAGGAAGCCGCCGAAAGGAAACTATCGGTGGCCAGTGCGGCCCGGGTGATGCCCATCACCACCGGCTCGGCCGTGGCCGGCGTACCGCCGCGCTCGATGATCTCCTGGTTGACGCGCTCGAATTCGAGGCGATCCACCAGTTGCCCGGGCAGGTACTCGCTATCGCCGGAATTGGTTACCCGCACGCGGCGCAACATCTGGCGGATGATCACCTCGATGTGCTTATCGTTGATGACCACGCCCTGCGAGCGGTACACCTTTTGGATTTCGACGAGCAGATAGGTGCGCACCGCCTCCACGCCCAAAATGGCCATCAACTCGTGCGGGTTCTTGGAGCCTTCGGTGATCATATCGCCCGGCTCGACCCAAGCGCCGTGGCCCACCTTGAGTTGCGCTGTGATGGGCACTTCGTACTCGCGCTCGATGCGCTGCTCATAGATGATCACCACGCGCCCCTCTTCGAGGCTGACGCGCCCCGAAGCGCGAGCCAAAATCGGCTCGGCGCCCTCTTCGGTGGCGAGCGGCGCGCCCTCTTCCACCTCTTGGCCGTCTTCCACCACGACGGTATAGCCTTCGGGCACCTCATGCGGAACGCGCTTGATCTGCTCGTTGACGATGCGCGCCCAGCGCTGGTCGCCCTGTTCGCGGATCTCCACCCGCCCAGGGATATCGGCGATGATCGCCTGCCCCTTGGGAATGCGCGCCTCGAACAGTTCCTGCACGCGCGGCAGGCCCTGGGTGATGTCGCTCGTGCCCGCCACACCGCCGGTGTGGAAGGTGCGCAGGGTCAACTGCGTGCCCGGCTCGCCGATGGATTGCGCCGCGATGATGCCCACGGCTTCGCCGAGTTTGACCACCGTGTTGCGCCCCAAATCCAACCCGTAGCAGCGGACGCACAGCCCATGTTGCAGGGCACAAGTCATCGGCGAACGCACCGTGACCTTCTTGATCTTGGTCTGGCGTTCGATGCGCCGCGCCATAGCATGGTCAATCAACTCGTTGCGATCTACGAGCACCTCGCCCGTCTGCGGGTCCACAATCGGCTCCGCCGCAAAACGGCCGGCAATGCGTTCCGTAAAAGATTCCGCGGCCTCTTTGGATGTCTCGCGGTCAATGACGATGCCCTGGGTGGTGCCGCAATCTTCGGCGTTGATGATGACATCCTGCGCCACGTCCACCAGGCGCCGCGTCAGGTAACCCGCGTCGGCCGTGCGCAGGGCCGTATCGGCCAAGCCCTTGCGGCCACCGTGCGTCGAGATAAAGTACTCCAGAGAGGTCAACCCCTCGCGGAAGTTCGACTGGATCGGCAGCGAGATGATGCGCCCGGAGGGGTCGGCCATCAGGCCGCGCATACCGGCCAACTGGCGGATGGGCGTCAACCCACCCTTGGTGGAACCCGAGTTAACCATAAACCCCAACGAACTGTAAGGATCCAACTCGCGGGCCACGGCCGCCGTAACCTCATCGGTGGCCTCGGTCCACAATTCCACCGTCTTCTGGTAGCGTTCGTTCTCGGTGATGAGGCCGCGGCGGTACTGCCGCTCCACCTCGGCCACACGGGCGTTCACCTCTTCGAGGATGCGCGCCTTCTCGGGGGGCACGCGGATGTCATCTACGGCGATGGTCGTGCCGGAGCGCGTCGCATATTCGAAGCCGATATCCTTGATGGCATCCACCACCTGGGCGGTGCCTTCCATGCCCAGTTTCTCATATACGCGCGCCACGAGTTCTTTCAGTTCGCCCTTGCCGAGCGTCTCGTTCACGAAACGCAATTCTTCCGGCAAGATGGCATTGAACAGGACGCGCCCCACCGAGGTTTCGATGAGTTCCGGCTCTTTGCCGGGGGCCTGATAGTAGAACTTGATGGGCGCATGGATGTGCACCACGCCGAGCCGATAGGCGAGTTCCACCTCTTCAAATGAGCCAAAGACCATCCCCTCGCCCTTGACGCCGGGGCGCATCGTGGTCATATAGTAGCAGCCGAGCACCATATCCTTCGAAGGGCCAACCTCCGGTTCGCCGTTGGCCGGGCGCAGGAGGTTGCGGCTCGAGAGCATCAACTCGCGCGCCTCGCGCACGGCCGCCTCGGAAAGGGGCACGTGCACGGCCATCTGGTCGCCGTCGAAATCCGCATTAAAGGCCGAGCATACCAAGGGGTGAATCTGGATGGCGTTCCCCTCGATGAGCACCGGCTCAAAGGCCTGGATGCCCAAGCGGTGCAAGGTGGGCGCGCGGTTCAACAGGACCGGGCGCGTCTTGATGACCTCTTCCAACACGCCCCAGACTTCGGGCGCCTCGCGCTCGATGAGACGCTTGGCCCCCTTGACGTTGATGGCATAGTTGTATTCCACCAACTTGTGCATCACAAAGGGGCGAAAGAGTTCGAGCGCCATTCGCTTGGGCAAGCCACACTGGTGCAGTTTAAGGTTCGGCCCCACCACGATGACCGAACGCCCCGAGTAATCCACGCGCTTGCCCAACAGGTTACGGCGGAAGCGCCCCTGCTTGCCCTTGAGCATATCCGAAAGCGACTTGAGTTGGCGCCGCCCCCTGAGCGAGATCGCTTTGCCGCGGCGGCTGTTATCAATGAGCGAATCCACCGCCTCTTGGAGCATACGCTTTTCGTTGCGCACGATGACCTCAGGCGCCTGGAGTTGAATCAGGTGCTTGAGGCGGTTGTTGCGGTTCACCACGCGGCGGTAAAGGTCGTTCAGGTCGCTCGTGGCAAAACGGCCGCCATCCAACTGCACCATAGGCCGCAGCGCGGGCGGGATGACGGGCAGGACCTTGAGGATCATCCATTCCGGCCGGTTGCCCGATTTGCGCAGGGCCTCTACCACCTGCAAGCGCTTGATGGCCTTCTTGCGGCGCTGCTTGGAGCGAGAAGAACGAATCTCTTCGCGCAGTTCGGCGGCCATCTCGTCGAGGTTGATGCGCGAGACGATATCGTAAATCGCCTCGGCGCCCATACCGGCGGTGAACACGCGCCCCCACTTTTTGTTCAGTTCTTGATAGGCCGTCTCGTTCAACAGCATCTTGGGGGCAAGGCTCAAGAGTTCGTCGCGGTCGGCCTCGTAACGCGCGGTGATTTCGGCGATCTTTTTCTCGAGGGTGCTTTGCAGGCTCTCGCGCCGTTCTTCGGCCTCTTGGGCGGCCTGCTGTTCGGCCTCGCCCAGCGGCTTCAGAAGCCGCTCCTGCTCGAGGGCGAACTGCTCCTCCAGGCGCGTCAATTCATCCTGCACAGCCTTGTTGAGTTGGGCGATGTGCTCGCGGGCGATGGTCTCGCCCTCATAGGCAATCACCTCGCCCGTGGGCGCAAAGACGATATCTTCGGGCGTTTCCTGGTCTCGCCAGGCATCGAGCAGGGCGCGCACGCGCGCCGCCTCGTCCATCACATGCTCGATAGCCGCATCGCGCCGCTTCTGGACTTCTTCCAAAATGCGCTGCTGGCGGAGTTCCGTCTCGCGCGCCACCTCAGAAAGGGTCTCTTCCAGGGCTTCCGTCGAGGCCTCGCTCTCTTTGGTGAGGCGAGCGATCTCGCGGTTCATCTCTTCCTCCAGGCGGTGCAGGGCGCGCTGGCGGGCCTCTTCATCCACCGAGGTGATCACGTACTGCGCATAATACAGCACGCGGTCGAGGTTCCGCTGAGACATATTCAGGAGAAGGCCGAGGTAACTCGGCGAGCGCCGTGTATACCAAATGTGCGCGATGGGCGTGGCCAGGGCAATATGCCCCATACGTTCGCGGCGCACGCGCGAATGGGTTACCTCCACGCCGCACTTGTCGCAGATGATCCCGCGGAAGCGCACCTTCTTGTACTTTCCGCAGTAGCACTGCCAATCCTTGGTCGGCCCAAAGATCGCCTCGCAGAACAGGCCATCTTTTTCGGGGCGCAGCCTACGGTAGTTGATCGTCTCAGGCTTGGTGACTTCACCGTAAGACCAAGAGAGGATCTGTTCCGGAGAGGCCAGGCTAATCCGCAAACTTTTGATATCGTTGAGTTCCAAGGTGTCCTCCTATCCGATGCGTGCCGGTGTGGACTCGCCTTTGCTGATGTTCCGGGGCAATGTAAAGCCGATCAACCCCTTTCGCCTTCGCGAAATGCAGCGCATACGGGGCGAAAGGGGTGAACGGCTTCCATCACGGTTGATCGTCTTCTCACCTTGTATAAAAGAGGAATGCGCTCTTGAAGCGCACATAGAGAGGCCTAATCGCAAGCCACTATATTATATGCTTTTTGGAAAATTGTCAAAAATGCTCTTGCCGCCCTTTCGCGCCTCCGGAATAACGCCATAGCATTTGGCCGCAGGGGGGCGCGGTGTATAATAAGGGCGCTCGGCGGCGAGCCGCTTGCGTGCGGCGCCCCACCTTTGGCCTAACGGAGGCACTATGCAGCCCAACCCCGTCTTCCTACGCATTGGCCCCATCACCATCTATTGGTACGGCGTGCTCATCGTGGTAGGGGCGATGCTGGCCGCGCACATCGCGAGCCGGCTTTCGCGCCGCAACGGGCACAACCCCGAGGTGGCGTGGAACCTCTTGCTGGTCGTCCTCATCACGGGGATCATCGGGGCGCGGCTTTACCACGTCATCTCCAGTTGGGATTATTACCGCCAGCACCCCAACGAGATTTTTGGCCTGCAGATGGCCGGCTTTGGCATCTTTGGCGCCTTCTTTGGGGGCCTGGTGGGGGTATGGGCCTTTACCCGCTTTT
Organism: Chloroflexota bacterium; assembly: GCA_019873625.1. Classification (GTDB taxonomy): domain Bacteria; phylum Chloroflexota; class Anaerolineae; order UBA1429; family UBA1429; genus JAIOAW01. The sequence continues at coordinate 142,331 of JAIOAW010000001.1, forward strand.
ACCGCCTGCGCTTTCTCGAATGGGCCGATTACTGCGCGCCGGGCCTGCTCCTGGCACAAGCCATCGGGCGTTTTGGCAACTATTTCAATATGGAACTCTACGGCCCGCCCACCGATTTGCCCTGGGGCATCTATGTGCCTCCTTCACACCGCCTGCCGGAATACATTATGTATGAACGCTTTCATCCCACCTTTTTCTACGAATCGGCCCTGGACTTTTTAGGGGCGATGTTGCTCCTTTACCTGGCCTATCGCTGGCAAAAAGGGCGCCTTTGGGGAGACATCCTCTTTCTCTATGGGATGATCTATCCCTCTATTCGCTTCTTCATCGAGTACCTGCGGCCCGACGCTTGGAAGATGGGCGGCATCCCTGTGGCGCAACTCGTCTCCATCGCCTGTTTCGTCTTTTTCGGGGCGCTTTTCGTGATACGGCGCATCCTGCGGCGGCCGGCGATGATCTACACGCCGGGCACCCCCTGGCAGCCGCCCCAAGAGGAGACGAAATCCCCGTCTTGAGCAAATCCCCGCAGAGGCAACCCTCTGCGGGGATTTTTCTTTTCCTCACGAGGCCGCACCCCAAGGGCTAGACGAAGAGGGGCTGCATCCCCAACCGCGCCACCATCGCCTCCATCTCCTCATCGCTCGGGGCCTCGCGAAAGCGGCTCGCGGCATCGAGGATGCGCGGCAGGAGATGGATGTCTCCCGAGGTGTTCAAAAAGACCTGAGGTTGCCTCCCCAACAGCCAATGCACGGCGCGGTCAATATCCGCCTGGTCCTCCAGCGGCTCATACCAGGTGCTGCGCGCGCGGGGCTTATCTCCCCACGGGCCTACGGCCAACGATTTGATCGTCTGCACAGCCACGTTGCGCTCCCGCGCCACCTTGAGGAGCGCCTCGAAATCGGCGGCGTATTGGGGGTTCTTCATCATAAGGTAGTTGCAGGGCAAAAGCACGCTATCGAAATCGAAACGCTCGAGGCTCTTGAGGTGCATCCTGGGGGCCGTTACCCCATGGCCCGTCACACCGATAAAGCGCACCAACCCCTCTTCGCGGGCCTCGATGGCGGCGCGCAGCGCGCCCTCTTCGCCCATAGCCGTCTCCCACTCGGCGGGGTCCACCAAGTTGTGGAGTTGGATAAGGTCCACGTAATCCACGCGCATACGTTCCAACGAACGGCGGATTTGCTCGCGCGCAGCTTGGTAGGTGCGCTCGCCCGTTTTCGTTGCCAAGAAAAAGTCTTGGCGGTGCGCGGCCATCCATGGGCCGATGCGATCCTCCGCCTCGCCATACGAAAAGGCCGTATCAATATGGTTCACGCCGTAGCGCAGGAGCACCTCCAAGGTGGCGTCGGCCTCGGCTTGGGTTACATGCCCCAGGGCCGCCGCGCCAAAGAGGGTGCGCGTGCTCTCGTGGCCCGTTCGCCCAAACATCATTTTGGGGATCATCTCTCTTACCTCCTCGATGGATACACAACGTCCGCCTGCTATCCGTACTCGCCCACGGAGGCCCTCCTCCGCAGCGTCGTCACGATACCACGGTGGGGTTCGCGCGTCAACCCTCCGGGGTCGGCGCCTCGCCCAAGGGTTCCTCCTCAAGGATTTGGCGGGCGGCCGCTTCATCTTCTGGGCGCACCAGCACTTCCACGCGCCCCAGGCCGTCCACGGTCAGCCCGAGTACCCGGCCCACGGCCTCATAGCGCAACATCGCCGGGATACCTTCGGCCTCTAATTTGCTCTTGGCCACCTCAGCCCCCAGCGGCCCTTGAGAGACGTACACGACGATGAACTCTTCTTGCGGCACGGTTTGTTCCTCTCCCCTTACAAGGCGCTGCCGCCCTCCTCCCTCTTTTTTGACGTTCGAGAGGGGCGCCCAAGGCAGCCATTTCGACAACTGGGCACACCGCGATTATACTCATTTCAGCCTGAAAGGGGGGTATGCGCCTTGAAAGTTGACCTGCACGTTCACACGCGCTATTCGCCCGATTCCTTGACCACGTTGCGAGACGTCCTCCGGTGGGCCGCGCGGCGCGGCCTGGGCGGCTTGGCCATCACCGATCACAACACCCTGGCCGGCGCCCGCGCCCTGAGCGCGATGGCCCCTTCGCTTCGTGTCATCGTCGGCGAAGAGATTATGACCACCGCCGGCGAGATCATCGGCCTCTTTCTGGAAGAAGAGATACCGGCCGGCCTTTCGCCCGCCGAGACGGCCGCGCGCATCCATGCCCAAGGGGGCCTCGTCTATGTGCCGCACCCGATGGATCGCCTGCGCCAGTCGGCGCTGGGGTTGGAGGCATTAATCGGCATCATTGACCAGGTGGATCTCATCGAGGCCTTGAACGCCCGCGTGACCTTCGCCCTCGATAATCGCCATGCCCAGGCCCTGGCGCGGGCCTACCGCCTGCCCCAAGCGGCGGGGAGCGATGCCCATCAAGGGTTCGAGATCGGCCGCGCCTATGTGGAGATGCCCCCCTTTCACGATGCGCCCAGTTTTCTGCGGGCCATTCGCCAAGGCACGGTGCACGGGCATATCTCCTTCCCGCTGGTGCACGTGGGCAGCACCTATGCACGGGTAGCCAAGGAATTGCTGGCTATGGCGCCCTTTGCCGGCAACAAGGGGACGTTCCTCCACTGAAAAGGGCCTAGGCCGGCTCATAGCACACGAGGGGATGATGCACGATCAACAACACAGAACGCCCGTGATGGGTGAACCCTCTGGGGTGGCCTCTGCGGGCCAGCCCCGTAAAAGATTGGGGCTATGACGCTCCTTTCCCCTTTGGCGAGCGCCCTCTTGACTGTGGGCTACGTCCTGCTCATCTGGCGGATAGATCGCTACGAGCGCGAACCCCTCAAACTCCTCGCGATCGCCTTCCTTTGGGGCGCCCTCCCCGCCGTCATCGCCTCGGCCCTGTTCGAATCGGCCCTGGGGCGCTTTTGGGTCGCCCTCTTTGCAGATTACGCCGAGTGGCTCTCCACAAGCCTTGTGGCGCCCCCCATCGAAGAAGTGCTGAAGGGGCTGGCCGTTGGGGCCATCTACCGCCTAGCGCGCCACGAGTTCGACGGCGCTCTGGATGGCATCGTCTATGGGTCGCTCGTGGGGTTCGGCTTTGCGATGACGGAAAACGCGCTCTATTTCTGGGCGGCCCAAGCCCAAGGGGACCTAAGCCACTGGGCCGCCGTCGTGGCGGGGCGGGGGCTGGCCTTTGGGCTGAACCACGCCCTATTCACCTCGTTCACCGGGATTGGCCTGGGCGTGATGCGCTATTGGAAGCATCCCACCGCCAAGGCCGCTGCGGCCCTCTTGGGGCTGGGGGCGGCTATTCTCTCTCACACCCTCCACAATGCCTTTGCGGCGAGCGACCTCTGCTTGGTGAGCCTGGTGCTCGATTGGGCGGGTGTGCTCGTGGTGCTAGGCATTATCCTGCTCGCCTGGCAACGGGAGCAGGCCTGGATGCGAACCCATCTCGCCGAGGAGGTCGAACGGGGCCTCCTGACGCAGGATGAACTCGATCTCGTCACCTCGCGCGGGCGCCGCTACCGCGAACTTGTGCGCGCCCTGGGGCGCGGTGGGAACCTAAAACGAGCGCGCCTCTGGCAGGATTTCGCGAATACGGCCGCTGAACTGGCCTTCAAAAAACACCAACTTGCCGTGATGGGCGAAGAACGCAACAATAGCGCGTACATTGCACATTTGCGCGAGCGATTACAGGCCCTGCGGGCCAAGTTGGCCGCGTAAAACGGCCCCAAAGGAGGATCACCTATGGTCAAAACGCGTTATGCCCTTGTGGGCACCGGGGGGCGCGGGTTCAGTATGTTCGCCCGGCCCTTGGTGCGAGATTTCGCCGACGTCGCCGACCTCGTGGCCCTGTGCGACCGCAACCCCAAGCGTATGGCTGCCGTCACCCAGCGGCTGGGCAGGGATATCCCATCGTTTACCTCATTTGAAGAGATGCTCGAGGAGGCGCGGCCCGATGTGGTCATCGTCTGCACGATGGACGGCACGCACCATGCGTACATCTTGCGCGCCCTGGAGGCGGGCTGTGAGGTCATCACCGAAAAACCGATGACCACCACGGCCGAGCGCGTCCGCGCCATCCTCGATATGGAACGGCGCACGGGGCGCAGGGTGCGCGTCAGTTTCAACGCGCGTTACGGCGCGGCAGCGGAGGCCATCTATCGCCTTTTGCGCCAAGGCGTCATCGGCGAGGTCCTCTCCGCCGATTTTGTCGAGTACCTGAACACCTCACACGGCGCGGACTATTTTCGGCGCTGGCACCGCCGCAAAGAGAATTCGGGCGGCCTCATCATCCACAAGGCCACCCACCATTTTGACCAACTGAACTGGTGGATCAGCGCCGACCCCGAACTCGTCTATGCCCAAGGGAGGCTGGCCTTTTATGGGCCAAAGCGCGAGGCGCGCGGCGAACGGTGCCTCACCTGTCCGCACAAGGCGCATTGCGCCTTCTATCTCGATTTGACGGCCAATGAAACCCTCCGTGCCCTATACCTAGAGGCCGAGGAGGCCGACGGCTACTGGCGCGACCGCTGCGTCTTTGCGGAGGAAATAGATATCGAGGATACCCTGGCGGTGATCATCCGCTACCAAAATGGCGTGCTCGTTACCTATGCGCTCAACGCCTTTGCCCCCTTTGAGGGGCAGCGCATCGGGTTCAACGGCACCCAAGGCCGCCTGGAGGTGGATTTAGTGAACGAGTACCACGGCCCTGACGAGGCGGGCCGCGTGCGCGTCTACCCGCTCGATGTGCCGGCCGTGGTGCGCGTAAACCCGCTCTTTGGGCACCCCTATACGGTGCCCATCGAGGCGCGCGAGGCGGGCGAACACGGCGGGGCCGATGCGCGCATTCGCGAGCATCTCTTCCGCGAGGGCCTGCCCGACCCCCTTTCCCAGCGCGCCGGCTCTTGGGCGGGGGCGATGTCTGTGCTCATCGGCGTGGCGGGCAACCTCTCGATGGAGACGGGCCAGCCCGTGAGGATTGGGGATCTATTGAACCCATAATAGCGCCGCAGAAGATCCTTTGGCGTGCGAAAGATACGCTTCCGCAAGGGGGAGCGAGGGATATCCCTCGCTCCCCTCCCATTGGGGCCTAACTGTGTTGGTACACATCCCAGCCGAAATAGGTCTCAAAGGCCTCCGCCAAAATGCTCGCCGCAGGGGCGGGGTTCACGGCACAGTGGTGCTCAAACCCATTCTTGCAGACGTATTTGAGGAGCGATTGCAGGTTGGGCACCTCCACCACAGCGCGCCCGCCGAAGGTCTCCAAGGGGTCATCCGTAAAGCGGCCATCCCCTACGTAGGCGCGAAGGATGCCGTTCCAATCATCCGTGGTGATGCGGGCGTAACTCATCGGCCCAGCCGGCACGCGCCCGGCGATGGTGCCCCAGGTATTCGCCGACCCGAGCGTGGTGCCGAGGATCTCGCCATAGGCCATCTCGGCCTCTTGGAAGAAACTCTTGGGCCAGTTGGAGCAGTGGAAGAGGACACACTTGTTCGGGTCATCGCCATAGTTGTTGTTCCAATCCACCAGGGCGCTAGGCTTGCCCGTGGCGAGTTGCAGGGCATACATCGAGAGGGCGCCCGTTACGTCCACCTCGCAGGCGGAGGGCATCAGCCGCTCGCTCATCATACTCATCACGCTGCAGGCCATGCTGCCCCAGTTGTGCTGGAGCGAGGTCCAGCACTGCACCGCCGTGATGTGGATGCTATTCGCCGTCATCCATGCCTCGAGCGCGGCGGCCAGTTTCGCCATCTGCATCAGGGGCCGAGAGGGCACCCGGGCCGTGGGCACATAGGCGCGGAGGGCCTCCAACTTGGCCTGCACCGGGGCGCTGTCATCCGCCAGCCTCTCCGCATTCCCCAAGATCTCCGAGAGGTCCACCGTAACCACGCTGATGCCATAGGCCTGCAAGAGTTTTTCGCTGTAGCGCACCGTGTTAAAGGCCCCTGGCCGCGCCCCCACGGCGCCCACGCGGGCCTTCCTCAACCCATTCACCACGCGGCACACCCCCAAAAAGCGCTCCAGGTCGGCCTTGAAGGCCTCACTCAAGGGCGCCACCGTGTGCGTTTCGGTGAGCGTAAAGGGGTAGCCGTACTGCTTGAGGTTGTTGCACACCGAGATCTTGCCGCAAAAGGCATCTCGCCGCCGCTCGACGCGCAGTTGGCCCAAATCATCGGGGTAGGCCTGCACGAGGATGGGCACCCTCAGGCCGGAGAGTTTGATGGCATCGGCCACGCCGCGCTCATCGCCAAAGTTCGGGAGGGAGACGAGGATGCCTTCAATCTCATCGGCGTGGGCCTTGAATAGCGCGGCGCACTTCTGGGCATCTTCCCAGGTCTCCACGCCGCCCAGTTTGGTGGCGGATTCATCCAACCAGATGGGCGTGATGCCCATCTCGGCAAAGACCTTGGCCAAATCTTGCCGGGCCTCTTGCACCAGGATATCAGGGAAAAAGTCGCGGTTCCCAACGATCACCCCAAGCGTTGCCATCGTCATCCTCCTTTCGTGATAAGAGCATTTCTGAATCCTAAGAAGCGGCGGATTTCTCAGCACCCTCTTCGGGGGGATAGGTCTTTTCCGGCGCGGTGCGCCGTAGGGGCCGTTGGATGAGTTCAACGGTTACCCCCAAGAGCGGCTCCGTATCGAGATAGGCGTAATAGCCATCGCCATCGGCCCCAAAACCGGCCCCTTCCTGCGTCACGCGCAGCCCCGCAGCCTTTGCCCGGTGTAGCGCCTCGGTCATATCCTCCACAAGGACGCCGATATGATGCACGCCATACCCATGTTCGCGCACGAAATCGGCATACACCGTCTCTCCCTCGCCGAGTTCAATGAGTTCGAGGCGCAAGGCACCGACATAGGCTAGGGCCAAACGCATCGAGTACTCCACGGGCCGGCCCTGGTAGGTCATCTTGTTCAGGAGCGGCTTGCCGTAGGTGTAAAAGTGCCACGGCCCGATGCCGAAAAGGCGCACATAGGCCTCGACGGCCTCCTCGAGGTTCGGCACGATGAGGGCGATCTGCGCGATGCTCTTTGCGAGGAAGGGGAGCGCTCCGGCGAGCATATCTCACGCTCCTTGGCGCCCTAGGCGCTGGGCGCCGAACGCACCGTGCGGGCGAAACCGACCATGCTATCCTGCAGTTGGCGCAACCGATAGACGAAACGCGTCGTATCGGGCGCCACATTGGCATAGGTGAGGATCTCGCCCTTGGGCACCTCCTGCACCACCTTGCCGCCCGCCGCCAGGCCCACCGGAAGGCCGCCGAGCGCTACGGCCTCTCGATAGGTATAGATGCGGCCAAAATAATCGGCCTCGCCGATTTCGCCGAGGGTTTCGCCGGGTCGCAGGTTTCGTTTGGCCACGGCCACCACCTCGCTTGCCATCGCCCGGGAGGCGATCGTCTCCTCATGGTAGAGGACCGCCTCGGCCACGGCGAGGGGCGTCTCGATATTGCAGAGGTGATAGGGACGATAGAGGGTGAAATAAGGCCCTGGCCCCATCCCCACGAACCCCATATCCGTGGCGATGCGGCGATCATCCGTGGCGACGATGACGAACACGCCCGGTGCCACCTTGCCCGTGGAATAATCCACCCGCCCGCGCCCGCTGAGGATGCCCCCATCCTCCTTGGGGACGAGCACCTTGCAGAGGTCGGGCACATCCACCTGCGGGCCGTGCATCCCGGGCACATCGGGGATCAACCCCGTAGCGTTAGAGACGGCGGCCATCTCCACCATCGTCTTGGTACCATCTTTGAAGGCCGCGAGCATCTTGGGGTTCATCCCCCGGCGCAGGGCCTCTTCGCGGCAGGAATCGGGCGTGGCGTCATAGTCTATGGGGTTATTCTTCCCCTTGCCCACGCAGACGATCTCGAACCCCAAAGCGTCGGCCTGGTTGAAGAGCATCTTACAAACGCCCGGCTCATCGCCAAAGGCGGCGGTGTAGACGACGTCAGCCCGCAGAGCCACCTCTCGGAGGAGTGGGCCGACGGTTACATCCGTTTCCACATTGAGCATAATGACGTGCTGCTCGGAGAGGATGGCGCTCCAGGCCACCGTAGCGCCCACCTCCGGCGACCCCGTCGCCTCCACGATGGCATCGAGCTGTTCGAGTTGGGTCAAGAGGAGCGCGTTCGGCGTTACGACGTATTCGCCGCGATCCAGGGCATCGGCGGCTATTCCAAGGTTCTCCGTAACGCGGATCCTCTGCCGTGGGATGCCCATAGCCCTGAGGGCCTCTAAGGGGCGCTGGATATCCACATCGGCCACGGCCACGCACTCCATACCGGGCATAGCGTGCATCACGTGCATCAGGCCAGAACCCATCTGCCCACATCCCACCAACCCCACCTGGATGGGGGTCCCTTCCGCCTCGCGCTCGCGCAAAAGGTCATTCAATGGCATAGAACCTCCTTTTCTGCCCCTCCGGCCCTCTCTCAGGTTTGAAACCTGCGGGAGGGTATGCTGTTTTCCCGCTTCCTAGACCGGCTCGCCTTGGTCTCCTCTGCCATTTCTTCCCGTTCCTCCGTCAGGCCCACCTTATCGAACCGCGCGATCAGCTGGAGTGGGCGGAGGTCAAGAGGTTGCTTGATTCGGGTATTTGCCAATTGCACGTACTTCTCGATAACCTCATAGCCAACATACCTGCGCCCCAGCCAGTAAGCCACTTTGAGCGTCTGCCCAGACCCTGCAAAGGGGTCGAGCACCAAATCGCCGGGATAAGAGTACAACGTAATGAGACGATAGGGAATCTCTTCTGGGAAGGGGCAAGGGTGATCGAGATAATTCGGGGGCACGGGCGCGATATGCCAAACGTTATTGGCGATATCCATCGTGAAAAGGCGGTTGATAGGAAACGCAGCCTCTGCCTTTTCCTCATCGCTTCGGTTTTGATAGATCATCTCCCCGGGCTTGCGAAAGACAAGGATGTATTCGGTCATAATGTTCGGGTAATAATAGCCCGGGTAGGGCTTTTGGATCGTAACGCCCGCCCGTTTTACCCCTGCGGTCGTCTTGTGCCAGATAATATCCTGGTGAAACTCCCACCCTTTTTGGGTGAGCCTCGCGGTTACATCGAAAGGCACGGGGTAATGTTTGCCTTCCAGAAGAACCGTTCCGATGACAATAGCACAAAACCCACCCGGCTTGGTGACGCGCCAAACCTCGCCAAAGATCTTGTCGAGCCAGTCAATATAATGGTCATATTCCTTGTAGCCATTCCCATATTTGCGCGTGCGATAGAAGCGTTCTTTATCAGCCGCATGGATGTCATAATCTATGGCGTTCCAATAGGGTGGAGAGGTTACCGTCAAAGCGACGCTTCCATCGGCGAGCTCGGGCATAGACTCGCACGAGTGCAAAAAGATCTCGTTCATCGGCCAATCCTCCGGAGCGGGGCCATCTTGCATAGGCCCCTAACAGGTCCCTCAAAAGGCGCACAGCAAGCTACCTCTTTGCTCGGTTTCTGCAATAGCGCGCAGAGGGTGCACATCGGTGCACCCAGCGCGCCCTCACCCCTCCCGGCGAAAGACGATTTGCCCGCCGACCACGGTCAGGCGCACGCCGCCCGCCTCATCCAAGGCGACGAGGTCGGCATCCATCCCTACGGCGATGGCCCCTTTACGGTGCCCCAGCCCTAGGGCGCGCGCGGGCACGGCGCTCCCCATCTTCCAGGCCGCCTCGAGGGGCAACCCCGTAGCCGCCATAATGTTCGCCACGGCGCGCTCCATCGTGAGCGTGCTCCCGGCCAGGGTGCCATCCGCCGTGCGCGGCGCGCCCCCTCGCACCGTGACGGAGATGTTCCCCAACACGTATTCACCATCGGGCATACCGGTGGCGCTCATCGCATCCGTCACCAAGATGACCCGGTCTACCCCCTTGGCCTGCACCACCAACCGCAGCACGGCCGGGTGGATATGGATGTTATCCGCAATGAGTTGGCAATCGAGCGCCTCCAAGGTCAACGCGGCGCCCACCAGCCCCGGCGCGCGGTGGTGGAGGGCATCCATCGCGTTGAACAGGTGGGTCACTTGGCTCGCGCCTAACTCCACGGCGCGGCGGGCCACCTCATATGAGGCGCGGCTATGCCCTAACGAGACCACGGCCCCCTTCTCCACCGCGTAACGGATGAGCGCCTCGTGCTCAGGATACTCCGGCGCCAGCGTGATGAGCCGCACGACGCCCGACTCGAAAAGGCGCCTATACTCGGCGGCCTCCGCCCGGCGCAATTGGGCGGGGTCGTGGCAGCCGCGGCGCTCCACATCGAGATATGGCCCCTCGATATGAGCGCCCAAGAGGGCCGCGCCCCCCGTGCCGGAGGCCCTCACGGCGGCGATGGTACCAAGCGCCGCAAGGATTTCCTCCTGAGGGGCCGTCATCGTCGTGGCCAAAAAGGCCGTCACGCCGTGTGCGGCGTAAAACCGCGCCATCCGTTCCAGGGCCTCGGGCGTGGCGTCCATCGTATCGGCGCCCAGGGCGCCATGGGTATGCAGGTCTATCAGCCCCGGCGCGAGGAGGGCACCGGCCAAATCCCACATCGGCGCATCCACGGGCGGGGGCGCCCCCTCCCCTAAGGCAGCGATGCGCCCCCCTTCGACGAGCAGCCAGCCATTGCGCAGGCGTCCTGCCCTGGTCAAAAGATCGGCCCCCGTAAGCAGCAAACGCGCCTCTTCCCTATTTGCCATCAGGCCCCTCCGTGAGAATGTGCAAAAAGCGGCCGTAAGCCTCATCCCAGGGCGCCGCGGGGCCAGGCTCAAACGATTGAAGCGCGCACGAACGCCGCACCACCTCGCGGGCCTCCTCCAGCGAACCGATGCGCCCCGTGGCAATGGCCTGCATCAGGATGTTCCCAAGGGCCGTGGCCTCCACTGGGCCCGTCAGCACCGGCCGTTGGGTGGCATCGGCGGCAAACTGGCTCAACAGGTGGTTCTGCGAGCCGCCGCCGACGATGTGGATGACGTTCAGCCGCCTCCCCAGCATTTGCTCCAGTTTCTCGAGCACCCAACGGTATTTGAGGGCCAGGCTCTCCAGCACGCACCGCACGATTTCTCCCTTGCTTTCGGGGATGCGTTGGCCCGTGCGCGCACAAAAGGCGCGCAGCCGGGCCGGCATATCGCCGGGGCGCAAAAAGTCGTGGCAGTCGGGGTCCACCACGGGGCCAAAGGCGGGCGCCTGGGCGGCCAGGGCAGTCAGTTCATCATAGGAGTGTTCTTGGCCCTCTTGCGCCCAGGTGCGCCGGCACTCTTGCACCAACCACAACCCCATAATGTTTTTCAAAAGGCGGAACGTCCCGAACACGCCCCCTTCGTTCGTAAAATTATAGCGAAGGCTCTCCGCCGTGATGACCGGCTCGCGCACCTCCACGCCCATCAGCGACCAGGTGCCCGAACTGATATACACGAAATCTCGGCCCCGCGCGGGCACAGCGGCCACCGCCGAGGCCGTGTCATGCGTCCCAGGGGCGATCACCCGCACACCGCTCAGCCCCACCTCCTCCGCTACGGAGCCGTGTAGGGGGCCTAAAACGGTCCCCGGCGGCACGATGGGCTGCAAAAAGTGAGCGGGCAGGTCGAGCCGTTCCAAAAGGGATCGTGCCCAATCTTTGGCGCGCGGGTCGTAACACTGGCTCGTGGTGGCATCGGTGAACTCGCAGGCGCGCACGCCCGCAAGCCAGTAGTGAAAGAGGTCGGGCATCATCAGCAGGGCCGAGGCTTGGTCCAATGTGGGGTCCCCTTTGATCTTCATCGAGAGCAACTGATAGAGCGTATTGATCTCCATAAATTGGATGCCCGTGGCCTCGAAAATCTCCTCGCGGGGGACGCGCCGAAAGGCTTCCTCCAGCATACCCTCGGTGCGCGCATCGCGATAGTGGTGAGGGTTGGCGAGGAGCTGGCCATCTCGCCCGAGGAGGGCGAAATCCACGCCCCAGGTATCCAGGCCGAGGCCTTCCAGAGCGTTCCCTACCTGCCGACGAAAGAGGCCCAGCGCGGTTTTGATCTCGCCAAAGAGGCGCAGCACGTCCCAATACAGGCTATCGAACACCCTCACGGGGCCGTTGGCAAAGCGATGCAACGTCGAGAGCGACAAGGTCTCCCCGTCAAAGGCCCCCAGCATAGCGCGCCCGCTTTCGGCCCCCAGGTCAAACGCCACATAGTTGCACGTTTGGCGCATCGTCGTTCTCCCTCCTTATGCGTTCTATGCCCAGTATAAACGCGCCCTAAGGAGAGGGCAAGAGATGGCTAGGGCCGAGGGGAACGGCGTTCGCGAAGATAGTCCGCCACTTCGCGAAGCGATGCGATGAGGGGCACGGCAAGGAGGGCGCCTAAAGGGCCGGCCAAAGCGGCCCCCGCGATGACCCCCAAGAACACGATGAGGGGTGGCAACCGTAGCCGTGCGCCGAGCAGGTGCGGCTCGATGAAAAGCGTAACCACTTGCTGGAGGGCGATATACGCGCCAACCGTGATGAGGGCGAACCAGCCGTTCGCCACTGGGATGACGGTAGAACCCTTCCAAAGGGCCACCGCCACGGCGGGGATGGCGGCCAGAAGCGGACCGATGCTCGGCACCAGTCCCAATATCCCGCCTACGGCACCCAAGGTGAGCGGAAAATGGAGGCCAATGGCCGCGCTCACGATTCCGATCAAGCCGCCGTTGATGAGCGCGATGAGGAGTTGCCCCTTGGCATAGGCCAGCCAGACGCGCCCGAGGCGCTGCAGGAGCGGAGTGGACGACGAAGGATCGGCCATCAGCGCGAACGCCCGATTTGGGGCAGCCCGTTGACGAGGATGAGGCTGATGAAAATCAGCCCCAAGGCCGCAAAGGCATGCCAAGAAAGGACCTCGCCCAGGATGATCCGCCCCCAAAAGATGCCAAATAGGGGGACGATATAGGTTACGAGAGAGGTGGCCGTGGGGCCGATTTCCCGCAAGAGGCGGTAATAGAGGATATACGCCAAGGCCGTGCCGATGACCCCGATGGCCAAGGCGGCCCCCATGGCGCGCGAGGTGAAGGTCTGCTGCCAAGGGAGTTCCGCCAAGGCAAGCGGCACGAAAAGCGCAGCGCCCATGCTCACCTGCCCAAAGGCAGTGAGGAGCGGCGGTTCTTGGGCGAGGCGCCGTTTGGCATAGAGGATGGCCACGGCATAACTCAAGGAGGCGATAACGATGGCCACCTGCCCCCACACCTCCGACCGAATGCCCGCTTGAAGTTTGGGCCAGGTCAATACCGTGATGCCCAGAAAGCCCACCACCAGCCCCAGCGCTCGGCGAAGGCTCAAGGGTTCATCGCCGAGGAGCACGGCGAGGCCAAAGGTGAAAAGGGGCATCGTCGCGTTGAGGATGGCCGAAAGGCCGCTGGCGATATACTGCGTGCCCCAGGCGATGGCCCCAAAGGGGATGACGATGCCCACCGCACCCATCACCATAAGCCGCCCCCAAAGGCGCTTCCCGCGCGGTAAGGGGAGCCTGCGCAACGCGATCACCCCCAAAAGCACGGCTGACCCGATGAGCACCCGCAGGGTGGCAAAGGTCAGAGGGCGCACGTCGCTCACGCCGATTTTGATGAACAGGAACGAGGCGCCCCACATCGCGCCCAATAGGAGCAGTTCCCCCAAGGCAGATAGGGCCATCCTTCCCTCTCCAAACACGGGCTGTAAGGCCAGATTATAATGCCCCTTTGAGAGATTCACAATCTTTGCGAACCTCCCGCAGGTTCACAACCTGCGGGAGGTTCAACCTTCAAAAACCGTTGACGAACGGCGGATTTCGTGTTATATCGCGGGTAAGCCTAGGAGAGGGAAGCGATGTTCGCCATTTTGGGGTGGTGGTTGGCGCTTTCGGTAATCGGTTGGGCAAGTTGGCCGCTCGTGGCGCGCGTCTTTGCGCACGCGCCGGGTAAAGGCTATGCCTACGCCCGAACGGCCGGGCTGCTCTTTGTCAGTTACCTCTTTTGGGCCTCGAGCCATCTATGGGGCGTGCCGAACCGCCCGACCATCTTATGGGCCTTGGTGGCGCTCATCGGCCTCTTGGGAGCGCTCGTTTGGGTGCGCTACGGCGCGGCGTTGCGCGATGCGCTGCGGCAAGAGCGCGCCCACATCCTCATTGGCGAGTTCCTTTTTACGGCGTGCTTTGTGCTCTATGCCATACACCGCAGTTATGATGCCGCCATCGCCCACACCGAACAGCCTATGGATTTCGCCTTTCTGAATGGCATCTTGGCCAGCGCGCGGATGCCGCCCGCAGACCCCTGGTTTGCGGGCGCAAGCATCCACTACTACTACTTTGGCTACCTGATGGCCGCCGTGATGACCCGCCTTGTGGGCCTTCCTAGCGGCGTGGGATATAACTTGGCCTTGGCCCAAACCTTCGCCCTCACGGTGCTCACCGCGTATGGCCTGATCTATGACATCGTGCAAGCGCACACGAGGGTGGAATTCGCCGGCCGAACGCGCGCCTACGCGGTAGTCGGCGCTCTGGCGCTCGCCTTGGCGAGCAATTTGGAAGGCATCCTGGAAGGGGTCAAAGCAGCCGGCTGGGGCAGCGAGGAGTTTTTCCGCTGGTTCGGCGTGCCCGGCCTGGCGGAAGCCGCCGAGGCCCACTCTTGGCCGCCCGAAGGCCTCTGGTGGTGGCGGGCTAGCCGCATCCTCACCGATATGCGGCTGAACGGCCAGGCCGTGCAACTCATCACCGAGTTCCCCGCCTTCAGTTTCATCTTGGGCGACCTTCACCCCCACCTGATGGCCCTGCCATTCCTCCTCTTGGCCCTGGCCGCCGCGTTTGAAATCTATGCCACGGCCAGCCACGGTTGGGACGGGGCTTGGTGGAAGGCTCTGCGCTTCTGGGCCATCCCCTTGATGATCGGCGCTTTGGGGGCCATCAACACGTGGGATTTGCCCATCGCCCTGGTCATTGCGCTCATCGCCCTTCTCCTCGGGGGAATCGTCTCCCCCTATCGCTCGAGCGGGCATTGGGCGCGCTATGCCTTGGCCGCCGTATGGCTCATCGCCTGGAGCATCATCCCCTTCTTGCCCTACTATGCCCTTGTGCGTTTGCCCGTGCGCGGGTTGGGGGTCGCCACTCTGGCCAAAACGCCGCTCAGGCATTGGGGGCTTTGCTTTGGGTTATGGCTTGTGCCCATCGCGGGGGAACTATGGGCCAGCCGCGTCGCCGCGGGAGACGCCGCATGGAGCCGCGAACGGGGCAAAGGATGGACCTTCTGGGTGGCTTGGCCGCTCATCCTCATCGTGCCTTGGGCCGGCGTGGCCCTTTTGGGGGGATGGCCGAGAGCGGCCTTGGGGATCGTCTACGCCATCGCGCGTGGCCCCTGGTTGATCCTAGCCCAAAGCGCCCTTTTGGCCGCGCTCCTAGCCGATTTGAGCGCCTGCCTGGGCCTGGAAGAGGCTCTGCGCGACGATAGCCGCATCTTCGCCCGCCTCTTGGCCATTGCGGGCGTAGGCGTTACGTACGCCGTCGAATTCCTCTACGTGCGCGATGTGTTCGAATCGCGGATGAATACGGTGTTCAAACTCTATTATCAGGCGTGGGCGCTCCTGGCCATCGCCGCCCTCTATGCGGCCTTTCGGTTAAGGCAAATGGAAGGCTGGCCGCGCATCTTTTATCTTTTGGGCGGATTGCTCCTGATCGCCTGCGCCTACTATCCGCTGGCCGCGGCCTATACCCAGGGGGGCGGCTATCGTAGCCATGCCACGCTCGATGGCACGGCCTTCCTCAGGCAGGCCTCTCCTGCCGAGTACCGGGCTTACCGCTACCTTCTTGAAAACAGGCGAGAGGGCGATCTCATCATCGAGGGGCCGGGCGAATCGTATGCCCCCGAGATGAACCGCCTTTCGGCGTGGACGGGCGTGCCCACGCCCATCGGCTGGGTGGGGCACGAAATCCAATGGCGGGGAGAGGACGAGGTCTTGCGCCGCAAGGCGGATATCGAACGCCTCTACACCGTGCCCGATCCCTTCACGGTAAAGGCCCTTTTGCGCCATTACGGCGCAACCCTTCTGTACGTCGGCCCGGCAGAGCGCGAGCGTTTTGGCATAGACGAGCGGCGCCTGGCCTGGTTCGCCTCGTTCCTGCCCATCCGCTATGCCGATGAGGAGATACGCCTTTTCGGCGCCCCGTAAATCATTTCACACAAACAAGACAACACCCTCCCCCACTGGGCAAGGGCGTTGTCTTGATATCTCCGAAAGGATAGATGCCTATTCCTGCGCCGCGGCACCCATCGCGCTGTTAACACGCTTCATCAAGCGAGACTTGCGCCGCGCCGCCTGGTTGCGATGGATGACGCCCTTTTGGGCGGCTTTATCAATCTGGCTGACGGCGGCGCGCACGGCCTCCGTTACCTCTTCCGGCGAAGCACGCCCGATGAGCGCCTGCGCTTTGCGGATAAAGGTGCGCATCCGCGATTTGACCATGCGGTTGCGCAGATAACGCTTCTTTTCCTGGCGGATCCGCTTGATGGCGGATTTCGTATTAGCCAATGGTCTTTCCTCCCAGCCCTAAAACTCGATACCCCTGGTCATCATCCAAGGCGACGGTCGGACTTGAACCGACGATCGGGGTTTTGCAGACCCCTGCCTTAACCTCTTGGCTACGTCGCCGCAAACAATCACGGTTCCTTGCCGATTGGGGAAAGGAACCGCGATCTCTTGGAGCGGAAGACGAGATTCGAACTCGCGACCCTCTCCTTGGCAAGGAGATGCTCTACCACTGAGCCACTTCCGCTCAATAGGCTATGCCTTCCGCCCTCAGGTGCCGAAGCCCAGACTCGAACTGGGGACTCCTTGATTTTCAGTCAAGTGCTCTACCAACTGAGCTACCTCGGCCCGTGTGCGCTTATATTTTATATAAAGGGCGCGGCGCTGTCAAAAATTGGCGGGGGAACTCATTGGGAGGTTGTGTGAATTCCAGCCCTTCAAACCGACTCATCGGCGTCAATCAAAATGACTTTGACAGGAACAGCGGGAAAGTGCCGCTTCAATCGCTCAATATCATAGACGAGTTGCTCGCCATATGACACGCCGGTAGACATTTGCGTGTGCAACGCATGGCATGGCACAATCTCGATGCCTACATCGGCTTTGTTCTCATTAAAGAAATACTGAAACTTGGCCATATCGTAAAACATAAAGGCATATTTGCCGAATTGCACCTCGACTAGAACTTTGCCTTTTACAAAGTCAATCTGCTTGAAAGCGCCTCGAATCTCAATATCGCTATTAGGCAGCGTGATGGTGTACGTATCGCGCAGTTCCATATACCCTTTCGATCTGAAAGCCTCTCGAAACTGGTCATTCATATCCTTGGGCGAAAAAAGCGCCCGCCCGGGCATCGTTTTCTCGCTACTGATCTTGTTTTTCTGCGCCTTTACCCTCGAGATAACGTCGGCGATTTCGCGCTCACAGTCGGGGTACCGTACCTGGAGAATCTCTGCTCCCCCGAGGTGAGAGTATTCGTAAACAATTCTCATTTCCCCTGCTCCGGCGCGATGTAATGCGAATCCGTTTCGAAAAGCTCGGGCTGGGCAACACGCGGCCTTAAGTGAATGACCTGGGGAGGAACATTTGCCGAAGGCATATCGGGGTCATAAACCGAGCGCGTCATAGGTCGAATGCGTAAAGCACCTTCTTCTGCGAGACGAACGCGTTCTCTCGCAATTTTCACATATTCAGGCATAATCTCCGCGCCGATGGCTTTACGGTTATGCATAAGGGCAGCGATTGCGCTCGTTCCTACGCCAATAAACGGGTCTAAAACCCAGTCACCTTCATCGGTCATCGCTAATACGAGGCGTTCAATGAGTTCAACCGGAAATTGACAAGGATGGATCGTCTTTTCTACGTGATTTGCTTTCACATTGGGAATTTCCCATACGTCGCTCGGGTTCTTTCCTAATGGATTCCCCGAGAGAAGCCCTTTTTTGGGCCCTTTGAAATACTTTTTTTGAGGATACTTCTGAGGGACACGCACCGCATCTAAATTGAATGTATAAGTATCGCTTTTCGTAAACCAAAGGATGACCTCGTATCGGCCGGAGAACCGTTTCGACGCATGCAGCCCATGACCGAAATGCCAAATAATGCGGTTGCGTAAATGCAAGTGGAAGGCATCAAAAATCGGATAGAGCACAATATCGAGGGGAATGATCTCGCCATTTTCTACATAGTTACCCACTTGCCAACAGATGCTGCCAGTATTCTTGAGAACCCGCACACACTCAGCAATCACCGTTTTCTGTTGCGCTAGATACTCACCCATATCGAGGCGGCTCTCATAAGGTTTGCCAAGGTTATACGGTGGCGAAGTTACGATGAGCTGTACGAATCCATCAGGAATTTGAGATAGAAGGTCCAAGCAATCTCCCTCGTAAAGGATAACGTCTGCCGATGGATCGAACGACGCCGCGATTTTGATATAATCCATGCGATCTCCCCTCTGGCTTCCACACACCTTTCGTAGCACTTGTATTTTATCTACTATAAAATAATTCTTCAAACCCCTGAAAGGTTGCCCTGCTTCCCCAAGGCGCCTATACTGCGCCCATCCGCTTTTTAGGAGGAACCCGACTATGCCCGAAGGAATCCTTTCGCCGCAAGCCATTTGCCAAGTCGCTATCGTGGTCGAGGATATCGAGGCAGCCGCCAAGGCATGGGCGGCCGTCCTGGGGGTGCCCGTGCCCGCTTGGCACGTCGCGGGAGATCAGCCCGAGGCGAACACGCGCTACCACGGCCAGCCCTCCTCGGCCACCGCCAAACTCGCTTTCTTCGATATGGGCCAAGTGCGCCTCGAACTCATCGAGCCAGATGAGACGCCCAGCACCTGGCGCGATTTCCTCAATGCGCACGGCCCAGGCCTTCATCATATCGCCTTCAACGTGGGCCATATGGAGGGGGCGGTAGCGCGCCTGGAGGAAGTGGGCATTCCGGCCGTGCAAACGGGAGATTTCCCCGGCGGCTGTTATGCCTATTGCGATGGCACGGCACAGTTGGGCGCCATTTTGGAACTCTTGGCGCGGCGCTAGATGACGAGCATCACACCTGCGATGGTCAGGATGGTGCCGAGCAAAGTGTAGCGAGTGGGGCGCTCTTTGAGAAAGAGCGCCGTGAGCGGCACGGCAAAGAGGGGCGAGGCCGCGCCGATGGTGGCCATACGCGTCGGGCCAACGGCCTCGACCCCCGCCACATAAAGGGTGCTGCCCAACCCAGCGCCCCATAGGCCCGTGGCGATGAGGAGGATCAGGCTGCGGCGGTCTATTTGCCGAATAGTGGGCAGTTTGCCCCGCACCGCCGCGACCAAGAGCGACCCCACAGCCACCACAGGCATACGCACGCTGTTCGCCACGGCGCTGTGCACCTCGCGTAGGCCGATGGAGAGGATGACCGTATTCAGCCCCCAGAGGATGGCCGCACCCCCCGCCATTGCCAGCCCTTGCAGAAGCAAGCGGCGATCAGGTGCCGGTTCCTCGCGGGGGGCAATATGCTTTTTGGGGCGCGCCACAAAGTACACGCCGGCCATCACCAGGATCATCCCGGCCAGCATCTCCCACGTAGGAGGAGTGCCCAAGAGGAGCACGCTGAAAAGAAAGGTGAACAAGGGGTAACTGTTCGCCACAGGGAAGGCCCGCCCCACGCTGATGCGCTGAAGCGCGCCGATATAGAGCGAATCTCCCAACACACCGCCAAGGATGACCGATCCCCCCAGGAGGGCGACCAAGCCCGGCGTGAGGGCGGCATACCCTTGAGGCCCCTCGGTCAGTAAAGCGAGAGGGACGACCAAAAGCAGCCCAACCGCTGTGCGCAGGCCGTTGGCCAAAAAACTATCCATGCGCGCGGCCAAACCGCGCAGCATAATCGTCGTACAAGCCCAACTAAAGGCCGAAGCAAAAGCCACCCACATAGGGCGCCCTCATCTCTAGCGGTATGTTCGGAGCCACAAAGCGCGAGTATCCCACACTTTGCGCGCGCCGTCAAAAGCCTGGGAGGCGCCCCACGCGCGTGGGGTCATCAGGGGCCTTCCCACCCTATGGTTATGCCGGCGAGATCGGCTTCCAGATGGGTTTTGAGAAGGAGGGTCTGCGCGTCGAGGGCCTCCCACGGCGGTGGGGCAACCAACGTGCCCTGGAGAGCACGAACCGTAACCGCCAAGGGCACGCCCTCGATGCCGGCTTGTTTCTGCACCGTGAGGCGGTAAGCCCTATTGCCCCCCTGACCGCCGAGGATATAATCGGGCAAGCGGTACGTCAGGCATATAGAGCGCTCCTCCTGCGGGGGTACGACGAGAAGTGCCCCAAACGTCCGTTTACCCTCCTCCTCGCCGATGCGCACATCGCCCTCCACGCCCTCCGCGCTGAGCAGATCGCTCCCCTCGGGCACAAAGACGCGCACGTAATCCCAATAGCACTGCTCGGTGAGCGCTTCGTAGGAATCCCCATACGCGGCGCGATGTTCACAACGTTCGAGGTGCACGTTGGCCTGGTTACGGTATGTGAGGCAGATGCGCCCCTCAGGGCGCTCCCCAAGCGTAACCTCATAGGCGATAGCACGGGCGATGTGCCGATCCACCTTATTCCAGCCCATATTCGTATCCACTACCAAAAGGTAATCGCCCTCGCCTTGGGCCAAGGCGCCCGCCATACCGAACCGTTCTATGGCTTCCTGGGCGCGGGGATCCGCCGCCCAGAATAGAAGGTGTTTCTGCTCAACCGCCGGGCCGATGGCACTCGCCAAACGCGCCCCGTCGCGTACGCTGAGCGCGCGGGCGCGCGCCAAGATAGCCTTCAACACCGCACCGCCGAAATCCTTGCGGTGCGCGAGCCAAGCCTGAAAATCCATCTGCCGCTCGCGGATGGAGGGCGCGCCGATGGGCGCCTCCCAAAAACCGATAGCCACCTCGATGGCATTCTCTTGGGTGATCGTAACCTCATAGCCAGGCACGGGAACCGCGCCTAACGCACCGAGGAACATCCTGACGAAGGCCGTATCCATCGCGATCACGGCAGAGACCTCTTCGCCCGTGCCGCTCTGGTAGAGCGAGGCCAACACGTGGGCCGAGGTGGGGAAATCTGGCGACCAATTCGCATCGCGGAAGACGAGCACGGGCGCGAGCATAATCTCGCGCAAGGGGTCGGGCGGTGCCGGCGGTGGCTCGGGGCCGGTGGGGATATCGTAACTATTCCGGTAATCCGCCGAAAGGAGCCTCGCCCCATCGAAGCGCAGCACCACCACGCCGCTGATGAACCCCCCTGTGGCGCGCAACTCGTCGCTATTTTGCACGAGGAGAAGCACCGTGTGCTGCCCTTGGCGAAAAAGGTGCGGCGCGATGACCAGTGCCCGTGCCCCCCAAGCGCCGGCCTCAGCATAGGGCGCGAGGTCGGCAAGCCGGCCCCCGGCCTGCCGGGCGATAGCGGCCGCTTCTGAAAAATGCCCTTGGGCTTGAACGAGACGCTCGCGATCCTGCGCGAACGATTTGAGGGCGGCGAGGAGGGGATCCTCTTCCATCACAAAAGGGGTGCCCGTAGCCGTCGTGATGAGGCCGAAATGATCCGCCGCACTTTCCAAGCGCACGGCGGCCCACCAAGCCGCCGTAGCCAGGTCGGCCGTTGCGCTCAGCGTGTGCTGGAGAAAAGCGACGCGCCTCTCCAGCCAGGGCCACCAGCGCGGCCTAGGAAGGTGCCGCCCGAGCCTTTCGAAGGTGCGCAAAAAACGTTCCAGGCTCTCCATATCGCGTCGCAAAGCGCCTGCCCGGTCTGGGCTGGGCATCCCCGCGCTTTGCACCTCTTGGTAGAGGGCCACCCCATCCTCTCGCAGGTGCCGAAGGGTTGTCCTCAGCCCCCAATAGGTCGTTACCCCTTCGTAAACGGCCGCACAAAAGGCCACAACCAGGAGCCAAAAGGCGAGTTGCCGAATAGAGCGCCTCATCGGGCTTTAGACCTCAACGCCGCAATCGCATCGCGGTAGGCTTGCCCATAAGGAGTCAACCCCCCCTGGGCGTCATAAAGGTCGCCGCCAAATCGCCCTTGGGTATCGTTGGCAAACCAGGCCCAACTTTGGACGTAACCCGTCTCCGCGAGCCAGCGGACGCTGGCTCGCATAAAACGGATGACCTCTTCCGGGGGCACTTCGGATCCATCTGCCAGGCGCTTTTGGGGCACGCCAAACTCGCTCAAGACGAGGGGTTTATCTCCCTCGCCTACACGGGCCATCCATTCTCGAAAGGTGATGATGCGTTCTTGGAAGGCCTGCAAGTCCCACGGGGCGCGTTCCGGTTCAAGGATATAATTGTGAATATTCCAGGCATCCACAGGGGGGTAACGGCCATACTGGGCGCGGTAACTTGCGCGAAAGTCATGCGCCCAACCCCAGTCGGCATTGGCGATGCCGGCAGGCATTATGCGACAGGTGGGGTCCAGGCGGCGCGCCGCCTCGACAAAACGGTGGTAAAAGGCGGCATAGGCCGCCGGCGAAAGGTTATCTTGCGTGGGGTCGTTCGGCTCGTTGCCCACCATCCACCACTGGCCGGGGTGCTCTTTGAGGGCGCGCGCTAGGGCCTCGTCGTCATAGTGCCAGGGGACGAGGTAAACGCGCTCATAGCCCGGCACCGTGGGGCCGCTGAAGCCATAGGTGTAATACCAGAGGGGCGCGATCTGCCCCAGTTGAGCGGTTGTGGGCCACACCGCAGCCACCAAGCCCGGCCCACCCGGCGGGCGGCGCAACCAAGGCCCGCCCGCCGCACGTTGTAGAGCGGCGATCAGCAAGAGGCCGATGAAAGCCGCCACCCCACGGCCGAAAACCTCCCAAGGAGAGCGTTGCTGTTCCATCATCCACGGTAAGGGCGTGCGATGACCACCACCCGATGGGTATAGGCCCATTCGGGCCAACAGGTGATGAGCGTCAGCCGATCGTCTTCGGTGGGGTCCATATAGCGGGCGTTTTGCAACCTCTGTTCCAGGCTCGCCCCCACCTCTTGCAGTTTGAGGACCTCCTCAACGATGTACAGATATTCTTGCCCCTCGCGCGTGATGATCCACACCTCATCGCCCGGTTGGAGGTCCCACAGTCGGCGAAACACGCCGCCGCCCTTCCCCCCTGTATGCCCCGAAAGCACCGTATTGCCAGGCCCCCCCAGAGGGGCGCTACCGCGATGATGCCCCACGGCCCCGCTCAACGTATCCCACACGGCCACCCTCTGCCCGCCGATTTCCTCGATATGCCAGCCCACCTCGAGGATCGGCGCATCGCGCTCAATCGCGGGGATGACGATGCGCCCGATGGCGCCGCGAGGCATATCCCCCCAAGCCGTCACGGGGAAGGGCGTCGGCGAGGGGGGCAGAGTGGGCGTCAAGGTCAGCGTAGGGGTCGGCGTCTTGGTAGGGGGCGCAGGCGTCGGCGTGAGAGCCTGCGTTGGCGGGGGAGCCGTGACCGTGGGGGAATGGGTTGGAATGGGCGTGTGTGTCGGCTCGGTGGGAGAAGGCGCGAACCCCTCTGCCGCCGTGGGCGCGACCTCCACAGAGGGCGAAGGGGCCTCTTGGCCTAGCCCCGCCACGATGAGCCGCACGGCGATAAGCCCCAAGAGGAGCGCCCATATCACGTGCCCTAGGGTGAGGCGAAATCCCTTCCTAGGCCAAAAGAGCGGGAATCGTTTCATCGGCAATCAGTTCTGCGATGCATACCCCACGCGCCACACGGCAGGTCCTTCCACCGGTTCGAGCGCGCTGAACTCGACCTCACAGCGCGTCAGCCGCCCCAAGATCTCAAGGAGCACGCAGGCCCGCTTGGCATCCGAACAAGGGCGCTCAAAGATGGCCTCCAGGTTGGCCAGGGGGTGCCCCTCTTGAAAGCGCACCCGTTGGCCCGCTTGGAAGGGCACTTGATGAGGGTCACCGCACTCGGCAATGCGCCGTTGAATATGGGCAATGATCTCCTCGGGCACCCGGGCATATTCCTCGCCAAACCGCAAGATGCTCACCAACCCCGGCGTCCAGCGGATGGCATCGAGCGCCAAGGCCTCAAACTCCCACCGCGCAAAGAGATAGCGCGGGAAGAGCGGCCTGGGCGCCCGTCGAGAGGCAGTCAAAGGGTAAAACGGCAAATAGACCTCGACGCCCTGTTTGGCCAAACGGTCATACACGGCGCGCTCTTTTAACGGCTTGGTAAAGAGGACGTACCAAGGTTCCGCCATGCCTCCACCCCATCCATCGGAATTGCCCGCGATTGTATCGCCCCGCGGGAACCAAGGCAAGCGCCCTGCGGCCTTATACCAAACCGGGCAGGTAAGCCTTATTCGCCTCGAGCATCTCTCGGAACATCGCCCACGCACGGTCTATGGGCAAATGCGTGAGCGGATCGCTGAAGACGGCCTGGAAGGCCAAATCCACATTGCGCGTCAGGGCGGCCTCGACGATCATCTCCTGATTGCGCACGTGAGGCTCGACCAGGTTGAGCACGCCCGGCGGCAGCGCACCCGCCACGATGGGCCGCACGCTATCCTGAGCAAAGTAGGCGTTCGTCTCTACCACGGCCCCCAGCGGTAAATTGGCAATCTGCCCCTCGTTGGGCAAATTGCAGTTCGTCATCATATCGCCCAAGCCCAAAAGGGCGCACATCTGCTGGACGCCTTCCTCCCCCGAAGGCTTCAATGCGAAGGGGCGTTCGCCCGCCATAAGGGCGCGTGTTTGCTCCGGTGCTTCGGCCCACCGGGCATAGCGGTAAGACATAGGGGTGAGCGAAAACCCATAGCGGTACACCGTCTCCTCATCCACCGTAAACCCCGGCACGAACTCGGCGATATGCCGGTCCCCCGCCGCGGGCAAAAGCCCGTAGCGTTCGAACAGGCTGAATTTCACCTGATGCGCGCAGGTGAAATAGTTCCCCCAGGAAAGCACCTCTTCGCGGGTGTAGGGGCGCATAACCCCTTCCTGGGCGATGTGGTGCCGCACCAGGGCGAGCAAATCCCTCCCGCGATAGGTGGCGCGGTCAATCCACGTGAAATGGTTGATGCCGAGCACGTTGACTTCGATTTCCTGGCGACGAGGCCGGGGAATGCCCCAATACTGCGCGGCCAAATCGGCCAGCAGTTCTTGCGCGCCGAACACCTCATGGCAGCAGCCAAAGACCTTTAGGCCGGGGCAAGCCTTGGTCAGCGTGCGAGTGCAGATGGTCATCGGGTTGGTGTAGTTGATGATCCAAGCCCCTGGGCAGAATGCCTCGATGTTGTGGGCAAACCCCTCATAGATGAGCGCCGCGCGCAGGCCGCGCATCAGGCCGGGCGCGCCGATGGTATCTCCCACCGGGTAAAGCAGCCCATAGCGCGCGGGGATGGCCAAATCTTGCTCCATAGCCTCCAGCGGCCCCGGCTGGATGGAGCACACGACGAAATCGGCGCCGCGCAGGGCCTCTTCGAGGGTGGGCACAGCGCGGTAGCGCCAATCGGCCACCACGCCGGGCTGCCGCTGAATCCAATTCCCCAAGGCCTCGTTCAGCCGAGCGGCCTCCAGATTGATGTCATACAGGTACACCTCGCCCCCTAAGGAGGGGCACAGGGCCAAATCTTGCATAAGCATCCGCGCCCAACCCCGGCTGCCACCCCCCAAATAGGCGATCTTGAGCCGGATGGGCGCCTCGTTCCCGACCATCTTCACCTCCCAGCAAGCGCAGTGAGGCCAAGTATAACCTTTCTTGCCGCGCAATGTCCAGCCTTCGAACGGGGCGGGCCTTGCAGTTGCATTTTCTCTGTATAATGGGTTACACTGCGAGTATCGGCTGATCCCTGACCCGTATCACAAGGAGGATGATCGTATGCGGTGCCCACGTTGTGGGGCAGAAAATGCCCCGAATTACCGATTTTGCCGCGAATGCGGCGCGCCGCTCCCCCTCACGTGCCCGCAGTGCGGCCAAGAGGTGGAGCCTGGCGTCAAGTTTTGCCCTTATTGTGGCCAGCGCCTTGCCGCCGAGGCCCCGGCCCAACCGGCGGCATCCGCGCCTGTAACGCCGCCACCCCAGCCATCTGCCGCGCCCGTAACGCCGCCCCCGGCCTACGTACCCCCTAGCGCGCCGCCCGCACCTGGGCCGGCCTACCGCGCAACGCCGCCCCCTCCGCCGCCGGCGGGCGCGCCTTACAGCGCCGGACCTACCTACGGGCCTAGCGCCCCGTACACACCGCCTTCGGCGCCCCCTCCTGTCTCCACCCCGCCGGCCTATACGCCGCCTTTTGTGCCGCCCCCGCCGGCCTACGGCGCGCCGGCTGCCCTTGGGCCTTCGGCCCCGGGCTATATGCCGCCTGGGGAGATGGCCCCACCGGCGTTTAACTACAAGGGCGTTTGGCCTCGCTTTTTCGCGGCGCTCATTGACGGCGTCATCTTGAGCATCCCGACGTATTTACTGATGGGCGCCACGCTGATGCGCGCAGCGCGTACGGGGTACGTCAATCCGGGGAAGATCTATGGCCCGGCGTTCCTCGTCTCCATCATTGGCATCGCCTACTATATCGTGCTGGAGGCCTACGGCGGCACCTTGGGCAAGCGCATCTTGGGGATGCGCATTGTGGATGCCAACGGCAACAAGCCCGGCTTTGGCAAGTCTCTCGTGCGCAACCTATTGCGCATTGTGGATGGGCTGTTTGGCTACATCGTGGGGGCCATCATCGTCGCCTCTTCGCCCACCAAGCAGCGCTTGGGAGATAAGGTGGCGGGCACCTACGTGGTGGGGAAATAGGGTTTACGAGAACCTCCCGCGCGTTCGGGAGCGCGCGGGAGGTTTCACGCGGCGAACCAGTCAACCTCCCGCAGGTTTTGAACCTGCGGGAGGTTGAGGTCTTTACTCCGTGGGGAGTTCCGCAAGCGCCTCAAGAGGCAAGGTCTCGAAGGTGGTCACGAGTTCCTGCGTTTGCCCCGTGGCCGCCGCCTGGTAGCCCTTGTCAATGATTTCGATAACGTGGCGGGCGTGCTCGGCGGTGACGATGGTGGGTTTATCCTCGCGGATCCAATCCACGAGTTGCATCATATCTTCGAACACGTGGCGCTCTTGCATCGTGGCGTGCGGGCCTACCTGGTGTGGCTCAAAGTTAGAGGGCTTGGTGAGGTCCATTTCTCCAAACTTGAACCCCTCGATAGCCCCCTCGGTGCCATAGATGTTGGGCTGGAACCCCACCGTGGGGTGCCCCGTCACCGCGCCGTACACGTAGGCATAGAAGGCATCTCCAAAATCGAGCACGAGGAAGGTGTTATCGTCCATATCGCAGGTGAACTTTTCGCCCCGGAACTCGCGCTCCTTGATGAGGAGGCCCGAAAAGCCCGTGACGCGCTTGGCCGGCCCCACGATGCCCGTGAGGATGTGCAGGCAGTAGACCGTTACGTCATACTGCGGGCCGCCGCCCGGCTTGCGGAAGTACCAAATGGGGGCGATGTTGCTCAAGACGTCGCTCCCTTGGCGCACCGGCTCGTTCAGATGATAGTTCCCCACGCCGGCCGCCCCGGTGAGCGCCCAGGCGAGAAGGCCCAGTTTGCCCTCCAAGATGAGCCGACGCGCCCTCTGGTTGGCCGGGTAGAGCATCATCCCAGGGGAGGCCACGAGTTTGACCCCTTTGGCCTTGGCCTTGGCGATAACCTCATCCGCCTCGGCCAGGGTGATGGTCATCGTCTTGTTAAAGTGGATGTGCTTCCCCGCTTCGATGGCCATCAGGGCCTGCTCATAGTGCAGCCCAATGGGCGAGCAGAGCGTAACGGCATCCACATTCGGGTCAGCCAAAAGGTCCTCATAGGAGAGGTACCAGGCCTTGACGCCGTACTTTTTGGCGGCCGCCTCGGCGCGGCCGGGGACGGGGTCGCACACGGCGGCGAGATAGACGCGATCCTGCACATCGGGCAGGCTCAGGTGCTCGAGCGCCGCGCGGATGCCGATAGACCCCGCACCGACCACTCCCATTCCCACAGCACTATTTTTCATATCGAACCCTCCTTCGAACGTAAGAGGGGCACGCCCAAAGGCGTGCCCCGGCGAACCTATTTCCCCTCAAGGCGCCAGCGGTCAAGGACGTTGCGGATGCGCGCGATTTGTAGACCCAACTCGGCATAACTATCGCTCACCAGTTCGGCGCTATAGTAGCCTTGGAACCCCGCATCGCGCAACATCGCCAGTTTGGCGGGCAGTTCGGCCTCGGGCGTGGAAGGTGTTACATGGGCGTGCATCACCCACGGGGCCACCATCTCATCGCCTTGGGCGGCGTTCTCGCCGCGCCACCGGCCGATGTGCAGGAGCACACCAAAGGCGGGGCTATCCACCGCCTGGCACAGTTTGACCATATTCTCCGGCACATCCTCCGGCCCCCAGTGGTTCTCAGGGCCGATCTTGTAGCCGTTATCGTAGGCGCGCTGAGCATACTTGCGGAACATCTCGGCGATATAGTCGAACTGCTCGTTCGTCCACTCCATATTCTCCCGCGCGCCGCCCGCGTCAATGCGGATAGTCTTGGCCCCGAGGTACTCGCCCGCTTCGATGTGCGCCCAGGCGCTCTCGTTCATCTTGGCGCGCAGGTCGGGGTCATCCTCCCACACGTGGCAGCGGTCGCAGGCCAGGTCCGCCAAGACGAGTTCGCGTTCGCAGAGGGCAGCTTTCACCTTAGCCAGATAGTCCTTATCCAGGCTGGTGAGCATAAAGTTCCAGATATCCGCCGCCTCTAGGCCGAAACGGTATTTTACCGTCTCTAGGTAGCCGAAAACGTCCACGGTGCCCGCCTGCATCATCCGCACGAAAGCAAAGGAAATGATCGAGACTTTCATCCTGCATTCTCCTTGTTTAGGCCGGCCGGTAGGTGGCTGGGTCAGCCGCTTCGATCTCGGCAGCGGTTACCTCGCGCCCTAGGTGCTGGGAGAGATAGACCCCTTCGGTGATGAAGGCCGTCTTGAGGGCGATGCCCGCCGTATCGAGGAGCGGCACGTACCCCAACTGGGCGCCCATCCAGTGCTTTTGCGAAGAGGTGTACCACACCGTCTCGGGGAAGCACTGCTGCCAGCGCCAATCGGCCTGCTTAACGTCAAAGGTCGCGTCCATCTCCATATCGGAGAAGGTGGTAAAGTAGGTGAGCGGCGCCGGCGAGATGCGGATGCCGGCCTTATCGCCATAGATGTAATCCGCATCGGGGTCCTCGGAGTGGATGGCCCAGGCCTCCTCCAACCAGAGGCTGACGCCGCCCGCCAGGCGCGCGAACCCCATGCCGAGTTCCTCGACGTTATATTTGCCGCTCTCGCGCCGATCGGGGTACATATTGCCCCAGAGTTTCTGATAGGTGCTGCCCGAAACGCTGATGAGATCGGGGTTCCCCAGGAGGTACACCATCCGCGCGATGTGGTAGACGGCCATATCGAGCATCGCGCCGCCGCCGGAGGTGGAGGTGTTTACAAAGGCGGCCGAGCCGTAACCATCCACCCACGGCCGCCCGCGCCGGCGATAGTGGATCGTCTTGGCGAAATAAATCTCGCCCAACTGGCCGTCATCAATGAGCCGCTTGGCGGCGCGCGCCTCCGCCGCATAGAGCGTGCCCAGTTGGATGTGCAGCATCCGCCCCAACTGCTTGGCCGTGTCGTACATCAACTTGGCCTCTTTGTACGTCCAAGACATTGGCTTTTCGCAGTAGACGTTTTTCCCCGCCTTGAGCGCATCCACCGTAACCTGGCAATGGAAGCGGTTGTGCAGGCACACATCCACCGAGGTGATGTCATCGCGCTTGAGCAGTTCGTGGTAGTCGGTGTACACGTCTTTGATGCCGAATTTCTGCGCCACGGCCCGCGCCACATCCTCGCGGACGTCGCACACCGCCACCATCTCGGCCTCGGGAATCTGCGCATAGTTCTCAATATGGCGCGTCCCGATTTGGCCCGTTCCGATAATCCCAATTTTCACCCGATTTGCCATCTTGTTCTCTCCTATGAGAAGATGATATGGGCTTACAGCCCTAGAAAACCCCTGTTCCCTCGCGAGGGGCGCGATATATCGCGCCCCTATTTGAGGTAATCTCGCCAACTATGTTTGGGCGTCCAGCCCACCACCTCTTGGGCGTGCTCCACCGAGAAGAAAGCGCGGTGCCCCGTCATCTTTTGCGAGACGGGCAAGAGGTCCGGCCGGAATTTTTCGATGACCTCCAAACTCGGCTCAAGGAGCGTGCTATCCAGCCCGTTGGCCACGAATACATCGTGCGGCGGGAGTTGCTCGGCCTTTTCCATCAGCATCAACTGGAGTTCGGCGAGGTCCTCGCTCGCCACATAGCCCCACATCCAGTCCGACCAGCCCGTGCAGGGCGCCGCAGTCTCGGCCATACGCTGGAGCCGCTCGGGCGGGCAAATGCCGGCCGGGCGCGTCATATAGGTGCGCAGGCCGTAGGCGCGGGTGAACCACGCGAGCATCTCCTCGCCCACCAACTTGGAATAGGAGTACGAGTCCTCCACATCCGAGGGGTGCTTCTCATCGAGCGGCAAATACTTGATGGGGAAGGGTCTGCCGGAGGTGCGGAACCCGTGACCGAAGGCGCAGTTCGACCCCGTCATCACGACGATCTTGACCCCTGCCTCCACCGCCGCCTTGAGGAGATAGTACGTGCCCATAATGTTCGTCATCATCGTCGCGTCAAAGGGGCGTGGCGGCAGGCCCATCGCGGCGCGCCGCTCGTTATAGCCCGGCACATCGCTGGGCGAGGGCACGGCGCCGAGATGCTGGATGGCATCCACCCCCTGCACCGCACGGAGGCAATCCTCATAGTTCGTGAGGTCGCCCTGAACCCACGGCAAGTCGGCACGATCCTCCGGCGGTTGAGACCGCGCAAAGAGCACGATATCGTGCCGGCCGCGCAAGGCCTTGACCATAAACTCCGCAAACCGACCGCTGGCACCCGTTACAAGGACCTTCATTTTCCCTTTCCTCCCTTTTTTCGAACCTAGAACGTCGTCGTGATCTCTTGGACTTGGCCCGTTTGGGCCGAGCGATACCCCGCCTCAAAAATCTCGATGACGTGCCGCGCATGTTCCGCCGAGACGACCGGCTCCTTGTCATTCAGCACGCAATCCACCAAGTGCATAATATCCGAAAAGACGTGGCTCTCCGGCAAATTCACGTGCACCCCCGTAACATAGGGCAGGTTGCCGAAGGCGCTCGCCGGCGCCTCCAGTACGGCCTGCCGCACGCCAAAGAGCGCCGGGTCGCCGTACACTTTGATGCCCTCGCGCCCCAGGTCCATACTCCCCGAGGAACCGGAGAACTGGAGTTCGGGCCGCCGCGGGCCAGAGGCAAACGTCCCATACACGTGGGCGAACACGCCCTTATCGAATTCGATGAGGAGGTGCGTGTTATCGTCCATATCCACCACGACGCGCTGATCTTTGAAGCGCCGCTCCGGCAGGCCGATGCCGGACATACCCATCACCCGCTTGGCCGGGCCGAGGATGCCCGTGAGCGTGTGCATCGAATAGACGACCATATCGTACATTGGGCCGCCGCCGGCGCGCTTCTGATAGTACCACAGGGGGTTCACGTTTGAGATGATATCCTCGCCTTCGCGGAAACTCTCATACTCGTGGCCGATCCACGAGCGGCCTGTGATGGCGCAGTACAGTTGCCCGATGACGCCCTCTTGGAGAAGGCGCTTGGCCTCTTGGTGTATGGCCCGCTGCATTTGCCCCGGCGAGGCCACCAGTTTCACGCCTTTCGCCTTAGCCGCGGCGATCAGTTCGTCGGCCTCGGCCTTGGTGGTGGTCATCGTCTTGTTAAAATGGACGTGCTTGCCCGCCTGGACGGCTTTCATCCCCTGCTCAAAATGAAAGCCGATGGGCGAGGCGATGACCACCACGTCCAGATCGGCCTTCTCGAGCATCTCGTCATAATCCTCATACCACAGCGGGATGTGATACCGTTCCGCCGTGGCTTTGGCGCGGCCCTCCACGGGGTCCATCACCGCCCGGAACTCGATCCGATCCCGCAGATCGGGCTGGGAGAGGTGAGGAATCAACCCCCGTTGAGAGACGCTCCCACAACCGGCCAACCCCACTTTGAGAATGCGAGACATATCTCCCTCCTTACTCCGCCGGAGTTGCCCTTCCTAGGGGCGCACCGATACATCTTGCGACGTTCTTGAGGTGCTGTCAAGCAAAAAAACGGGGTAAGATTGACACGCTCTCTCGCCGATGCTATACTCATAAGCAAACCGTGTGGGCACAGGGGTCAACTATGGATGCCGTTCTGGTGCTCAATGCCACCTACGAACCCCTCAGCGTCGTCAGCCTGCGGCGCGCCATCGTGCTCTTGCTCAAAGACAAGGCCGAAATCCTCGAGGCGGCGGATCGCTACATCCACGCGGCAAACGTCTCTTTGCCCACGCCGCTCGTGATCCGCCTGGTGTACTATGTGCGCGTGCCTCGGCAGGTCAATATCCCGCTCACGCGGCGGGCGCTTCTCCTGCGCGATAATTACACCTGCCAGTATTGCGGCGCCACCCCGCCCAAATCCGAATTGACGATGGATCACGTCATCCCCAAAGTGCGCGGCGGCACCACCACGTGGGATAACGTCGTCTGCGCCTGCAAGGCGTGCAACTTGCGCAAGGGTTCGCGCACCCCCGAAGAGGCCCATATGTCCCTGCGTTCCCGCCCGAGCAAACCGCACTATTTGGCCATCGTCATCTTTGCCCATGCGCCGGCGCACGAGGTATGGAGCAAATACCTCTCGTACGCCGTGCCAGCGAACCCCGCTTAACTCTCGCCTATTTGCCCACTTTGAGGCGAACGACCGCATCGAGCAGGGCGCGGTCGCCGAGCGAATGCCCGTCTTCGGCAAAGGCCGGCAGCCTCTCGCCGCTCGCCAGGTCATACAGGCCCACTTCAATCTGATAATCCCCTTCGGGGGCCTCCGCATCGAGGACGAGGATATGCCGATCGACGATGCGGTCTCCGGCGCGCCAGGCGCTCGTGGGCCAGGCCCCCTCCACAGGGGGCGCATCGTGCTGGCCCCAGACAGGCCCTTGCGTGCGCGGGTTATAGGCCGCGCCCAAGAGGTGGGTAAAGACGGTAAAATCCTGCGGCGGCGTATCTAAGGCGCGCCAGTACAGGTCGAGGATGACCGTATCGCCCGAGGGGCGCCGTAAAAGGCCTGGGCGCATCCCCCGGTAAAGGGCATACCCTTCGAGGAGGATAGACTCTCCAAAGCGCACGTTCAGCCGCGCTTGAGGCTCCCCCGCTATAGGCCAACCGCGAATGCCCACCACGCGGATCGTCCCCAACGTCTTGCCCTCCGGCAAGGGGGGCGAGACCTCGAACGTATAGACGCCCGGCGCCAGATGCGGCCCGATGGGGAAATCGAACTGCTGGCGCATAAAGAGCGCCCCCGCCGCCTGGCTAGCCGTGCGCCGCATCACGGCCTGGCCCTTCGGCCCGCGCAGGATGATCTCCACGGGTTCGGTGGGCGTCCGCGCCCAAAGGAGCGAGAGATGCACCACGGCATCCTGCGGCACGCGGCGGATGGGGAGATCCCACCCCCACAGCAGCCCCGCCCCTCCCACAGGGGCGTTTGCCGCCACCTGAGGCCCCAAGCCCGTCGCCGTGAGCATCGGTGGCCTCCCCTGGCGGTCATAAAGCACCAAGCGGTTCGCGCCATAGTGCCATTCCGCCACCTGCTGATAGGCCTTATCGAGGTGCTGGGCGATGAGGCGTTCGGGGTCGGTCAGAGCCACGTCCACCTCGGCAAGCCAGATGCGCTCATAGAGGGGAGCCTTGGCGGCCATCCAGGCCTCCACCTGATCCTCGCGGAGCGGCTCTTCGGCGAGGGATACCGCCTCAAAGGGGGGCTTCCAAACCCCCGAGGGTAGGCCGTCATAATCGTAGAGGAAGATGGGGTAGCGCCCGCCCGAATCGAGCAAGACAGCATCTCCCGGTTGGGCCTGGCTCACGATGGCGCGGACCATCGTCTGGAGCGTATCGCGATAAAAGCGCCCCGCATAATAACTCGGCAAGACGGCCAGCCACTGGGCCAAGAGAAGCCCGGCCAGCACCCCGCCTAGAACGCGCCAGCGCCGCCGAAGGTGCGCCAAGGCAGCACCGAGGAGCACCCAAAAGGCCGGCGCATAGGGCAAAAAGTACCGCGCCTCTAAACGGGGGGTGTAAAAGAGGCCCCGTGGGATGGTGCTCGCATACACCGCAGCGGCCGGCACCGTAGCCGCCAAGGCAAAGAGCGCCCCTTCCACCCGATCCGCACGGTGGGCGCGACCTTCCATCCCGCCGCGCCGCAGGAAGAGCAGCCCCCCCAGCGCCAGGGTCGCCAAAGGCACAAAAAGGAGGCCCCCATAGCGGTAGATATAGGTGGAAATGCCCGTCGTGAGGAGCGTGGCATAGAGTTGGACAAAAAAGCCCACGCCCGGCGGCCCCTCCGTGCGAGACCAGGTGGGCATTCGCCCCCAGGCGAAGAGAAGCCAGGCCCCGATCGCCACGAGGATGGTCGCCTGCGCGGCGAGCCACCCTTTGGCCAACGCACCCCGTCGTTCCTTGGTGGCGAGCCAGAGTACCCCTACGACGAGGTTCTCGACGACGAGGACCGAGGCCGTGAGGTAGACCGTATACAGCGCCCCAGCGGAGGCGGCCACATAGCCCAGCCAAAGGAGGTGCGGGTGGCGCGCCGCAACGAGAGGATCGCGATACATCACGCGCAGCCAGCGGACGAGGAAGACCAAGGAAAGGAGCACCAAGAGACCGGCCAAGGCGTACATACGCATCTCTTGCGACCACCAGATGTGAAAGCGCGCCAAAGCCACCAACAGGCCGCTCCACAGGGCCGCCTCGCGGCCTATACCCCGCCGCTCGCCGAGGAGCCACCCGGCCCGATAGGCTGCAAGGGCCGTGCAGGCGCCCAAAAGGGCCGAGAGGGAGCGCATTGCAAAAGGCGTGGTGCCCAACGCCTTGACCCAAACCCACAACGCCCAGAAATAGAGCGGCGGGTGGACGTCTCCCGCCGTCCAAAGGGTTACACCGACGAACCCTTTGCGCACGGCCCAAATCGCCAGGGCCTCATCCCACCACAGGTTGGCCTCGCCCAAGCGCCACAGGCGCAAGGCCAAGGCCAGGAGGAAGATCGCCGTGGGAGGCGCCCACGCGGGCCAGCGCCATTGCGGGCAGGCCGCCCAAGCGGCCTTACCCCTGCGCCACCACCTCATCCAAAAGTCTCCGCAAGGCTTTTTGTTTGGCCGTTGTGAGCACAGGCATCGTGCGAGGGCTTTCTTTGAGAAAGCGGGGCAATTCCTCCGCCGTGACGGCCGGCACGGGGGGCTGATCTTTGAGGTTCAGGGTCACCTTGGGGTTCGTGAAAACGATGATGCCGTTCACGGGAATCTCTTCCTCGGGCATGGCCTTCTCGACCCACTCCTTGACCCATTTGATCTCTTGCAGAAGGTCTTGGTCAGGCCGGCCCAAGGTAGGCTCGCCGAAAATCTGCAAGATTTTCCGCCACCCTGCCTGATGATGCCAACGCCCCTTTTGAAAAGTGATCTCGCCGCTTTGGGCGCGCGGCTCAAGCACCGTCAACCCCAGGTGAGAGGCCAACACGTGGTTGCTCGGCAGATAGTAACTATACAGGGCAAAGCGCTTATCCAGCCCATCGAGGGCCTGCGCCAAAACCTGATCGGCCCGAGGCTCGCGCACGTAATGGTTCGCCATATACGAGCCGATGGCTGCCCCCAAAAGGCCGATGAGCAAAAAGGCATAGGAAAGAAGGGGGTAGCGCATACTGCTCATCAGCCCGATAAAGAGCGCCCCCAGGCCCACGTAACTGCCCCAGCGGGCGATCTTGGCGCGTTTGGTTAAGAACGGTTGATTGACAAAATGCTCCATACCTGCTCCAGCAAAAGGGTTGGCTTATGCCTCAGGGCTGGCATCTGGGGCGGCGCCCACCAATGCCTGCACGGCGGCGATCTCTTGGCGGATGACCTCCACCACGTTCGCGCGGACGGCCTCCACGGCCACGCGGATGGCGTTCTCCATCGCGAGGGCATCGGATCGGCCGTGGGCGATGATGACCACGCCGTTCACACCCAAGAGCGGCCCCCCGCCGTATTCGCGGTAATCGAGCACGCGCGCCACGACGCGGAAGGCGGGCTTCGCCAGGAGCGCCCCGATGGAGGCCAATGGCCGCCGCTTGATTTCGCGGCGCAGGAGGGTTAGGAGCATCGCGGCGGTGCCTTCGGCCGTCTTGATGGCCACATTGCCCGCAAACCCGTCGGAGACGATGACATCGGCCAGGCCCTGGGTGAGGTCTTTGCCCTCCACATTCCCGATGAAGCGAAGGGGCAATTGTTTGAGGATGGCGTGCGCCGCCTGCACTGCCTGGCTCCCCTTGGTCTCCTCCTCGCCGTTGGAAAGAAGCCCCACGCGCGGCTCAGAAATGCCCAGCACCTTCTTGGCATAGGCCGCGCCCATCATCGCAAACTGCGCCAGCCACTCAGGGCGGCAATCCGTATTCGCGCCGATATCGAGCATAAAACTGCGCCCCGTGAGCGTGGGGAGAATGGTCGAGATCGCCGGCCGCGAGACGCCCTCAATGCGCCCGATGCGCCCCACGCTCAAGAGCGAGGCCGCAAGCACCCCGCCCGAGTTCCCCGCCGAGACGACGGCATCCACCTGCCCCTCTCGCAAAAGGCGCATCGCCACCACAATGGAGGCATCGCGCTTGGCGCGCACGGCCTGGCTGGGGTGTTCGGCCATCTCCACCACTTCGCTCGCGTGGACGATGGGCAGCGCTAGCCCCGCCGTATCGTGGCGCGCCAACTCGCGCTCGATGGCCTCCTGGCGCCCCACCAAGACCACCTCCACCCCAAAGCGCCGCGCCGCGCGCACGGCGCCCTCCACATCCACCGAGGGGGCACGGTCGCTCCCCATCGCATCAAGAGCAATGCGCATTGTCTCACCTCCCCAGCCCGCCGAGGGCGTCCTCTTGTGGCACTGCCCTTGATTGTAGTGCCAACGGCCTAGTTGACAAGTCCGCCAAAGGGGATATAATGGGCCTTGCTTGCCCCCGTGGTGGAATTGGCATACACAGCAGGTTGAGGGCCTGTGTCCGTCAGGACGTACTGGTTCGAGTCCAGTCGGGGGCACCAAAAAGGCTCCTTGATCAGGGGCCTTTTGTAAATAAATACAGGATGCGCCACCCTAGCTCAATCGGCAGAGCAGACGCTTCGTAAGCGCCAGGTTTCGAGTTCAACTCTCGAGGGTGGCTTGTTTTTTTAGGGCTGTGCCTGCGCAGGCACAGCCTTTTTTTGCATCTTCGCGCTTGTGGCGGGCTTTGCCCTGCCGAGGCGCAACCTTGCCTACTCCTGCAAAGGGGTGAGCGCAAAGCGAGAGGCGGCCTTGCGCGCGCGCCAGCGCACCCCAACGAGGCTCGCCAGATAGGCTAACCCCGCCACCATAATGATGCTCGCGCCGGAGGTCAAGTTCAGCGCGTACGAGATGCCCAGGCCCACCACGCTGAAAAGGATCGCCAACCCCGCCGCAAGCACCATCGCCCGCCGCAGCGAAGGCACCCACTGCACGCTGATGGCCGCTGGAATGGTGAGGAGCGCGATGACCATAATCAGGCCCACCACGCGCATCATCATCACCACCGTGAGGCCGATGAGGCACACCAGAAGGAGATAGAGCGCATCCACCGGCACGTTCTGCACGGCGGCAAAGGTCTCGTCGAACGAGATGGCCAACAGTTCCTTGTACAAAAGGAGCACCACCAGGAGGATAAGCCCGTCAAGCACGGCCATAAGGATGAGATCCCCCGTAGGGACGGCCAAAATGCTCCCAAAGAGGTAACTCATCAGGTCGGCTTTGTAGCCGGGGGTCAAATCGAGCAGGATAATGCCGAAGGCCATGCCGATGGCCCACATCACCCCGATGAGCGTATCGGCCCGTTGGCGCGTCTTGCGCTGTGCCCAGCCCATCCCCAACGAGGCGAGCAAACTGAACCCAATGGCCCCCCACACGGGCGGCAGCCCCAGGAAATAGGCCAGGCCGATGCCCCCATAGGCGGCGTGGGCAATGCCCCCGCTCAGAAAGACGATGCGGTTGACCACCACATACGTGCCGATGATGCCGCAGGCAATGCTCACCAAAATGCCCGCGAGGAGCGCGTTGCGCATAAAGGCATATTGCAAGGCCTCGATCATAGCGCCCTCCTTTCGGTGGGGTCCTCGTGCTCCGCAAACACGCGGTGCGGCAGCCCGTGGGCGATGAGGTCAATCGGGCACTGATAGGCGTGCTCCATCATCTCCTCGGTGATTTCCCCGCCCCCATGGTAGAACAAGCGGCGGTTCAAACAGCCCACCGTCTTCACATAGGCCGAGATCACCCCCACATCGTGAGAGATGAGCACGATGGTTACCCGTTCGTTGAGGGCGCGCAAGAGTTCATAAATATGCGTGCGCACTTGGGGGTCCACGCTGGCCGTCGGTTCATCCAAGAGGAGCAGCCGAGGCTCGGCGGCGAGGGCGCGCGCGATGTACACCCTTTGCTTTTGCCCGCCAGAAAGTTCCCCCATCGGCCGATTGCGGAGGTCCCACATCTCCACATCGCGCAGGGCGCGTTCCACAGCGCGCTCATCTTGTGCGCCGTAGCGGCGAAAGAGGCCCCTTTGCCCCAGCCGCCCCATCATCGCCACATCCCACACGCGGATGGGGAACTCGTGATCCATCTCCACCCGCTGAGGCACATAGCCCACCCAGCGGCGGCCGCGTCGCACATCGTGCCCGAAGAGGCGCACGCGGCCGCGCATCGGCTCAAGAAGGCCCAAGATGACCTTGAGAAGGGTCGTCTTGCCGCCCCCGTTCGGGCCGATGAGCGCGAGAAAATCTCCCTCCTCCACGGTGAGGTTGACATCCTCGAGCACGGCCTCGTGGTCGTAGCCGGCCCAGAGGTGTTCGATCTCAATCGCGTGTTCTGCCATCTCCCCTCCTTGCCATCGCACGGCTATGGGTTGGCTGCCGCGGCAAAGGCGCGGGCCACCCCGCGCAGGTTGCCCAACCAGTCATACGCCAGGGGACTGATAAGGAGCACCTGGCCGCCGATCTCGCGGGCGATGGCCTCCGCCGCGCGCGTGCTGAACTCGGGCTGGGCAAAGATGACGCGAATCTTTTCCTGCTTGGCCAGGGCGATAATACGGGCCAACTCCTGCGGGCTGGGTTCCTGGCCGCCCACCTCCACGGCGAGCATTGTCAGGCCGTAATCTCGCGCGAAATAGCCCCAGGCGGGGTGAAACACCATAAACGTGCGCGATTCCAACCCCGCCAGCGATTGGGCAATCTCCTGATCGAGCGCAGCAATATCCGCGAGGAATTGTGCCAAGTTGGCCTGATAGGCCTCGCGGTGGGCGGGGTCCAACGCGGCAAGGGTCTCATAGATGATCTGGGCCTGCTGGCGCACCGCGCGCGGCGAGAGCCAAACGTGCGGATCCATCTCCTCTTCGGGGGCGGGGGTAGCCCCTCGGCCGAAGATGGCCCTCAGCCGATCGCGCAGGGTAAGGCGCGAGGCCTCGTTATGGGCCGCCATCGGCAAGCGCTCGATGCCCTGGGTCGTATCCACCACGCGCAGCGAGGGGTTCGCCGCCAAGATGCGCCCCATCCACGCCTTCTCGAACTCGACGCCGATGGTGAAATACACCTGCGAACGCGCCAAGGCGCGCAGTTGCGCCGGTTTGGGTTCGTAGGTGTGGGCATCGGCCCCCGGCGGCACGAGCACATTCACCTGAACGTGCTCCCCGCCGATGCGTTCCACAAAGTACTGCTGAGGGAGGATGCTCACCGTCACAGCGAGTTTGCCCTCTTGGGCAGGAGGGGCCTCCCCCGTTCGGCAGCCGACCAAGGCGCCTATGGCGGCCAAGCCCATCACCACCCGCAAGGCCATTGGAATGAGGGCGCGATGCCAAATGCGGCGGGCGTTCATATTTTCTCCTCCAATGGGTAAGGTTCTATCGCCTCTTCTTTTTGGCACGCGGGGCATAACCCCGCCAACTGCAAGAGGTGGTCGCACACCCGATAACCCGTCTGTTCCTCAATGCGCCGAAAGAGGCCCTCCAAATCCTCATCGCCGGGGAATTCGACGGCGCGATGGCATTTTTGGCAGATGATGACGTGATGATGCCCCTGAGTGGCGGGCAAAAACCCGTGGCAGGCCCGATCGCGATGGGCGCAACGCACCAATTCGAGCGCGTTGAGCACATCCAACGTGCGGTAAACCGTAACCAGCCCGAGCGAGGGGTGCAGTTGCCGGGCCTGTGCCAGGATCTCCTCCGGCGTGAGGGGTTGAGTGGCCCCTTGGAGCACGAGGAGGATGGCGCGGCGGGGCGCCGTAACTCGGTAGCCGTTTTGCGCCAAGACTTCTTCCCAGGCCATAGCCATCCCTTTTTGAAAAATATTTTCAGTAACATCATAGGCCGAAGGCTTTTCCTGTCAAATGCGCCTTTTTTACCCCGGAAGGGGAACGCGCTCCTGCCCCCTCACCCTAGCCCTCTCCCACTCGACGTGGGAGAGGGAACGCTGTATGCGCGCCCCTTTCTTCCCCCTCTCCCGCGTTGACGCGGGAGAGGGGTTGGGTGAGGGCAAAACACCCTCCCGCAGATTCGGAAGGGGAGCGCGGGCCTCCCGGCCCGCACGCGAGGCAGGAGCCTCGCGCTCCTGCCCCAAAGGCTGGGGCGTTTGACAGGCCGCCCTGCCCTCGTCTACACTGCCCATAGATACCTGGCCGCGGGAGGGCAAGATGAAGATCCGTGATATCACCTGCTACCCCGTTTGGGGAGGGCACCGCAATTTCCTCTTTGTGGTGGTGGATGGCGAAGATGGCCTTTATGGCGTGGGCGAAGCGGGGTTGACGGGCCGCGAACTGGCCGTGATGGGGGCCATCGAGCATTTCAAGCCGCTCCTCATCGGCCAAGATGCCTTTCGCACCGAGCACCTGTGGCAGATGCTCTCCCGTGGGGGATTCTTCCCTCACGGCAAGGTGCTGGGGAGCGCCATCGCCGCCATAGACATCGCCCTGTGGGATCTCAAAGGCAAGGCCCTGGGCGTGCCCGTGTATGATCTCCTAGGCGGGCGCGTGCGCGATAAGGTGGTCTGCTATTGCCACCTCGCCGGGGGGCATACGCCGGGCGTCGAGACCCTGGTGGAAGATGCCAAGGCGCGCGCAGCCGAGGGTTGGCGCTTTCTGCGCTGGGGTTTGCCCAATGAGGGCGATCTTCTCCACCCCACGCGGGCCATCAAACAGAGCATCGCCCAATTCGAGGCCCTGCGCGCCGCCGTGGGCGAGGAAATCGAACTGTGCTTCGATGCCCACACGCGCCTTTCCCCGCCCGAGGCGATCACCCTCTGCCAGGAGGTCCAGCGCTTTCGCCCCTTTTTCATCGAGGACCCCATCCGCTCCGAAAGCCCGCAGGCCTTT
This sequence comes from Chloroflexota bacterium, assembly GCA_019873625.1. GTDB lineage: Bacteria > Chloroflexota > Anaerolineae > UBA1429 > UBA1429 > JAIOAW01. Next base: position 183,778 of record JAIOAW010000001.1, read on the forward strand.
CACCTCCTTCGCCAAAAGATAGATGTGCCCTTGGCCGCAGGCGAGCAGTTTTCGAGCAAGTGGGAGTTCCGCGAACTGATTGACCACGACCTCATAGATTATGCCCGCATTGACCTGTGCATCGCCGGGGGGTTCACCGAGGCGCGCAAGATCGCCGGCTGGTGTGAAGGGCATTACATAGACGTGGCCGTGCATAACCCCTTGGGGCCTGTGGCCACGGCGGCCTGCTTGCAGTTCAACCTGGCCATCCCCAATTTCGCCGTGCAAGAACAGCCGCGCCAGCCCGGCACCAGCCTGACGGACGTGGTGCCGAACCAACCTCGTTGGGAAGATGGCTATCTCCTCCCACCGGAGGGGCCAGGCCTAGGCATCGCCTTCGATCGCGAGGCGGCGGCCAAGCACCCCTTCCGCCTCACGGAACTGCCGCACCTACACCGTGAAGACGGCAGTTTCACCAACTGGTAAGCGCCAAGGAGGTAAGCACGGTGCTGATTTGGCGAGCGTTGGTGCTCTTGATTGATGTATATCTCATCGCCTCGCTGGGGCCTTGGGTGGCCCTGCGGGCCATCTATGCCTGGATCCTTCGCGGGGGAGATTGGCCCTACGACGAAAAGAGGCGCCTAGAACGTCTTATGGAGGGCGAGCGCGAGCAAAGCGGCCTGTGGCCCCCCAAACCCCGCCCTGGCCGCTATGAGGAAATAGATCGCCAAGGGCAAGAAAGCCTGGCCGCCCTGCGAGAGGCCATCCGCACGGCCACCCCTGCCCTCGCCTCGGCGGGGGATGGCACGATCCCCTCGTTGGGCCTTCGAGAGATCGCCACCTTGGGCGCTTGGGCGCCCCTCTTGGCCGCCGTGCGCACCTTGCGCGCTGTGCGCATCTTGCGGCGCGCCCTCACCGAAGGCGAGGAACGGCTGGCCTTTTTGGAGGGCCAGCACCGGGCCGCGCGCGATGTTCCGGAGCGTATGCGGGGCCTCCTGGCGGAGATGACCGCCGAACTGCGCCGCGTGCAGGCGCTCTATGAGGCAGAGCGCGAGGCCGGCACGCTCGGCCTTGGCGAGATCGAGCACCGCTTGCAGATGACCGAGGCGCGCCTAGCCCATGCCCTCGCCCAATTGGAGGGCGCGGAGGCCGAACGGCTGGATGACGCCGTGCAATTCGCCGATGCCGAGGCCACCCATGCCGCCGCCGAAATCGAGGAAATGGATCGCCAAATCGGCGAGGTGGCCGCCATCCGCCAAAAGGCGCGCAATCTCCTCGAGCGCGTCGAGAGCGGCCTCCGCCTGGCCTCTCAACGATGGGAGGCCCTCCAGGCGCGCGGGGCGCAGGATGAGGCGGTTACCTCGCTCTTGGAGCGTGCCCGCGAACTGGCCCTCCGCCTAGCGCAGACGGCCAAGGGCCATACGGCAGAGGCCTATAACCAGGTCATCGCCCAGGCCGGGGAGTATGACCGGGCCTTTCAGGAGGTGTCGGCAGCGCTCGATCGCCTCGATGAGATGATGCGCCAAAGCAAAGAGGCCGTCGAAGGGGACGTCCAGCGCCTGGCCGAATGCCAGGCCTTGTGCGAGGAGATGACGGCCCAAGAACCCCTCCTCGAACTCGACGAGAGCGCCGAACTCATCCGCCAGGCGAGCGAGGCCTACCGCGAGGCCGAAGATCAGCGCCATTTGGGGACCATCGAAGGGTACGAGCAAGCCATCCGCCTAGCCCACCACGCCCAAAGCCTGCTCGAGCAGGCCGCCTCGGCCGCCGCCTCGGTGATGGAGCAGGCAACCGAAGCGCGCACCCTTCTGGAAGCCCTTTCGCCGGAAAAGCGCGCCCAATGGCGCGAGCGCGTGGAGGCCGCGCGTGAGCACCTGGCCGCCTACCCGGCGCACTGGGGCGCCGGCCTCGATAGCGCCTACGCCGAGGCCCTGGCCCAACTGGATGCCGTAAATGCCGATTTGGACGAAGTGCCCAGCGACATCCGCTTTCAGCGCGTTTTGCGCCAATCTGAATTGGCGGCGGGCCTGGAACCTCTGCGCCGCGCCGCGCGAGATTTTCAGCACGCCCAGGAGATCATCGCCGACCTGGAGCGCGAGCAAGAGCGCATCCTCACGCGCCGCGAGGAGTTAGAGCGCGCCCTCGAGCGCGTCAACAACGAATTCCTCCCCGCTTTGCGCGCCCAACGCGAAGAGATGCTCCCCGAACTCCGCGAGCGGCTGGAGACGCTGGAACTCGCCTATAGCGAGCATTGCGCCTCGTTTGAGGACCCCCTGCAACTCGATTACGATGACGAAGTGGGCGAGTGGCTCCCCTCCATCCTGCGAGAGATGGATGAAATCCGCCTGGCCCACGAGAATGACATCCAGCACTATCGCTTGGCCCTGCGAGAGGCCCTCAGCGCCATAGATCGCCAATGGGCGCGCCTCGTGCGCCTGGAGCCTCAGCGCCCCCCGCGCCCCGATGAGGATGTGTCGCAACTTGCCGCCGATCTCGACGCCTGGCGCGAAAAGGTCGAAAGCGCCCAGAACAACCCCTTGGCTATGCGCGACCTCTTGGGGCAAGAGGCGACGGCCCTTCAGCGGCGCATCGAGGCGGCGCAAAATCAGATCATCGAAGGGCGGCGCACGCTCGACACGTTAGCGCGGCAGTACCGGCGGCTTTCGCGGAGCGTGCAGGACCTGCGCAGCACGGTGCGCACCCTGCGCACAAGCAGCCCCTGGCCCCAGTTAACGTGGGATGAGCGCGAGGCCGAGGCCCTGTGGGAGGAGGCTACGGCCACCCAGCGCGAGGCCGATTCCGCCGAGCGCATCTCCTCGGCCATCAACACGCTCCAACGGGCCGTGAACCTCGCCGAGCAGGCCGAACGCGCCTATGGCCGTTTGGAATACCAGATGCGCACGGCCCTGGCGCGCCTGAACGAGGAACTGGCCGCCGTGGCCGGCCGCCTAGAAAAGCAGCAGCGCCTGGCCGATCAAATCCGCGAACTAGGCCCTTCCGATGATTTGGCGGCGCTCGACGCGCGCAACGAACGCGTCGAGGCGCTCATTGATATGGCCCGCGCCGCCACCACGATGGACGATGCCCTGCGCCACCTGCGTGAGGCAGCTGACGTGCTCAGCGAAGCATAAGGGGGCTATCTTTCCGAATAAGCGCCCTGCGGCAGACCGTTAGGCCGTGGGGCCGTTTTCTTTTTCCTCAGGCCAAACGGGCACGAACATCAGCCACTGGTCGGGCGCCTGGCGGATCATCTCCTCAAGGAAGGCGAGCACCCGCAGGGCGTTGTGGCGAATGTCTCGTTGGCGATCGTAGGTGCGCTCCATCTCCAGCGGGGGAGACATAACGAGCGCGTAACGCCCCGTCGGCTCTTGGATGCAGGCGGCCACGATGACGTGCGCGTTCGTCTGCAAGGCCAGGCGAATGTGCCCCGTGGGCAAGCGGGCAGGTTTGCCGAAAAAGGGCAGGGGTTCGTCATGGTCAGAGACCGGCCGATCCACCCCTGTGGCGATGACCCCGCCATTTTGGAGGCGCTTGAGCGCGGCGCGCAGGGAATCTATCCCCACGGGGGTCACGATGACCCCGCGCCGCCGGCGAATCTCGTTCACCACGCGGGTGCCAATATCGGGCTGAGCCAGGCTGAGGGCCTGAATCTCCACGCCCTGCGCCGCGATCCATTGGGCGGCCAGGTCAAAATTGCTCATATGGGCGCCGGCGATGATCACCCCCCGCCGATCTCGCAGGGCCGATTTCACCTGCTCCCACGTCTCGGGTGAAGCGCGCAGGGCGATGTCATACTGCCGTAGGCTATCGCGCCGCTGGCGGAACATATCGTAATAGGTGCAGCCCGCGTGATAGATGGCGCGCTCCGCCATATCGTCGAGCGCCTCATCGGGGGTGCCAGGGCCTACCACCTGGCGAATGTTCGCCCGGATGGTGGTGAATAGGTTATTGCGGCGTTTGCGCATCGCGCGCGCGATGCGCCGCGAAACCCAATACCCCACCCCAGGGGGCACGATGCGGGCCACGGCCATGCCTAGAAGGATAGCCGGGGGACTGCCTAAAACCTCTTGAACGCGCATGCCCAGCCTCAACGTGAATAGGATAGATAGGGGCCACATCGTGGCCCCTGCCTCAAGCGGAGGGGCGGCTGCCGCGCAGGGCCGGCACGGCCTCCACCACCACGGGGATGCCCCTCGCCAGGCAAAAGGCCACCGAAATCCAACTGCTCACGAGAAAGACCAACCGCACCGTCTCCACCGCCTCGGCGCGCACCGCCCCTTGGGCGGCATACACCGCCAAGGCGTGAGCCACGGCCAAGCCAGAGAAGGAAAGGAGTTTGGAGATGGCGTACCCCGTGCGCATCGCCGGGCTGACCACCAGCCAACGGCCCACCGCGGTGCGCATCACTTTAAAGGGCGCGGTGCCCTCGCCCACGTGAATGTTCCGCAGGCCATCCACCACGGTGCCGCGGATGATATAGATGATCGGGATGGCCACGGGGATAAGCCCCAGATCGGCATAGCACACCCACAGCACGAGTTCCACAGCGCGGTCCGCCATAATATCGAGCAGGCTCCCCAATACGCTCTCCTCATGCCGTGCGCGGGCCACAATGCCATCCAAACTATCCATAATGATGATGGCCACGAGCAACCCGGCCGCGGCCAGCCGCGCCCCGGCCGAGGGCAAATAGAGCAGCACGGCGATGATGATGAGGAGCGGAAAGCGGGCTAGGGTAATCGCGTTAGCCATACAGGGCCTCTCATATGGTTTAGGTGGGCCGCCGAGTGGTGCGCAAGCCCTCCGCCTTTTGGCGGGCCAAGCGCGCCGCTTCGGCGCTGGGGCCATCCCCCTCCGGCGGCAAATGGCGCCACTGCACGCGGTGGCGCTCCATCAAGCGCGCCAACTCTTCCCAGGCCTCACGGTGCTTGACGGGTTCGCCGGTGCGCGTCTGCCAGCCGCTGCGGCGCCAGGCGGGCAGCCACTTGGTAGCGCCATCCAGCAAATATTTCGAAGGCGTGTAGATGGTCACCTCCGCAGGCTCGCCCACCGCCCGCAGCGCGGCGATGGCCGCCTGGAGTTCCATCTGGTTCGCCGTCGCCTGGCCCTGGGCGCCGACCACGGCCTGGGTCTCGCCGGAGGGGCGCCGCAAGATGGCGGCATAGCCCCCCGGCCCCGGCGCCCCGAGGGCGCACCCCCGTGTATAAATCTCGATGCGGGGCAGGGCGCCCCCATCTGGGGGGCGTTCGGCCTTCAGTAGGCGCTCGCGCGCCGCGCGGGCCAGGGCATCAGCCCGTTCATTCAAGGGGTGGCCGCTGTGCCCACGGATCCACCGCCACGAGACGGTATGCCGCGCCAATTCTTCGGCGAGTTGGCGCCACAGGTCGGCATTTTCCACAGGCTGGCCGTGAGCGCGGCGCCAGCCTTTGGCCACCCAGCGGGGCAACCACTCCGTAACACCCCGCTTGAGGTACTCTGAATCGGTGGTGATTTCCACCTGGCAGGGGCGTTTGAGGGCGCGCAGGGCCTCGATGGCCGCCGTCAATTCCATGCGGTTGTTCGTAGTGTGCGCCTCGGCGCCGCTCAATTCTTGGCGATGCGCACCGTAGACGAGCACGGCCCCCCAGCCGCCGGGGCCTGGGTTCGGGTCGCAGCCGCCATCGGTAAAGATATAAGTTACCGTGGGCGATGCGCTCATACGCGGCCCCGCTAGATGGCCATAATGCGCGCCAACTCGGCGAGTTCCGCATCGAGCGGCTTGGCGGTGTTCACCACCTCTTCGAGTGGCGTCGTCACCACATGGTTACCGCGCAGGCCGGTCAAAACGCCCGCCTCGCCGCGCGCTAGGGCGCGGATAGCCCCTTCCCCCAACCGCGTGGCGAGCAACCGATCGGCCGCCGTGGGCGCAGCGCCGCGCTGCACGTGGCCCAAGATGGTGGCGCGTACGGCAAACCCGGTGGATTCCCGATGCTCCTCGAAATAGGCCATCAACTTGAGCGCGTTGTATGTGGCCCCCTCGGCGATGACGGCCAGGGCGTGGTTCTTGCCCCGATCGTAGGCCTCTCGAAAGGCCTGCGCGATCTCTTCCGGCCCCAGTTCCGCCTCGGGGATGGAGACCACTTCTGCCCCGCCGGCGATGCCCGAGATGAGCGCCACATAGCCGCACTTGCGGCCCATCGTCTCTACCAGGAAGGCGCGCCCGTGCGAAGAGGCCGTCACCTTCAGGCGGTCTATCGCCTCCAAGGCCACGTTGATGGCCGTATCCACACCGATGGTTACATCGGTACCGGCCAGGTCATTATCAATGGTGGAGGCTACCCCCACCACCGGGAACCCCATCTGGCTGAGGGCATAGGACCCCGTCTGCGAGCCGTTCCCACCGATGACGATGAGCGCCTCGATGCCGTGCTTTTCCATCTGGGCGATGGCCTCTTGCCGCCCGGATACTTCGTAAAAGGCCTCGCAGCGGGCGCTCCCCAAAAAGGTGCCGCCCCACTGCATCACCTCGCTCACATCGCGCCGCCCCAGGGGGCGAAACTGCCCGGCGATCAACCCGGCATAGCCGTTCTCTACGCCGTACACCTCAAACCCCACTTCCAGGCCCGTGCGCACCACGGCGCGGATGGCGGCATTCATCCCTGGGGCATCGCCGCCGCTGGTCAAGACGGCCACTCGCTTCATCTGACGCTCCTTCGCCCATCTGCACGCAATATCCGTACCTTATTCTATGAGAGGCAGGAGGGCTGTCAATCATCGCTACTTGTGAGAACCGCTCCAATTATGGTATACTGTTTGACGAATTGGAGGTGCCTTACCGATGGTTACAAGTTCAGTGCGCATCAATTCGCGGTTGCCCCTTTTGGCGGCAGCCGTGCTTTTACTTTTCCAGATCTTTTCGCCCTCGCGCGCGGTGATGTTTATGCTCGTCCTCCTCCTCGCCCTTTTGGGCGCTGCCTATGTGTGGGTGCGGCAACTCTCCAAAGGGGTGTACCTCGAAAGGCAGCGGCGTTACGGCTGGGCGCAGGTAGGGGATACTATCGAAGAGCGCTGGATTATGCATAACGAATCCTGGGTGCCCGTGCTGTGGGCTGAGATCTATGAAAAGAGCGACCTCGTCGGCTACAACGCCAGCCGCGCCGTGGGCTTTGGCATCCGCCAATCCATCCGCTGGACGACCTCTGGCACCTGCCAGCGTCGCGGCGTCTACACCCTGGGGCCGCTCACCATCACGATGGGAGACCCCTTTGGCCTCTTTACGGTGCAACTGCGCTACAACTATGTGGATACGTTCGTCGTCTATCCCCCCATCGCAGCCTTGCCGCCGCTTGTTACGATGCGCGGCTCGGCGCGCGGTTCGGGGCGGGCCAACGTGCGCAGCCCTGACCTGACGACGAATGCCGCCGCCGTGCGCGAGTACGCCCCTGGCGATGCCCTCAACCGCATTCACTGGCGCACCACGGCGCGCCGCACCACGGGCGAAAACGAAGACGATTTTTACGTCAAAGAGTTTGACCTGGAACCCTCCGGCGACCTGTGGATCATCCTCGATATGGATGCGCGCCTCCACGCGGGCGAGGGGCTGGAATCCACCGAGGAATATGGGGTGATCTTGGCAGCCTCGCTCGCTAACCAACTCTTGCGAGAGAACCACGCCGTGGGCCTCATCACCTATGATGAAAAACCCATCATCATCGCCCCTCAAAAAGGGCACCAGCAACTGTGGGAGGTATTACGGGCGCTTTCGGGGGTCCATGCGGAATCGCCCATCCCGCTCAAGGAACTGATGGAGATGCTGGAACCCGCCGCCGGTCGGGGGATGACGGCAGCGGTCATCACGCCTTCCGCCGAGGCGGAATGGGTGGAGGGGTTGACAATGCTCCTGCGCCGAGGCATCCATCCCACGGCCATCCTGCTCGACGCGCAGACCTTCGGCGCGGAGGTGGACCTGCGCGGCATTCGGAACGCCCTGGCCGATTTGGGCGTGCCCTCACACACGATCGGTAAGGGGTTCCGCTTCCAACAGATCGTCCAGCGGCGCCAGCAGCGGCCCGAATACAAGGTGCTGGGCACGGGGCGCGTCATCGTCGCCAGCCCCGGCGAGCCGGCCTCTTGGGTGCCCGTGGTGGGCGGAAAGGCGAGGGAATCATGAGCGCCACCGCACGCGCCTTGCGCGCCGCCGCCCAACCGACCGAACAAACCCGCCGCCGACGGGTGGACCTCCTCCTCCTAGCGCTCCTCGCGGGGGCCTCGCTCTGCCTGCCGCTCTCCATCCAGCAGAGCCGCTGGGTGCCCGAGGCGGGGCGGCTCATCTACCCCCTCTTTTGGGCCTTGCTCGCGGGCATCCTTATGGCCCGCAGCAAGATGAAGCCCTGGTTAGCCTGGATGCTCGGCATCATCTTGGGCCTTGAATATGCCCTCCAGTTCGCGGGCAAACTCCTGCCCCGCTTGGGGCTGGTGTTGGGCGACGTGGGGCGCGCCGTAGGGTGGCTCTGGAACCTCGCGCGTTACCGCACCGTGGGGCCGGAGTGGCCCTTCTCGCGCAGTGCGGCGCACCTCATCTCCCGATCTACGGAGATGGTCGCCAACGTGAGCGAGTGGATCGCCACGACCCGGGCCGGCGGCGTCAGCCGAGATAACACCGTCCTGTGGTTCCTCACCGCCTTCGCCGTGTGGCTCCTCGCTTGGTTTGCCGCCTACGAACTCTTTAGGGCGCGTCGCTCCTTCCTGGCTATGCTCCCGATGGGCGTGGCTATCGTGGCGAACGTCTCCATCACCTACATCGGCTTGAGCTACGTGCACGCCTTTTTGGGGCTGACGCTCCTCGTGATGGTCGTGGCCAACGTCGAGCGCCTGCAAGACCTCTGGCAGACCATCGGCCTCGACTTTTCGCCCGAATTGCGGCGCGATACGCTCTTAGCCGGGACGGGCATCTCGGCGCTCATCTTGGTGGTGGCGCTCCTGATGCCCTACATCACCTACAACCGCGCCGTATTCGCCTTTTGGGATCGCTACGGCCCCACCCTCACCGAGTTCTACAACCGGCTGGATCGCACGTTCGCTGGGCGCAACCCCGTGCCCACCCCCAAGCCCAACCCGAAGGAATACGCCGGCCATGTCGTAACGCGGGGAACCATCCCCCGCGAGGATGTGCTCCTGACGGTCAAAATCAGCGACCCGCGCCCACCCACGCCCGAGGAAATCGAATCCTTCTTGGCGCATGGCGAAATCCCGCAGATTGCGATGCCGCCCAAGCATTACTGGCGCGAGCGCACTTACGATGTATACACCGGCCACGGCTGGGAAAGCAGCGAGCGGCAAGTGGTGGAGGTGGCCGCCGAGACCCTGTGGCGCGAGCCGGCCTTCCCACACACCGTGCTCACGCAGACCTACACCCTTGAAAAGGAACTGGGCGAACTGGCCTTTGGCGTGAACGAACCCGTGATAGTCGATAAGCCCTACCGCGTGGTTACGCGCGGCCCGGAGGATTTCAGCGCCTTGAGCGTAGAGGGGCTGGAGTACACCGTCGTCTCCTATGTGCCCTCGCCCACGGTGGAGCAACTGCGCGCTGCCGAGGGGGAGTATCCCGATTGGGTGCGCGAGCGCTATCTGCAACTGCCCCCCGATATTCCCCAGCGCGTGTTGGATAAGGCGCGCGAAGTGGTGGAGGCCGCCGGCGCCACCACGCGTTATGACAAGGCGCGCGCCATCGAGGCCTACATCCGCAACTTCGATTACGACCTGAATGTGGACCCGCCCCCCCTCGATGTGGACTTGGTGGATTATTTTCTCTTTACCATCCAACGCGGCTACTGCGACTATTCGGCCACGGCGATGACCGTGATGCTGCGGGCCGTAGGCGTGGCGGCGCGGTATGCCTCGGGCTTTGGTATGGGCGAGTATGACTATGCCCAGGGCGCCTATGTGGTAACAGCCAAGAACGCCCACGCCTGGGTGGAGGTGTACTTCCCCGAGTACGGCTGGGTCGAGTTCGAGCCGACGCCCACGGAGCGCATCTTTGAGTATACGGGGTCGAGCGGCGCCTCTCCGCAGGATCTCTCCGCGCTATTGGAAGAGATGAAGGCCAAAGAGCGACGCGGCCTTCAAGTGCCGCTGTGGGGATGGGGCCTGGTGCTCCTGGCGGTGATCGCTTTTATCATCGTATGGCCGCCCAAGTGGTTCCGCCGCAAGCGGCCGGAGGCGCGCCGCGTGGTGCGCGGCGTGTATCGCAGGCTCCTCAGGGCGGCGCGTTGGGCCGGCCTGGAACCCGCCCCCGGGCAGACGCCCAGCGAGTTCCTGAATGCCCTCGAGGCGGCCCTAGAGGCGCGCCTGGCGCTCAGCGTGACGGCCATCGAGGGGCTAAGGCTCATCCAGCGGTTGTATCCTTTGGCTTGCTACAGCGCGCTCCCCATCAGCGAGGAAGATGGCTACCGCGCCGAGATGGCCTGGAAGCACCTGCGCCCTGCGATGTGGCGCTTCGCCCTCAGCCGCCCGCCCCGCCGGGCAGCCGAGGTCGGCGCTTCGTAAATCGCCTTTTGGGGCGCGAGGCTCCTGCCTCGCGCCCCTTTTTCCCTCTCCCACATCACGTGGGAGAGGGCCAGGGTGAGGGCCGAAGGGGGTTAGACTTTGCCGTTTGCCCTCTTCGAACGCGTGTGCTATGATTTCCCTTAGAACGGCCCCACCCAAGGAGGGTGCCCTATGCCCGAGTTCAAACTCGTCTCTGACTTTGTGCCCACGGGCGACCAGCCCGAGGCCATCGCCAAACTGGTGGAAGGCGTGTTGCGCGGCGACCGCTTTCAAACGCTCTTGGGCGTCACCGGCTCGGGCAAGACGTTCGTTATGGCGAACATCATCCAGGCCGTGCAAAGGCCCACGCTGGTCATCGCCCATAACAAGACGCTCGCCGCCCAACTCTATGCCGAGTTCCGCGAGTTCTTTCCGCACAACGCGGTGGCCTATTTTGTAAGTTATTACGACTACTACCAGCCCGAGGCCTACATCCCGCGCACCGATACCTACATCGAAAAAGACGCGATGATCAACGAGGAGATCGAGCGCCTGCGCCTGGCGGCCACCTCCGCCCTCCTTAGCCGGCGCGACGTGATCATCGTGGCCTCCGTCTCCTGCATTTACGGCTTGGGCGACCCGCAAGAATACGGCAAGGTGGTCATCTCGCTGCACAAGGGCGAGCGCATCCACCGCGAACGCATCCTGCGGCACCTGGTGAACATCTTTTACGAGCGCAACGACGCGGCCCTCTCGCCGGGCAAGTTCCGCGTGCGGGGCGATACGCTCGAGGTGATGCCCGCCTACGGCGATACGGTGTACCGCATCGAATTCTGGGGCGATGAGATCGAACGCCTCACCGAGGTGGATTCCCTCACCGGCGAGATCCTCGTCGAGCATCGCAACCTGGAGATTTACCCAGCGCGCCACTTTATCACCCCACAGGAGAAACTCGTCCTTGCCTTGCAAGATATCGAAAAGGAGTTGGAAGAGCGCCTGGCCGAGTTGCGCCGCGAGGAGAAACTCCTGGAGGCCCAGCGCCTGGAACAGCGCACGCGCTACGATATCGAGATGATGCGCGAGGTGGGCTATTGCTCGGGCATCGAGAACTATTCGCGCCACCTAACGCGCCGCCAGCCCGGCGAGCCGCCGTGGACGCTCCTCGATTACTTCCCGCCCGATTATTTGATGTTCATTGACGAATCGCATATGACGGTGCCGCAACTCCACGGGATGTACAACGGCGACCGCAGCCGCAAAGAGATCCTCGTGCAGTACGGCTTCCGCCTGCCCTCGGCGCTCGATAACCGCCCCCTGACCTTCGCCGAGTTCGAGGAGCGCATCAACCAGTGCATCTTTGTCTCGGCCACGCCCAGGGAATACGAGCGCAGCGTGAGCACCCAGGTGGTGGAGCAGGTCATCCGGCCGACGGGGCTGGTGGATCCGGAGGTCGTCGTCAAGCCCATCGAAGGGCAGATTGACGATCTCATCGGCGAGTTACGGCGGGTCATCGCGCGTGGCGAACGTGCCCTAGTCACCACCCTCACCAAGCGGATGGCCGAAGACCTGGCCGACTATCTCCGCGAGGCCGGGTTCAATGTGCATTATCTCCACTCCGAAATCGGCACCATCGAACGGGTGGATATCTTGCGAGACCTGCGCGCTGGCGTGTATGACGTGGTGGTGGGCGTCAACCTCCTGCGCGAGGGGCTAGACCTGCCCGAAGTGTCGCTCGTGGCCATTTTGGATGCCGATAAGGAGGGCTTCCTGCGCTCCGGAGATTCGCTCATCCAGACCATTGGCCGCGCGGCGCGCAACGTGAACGGCCGCGTGGTGATGTATGCCGATGCCATCACCGATTCGATGCGCCACGCCATCGAAGAGACGAACCGCCGCCGGCAGATTCAGATGGCCTATAACGAAAAGCACGGCATCGTGCCCACCACCATCGTCAAAGAGATTCGCACCCTGGCGGAGAGCCTGGGCGTCTCGGCAGAGGCCGGCGGGGCGCACTATGTGGGCACCGAAATCCCCAAGGATGAACTCGTGCGCATCATCAAAGACCTGGAAACCCAGATGAAGCGGGCCGCGCAGGATCTCGAGTTCGAAAAGGCCGCGCTCCTGCGCGACCAGATTTTGGAAATGCGCCGCCGTATGCGCGAGGAAGATGATGTGCCCGAATGGGAAAGGTTCCGCCAACTTGAGCGCCAAACCCGGCGATAAGGCAACGGACGTTTGGCCCTCCTACCTGGCGCTCGCCGCCTCGGGGGAATTGCACCGGCGCGCCGAGGCAGCCTGGGAACGCCTCCGGGCCTGCGACCTCTGCCCTCGGCGCTGCGGAGTAGATCGCCTCTCCGGCCAGGTGGGCTTCTGCCGCGCCGGCGCTCAAGCGCGCGTGGCCAGCCACAACACCCACCGCTGGGAAGAACCCCCCATCAGCGGCAGCCGCGGCTCGGGGACGATCTTTTTTTCGTACTGCACGGGGCGGTGCCTGTTTTGCCAGAACTACCCCATCAGCCAACTTGGCGTGGGCGAGGATGTAACGAACGAACGCCTGGCGCAGATGATGCTCACGCTCCAGCGTTGGGGGTGCCACAACATTAACCTCGTCACGCCCACGCACTATGTGCCGCAATTCCTGGCGGCATTGGAGATGGCCGCGGCCAGGGGGCTGCGCATCCCCATCGTGTACAACACGAGCGGCTACGAGCGTGTCGAGACGCTCCGCCTGCTCGATGGCGTGGTGGATATCTACCTGCCCGATGCGAAATATGCGGACGATGCGATCGCGCGCCGCTTGAGCGGCTTTGTGGATTACGTCGCCCATAACCGCGCCGCCCTGTTAGAGATGGCGCGGCAGGTGGGCGTTACTTTGCAACGCGATGCGGAGGGCATCGCCGTGCGGGGGATGGTCATTCGCCATCTCGTATTGCCCAATGGCCTGGCCGGCACCGAGGAGGTGCTCCGCTGGATCGCCGAAAACCTCTCGACCTCAGCCTACATCAGCCTGATGTCGCAGTATTTTCCCGCCTATCGCGCTGTGGGAGACCCCGAACTGGGCCGCTCCATCACTTTTGACGAGTATGATGAAGCGCTGGATGCCCTGGAACGGCTGGGCTTCGAAAATGGCTGGCGCCAAGAGATAGACGATATGGAATAGCCCCCCTCGATTATGCCGTGTGGGTGTTTATTCCCCCCATATGGAACGCGAGGCTCCTGCCTCGCGCCGTGGGCCAGGAGGCCTGCGCTCCATAGAATGGCGTGCCCCTTTGACATCCCCCGCGCTGCCCGCTAGAATGCACCCCTAGCCGAGCCTTCCGGGAGTTCATACGAATGCCCCTCTTGCGCTTCTTGGGCAACCTCATCCTGGCCATCCTCATCATCGCCCTGGCTGCTGCCATCCTCGGCACGGCCTACGGCGCCACGATGGTGCGCGTGCAGGAGCACAGGGGCCTGGATGAGGGCGCCACGGCGGGCGGTTGGCTCTGGTTGGAGGGCCAACCCATCTACTACCGCACGTGGGGGCCTCAGGAGGGGCGCGCCGTCGTGCTGGTGCACGGCTACCAGGTGGAAGGCTCCGAAACCTGGGTGCCCCTTGCCGAGGCCCTAGCCAAGGCCGGCCTGCGCGTGGTGGCCGTGGATCTCAAAGGGTTTGGCCGTTCTTCGCGCGAGGCGCCTTACGAGGGCCTTCAGGGGCAGGCGAATATCCTCGGCGCAGCGCTCAACCAGATGGGCCTGTATAGGAACCTTATCGTCGCGCACGGCTGGGGGGCGGCTGTCGTCGCGCAACTTGCCGCCGAGCAGCCCCAATTCGTGCGCCAGGTGGTGCTCATCGCCCCCGAAGCGCCCACACCTCTCCCCCGTTGGAAGGAGATGCTCCTGAAAGCGCCTTATGTGGGGCATGCCCTCATCTGGGCAGAAGAGGACGGCGGCCCCTTGTGGAAGGCCCGGCACCGCCGAGCCTTTGCCGACCCCACGCTCATCCCCCAGGATTATTGGAAGCGCCTCGCCATGCCGACGCAAATCGCCGGCACGGCAGAGGCCCTGCGGGCAATGTCCCTCGCGCCTCAAGGCGAAACGGTGCCGTTGGCCTTCCGCGTGCCCACGCTCATCCTCGTGGGCGAGCGCGACCGCACCTTCACAGAAGGAGAGGCCCAGGCCCTGGCCCAAACGATGCCCCAGGCCACGGTGCGCGTCATCCCCCAAGGGGGGAAGGCCCTGCACGTCGAACAGCGCGCGTCGGTAAGCCGCCTCATCGCCCAATGGGCGCTTTCGCCATAAACCCCATTCAGCCAGGAGGAGAAAGGCCCTATGTTTGCCCTCAAGCCCGATTACGAAAAGACGCGCGAGCGCATCGCTGCCTTTTGGGAGCGCGAGCTTATCGACCGGCCCGTCGTCCAGTTCACGCTCTACAAGCCGCGCGAAGAGTGGGTGCCGGTGCCCGAATCTCACCACGCCTCGCCCGAAGCACGTTGGACGGATGCCCAGTTCCAGGCCGAATACGCCTTGGCCACCCTCTCTAACCAAGAGTTTTTGGGGGATACGCTGCCCATTGCCTTCCCCAACCTGGGGCCGGAGATCTTTTCGGCCTTTTACGGTTGCCCCATCCACTTTGGAGATTACGGCACGAGTTGGACGGATCCCATCCTCTATGATTGGGCCGAGATGGACTCCATCCGCCTGGATTGGAATAGCCCTTGGCTGAAAAAACTGCACGAGATGACCGACGCCCTCTTGGAGGTGGGCAAGGATACGTTCATCGTGGGGATGACGGATTGGCACCCCGGCGGAGATTGGCTCGCCGCCCTGCGAGATCCCCAAAACCTGGCCGTGGACCTCATCACCCACCCCGATGAGGTCAAGGCGATGCTGAAGCGCGGCGAGGCGGACTATTTCGCCGTGTACGATATGTTCTATGAAAAACTTCGCGCCGCCGGCCAGCCCATCACCACCTGGCTGCACCTCTTGCACGATGGTAAATACTACGTCCCCTCGAACGACTTTTCGTGTATGATCAGCAACCGTATGTTCGTCGAATTCTTTTTGCCGGGCATCATCCACGAGTGCCGCTTCCTCGAGCGTTCCATCTACCATTTGGATGGCCCCAACGCCCTTCGGCACCTGGATACCATCCTCAGCATCCCCGAACTGAACGCCGTGCAGTGGGTGTTCGGCGCGGGGAATGAGGGGTTCCATCGCTGGGTGGAGGTCTATCGGCGCATTCAGGCGGCCAAGAAGGGGGTGCAGGTCATCTGCGAATACGACGAGGTGGAGGCCGTGATGGAGACGCTCGACCCCCACGGGCTGTATCTCACGGTGGGGGGCGTGCCTTCGCGCGAGGCGGGTTTGGATATGCTCCGCCGTTTGGAGAAATGGTGCGCGGGCCGGGTCTTTAGCCTGGGCAGCCCCGCCAAAGGCGCCCCAGGCGCACCGTAACGGCAAACCCGTAGTAATAGGCCACCAGGGCGCAGAGCCTTAGCCCGTGCAGGCCATCTCGGTAGCCCTGCAAGGTTATGTAGCGCCGCCAGAACTCGCGCCAGGGCTGGAGGAAGTAGGTCCACGGCTTTGGGCGGATTCCGCGCTGGTAGCGAATCTGCGCCTCATAGGCGACGTATTGCCGCTGTTTGGCCCTGAACTGGGCCATAGTGCGGTAATTGTAATGGAGCAGAGGCTGGGCCAGGTACCCCGCCGCGCCTTGGAGGAGGACGACCTCGTGCACCGGCCGCGAGAGGTCATATTGGGCGCGGCCCCGGCGCAGCAGCCGCAATTGATAATCGGGGTACCAGCCCCCGTGGCGCACCTCTCGCCCCAAGATGATGTTCCGCCTTGGCACCCACCAGCCCTCGTATTCGCCGCGCCGAGTGGCCTCTCGAATTTCCTCAGCGAGGGCGGGCGTACAGCGCTCGTCCGTATCAATATAAAAGACCCACTCCCCCTCGGCGATGCTCAGGCCGAAATTGCGCTGGCGGGCGAAATCCTCAAACACGTGCGGCACCACGCGCGCCCCCAGGCGCTGGGCGATTTCACCCGTGGCATCGGCGCTGCGCGTATCCAGGATGACCAGGCGCTCATCGGCCCAAGAAACGCTCTCGAGGCACTCGGCAATATCGTGTTCGGCGTTGGCGGCGATAATGCCCGCCGTGATAGAGGGAGCCATCTCTACATCTCCAGCACGTGGTGGTAGGCCACAAAACGGCATTCGGCCTCCTCCGCCGAAAGATGGCCCCTTTTGAGGGCGCGCGCGACGCGGCCCATTTCACGGCGCACCCCAGCGCGCACGATTCGCCGCACGGCCCAGCGATAGAACGGGCCATAGTGTTTGGCAAACAAGCGGTAGCGGCTCTGCCACAGGGCCACGAACATCTTTTCTCGAAACTGCCCTGCACTTTGGCCGCCCAGGTGGACGATGCGCGCCTTGGGCACGCAGTAAATCTCCCAGCCGGCGGCCTTGGCCCGCAGGCACCAGTCAATCTCCTCGCAGTACATAAAGAACCCCTCGTCGAACCAGCCCACCTCTTCCAGGGCCTCCCAGCGCACCATCATCGCGGCGCCAAGGGGGTGATCAATGGGGAACGGCTCGCCCTTGGCATAGAGCCGAAGGGGATAGCGCCCGTTGAGGGGCGAATCGAGCAGGCGGTGGTGCACCGTCCAAAAGTCAAAAAAGGCCATGGCCAAGGTGGGGAAGCGAAAGGCCCCATGCTGAAAGCGCCCATCCCCGTAAAAGAGTTGGGCGCCCACGGCCCCCACGCGGGGGTGCGTTTGCAAGAAAGAGGCCATCTCTCCCAGCGCGCCAGGCTGGACGACCGTATCCGGGTTCAAAAAGAGCACCAAGGC
The DNA here is from genome assembly GCA_019873625.1 of Chloroflexota bacterium. GTDB lineage: Bacteria > Chloroflexota > Anaerolineae > UBA1429 > UBA1429 > JAIOAW01. Next base: position 201,094 of record JAIOAW010000001.1, read on the forward strand.
GGGCCGTTCGCCCCCTTGGGCGATGTGCCTTAGGGCCAAGTTCGTGCCCCCCGCAAAACCGAGGTTCGTTTCGCTCCGAATGAGGTGCCACGCGGGGTGCGCTTGCGGCGGAAAGTGCGCCGCGATGGCCTCGGCGCTCCCATCCGAAGAGGCATTATCCACCACCCACACGCCCGCCGAAAAGGGCGCCCTCGCGAGTTCTTCTCGCACCGATTCCAGGCAGTTGAGCGTAATCTGGCGCGTGTTGTAACTCACGACGATTACGGCCAGCGTGAGGGGTTGCGCCGCCATACTAAAACCCTATGGAGATGGGCGTCGGCTCGACGCGATCCTGCACGATCCACACCTGCTCGTGGATGAGGCCAACCCAGTAATACGGCTCGACCTTGGGGGGCGGGTCATCAATGCGCAGATGGCCGACGACGGTAACCGATTGGCCGGGCATCAGGTATTTTTGTGGGCCGACTTCCGTCTCGATGACGGTCAATTCGTCATCCTTGCCCAACTGCCAGCGGAAGGGATAGACCCGCCCGGCGCTGTTCCCCTCGAAATCCAGCCCGATGCGAAAGATACCCGGCTCCTCATAAGCGCCGAGGGTGTTATAATTCTCGCTCGTCGAATACGTCGTGCCGGATTCAGGCCCCTTGGTGCGGACGGGCACGGTGCCGATGTTCCGCACGGTGCAAGTGAAGGTGAGCGTGCCATGCAACGGCACCACCGTGGGCGAAAACACCGCCGCGCGGTTGACGATTTCCACCTGGGGCACGCCGCCGCCTTGGATTTCCAGCGTGCCCTCGGCGCGAGCCAGGTTGCCCACGGCGTCTTCGGCCTCCACCACCACGGTATAGAGGCCATCGGGCGGGGGCGTTGCACCCAGGTCCACGCCGGCGTCGTAATCGTGCTCGTGGGTGCCCGGGGCGCCCATCTCGCGGATCTTGTCCTCCGGCACGGGATATTTGTTCCCGGCCGCATCGAGGAGGTAGACCTCCACGCGCGTGGCCTTTTTGCTCAGATCATAGCCGATGGTCACGCGGTCGGTGATGCCATCTCGGTTCGGCGTGAAGGATTTCGGCCAGATGCTCAAATGCCGAATCTCCAGCGGGATCTTATCGCCCTCCACCAGGGTGATCGTCTTAGTAATTTGTTGAGAGCGCCCCTTTGCGTCGCGCGCCTCGAACACCACCGTATAGACCCCATCGGGCAGCAAACGGCCGTCAATCACCCCGCCAAAGTAGGCCGTGCGCTTGCCGGGGGAGCGGCGCAGATCCTTGCGAAAGTCATATCGTTTGCCCGCCGCATCGAGGAGATAGATGGAGATGGTGCCCGGCCGCAGGAGGGTGTAGCGCATCTCGGCGATGTCATCCACCCCGTCGGCATTGGGAGAGATGATCTCCGGGCGGATGGACACCTCTTTGAGCAGGGTTTGCGGCGCACAACCACCGAGAATAAGCAGGGCGAACGCGCCCAAAGCCACCCCGAGGGCACGCCCCCACGATCGCCTCACCAACACGTCAACCTCCCAGGGAGAATAGTCTCGGCCTTTGGGTAGACGCTTGCGAGTGTAGCAGAGGGGGATGGGCTGGTCAAATAAGGGCCTACGAATACAGAAAGCGCGCCCGCTTGGACAGAAACGTCCCGCGCGTGTATCATCGGGTGCTCGCTTGACCGCACGCTGAATATTCCGAGTGGGGTACGCCCATTGGACTATCGAGACCCTATGGAAGACGTCCTTTCTTGGTGCAAAGGCGCCCTTGGCCCTTACCGCCTCCTTTCGGGCGATGCGCGCTTCCACGGGCGCACGTCCGTCCTCGCCTTGGAGGCGCGGAAGGAGCGCTATTACGTCAAAATTTATCGCGAACGGTCGGATTGGGAGGTCGAAGCCCACGGCTACCTCCATTGGGCGCCGGCCTTCGAGGGCCGAGCACCTCGGCTGATCGCCTTGCGCGAGGAAGACCCTCCGGCCCTCGTGGTGAGCGCCCTCCCCGGCCGACCTATGGCGGAAGTGCGCCTCACGCCCGACCAGGAACGGGCTGTGTGGCGCGCGGCCGGCCAGGCCCTCGTGAACCTTCACGAATGGGCCAGGGGAACCTTTTTCGGCCCCTGCCGCTGGGATGGCCGCCCCATCCTCACGCCGCCCATAGAGGATGCCACAACCTACACCTTGGCTGACCTGGCACATTGGGTCGAGCGGGGCAAACGGGCGGGCTGCCTGGCAGCCGAAGAATTGGCCCTGGTAGAAGCCGCGCAGCCCTTGGCCGCGGCCTTTGCCGGGGAACCGCCCGTCCCCTGTCACCGCGACTATGGCCCGGCGAATTGGCTCATCGAAGAAGGCACCTGGGCCGGCGTGATAGACTTTGAGTTCTCTCGCTGGGATGTGCGCGTGGCCGATTTCACCCGCTATCCAGATTGGGAATGGCTCCGCCGCCCAGACCTCATCCAAGCCTTTTTCGAAGGATACGGCCGAACGCTCACGCCGCAGGAAGAAGTGCAGTGCCTGTTTGGGCACGTGCAATACGCCGTAGCGGCCATCGTGTGGGGATATGAGAATGGGTTCCACGGTTTTGAGGCCGAGGGGCGAGAGGCCCTGCGACGTTTGAGGCCTCGGTTGAAATAAGCCTTCGGCGATCGGCGCGCGAGGCTCTCGCTTGGGGCACGCGAGCCGGGAGGCCCGCGCTCCCCTCTTTTGTCTAACACTCCCGCAGGTTCAAAGCCTGCGGGAGGGTGTTGTGGCGCCCTTCAACTCGCACGCCCGTTTGACGCGGCTACCCGCTTTGTGGTAACGTAACGGCACTTTACGAACCTTGGGGGTGCTCTGTGGCAGACGAGGGTGAGATAAAGCAAGGGGCGATAGGAGCCTTTTCGTTGGTGCTCCACACGCATTTGCCCTATTGCCGCAAGGCGGGGCGCTGGCCTCACGGCGAAGAATGGCTCCACGAGGCCCTCGCCGAGACCTATGTGCCGCTCCTCGATGCCCTGTATGACCTCCGCGATGAGGGCATCCCTTTCCGGCTCACGATCAACCTGACGCCCGTCCTCCTCGAGCAACTGGCCGACGCTGATGTGCAGGCGCATTTCGTCGAGTTCCTCGACCAAGAGATTGCTGCGGCCCAAAACGACCAGGCGCGCTTTACCGCCTCCGGCGAGGCCCACTTGGCCTACTTGGCCCGCTTTTATGAGGCCTTCTACCAGCGCGTGCGCACCACGTTCGTCGAGCGGTTTGAGGGCGATGTGGTGAGGGCCTTTCGCAACCTCCAGGATGCGGGGTTCATCGAAATCATCACCTGCGCCGCCACGCACGGCTATTTGCCCTTGTTGAGCCGCGATTCCTCCATCTATGCCCAACTCAAGGCGGCTGTGGAGAGTTATGAGCGCCATTTCGGCAGGCGGCCGCGCGCCGTGTGGCTGCCCGAGTGCGCCTACCGCCCCGCCAAGCAGGATGACGACGGCACCTGGCGCCCCGGGTTAGAGGAGTTCCTCGCCGGGTTGGGGCTGCGCTGCTTTTTCGCCGAGACCAAGGCCATCGTCGGCGTGCGCACCGTGGAGGCGGAGGTAGAGGTCGAATCTTTGCCCCTCGGCCCCTATGGCGAGGCGGAACGGCGCTATCGCGTCACGGTGGGCAAGGGCACCGTCTCCAAAGGGACGACGTTTTCGGCCTATTACGTCGTCAACCACGAGGGCGAGGTAACCGATCCGCCCGTTGCCGTCATCGGGCGCAATGAGCGCACCGGGATGCAGGTATGGTCGGCCTCATGGGGGTACCCGGGCGACCCCGATTACCGCGAGTTCCATCGCAAAGACCCCGTCTCGGGCCTGCAATATTGGCGCGTCACGGGGCCGAACGTGGATTTGGGGCAAAAGGACCTCTACCACCCCGATTGGGCCGCGGCCAAAGTGCGCCAGCATGCCGCCCACTTTGCCGGCCTCGTCAAAGGCCTTCTCCGCGAATATCACGACCAATCCGGCGAGTATGGGCTGATCTCTTCGAATTACGATACGGAACTCTTTGGCCACTGGTGGTTCGAGGGCATTTCTTGGATCCAAGAGATGCTCAGGGCCTTGGCGCACGATGAGGCGGTGCATCTGACGACGGCAAGCGAGTATTTGGAAGCCCACCCTCCGCGCGAGACCATCGCGCTCGCCGAAGGCTCCTGGGGGGCCGGGGGCACCCATTGGACCTGGGATAACGACGATACGCACTGGGTGTGGCCTCTCATCCATGAGGCCGAGCGGCGTATGGAGGGCCTGGTGGCGCGTTACCCGCGCCCCGAGCCGGAGGCGGAGGCCGCGCTCAACCAAGCCGGGCGCGAATTACTGCTCCTCGAGGCGAGCGATTGGCCGTTCCTGATCACCACCGGCCAGGCCCGCGAGTACGCCACGGAGCGATTTCGCACCCATTTAGACCGTTTTCAGCGCTTGGCCTCCCTCCTAGAGGAGGGAGATGTGGCCGCCGCGTACGCCTTGGCGGGCGAGTGGTACGAATTGGATAAAGTCTTTCCAGATTTGGACTATCGGTGGTTTGCGGCGCGGCAAGGGCAGGCGCGATGAGCCACCCCCTTTATGTCGCGCAAGGGGATTGGGCAAGGAGGCCTTGTGGCCATGAGAAGTAGACAGGCAAAGCCGCTTTATTCCCTCATCGTCGAGGATATCGTCCAAAAGATCGCCTCGGGCGCCCTCAAGCCCGGCGAGAAACTGGCCAGCGAGCGGATGCTGTGCGACCAGTACGGCGTGAGCCAAATCACCGTCCGCCGCGCCTTGCGCGAACTCGCCCTGGATGGCTACCTTTACCCGCGCCACGGGCTGGGGTGGTTCGTCAACGAACGACACGAGGCGGAACCCTTTGGCCGCCACGCCGCGCTCTTGGCGAGCGGCTTGGATGCGCCCCTCGCGGAGATTGTCCGGCGCGTTTCCGAAGAGTTAATGCCTCAGCAAGTGCCCCTGCGGGTGGCCTTTGCGCCGGACGATTTGGCCTCGCGCAAGAACCTCCTTGATCAGGTGGCCGCCAGCGGGGCCGCCCTGATCCTCCTCGCCGTGGAAGGAGAAGAGCGCTCCCTGGCCAAGCGATATGCCTACTTTTTGTCAGGGCTAGATGTGCCCACCCTCCTTTTGCTGCGCGATGTGCCCGATTTGCCCGTGCCCGCCGTGGTGCTCGACGAACAGGCCGCTATGGAACGCCTGACGCACCACGTGCTCGATTTGGGGCACCGCCGCATCGTCTATGTGGGCACCGATCCCTCGACCACGGCGGGGTGGCGCCGCTACCGTGGGTTCGCCAGCACTCTATGGGCCGAAGGCCTCGAACTGCCGCTCGATTGGGTTTTCTCGGCCCCTCTTACAGATAGGGCCGAAGCGGCGCGTTTTTGCCAGGCGATGGAAGCGCCCCAGCGCCCCACAGCCATCGTATGCGCCACCGATACCCAAGCTGCCCAGGCCATGGCCCTCTTGCGCACGCTCGGCCTGCGTTGCCCGCATGATGTCGCCATCGCCGCCCTGGGAGATAGCCCCTTTGCCGCCTGGCTGCCCTCGCCGCTCACCGCCTTCCGCTTTGACCTGGAGGCGCTGGCCGCCCAAACGGCGGCCCTCGCCCGAGAGATCCTCGCTGGCCGCGCCGTACAAAGCGTGCGCATTACCGGCGAACTCATCGTGCGCGAGAGTTGCGGCGCGGCGCTCAAAGGCCGCCCTTCGTAAGCCATTCTCCCTGGGAGGGTTGATGCAGGCCCCCGAACCTCACCTTGTTGATTGCGCCTTGCCCCCAGGCTTGCACCTGCGCCGCGCTGCCACACCCGAGGATGTGCACGCCGTGCTCGAGGCCCACCTCGCCTCTTTCGATGAGGAAGATCGGCTCGGCCTGGAGTGGAAACTGCTCCATCGCCCCCAGCACGACCCCGCCGACCTCCTTTTGGTGGAGGATACCTCAACGGGCCAGGTGGTTTCTTCCGTCAGCCTCGTCAAAGAGACGTGGACCTATGAGGGGATTCCCCTGAGGGTGGGGGAGGTGGGCATCGTCTCCACCCGGCCAGACTACCGCAAACAGGGCCTAGTGCGCACCCTGTTCAAGGCGTATCATCACCTCGCGCTCCGCGAGGGGTGCCTCCTCTCGGTCATCGCGGGGATTCCCTATTTCTACCGCCAATTCGGCTACGCCTACGCCCTGCCGATGGGCGGCGGCTGGCGGCTGTATGCGGAGCAAATCCCCGCGCCGCAAGAAGGGGAGCCAAGCCGTTACGCAGTGCGCCGGGCAGGCGAGGGGGATATGCCGGCCCTCCAGGCGCTTTACCGCGCCGCTACGCAGGGCCTCTGTGTGGCCCCTGTGTTGGAGGGGGATATCTGGGCTTACCAAGATAACCTGCCTGAAGCAGCCTCCGAGCGTAAGGAGACCTATCTCCTCGAGGAAAATGGCCGCCCTTGCGGTTATTGGCGCATCAATGCGAACGAGGGGGGATGGGATAAGGGCGTGGTCTTTCAGGCAGTTTACCTCCCTCACCGCGAGATGTGCCTAGAGGCCCTGCGCTTCGCCAGGGCGCTCGCCCTCACGCGCCAAGAGCATACCATCACGCTCCAAGTGCCACTCGATATCCCTCTGGCGCAAACGATGCGCGATTTCGGCGCGCAGGCCGTGCGCGGCTATGCCTGGTATGTGCGCGTGCTCGACCCGGTGCGCTTGATGTTCACCATCGCCCCGGCCCTCGAGGCGAGGCTGGCGCAATCGCCCTTTGCGGGGTTCGATGGCGCCCTACGCCTTAGCCTCTACCGGGAGGCGCTCCTCCTTCGCTTTCGCCAGGGGAGGCTCCATTCGGTTTCTCTCTCGCCCGATACGCACAACGCGGATATCCGCCTCCCGCCCGAGGTCGCGCCGATGGAGTGGTTGGGGTATCGGAGCATAGAAGAGATCCTCTCTTGGTGGCCCGATGCCAGTTGCCGCGACCGCACCAAAGAGCGGCTGGCAGATATCCTCTTCCCCAAAAGGCCCTCGTGGGTGCCCTCCACCCTATAATCGAACCGTATGCGCACAGGTTGAGGGAGTAACCGGAGATGTTCACGACACCTCGACGCCCTGACATGCTCTTGCGCCTCATCTTGGCGGCGTTGTGCGCCCTGCTCCTCGTCTCGCCGGCGCGCCCTTTGGCGGCCGGCCCAGCGGAGCCGCCCATAGCGCTCTCCGAGGCCCTTCCCAATCGCCCCACGAAAATGGATTCCGCCATCGCCCGCGTGGCGCGCTGGAGCGCTTCCCCCGCCCTGGCCGAAGAAGCGGCCCGCGCCGCCGGGTTGCCCCTCGAAGGGGGGCGAGTTCAAGTTCACCTGGTCATCGCCGAAGGCGCGCGGGAGGCCGTATCCAAAGCCATCGAACAGGCCGGCGGTGTGGTTACCGGCCAAACCGAGGGCGGCCGGCGCTTGCAGGCTTGGCTCCCCGTCGGGGCGCTTGCGCCTCTGGCCGCCCGCGAAGACGTCTATATGATCCGCCAGGCCACGTTCGCCGAGCCGCTGGAAGGGGCCTTTACCTCCGAAGGGGTGGCGGCAAGCGGGGCTGAGGCCTGGCACGCCGAGGGGTGGCTGGGGCAAGGGGTGCGCATCGGCATCATTGACGTGGGGTTCCAGGGCTACCAGAGCCTCTTGGGGAGCGAACTCCCGGCGAGCGTCGTCGCCAAGAATTTTGTAGATGGCCAAACGGACGCCCAAGTGGATGGGACCACCCCGCACGGCACGGCCTGCGCCGAAATTGTGCACGATATGGCCCCTGGCGCGGCGCTCTATTTGGCCAAAATCCTCACAGACGTGGACCTGGCCGAGGCCGTGGCCTGGCTGAAGGATGTGCAACACGTGCGGATCATCTCGACTTCGCTGGGGTTCTTCAACCTCTCCCCCGGCGATGGCACAGGGCCTCTTGCGGATTTGGCGCGCTCCGCCGAACAGGCGGGCATCCTTTGGGTTACGGCGGCGGGCAACTACCGCGAAACGCACTGGGGCGGACCGTGGCTGGACCAAGATGGCGATTTGAAATTGGAATTCGGCCCCAACCTAGAGACGAACCGCATCCAAATCGCGGGGACATACTATTTGCCGGGCGGAACCCACCTGCGCGCCTATTTGCGCTGGAGCGACTGGACGACCGCCAACCAGGATTACGATCTTTTCATCTTCCGATGGACCGGCAGTTACTGGGATTCCGAACACCCAATAGCCTCAAGCACCAACCCACAGACGGGCGCGCCTGGGCAAACCCCCACGGAATACGCCGAGGGGTGGACTTATGGCGTGCCCACGGAATATGCGGTGGTCATCCAGCGGTATAACGCCTCGCGGGCTGTACAATTCGAGTTGTTCGTGCCCGATGCGGATAGGCTGCAATCTTCCGTCTACGCCCGCAGCCTCGCCAACTTGGCAGATGCCCCTTCGGCGCTCACCGTGGGCGCGGTGTGGCGCAGCGCCCCCTATGGTCAGGAACCCTATAGTTCCGAGGGGCCGACGAACGGCCCGGGCGGGTCAGCGAGCGGCGGATTCCCCAAGCCGGACCTCGCCGCCTATGACGCCGTCTCCACCCTTTCGTGGGGAGAGTTCGCCGGCACCTCGGCCTCGACGCCGCACGTGGCCGGGGCGGCGGCCATCGTGATGAGCGCCTACCCAACCTGGTCGGCGGCGCAGATTCGCGCCTTTCTCGAGGGGCGCGCCGTAGATATGGGCAGCCCCGGCCGAGATACCCAATATGGCTACGGGCGCCTTTACCTCGGCGCGCCTCCTCTTGTGAACATCAAGATGCGCCTCTGGCTGCCCTTGATTCGGCGCTAGGCGCCCTTAGCGGCGCATCCCCGGCGGCATAGGCGGCATCGGGTAGGGCCTGGGCGGGTTCAAGATCGGCCCACGGGTGATCTCGAGTGCATCCCGATCCGGCAAAGGCGGGAAGGGCGCCGTGGGCAGCGTCTGATACCAGTAGGCCACCGAGGCGATATCGTCCTGCAAGGGCAGATACCGAAAGCCCGAACGCCACCCTAGGGCCTGGATGGTGACGCGCAGGTCGCGCTCGAAGCGGATGGGGTCGGTGATGTGCCAGCGGTACATCCCAAAGCGCGTCTGCGAATCATACAGGCCGTCTGGGCGGATCACCTGGCACAGGCCGGAGTAGGGCGTGGTGAACTCCTCGTACTGGTGCGTTTCGCGGTTCTCAAAGTTGTAAGAGCCGCAGAAATAGTCCTCCGTGCCCGTGCCGCAGATGGTGGGCCACTCGTCGTCGCCATCAATGTAGAACTTGATCTCCCCTTCGCCCCACCAGCCCGCGCTGTTAGACCCCCAGGCCATATAGGTGCCCACATAGTGCCCTTGACCTTTGACGCCATCGAGGATGGTATAGACCTCTTTATAGGGCAAGGGGTTCACGCGGCGGAACTGGGCGTGAAAGTAGGCGCAATCCTCCGGTACCTCGGTGAGGGTGTAGTTGATCTGGTAATACAGGGTTTGGCGGTCGTCATCCAGGTTGGTCATCGTGATGCGGCAGCGCTTGCGGAAGGGCATCTCCCAATAGCAGTTGAAGGCCGAGCCGGGGTTCACGCACACGGCGAGCGATCGCACCGGCGCATAGCGGCACCAGCCGTTGGCAAAGAAATCCCCCAGGGGCACCTCCACCGAAGGCTGCTCCTGGTCATCCCAATAGATGCGCAGGATGAAAAAGCGCCAGTGGCCGGTGGGGGTCATCCAAATCTGCTGGATGGCGCCTTGCCCCTGGATATCCGCCAGGGTAAAGGTCTCGCCCGGCTCGATGCGGATGGAGGGCGAAATCTTCCAGCCGCGGCCCAGGTCGCGGGCGCAGGGGGCGCCGGTGCCATCGGTGGCCATGCCGCCCGCGCCCTTTTCGCCCGTAAAGTTTTCAGGGCTGATGGAGCGCGTTTGCGCCTTGGAAAGGCGCGAGAGGTTGCCAAGGTGCATACCGAGGCCGTTAAAGGGAGACATAGGCAGTTACCTCCTTCTCTGAGTTGGGGGCATTATGCCGTGAAGGAGAGTGGGTGGCAAGGGAGGAAAGGCCATACAACGCCTCTCGTTATTGGATTGTCTCAGTACCCGGAGGATATAGCGGGCAGATAGGCTCTTTTCCCAACTTCCCCCGCAAAACGCAAGATAGCAAGCCCTCCTGCCTCGAGGGTTACGTAGATATAGCCCGCCCTGATCGCCACGCCAAGAGCAGCCCCTGGCGTTTTATAAGTGTCTATGAGTTTCGGCTGCGCCGGGTTAGAGACATCAATCACCCAAAGAACCTCGGATCCGTCCGCGACATACGCATATCCTCTTCCTACAACCACATCCTCGGCAAATCCTTCAAAATCATAAGCGCCCACTCCCATTGGGTGTGCCGGATCTGAAATGTCAACGATCCACAAGCCTTCACTTCCGTTAGCGATATAGGCATACCCTCCTGCAACCGTTATACCTTCTCCACGGCCAGGCATGGCATAAGCCCCCACCTCCTGTGGATGCATCGGGTTTGAAACGTCAATCACTCGCAAGCCCAAGCCGTAACCCGTTACGTAAGCGTAGTGATTCGAAACGGCGATAGCCGTGGCCCAATTCACCCCTTCGTACCATCCCACTTCAAAGGGGTTTGCCGGATCCGAGACATCAATAATCCTCAAGCCCGAGGCTTCGGCCACGACATAAGCATAATTGTCTTCTAAGGCCACATCCAAAGTGGGAGACGGCGGAACATAGGCCCCTATTTCAAACGGATCCGCCGGACTCGAAATATCAATAATCCGTAACCCCTGTTCATAAGCCGTCACGTAAGCATAATCTCCGCGCACAGCCACACTGAAGAAAGCAGAGGTAGCGTAGAACCCTATCTTTATCGGATTTTTTGGATCCAGCACTGAAAACACATAGAGACCTCTATCATCCGTAAGATAGGCATAACCCTTTGCGATCGCCACTCCATGTGCATAAGCCGGCACTTCATAGGAAGACAACTCCATTGGTTGTGCGCGGTTCGAGATATCTATCACTCGCAATCCCGCCTCACCGTCTGCAACATAAGCGTACTCTCCCGCAATTGTTGCACCATAGACAAAACTCGGCATCTCGCTCAGACCTTCTCGTATAGGATGGGCGGGGTCCGAGACGTCAATCACATAAAATTGATCATAATCCGTTATGTAAATGTAATTGTCTCTGACGATCATCGAGGTTATGAAAGCGCTGCCCGAAGGTACTGTATAACATCCCACTTCTATTGGCATTGTGGGATTGGAGATATCCAAAATATGGAAGCCCATCCCATTCGATACATAAGCGTATTTCCCAGCGATGACTACCTTGGATGGAATTTCCGGCATATCATAGAAGCCAATCTCTACCGGATGCGCGGGGTCCGAGATATCCAGCACTCGCAAACCTGCATCCCAATCCGCCACATACGCATAAGCCCCTGATACGGCCACCCCTGTTGCCATTGCCGGCAGGTCATAACTTCCTACCTCCGTAGGATTTAGCGGATCAACAACCGAAAGTACTCGCAGCCTATTCGTCGTATTCACCAAAAAGGCAAAACTTTTCGCCAACGCCATACAAGTGTAACCCAATGTCTCGAATTCTCTCACGATCTCAGGGTGTTGCGGATCGATAATATCTAGTACGTACAGATCGCTACCCGAACTGGCATAGATATAACCTCTTACCATCGTTACATTAAAGATAGGGTTGGGAAGAAGGTGACTCTGCCCTACCACGAAGGGATGGGTCGGATCCGAAATATCCAGAACGACCACCCTATGTCCTATCCCCATATAGACATAATCCCCCCGAACCGTCGCGGAATATGCCAATCCCCCAATCTGCCCCACGAACTCCACGTTGTGCCCGCTTTGGGCCGCCTCTGGCCCTCCCTTCGGCTCCTGTGCTGCCACCGCCCCGCTGATGACAAGCCCAACCACAACCCATAAGGTCAGAAAGATTGCCCCGCGTTTTTTCATCGTTGGCCCCCTATAAAAAGCCTTGCGGACACCAAACCTCTATGCAAAAAAACAACGCAACAAAGGGATTACGAAAGTAGCCACCTTTCTGGTTGGGAAAATAGACAGAAAAGAGAGGAATGTCAAGCGAAAAGGGGCCTATAAAGGTGTGGCGAACCCTATTTTTTCCTTAGGGGGTGTAAGAATTTAGAAAATGCCGTTAAGGTTAGGGCACACCCCGCCTTCGCCACACCTCATACAGCACCAGGCTCCCCGCCACGGCCACGTTCAGCGAACTCACCTGGCCCCGCATAGGGATGAAGACGAGCCAATCGCAGGCCTCGAGGATGAGCCGGCCCAGGCCGCGCCCCTCGCTCCCCACCACGAGCACGAGCGGCCCTGCGAGGTCGGCCGTGCGGTAATCTTGCGCATGGGGGTGGTGCTCCACTCCCACGATCCACAGCCCCTGGCGTTTGAGGTCTTCGAGGGCGCGGCGCAGGTTCGTGACGGCGGCGACGAGGAGATGTTCCACCGCGCCGGCCGAGGCGCGGCTCACCGCCGGGGTGATGGGCGCCGCCCGATGCTGGGGGATGAGGATGCCATGCACGCCCACGGCCTCCGCCGTGCGCAAGAGCGAGCCGACGTTCTGAGGGTCTTGGACGGAATCGAGTGCGAGGAGCAAAGGGGGTTCGCCCCGCTCGGCGGCGCGTGTTATGAGCGCCTCCAGGCTCACCAACGGGTAGGGAGAAACCTCCGCCGCGACGCCTTGATGGGGCATCGCGGCGGCCAGTTCGTCGAGCGTGCGCCGCGGCACCGAGACGACGGGGATGCCCCTTTCGCGGCAGAGCGCCTTGATCTCCCCAACTGTGCCCCCCTCCTCGGCGCCCTCGGCGATGAGGAGACGCGCCACGCGGCGCCGGCCGGCCCGCAGGGCCTCTCGCACGGCCTGGCGCCCCGCCAAAACCTCGATCATCTCCCTTTGCCCCTACCGCAAGGCCCAGGTGGTGCCCTGCGGGCCATCCTGCAGTTGGATGCCCAAGGCCGCCAACCGCTCCCGGATTTGGTCGGCCAGGGCATATTGCTTGGCCTGGCGGAGCGCAGCGCGCGTCTCGATGAGGAGGGCAATGAGGTCCTGCGCCATCCCTGCTACCGCATCTTCTTCCAATGAGGCGGGCAGCACCCCCAGCACGTCGCCCGCTAAGCGGCGATAGAGGGCATCCACCGCTTGGAGCGTGCCCTGGGTAGGGGATGTGCTTTGGTTCAGGAGGGCGTTCACCTCGCGGGTCATCTCAAACAGGGCGGCGATGGCGCCGGGCGTATTGAAATCATCATCCATGCTCTCTTCAAAGGCGCGGCGCGCCCCCTCCAGCATCTCGAGGACGGCGGGGTCGGCCTCACCTTCTGGCGCGGCAGCCAGATGGCGGCGCACAGCGCGCACCGCCCCGTAGAGGCGTTCCAGGCCTTTGGCCGCGCTATCCAGGGCCTCGTCCGTAACATCGAGGGGGCTGCGATAGTGGCTCTGGAGGATGAAAAAGCGGATGGCCATCGGCTCCCAACGTTCAAAAGCCTGCTGGAGGGTGATGAAATTCCCCAGCGATTTGTGCATCTCTTCGCCGCGGATCATCAACATCCCGTTGTGCAGCCAGTAGCGCGCGAAAGGCAGCCCCGTGGCCGCCTCGGCCTGGGCGATCTCGCACTCGTGGTGGGGGAACTTGTTCTCCACCCCGCCGCCGTGGATATCAAAGGGTTGGCCGAGATACTTGGTGGACATCACCGTGCACTCGATGTGCCACCCGGGGAAGCCCTCTCCCCACGGGCTGGGCCAGCGCATAATGTGCTCGGGTTCGGCGCGCTTCCACAGGGCGAAATCGGCGGGGTCGCGCTTTTCGTCGAGCACCTCCACGCGCGCCCCGGCCCGCAGTTCCTCCACGCGCCGGCCGGAGAGTTTGCCGTATTCGGGGAAGCGGCTCACCGAGAAATAGACCGAGCCGTTCACCTCGTAAGCGTACCCGCGTTCGATGAGGCGCTGAATCCAGACGATCATCTCGGGGATGTGCCCCGTAGCGCGCGGTGAGATATCGGGCCGGGTGACATTCAGCCGATCCATATCGGCAAAGTAGCGGCGGGTATAGTATTCGGCCAACTGCATCGGGTGCATCCGTTCGCGGCGCGCCCCCTGGATGATGCGGTCCTCGCCCGTATCGAGCATATGCCCCACGTCCGTGATGTTCTGCACGTAGAGTACCTGGTAACCCAAGTACCGCAAATACCGCACGATGGTATCGAAATTCACATAGGTCTTGCCGTGGCCCAGGTGCGCGTCGTTATAGACGGTCGGCCCGCAGACGTACATATGCACCCGCCCTGGATGGAGGGGTTCGAACGCCTCTTTTTGGCGAGATAGGGAATTATAAACCATCAAGGCCATCGCAGGCTCTCCTTAGCATAAGGGGTGGTGAACATAGATGAACGAGGCGGCTCAGGGGCGGGCCTCAAAGGGCGCGCCCCATAAGACAGATGCAGGGGCTTTCCGTCTTGCGCTCGAGGGCTTGAATGGCCTCTTCCAGCCGTTGGGCGGCGCGCCGCGCCCCCAAAAGGGAGGCCACGACGCCCAGGCAAGGCCCGACCATCGTGCCCGTGAGCGCCGCACGGATGGGGAACATCACCAACTTGCCGCGCAGGCCGGCCGCATCGCGAAAGTGGTGGCGCAACACCCGAAAGTACGCATTGGCCGATTCGGGCGTGGCCAAGGCCTCTTCCGTGAGCGCCTCACGGGCGCGGCGAAGGACCTCCAAGGCCATCGGCCCCTGGAGCGCCTCAACGGCCTCGGGCGTGTAGGCGGTGAGGCGCTCGACAAAGGCAAAGGCACTGAGCGCCACCATCTCCTCGAGCGTTTTGGCCTCTTGGGCCACCGCCTCGCAAAGGATGGCGAACCAGGCCTCCGGCGTGTGGACCGTGCCCTCGGCGCGCTCCCAGCGGCCGTAGGCGGCCTCTAGGCCAGCCCGGTAGGCCTCTCGAACGGATTCATCGCACGCGATCATCAAACCCCACTTTGGGGCGCGCTAATGGCGCGCCTCCGGGAAATGGCAAAAGATCATCCGCCCGGCCGCCGTCTGCAGGACGCGCGTGACCACCACGTTCACCGTCATATTCAGGTAGCGCCGCCCGTCCTCCACCACCACCATCGTGCCATCATCCAGGTAGCCCACGCCTTGGCCAAGTTCGCGCCCCTCCTGGATGATGCGCACGCGGAGGCTCTCGCCGGGCAATACCACCGCCTTGACGGCATTGGCCAGTTCGTTGATGTTTAGCACCTGCACGCCCTGCAACTCGGCCACGCGGTTGAGATTATAATCGTTCGTCACGATTGGGCAATCCAGTTCCTGGGCCAGGTGGATGAGTTTCGCATCCACCTCGCGGATCTCGTGCGGGTCGCGCTCCAGGATCTCCAGACGGATGTGGTTATCCTTCTGCAAGCGGTTGAGCACGTCCAAGCCGCGCCGGCCCCGGTTGCGGCGCAGTTCATCGGTAGAATCCGCCACGTGCTGGAGTTCGTTCAGCACAAAGCGGGGCACCACCAGAGTGCCCGTGATGAACCCTGTCTGGCAGATATCGGCGATGCGCCCATCAATGATGGCGCTCGTATCGAGCAAAAAGAGGTTCCGCCGGTAGCGGATGGCCTCTCGCACCACGGTGAGGCCGAGCGCCGCCAGGATATCCCGATCTCGCAGGGAGGTTACCAGCGCACCAAAGGCGGCCAAAAGGATCGCCGCGACGATGGGCGTGATCTCCCCCCAACGCCCTGGCAACATCGAGAGGGGAATCGCCAACAGCGCGGCCATCACCAAGCCGATGACGACCCCGCCCACGCCCATCACGAGCGTTTGCGCAGGCACCTTGCGTAGCCATCGGCAGAGGGCGCGGTACAACCCCCCGAGCGCATAGGGTGCCCCGGCGAACCCGATGATGGCACCGCCCAAAACGCCGATGAACAGATAATATTCCTTCGGCCAGGGAATGCGCTGGCCCAGCCCTTCTGCCACAGAAAGGCTCAGCGCCCAGCCCGCGAGGCCCAAGATAATCATAAGAAAAAGGCGCAAAAGAAGATGAACGGACATAAGAACTCCTTATCTCAGCGGGCGCCCAAAGGACTGGCTATCTCCATTTTCGGTTGGCCACACCACTTGGCCTGCTCGACGCGCCTCCTTTCGATGGCGTGAAAGGCTAATAAAAGAACACAAAGAATGCCCAATGGATTTGTTTTATGGTATCATCCCTGCGGGCCATTTGTCAACTCCATATGAAGATGGAAAATGGCTCGGCAAAATCTTTTCCGCAGGGGGCACACGATGCGCGTAACCTGTTTGGTGAATAACTGCGTGGCGCAAGGCTCCTCCCTTTGGGGAGAGCACGGCCTATCCTTTCTCATCGAGGCCGCGGGGGCGAATATCCTCTGGGATGCGGGGCAGAGCGGCACCGTCTTGCGGCATAATCTGCACGCGCTGGGGCTAGAGGAGACCCCTGTGCATACAATTGCCTTGAGCCACGCCCACTATGATCACACCGGCGGGTTGGCAGCCGCTCGGGCGTGCTTCCCCCAGGCCAAGATCGTGGCCCACCCGGCCATCTTGGAGCCGCGCTACAGCCTCCATAAGGGCAAGCGCCGCGCCATCGGGCTGACGGAGGAGGCCAGGGGGTTGCTCGTCGGCGCCGACGCCTCGCTGGTCGAAGGCCCTGCGGCCCTGGCCGAAGACGTCTGGACAAGCGGGGAGATCCGCAAGCGACCCTTTGCCGAGGGGCGCAGCACCCATCATCTCGCTTGGCGCGAAGGCCGGGCCGTGCCCGATGACTATCGAGACGACCTCTCCCTCATCCTCAAGGTGACCGGGGGAATCGTCCTCCTCTGCGGGTGCTGCCATGCGGGGCTGCGCAACGTGCTCCTGGCGGTGCAAGCGCAGTATCGCGAGCCAATCGTCGCCATCATCGGCGGCACCCACCTGATAGACGCCTCTCCCGCGGAATGTGCCGCCCTCATCGAGGCGCTCCGCGCCCTCGGCTCGCCGCGCCTCTACCTGAACCACTGCACGGGGGAGCGCGCCTTGCATATCCTGGCCCAAGCTTTCGGCGAGGCCGCCCAAGGGTGCCCAGCGGGCACTGTGCTCACCTTCTAAACGTTGGCCCTAGATGCTCCGCCCGATGGCCGCGGCGATGGCCTTCATTTCGAGCATCAAGCGGGCAAAGTCGCTAAAAGTGAGGCTCTGCAGCCCGTCTGACAGGGCGTTCGTGGGGTCGGGGTGCACCTCGATGAGGAGGCCATCTGCCCCGGCGGCCACGGCCGCGCGGGCCAGGGTGGGCACGATCTCATAATGCCCAGCGGCATGGCTAGGGTCTATGATGACGGGCAGGTGCGAATTGCGCTTGACGACCCCCACCGCGGCGATATCCAGCGTAAAACGTGTGCTCGGCTCAAACGTGCGGATGCCCCGCTCGCAGAGGATGACGCTCCCGCCCACGGCGAGGAGGTAATCCGCCGCCTGGAGCCATTCCGTGATGGTGGCGGCGAGGCCGCGCTTGAGGATACAGGGCTTGCCGCTCTGGCCTACGGCGCGCAGGAGGGTATAGTTCTGCATATTGCGCGCGCCGATTTGCAAGAGGTCCACGTGCTCGACCATCACGTCGAGGTGGCGCACGTCCATAATCTCACTCACCACGGGCACATGCATCTCCTGGCGCAATTGCCCAAGGAGGCGCACGCCCTCTTCGCCCAACCCTTGAAAACTAAAAGGCGACGTGCGCGGTTTGAAGGCGCCCCCGCGGATGATGGAGGCACCGTGCTGCTTCACGTGCCGAGCCGTGGCGCGCAGTTGCTCCGGAGATTCGATGGAGCACGGCCCCGCCATAACGATGACGCGCTTCCCGCCCACGATGACGTCGCCCACCTGCACCTGGGTTGGTTCGCTCTTGAACTCCAGCGAGGCCAGTTTGTAGGGGCGCATAATCCGCGTGACGGATTCGACGCCCGGCAACACGCCAAAGACCTCGGTGGGCACCATGCCCGTGTCGCTCCCCAAGATCGCCACCACCACCTTGTCGGTGCCGATGTTGAGTTGTGTATCAAACCCATATTTGCGCGCCCGTTCGATGACGGCGTCAATCTGCTCCTGTGTGGCCCCGCGGCGCATCTCGACAATCATAATCGTCCCTCCTGGGCGCTCTAGCGCCCCTTTCATCTGATGCGGAGTATAAAGCACTCGAACGCTTCTTCAAAACGCCCTGGCCCCGTCAAGGCCGAAACACCGTGGGCCTTACCTCACCTGTTTGACATTCCAACCCGACCCTTGTATAATGGGCGCTTGCTGGGCCGGGGGCCTTTCCTTCTGGGAGGCGCCGCTTGCGCCCTGCGAAGCAAGGTTCCCGGAGGGGTCGGGATGTACGCAATCGTAGAATCCGGTGGAAAGCAATATAAACTCGAAGTTGGGCAGACGGTAGACGTCGAACGCCTGGACGCGAACGTGGGCGATCTCGTCGAGTTGGATCGCGTCCTCCTGGTGGCCGATGGCGAGACGTTGCACATCGGCAAGCCCGTGCTGGAATCGGCCCGCGTCGCGGCGCGCGTCGTCGAGCATGGGAAGGGGCGCAAGGTGATCATCTTTAAATACAAGCCCAAGGAGCGCTACCGCGTCAAGAAGGGGCATCGCCAGGCTTACACCCGTCTGCGCATCGAGGCTATCGAAGCATAATCACCCCACGGTGTAAGGAGAGAACATTATGGCGCACAAAAAGGGCGGCGGCAGCACCGCCAATAACCGAGACAGCCGGGGTAAGCGCCTAGGCGTCAAGCGGTATGATGGCCAGTTGGTGAATAGCGGCACGATCATCGTGCGTCAGCGCGGTATGACCATCCTCCCCGGCACGAACGTGGGTATGGGCAAAGATTATACCCTCTTTGCCACGGTGGATGGTTACGTCAAATTCGAGCACCATTCCAAAGACCGGAAGCGCGTTTCCGTGTACCCGGTAAAGGTCGAAGCGGTATGAAGCAAGGAATTCATCCCAAATACTATCCCAAAGCGCGGGTGATCTGCGCCTGCGGCAACACCTGGGAGACGGGCTCCACCCTCCCGGAGATTCACACCGACGTGTGCAGTAAATGCCACCCCTTCTTCACGGGCGAGGTTCAGCGCATCGTGGATCGGGCCGGCCAGGTAGAGCGGTTCGCGCGTCGCCTCGAGACCTCTCGCACCCGCCGCGAAGAGCATCAAGAGCGGCAGGTAGCCAAGGCCCGCCGTGCGCGCGAGCGCCAACTGATCGAAGTGGTGGATGAAAGCGAAGATATCGAGCCGATCGAGGGCGTGGGTACCGAACCCAAGTCCTAGCCTTTTGCCAAAGGCCGTGGTTGCATCCTGCGGCCTGCATCAGGGCTTGGCCTATTGGCGATGATCGGGGGCAGAGTGGCGCCACTCTGCCCTTTTCCTTATCGGGGGAGGAGGGGCCTTGCTGCACCAACGCTACAACGGGGGCTGGATCGAGGTCATCGCGGGGTGTATGTTTAGCGGCAAGTCAGAGGAACTGATTCGCCGCGTGCGCCGCGCGCAGATCGCCCGCCAACGCGTGCAGGTGTTCCACCACGCCCTGGACGAGCGGTACGGCGGCGCACGCGTGGCCTCTCATTCCGGCGCAGCCATTGATGCCATCGCGGTGCGTTCCGCAGCGGATATCGCCGCGCGGCTCCTCCCAGAGACGCAGGTCGTCGCCATTGATGAGGTGCAGTTCTTCGATTGGACCGTGGCCGAACTGGCCAACCGCCTGGCAGACCAAGGGCTGCGCGTCATCGTGGCCGGGCTGGATTTGGACTTTCGCGGCGAGCCGTTCGGGCCGATGCCCCTTCTGATGGCCGAAGCCGAAGATGTGAGCAAACTCCACGCCATCTGTATGCGCTGCGGTGCGCCAGCCACGCGCACCCAACGGCTCATTGACGGCCGCCCAGCCTATTATGAGGACCCCATCATCCTCGTGGGCGCAAGCGAGGTCTATGAGGCGCGGTGCCGCGCCTGCCATGAGGTACCCCATCGGCCTGACCCCCTCCAGGAGGGGAGATGAGCCGCCTCAACTACGGCGGGCAGGCCGTGATAGAGGGCGTGATGATGCGCGGTCAGCGCGAATGGGCCGTATGCGTCCGCGCGCCCTCCGGCGAGATCGTAACCCACCGCGAGGCCCTGCCTGCCGCCTTGTATCGCAGCCGCTGGTCGCGGCTCCCCTTCTTGCGCGGCCTCGTCCTCCTGTGGGATGCGCTGGGCCTGGGCGTGCGCGCCTTGATGTGGTCGGCTGATGTGGCCTTGGGAGAGCAGGAAGAGGTGCGCCTGCAAGGCCCCGTAGGCTGGGCGACTCTGGCGGCCTCGCTGGCCTTTGGCGTCGGCCTCTTTTTCCTCCTGCCGATGTTCTTGGTGAGCCTCCTCGACCGCGCCATTCCCTCGGCCCTGTGGAGCAACGTGGCCGAGGGCGTTTTGCGCTTGGCCTTTTTTGTGGGCTACCTCTGGGCCATCGGCCAGATGCCCGATATTCGTCGCGTGTTTGCCTATCACGGCGCCGAGCACAAGACCATCAACGCCTACGAGGCCGGCGCCTCGCTCGAACCGCCCGTGGTGGCGCGCTTTCCTCGCGCCCACACGCGCTGCGGCACGGGGTTCTTGCTCTTGGTGATCGTCCTCTTTGTGCTCATCGCCGCCCTGATGGGCCGGCCCCCGATTTGGGCGCGCATCGCCTCGCGGGTGGTGCTCATCCCGCTCGTGGCGGGCCTCTCGTATGAGGTGATCCGCCTAGCGGCCAAGTATTACGACCGGAGCGCCCTCGTGCGCTGGATGATGGCCCCCGGCCTGGCGCTTCAGCGCCTCACCACGCGCGAGCCAGATGCCGCTATGCTCGAAGTGAGCATCTATGCCCTCCAACAGGTCCTACAGGCCGAGGGCCTGCAAGAACAGCCTACCGAGAAAGGAGCGCCTCAAGATGACGCAACCCCTTAGCCCTCAGGAAATCGAGGCGATGCTGGCCAAGGCGAACCAGCCCTCCGCCGAGGCCTTACGCCTGCACCCCTATTATCACGGCAAAGTACAGACGGTGCCCAAGGTGCCCGTGCGCCATTTCGATGATTTCGCCATTTGGTACACGCCCGGCGTAGCCGCGCCCTGCCGCGCCATTGCCCAAGATCCGGCGCTCGTCTATGAACACACGAACAAGGGGAATACCGTGGCCATCGTAACCGATGGCACGCGCGTGCTGGGTCTGGGAGATATCGGCCCCAAGGCTGCCCTGCCCGTGATGGAGGGCAAGGCGCTCCTTTTCAAATACCTGGGCGGGGTGGATGCCGTGCCCATCTGCCTGAACACGAAATCCGCCGAGGAGATCATCCTCGCCGTACGGCTCCTCCAGCCCGCCTACGGGGGCATCAACCTGGAGGATATCGCCCAGCCCAAATGCTTCGCCGTGTTAGATGCCCTCCGCGCCGACCCCGCCATCGAGATCCCCGTCTTCCACGATGACCAGCAGGGGACGGCCACCGTCCTTCTGGCGGGGCTGATCAACGCCCTGCGGCTCACCGGGCGCACCTTGCAGAACACGCGGTTTGCGTTGGTGGGTATGGGCGCGGCGAACGTGGCCACCGTGCGCCTTTTGGAGGCGAGCGGCGTCAGCCTCGAGCAGATCATCGCCACAGATAGCCGTGGCATCCTGCACCCCGGGCGCGATGACATCGCCCGCAGCGCCCACGAGTTCCCCGACAAATGGCGCCTGTGCCAAGAGAGCAACCCCGAGCGACGCACGGGGGGCATTGCCGAGGCCCTGCGGGGTGCAGATGTGTGCATCGCCTTCGCCAGGCCAGGGCCAGGCACCATCCAGCCGGAATGGGTGGCCGGTATGGCTAAAGATGCCATCGTCTTTGCCTGTTCCAACCCCGTGCCGGAGATTTGGCCGTGGGAAGCCAAGGCGGCCGGTGCGCGCATCGTGGGGACGGGGCGCTCCGATTTTCCCAATCAGTTGAACAATTCGCTAGGGTTCCCGGGCATCTTTCGCGGGGCACTCGATGTGCGCGCCCGCACCATTACGGATGAGATGTGCCTGGCCGCCGCCGAAGAGATCGCCGCGGTGGGCGTGGAGCGCGGCCTGGATGAGGAGCACCTCGTGCCCGATATGCAGGATGCGGAGGTCTTTCCCCGCGAGGCGACCGCCGTGGGGATGAAGGCCCAGGAACAAGGGCTAGCCGGCCTCACCCTTTCGCGCGAGGCGCTCTATGCCCAGGCCGATGCGCAGATCCGCGCTGCCCGCGAATTGGTGCATCTGATGATGGCCGAAGGCGCCATCCGCCCAGTGCCCACCCTATGAGGATAGGGTGAGGGGGCGAGGCTCCTAGCCCGCTGGAACCGTAGGTTTATGATGAGAGGGGCGTCAGGCCGTAGCAGGGCATCCAATACGGCGTAATGCCTCACCCATTGGCCGTCTTGCCACTTTTCGCCCTCGAAATGGGGCGTGATGCGCCAGAGGGTGCACGGCTTCATATAAGCCCTATCGTCTGGGTTATGCGGGCACCAATAATAATATTGGTAGGCTTAATGCCATTCCCTCATCGGTGCTCGCTCCTCTCTTGTGCCCAAGGCATAGAAGAGGTTCCACCCCCTCGTGGCGGATTGTTCACATAGGCCCAACCCCTCATAGCACGGCGCCGGCGTCTTGCCAAGGGCAAGGGCAAAGGCCCGCGCAATGCCCTTTGAATCCACCTCCTCATCGCCTCTCGCCCTTCGAGGCATTGCGCCCCAGCCGTTATGCGTGTAGAATAGGCCCGCAACGAACCTAGAAAGGAAGCACCGATGGAGATCCCCCGCCCTGAATATCCCCGGCCTCAATGCGTGCGTTCCCAATGGCTCAACTTGAACGGCCCCTGGGAATTCGCCTTTGACCCCGGCCGCAGCGGCCTGGCTCGCGGCTTGCCGAACGCGGAGCGCCTCGAACGCGAGATTCTCGTGCCCTTTTGCCCCGAAAGCGCCCTCTCGGGCCTGGGCGATGTGGATTTTCACCCCGGCGTGTGGTACCGCCGCTCCTTCACCGTGCCCGAAGATTGGCAAGGGGGCCGCATCCTCCTCCACGTGGGCGCGTGCGACTATGAGGCTGTGGTGTGGCTGAACAGCCAAGAGGTGGGCCGCCACCGCGGGGGTTATACGCCGTTTTCCTGCGACCTTACGCCCTATCTCCGGCGCGGTGAAAACGTCCTCGTCATCAATGCCGAAGACGATACGCGCTCTCCGTGGGTGCCGAGCGGCAAGCAGTGCCCAGAATACCGTTCTTATGGCTGTTTCTACACCCGCACCACCGGCCTTTGGCAGACGGTCTGGCTGGAACCTGTGCCGGAAACCTACATCCGTTCGGTGCGCCTTACGCCTAACCCCGAAGCGGGGACGGTGCACATCGAACTCGCCCTCGGGGGTCGCCCCTCGCGCGGCAACCTTCTCGCCCAGGCCTGGTTAGATGGCCGGCCCGTGGGGAGCGCGCAGGCGCCCTTCGCCGGGGGCCGCGTCGAGGCGACCCTCCGCCTGGAGGCCGTGCTCCCTTGGGAACCGGGCCGCCCCACGCTTTATGATCTCACGCTCACGCTGAATACCCCTGCGGGCCGACCGGACGTAGTGCAAAGTTACTTCGGCCTGCGTTCGGTGGCCCTCTCGGAGCGCGCTATCCTCCTGAACGGCCGGTCGCTCTTCCAGCGCTTGGTGTTGGACCAGGGCTACTACCCTGAGGGCCTCTATACCGCCCCCAGCGATGAAGCCTTGCGCCGAGATATCGAGATCGCCCTCGGTTTGGGGTTCAACGGGGCGCGCCTGCACCAAAAGGTGTTCGAGCCGCGCTTTCTCTATTGGGCCGACCGCCTTGGCTACTTGGTGTGGGGCGAGTTCCCCAGTTGGGGGCTGAACCTGCGCGACCCCAAGGCCTTGGAGGTCTTTGCGCCCCAATGGCTGGAGGCGCTCGAGCGCGACTACAGCCACCCCGCCCTGGTGGGCTGGTGCCCCTTCAACGAGACCCAACCCGACCAAGATCCGGAAGTCGTGCGCACCATTTACCGCCTCACCAAGGCCGTAGATGGCACCCGGCCGGTGATTGATACGAGCGGCTATCAGCACGTCGAGACGGATATCTATGACGTGCACAACTATGAGCAAGATGTGGCACGTTTCGCCTCTTTCTTTGCCGAGTTTGCCCAAGGCGGCGAACCCTTCCGCAACCGCCCTCGCCTCGATGCGCTCTATCAGGGCCAGCCCTATTTTGTGAGCGAATATGGGGGCATTTGGTGGAACCCCGGCCAGCGCGATGAGGCCGGCTGGGGCTATGGCGGGGTGGAAGGGCGCCCCAAGAGCGAACAAGAGTTCCTGGCGCGCTACCGGGGCCTGACGGAGGCGCTCCTCTTCCACCCTCGGATGTGCGCCTTTTGCTACACCCAGTTGTACGATATCGAACAGGAGGTAAACGGACTATACACGTATGACCGCCGCCCCAAGTTTGACCCGGCCCTGATCCGTGCCATCAACACCCAAACTGCGGCTATCGAGGCCGCCCCATAGCGTATGTAAGGAGGAACCCCATATGCCACTCCTGAGCCAAAAAGATCGCGATTTTTTGAAGGGCCACCTAGCGCACAGCATGGTGCACCCGGTCACGTTGCTCTTTTTCACCCAGAACATCGCCTGCCAGTTCTGCAAAGAGACGGAACAAGTCCTCAAGGAACTTGCCGATCTCTCGGACAAAATCACCCTGGAGGTGCACAACTTTGTTACCGACCGGGATCTCGCCATCCAATACGGCATTGACAAGATCCCTGCCACCGTGGTGATGGGCGAGGTGGATTACGGCATCCGCTTCTATGGCATCCCCTCCGGTTATGAGTTCACCTCGTTGGTGGAGGACGTCATAGACGTTTCTCAGCGCAAGGCGAACCTCTCCGCCGAATCGCTGGAAAAGATCGCGGCCATCCAGGTGCCCATTCACATCCAGGTGTTCGTCACGCCCACCTGCCCGTACTGCCCCTCTGCCGTGCGCCTGGCGCATAGCCTGGCCCTCGCCTCGGATAAAATCCGCGCCGATATGATCGAGGCCATCGAGTTCCCGCAGCTGGCGAACAAATACGGCGTGCAGGGCGTGCCGCAGACGGTTATCAACGAGCACGTCCGCCTAGAAGGGGCCGCGCCGGAGCCGCTCTTTGTGGCCAAGGTGCTCCAGGCCGCCGGCCTGATGACCGCCCAGGCGGTGGATCAACTCTTGATTGATCTGGAAAAGGCCGCGCGGGGATCATAACACAAGGCCGGCCTTGAATCGCCTTTCGTGGAGTGCGGAGGCCCGCTTCGCAGATATGCGAAAGTAAAGCCTCCGCACTCCATATTGATTCACAGTTGATAAACTGCCCGATCTTGCTATAATCTCCCTCGTTTGAGACGCTCAAAAGGAGCCTGTGTATGCCTCGACCGTATCGGACCTTTGCCGTCATCCCTGCTCTCCCCAAGAACCTCCAGCCCCTCACCGAAATCGCCTACAACCTCTGGTGGTGTTGGAACCGAGACGCCATTGACCTGTTTCGCCGGCTGGATCGCGACCTGTGGGAGAGCACCCATCATAACCCCGTCCTAATGTTGGGCCAGGTGTCGCAGGCGCGCCTTGAAGAGGCGGCCCACGATGAGGGCTTTTTGGGGCATATGCGGCGCGTGGCCCAAGAATTGCACGAATACCTCCACACCCGCGAGACGTGGTTCGAGGGCCGCCACGGCGAGCGCCACAAGGGGTTGACCATCGCCTACTTTTCGATGGAATTCGGCTTGACGGATTGCATCCCGATTTATTCCGGTGGCTTGGGGGTCCTCGCGGGAGATCACCTTCGTTCGGCGAGCGACCTCGGCGTGCCGCTCGTAGGCGTGAGCCTCGTCTATCAATTCGGCTACTTTCAGCAGTACCTCAACGCCGACGGCTGGCAGGGCGAAACCTACCCCACGAATGACCTGCACAATATGCCCCTCAAACTGGTCAAAGGGGCAGATGGCCAACCCGTCACGGTGGAGGTGGCCTTCCCCGGCCGCACGGTGGCGGCGCGCGTGTGGTGCGCCCAGGTGGGCCGCGTGCCCCTTTACCTTCTGGATGCGAACCTCCCCACCAACCGCGAGGAGGATCGCGCCATCACCGAGAGGCTCTATGGGGGAGACCTGGAGATGCGCATCCGCCAGGAGATTCTCCTGGGGATCGGTGGCTACCGCGCCTTGCGGCAGTTGGGCCTTTCGCCCACCATCTGCCATATGAACGAAGGGCATTCGGCCTTCCTCGCCCTGGAACGCATCCGCTGGACAATGCGCGAAGAGGGCCTCTCGTTCGAGGAGGCGCGCACCCTCACCTCGGCAGGGAACGTCTTTACCACGCATACCATCGTCCCCGCGGGGATTGACCTCTTCCCCCCAGAGATGATGGGGCGCTATTTTGGCGACTATATCCGCGAGTTGGGCATCTCGTGGGATGACTTTATGCGCTTGGGCCGCGCCCCCAATGCCGGCCCGAACGATCCCTTCTCGATGGCCGTGCTGGCGCTCTCGCTTTCGGGCGCGGCCAACGGCGTGAGCGGCCTCCATGGCGAGGTGGCCCGCCGCCTGTGGCAGCCCCTCTGGCCGGGCCTCGGCGCGGAGGAGGTGCCCATCGGCGTAGTGGCCAATGGGGTGCACCACCGCACCTGGGTCTCGCGCGATATGGCCGAACTCTACCGCAACTATTGCGGGCCAGATTGGCTAAGCCGCCCCGAGACCCCCTCCAGTTGGGAACCCATCCGCCAGATTCCCGATGAGGAGTTGTGGCGCATCCACGAGCGGCGGCGCAACCGCCTGGTGGCGGTGGCCCGCCAGCGCCTGCGCCAGCAGGCCGAGCGGCGCGGTGCCTCTCCGCAAGAGGTCGCCCAGGCCGGGGGCGCGCTGGACCCGAACGCCCTCACCATCGGGTTTGCGCGTCGGTTCGCCACGTACAAACGCGCCCTGCTCCTCTTTCGCGATCCCGATCGGCTATCGCGCATCTTGAACAACCCCGAGCGCCCCGTGCAGATCATCTTTTCGGGCAAGGCCCACCCCAACGATACGCCGGCCAAGGAATTCATCCGCCAACTCATCCACCTCTCGCGCCGGCCTGATTTGCAAAACCGCGTCATCTTTTTGGAGAATTACGATCTCGAGATCGCGCGCTACCTCGTGCAAGGGGTGGATGTATGGCTGAACACGCCCCGCCGTGGCCTGGAGGCTAGCGGCACGAGCGGTATGAAGGCTTGTATGAACGGCGTCATCCACCTGAGCACGCTGGACGGCTGGTGGGAGGAGGGATATTCCCCCGAGGCCGGCTGGCGCATCGGGAGCGGCGAGACGTATGCTGACGAGAACTATGGCGATGAGGTGGAGGCCAACGCTCTCTATGACCTCCTCGAAAAGGAGATCGTGCCCCTTTTCTACGATCGGGGGCACAACCACGTGCCCCACGGCTGGGTGGCTAAAATGAAAAACGCCATCTGCCACGTGGGGCCGCGCTACAACACGCATCGTATGGTCCAAGAATATGTGGAGGGCTTTTATCTGCGCGGCGCGGAACGCTATGCGATGCTCCACGAGGGGAATAACCAGGGGGCGCGCGACCTGGCCGCTGCCCTCAAGCGGATGCGCGCGAATTGGGGCAATATCCACATCCGTGCCATCGAGGCCGAGGCGCCGGAAACCCTCACCGTGCGAGACCAGGTTACGATCACCGTCCATCTGGATTTGGGGGCGCTCACGCCGGATGAGGTGCTCGTACAGGCTTACTATGGCCCCACGACCCCTCAAGGGGAATTGGATGGCCACGACCTCTGCGCCTTGAGCTACGAGGGCACCGACGATATGGGCTACCCCGTCTTCAAGGGCACCATCACCTACCGCTCAAGCGGGCTGAACGGGTTCACCGTGCGCATCTTGCCGCGCCATCCGATGTTGGGGTGCCCCTTCGTGCCGGGCCTTATCCTTTGGGCGAGTTGATTTGACAGGCTGGCCCCTTCGCCTTATACTTTCGAATGTTCACGGGGGGCTGTGGCTCAGCTGGGAGAGCGCATCAATCGCACTGATGAGGTCAGGGGTTCGAATCCCCTCAGCTCCACTGGTGAGGGGTTCGGGGCTGTAGCTCAGTTGGGAGAGCGCTTGAATGGCATTCAAGAGGTCAGGGGTTCGAATCCCCTCAGCTCCACTCGCGCTTGACATCTCTTTTTTGGGGAGATAAAAAGCGCCTAATCAAAAGCCCATTCGGCCCCGGCCCGCTGAGGTTCGGGGTATGGGATGTGGGGGTGGGGCCACCGGATCTTTGGGGGAGCATAGAAAGTGAAGGTGGTTCCCTCCCCTCCACAAGAAATCCTTTCCGCACCCGCCGTTGTCTTGGGGCTTCAGGTGGGTGCGGTTTTTTGGAGGTTCCAGCATGGCCACCGAACAGCCCAAAGAGATGCGCTACATCCCCACGGAGATCGAGCGCAAATGGCAGAAGCGATGGGAGGAGACCGGCCTCTACCGGCGCGTCGAGGACCCCACCCGCCCCAAGCATTACGCGCTCACCATGCTACCCTATACCTCCGGAGATATCCACGCCGGCCACTGGTATGCGATGACCCCTTCCGACGCGGCGGCGCGCTTTAAGCGGATGAACGGCTATAACGTCTTCTTCCCCATCGGGTTTGACGCCTTTGGCCTGCCCGCCGAAAACGCCGCCATCCAGCGCGGCATCCACCCCCACACGTGGACGATGCGCAACATCGAAAATATGCGCCGCCAACTGCGCGCGATGGGCGCTATGTGGGATTGGGAACATGAGGCCATCACCTGCCTGCCCGGTTACTACAAGTGGACCCAGTGGTTCTTCTTAAAGTTCTACGAGGCCGGCCTGGCCTACCGCCAAGGCGGTATGGTGGATTTTTGCCCCACCTGCAATACGACGTTGGCCCGCGAGCAAGTCAAAGGAGACGACCGCCACTGCGAACGCTGCGGCACGCCCGTCATCCGCAAAGATTTGGAACAGTGGTTCTTCCGCATCACGCAATATGCCCAAGAACTCTTGGATGGCCTGGAGACCATTGATTGGCCCGAGGCCGTCAAGATTCAACAGCGCAACTGGATTGGGCGCACCGAGGGCGCTCGCGTAACCTTCAAGAGCGAACAGGGCGACCCCATCGAGGTCTATACCACGCGGCCCGATACCCTCTGGGGCGCGAGTTTTATGGTGCTCGCCCCCGAGCACCCCTTGGTAGATCGCCTTGCCGCCCCCGAATATCGCCAGGCGGTGGAGGAATATCGCTTCCAGGCCTTGCGGCAGAGCGATATCGTACGCCAAGCGGCGGACCGCGAAAAGACGGGTGTCTTTATCGGCGCTTATGCGGTGAACCCTGTGAACGGCAAGCGCCTGCCCATCTGGGTGGGAGATTACGTCCTGATGACCTCCGGCACCGGGGCCATTATGGGCGTGCCCTCGCACGATGAGCGCGATTTCGCCTTCGCCCTCAAATATGGGTTGCCCATCTTGCCGGTCATCGCCCGGCCCGATGGCCTGGCCAAGAGCGAAGTGCGCCCCGGTTGGGCCAAGCCCGGCCTGCCCGAGGCCCTCAAAGGGGCAGGAATCCCCTTTGAGGAGGTGGATGGCGCCCTGCGCCTCACGCTCCACGGCCAAGAGGAGATAGACCGCTACGTGGCCGTGGCCCAGCGCTTCGTAGCGCCGGGCAGGTGGATCGAGGTGGTCGGCGGGGGCTGGATGTTCCTCTTTGCCGAGGGGACGGCGGCCTTTGACTCCTTCGAGGCGGATGAGGCCATCTTGGCGCGCTGCCAGGCGCTCGCGCCCGAGGTCCCTTGGGTGCAAGGGGCGCGCACCACGATGGAACTCCTCTATGCCACGCCCTGGTATCGAGACGTGCTCTTGCACGTCGAATACGGCGAGATGATCCATTCGGGCGAATTTTCCGGCACGCCGGGCGACCGGGCCAAGGCCGAGGTTACCAAGTGGCTGGAGGAAAAGGGCCTGGGCCACTTTGCCGTGAACTACCGCCTGCACGATTGGCTCATCAGCCGCCAGCGGTATTGGGGCGCGCCCATCCCTATCATCTATTGCGACAAGTGCGGCATTGTGCCCGTCCCCTACAAGGACCTGCCCGTGCTCTTGCCGGAGGATGCCGAATTCCTGCCCACGGGCGAATCGCCGCTCAAATATCACGAGGGGTTCCTCCACACCACTTGCCCGCGCTGCGGCGGCCCCGCCACGCGCGAGACGGATACGATGGATACCTTCGTCTGCTCCTCGTGGTATCAATACGCCTACCTCAGCCCATATTACGAAGGCGATGTGCCCTTTGACCCCGAAATCGGCAAATATTGGCTGCCGGTGGATCAATATACGGGGGGCATCGAGCACGCCACGATGCACCTCCTCTACACGCGCTTTTTCACCAAGGCGATGCGCGACCTCGGCTTGGTGGATTTCGACGAGCCGATGAAGCGCCTCTTCTGCCAAGGGATGATCCTGGGCGAAGACGGCGAAAAGATGAGCAAATCGCGCGGGAATGTGGTCAACCCGGATGATTACGTCTACACCCTGGGGGCCGATTCGGTGCGCGCCTTCCTGATGTTCATCGGCCCGTGGGAATTGGGCGGCAACTGGAGCACTACGGGCATCGAGGGCATCTCGCGGTTCCTCAACCGGGTGTGGGGCGTGGTCGTGGAGCCGCGCGAGGGTGCACCGGCCCAGGCTCCTACGGAGGCGGAGATGCGCGCCCTGCGGCGGCTGACGCACCAGACCATCCGCGAGGTCACGCGAGATTTCGAGTCCTTCCGCTTCAATACGGCCATCGCCGCGCTGATGAAATTCGTGAACGGCCTCGTCAAGGCCAAAGAGACCTCCCTTTATGGCACGGAGGCCTGGCAAGAGGCCGTGCACAGCCTGGTGTTGATGCTCGCGCCCATCACGCCGCACATCGCCGAAGAGATGTGGGAGCGCCTTGGCCAGCCGTACAGCGTGCACCTGCAAAAATGGCCTACGTGGGATGAGGACCTGGCCAAAGAGGAGACCATCACCTTGGTGGCCCAGGTGAATAACCGCGTGCGGGCGCGCCTGGAGGTGCCGGCCGAGATCACGGAGGAAGAAGCGCGCGCCGCCGCCTTGGCCAATGAGAACGTCCAGCGGCACATCGCCGGCAAAGAAATCGTCCAGGTCATCTATGTGCCTGGGCGGCTGGTGAACATCATCGTCAAATAGGATGTTTAACCCTCTCGCAGGGCCTAGGCCCTGCGAGAGGGTTCGTTGAGGCCCCCTGCATACCCCATCGGGCACGCCGCCTTGACGGTGCGGCCGCTTGGCGGCACACTAGGGCGCGATGAGAGACCTTCATTTGCCCACTCCCACGGTTTTCAATATATGCGCCCCTTTGCCCCCGGCGGCGCGACCAGAGGGCGCCCAATGAGCGCCCCTCGCCAGCGGTTGGGCGCCTGGGGAGAGGCGCTCGCGGAACGGGCGCTCGCGGCGCGCGGCTACACCATCTTGGCGCGAAACTGGCGCTGTGCTCGCGGCGAGATAGACCTCGTCGCACAGGATGGGGATTGCTACGTCTTTGTAGAGGTCAAGGCGCGGCGCGGGCACGCCACGCAAGCTCCGGAGGAGGCGTTGACCCCGGCAAAAGCGCAGCGCCTGGCCGATTTGGCCCAGATGTACCTAGCCGAGCAGGGCCTGGGTGAGGTAACCTGGCGCATTGACCTCGTGGCCATCGAACTGGATGGGCGCGGCAGCGTGGCTCGGCTGGAGATTCTCCCCGGCGTGGGGGTCGCGCGATGAGCGCCGAGCCACCCCGCGTGTTGGTCATCGTCGGGCCGACGGCCGTGGGCAAAACGGCCCTCGCCCTGAGGCTCGGCCAGCGCTTCGGCGGAGAGGTCATCTCGGCCGATTCTCGCCAAGTATACCGCTATATGGATATCGGCACGGCCAAGGCCACGCCCCAAGAGCGCGCCCTCGTGCCGCACCACTTGGTGGATATCGTAGACCCCGATGAGGAGTTGACCCTGGCGCACTACCGCGCCTTGGCCACAGAGGCCATCGAGGCGGTGTGGGCGCGCGGGCGGCTGCCTATGCTCGTGGGGGGCACGGGCCTTTACATCTGGGCCGTACTCGAGGGGTGGACCATCCCCGAAGTGCCGCCCGATCCCTCTTTGCGCGCCGCGCTGGAGGAAGAGGCCCGCCAAAAGGGCTACGCCGCGCTCCATACCCGCCTGGCCGAGGTAGATCCCACCGCCGCGGCGCGCATTGACCCGCGCAACGTGCGGCGGGTGATCCGCGCCTTGGAGGTGTATTATCGCGCGGGCGCGCCCATTTCGCGCCTTCAGCGGCGCGAACCGCCCCCCTACCGCACCTTTATCCTGGGGTTGACGATGCCGCGCCCAGCACTCTATGCGCGCATTGACGCCCGCGTGGATCGGATGATCGCCCAGGGGTTAGTGGAAGAGGTGCGCTGGCTGAGGGCACGCTATGCGGATGACCTACCGGCAATGTCCGCCCTAGGGTACCGACAGATCGTGCAATATCTGCGCGGCGAAGTCAGCCTAGAGGAGGCTATTGCGCTCATCAAACGGCACACCCGGCGCTTTGTGCGCCAGCAGTATAATTGGTTCCGCCTGAATGACCCGCGCATCGCCTGGATAGATGCCCAAGAGGCCGATTGGCCCGCGCTAGAGGCGCGCCTGGCGCAGTTCTTGGAGTAATTATGCCGAGCAAAACGCCCTTTCAGCCCCCTCGCCCGAGGCGCCGCGCCGCTTCGCTTGGGCTTATCGCCCTGAGCCTCATCGCCCTCGTGGGCATTTGGCAGTGGCTGGCTCAGCGCAACCGCCCTTTGCCCATCGCAGCGGAACTGCGCGTCCTCCAAGGGCAAGCCATCGTCTCCCGCGCCGACGCGGGCCAAGATCCGCCCTACACGGCGGGCGCCGCCACCCGCCTTCAACGCGGCGATGAGGTCCATACCTCGGCAGATGGCCAAGCGGAACTCGACTTTGGCGAAGGAGAGACGATCGCCCTTGGCCCCCAGGCGCACCTCATCATCCTGGAATTGTATCGCAGCCCCATCGTGCGCGGGCTGATGGCCTCGCTGGCCCTCGAGCAAGGCAAGGTCATCGTGCGCCTTCCTCGCTGGCGGCCAGAGGGGATGCGCGTGGCCATCGAAACGCGCATTGCCACCGTAGAGGCGAGCGGGACGGCCTTTCAATGCGAGGTGCTCGATAAGGAACGCATCGAGGTGATCGTCCAAGAGGGGAAGGTCACCGTCTCGATGGGGGAGCAAAGCCTGACGCTTCAGGCCGGGCAGGCCGTCGAGGCGCGTTTGGGCCAGCCCCTGGTCGCAATAGGCGCGCCAGCCCTTCCTTCGCCCATCCCTACCCCCTCCCGATCGGGCACGGCGCAAACGCCGCCCTCTCAGGCCATCCCCACGGCCACTGCGACGTTGACGGACCTCCAAAAGACCCTCTTCCCACCAGCGCGCACGCCTACCCGCCCAGGCGACGACCGCATTTACTACACCGTGCAACCGGGAGACACCCTTTATAGCATCGCTCGCCGCTACGGCCTCCCCTGGGAGGCAATTTGGGAGGCCAACAAGGCCACCCTCCCCCGGCCGGAGGATCTGCGCGCCGGCCAACAGTTGCTCATCCCCCGGCCTTCGCCGTGATGAGGGGTAGCCACAGTTTGGGCGGCAAATCAAGGGGGATGAGCAGCGGGGCGCTCTCCACCCAATTTCCAGCCACATCGCGGATGCGGTAACGAAGGTGCGTCCGCGCGGAGGAGCCTTCCGGCGGCGCAGGGGCCTCAAGCTGCACCGGCGCCGTGATGCCGACGCTTGCCTCCACCGTAAGGGGTTGCCAGGGGGCCCACGTCTTGCCCCCGTCATATGAGGCGGCCCAGGCCGCTGATGCGGGATCCAGGCCGGAGAGCGCATCCTGCACCCAAAGGGCGGGGGGCGTAACCGTCAACCACTGCGGAGGGGTGAGATCCACCCCCACGGTGAGGGGGAAATCGGCGCTATTGCCGGCGACATCGCGCAAACGCACGGTGAGGGGATGCAGCCCTTCTTGGGGCAAGGGCCAAGAGGCCGTCATCGCCGCAGTCAACGTGATGGGCGCGCTAAAGGCCGCGATGCGGTCGAGATACAGGTCTCCCGCGCCGCTGTACCAGGTGCGGAATTCCAGGCCGTCTCCGCTCGTGGGCGTGGCGCAGGTGGGCGCCTGCGCGCCGTAAGAGAAGCGTAGAGAGAACTCCTCATAAACGCCACTTGCGGAAAATTCCTGGGCCGCAAGGGGGCGTTCGGCATAGCGCCGAGCGCCCTGGGCATCGGCGACATCTATGGTCAAAAGGCCGATGGATCGGGTGCGGTCGGAGGTCTTGAAGCGATAAAAGACCTCATAATCGCGCCCGGGCGGGAGCGCGCAGGTATAGGGGCCGTACCAAGCGCCGGGGCTATTCTGCCCGGCCAAGCCGGCGAGCGCCAGCCCGCCGGAAGCGGCGGGGTCGGCCACTACCTGCGCCGTGCCCGCCCAATAGGGGAGGGATTCGCCCTCCCAGGCCCATCCCTCGCTGAATTGGATGGCCGTGGCCTCTGACCCGGAGATGGTTACCGTGACAAAGGGCGTAATGCTCCAAGGCGCAGAGGAGACCGCCCCTGTGGGCGGCGTGTTATCCACCCACACTAGAATGCTCACTTCGCCCTGCCCTTGCGAACCATTGACCACGGCGCGCAGGGTATGGGGGCCTTCGGTTTCGGCGGCTGTGTTCCAATACCAAACCAGCGAGGCATCCCCTTGGGCACGGAGGGCGCCATCTACATAGTAGGCGAGGTAGGTTATGTTCCCGCTCCCCGTTACCGCCGGGCGGATGACCCCTCTCACCCGTTGCCCATCTTGCGGCGTGAGGAACGTTAGGCTAGGGGGCACCTCGATGCCTGTATAGTAATGCGTGAGAATATCCACGTAGGAATACCCTTGGAGCGCCATAGCGCGCGCCCCCTCTTGGCACATCCCCACGCCGTGGCCCCACATAAAGGTATATCCACAGGAGCAGGGCACGCTCCGCAAATAGGGCACCGGCGCGCCGGCCCACACTTCCTCGTTATTGCGCGTGCGGCCGTCGCAATGCGCAAAAAAGAAGGCGTAGATGATGTTCCCCTGGTAGCGCCCCACGATGCCTCGCGTATCGGCCACGGCGCGGTCTGTGGTATCGTAATAGCGGTTGTTCCACACCTGGCAATGGGTGGTGGTGCATATATCGGCGCCCACGTCGAGGTGGGCGTGGCGGGTGGCCGCGTAACTGCGGGCCGCCACGGCCTGGGCGCGCAGGGCCTCCCGCGGCCAAGTGGGGGGCATTTCGCTCGGCACCACGCCGCGCAGATACTCTTCCAGGGCCATCACCACCACAGCCCCATCCGGCATCAGGACGCGAATCGTCTCCGGCACCTGCGTGACGGCGGCCGCGCCCACAGCGCCGGGCAAATCCTCCGGATGTTGCACGGTGGAGACATCCTGCGCCAAACCGCGCAGTTTGGCCTCGATCTTGGCCTCCGCGCGCTCATCGGGCGCTTCGGGCACCATCTCCCAATCGAGGGGCCGGGCCTCTTCGGCGCGGACGAGGACAAAGGCCTGGGTCATCCCAATGTAACCGGGGGCCTCGGCGCGAATGTGGTAACGCCCTTCGGGGAGCGCGAGGAGGTAATGCCCATTTGCATCGGTGCGCGCGGCATAGCCCGCCGCACTCACGAGCACCCCTGGGAGCGGTTCCTCGGTTACGATATCGGTAACGCGCCCTTCCAGCCGGCCATAGGGGGGCGCCCCGCCCGCCACAAGCGGCGAGGGGACGCGAACGAGCCAGGCCATCGTCACGAGGGCGATGGCCGCAAGAAGCCCTGTCAAGCATCGAACCACGCGCACCTCCTCAATAGAGCGGGGAGATTCCATGCTTCAACCCTACGATAGCCCAGCGGCGCGGTGCGCCCGGCGAATCGGCTCCGGCAGGCGAAACCCGGCCGCGCACGTGAGGACGAGTTCCACCGCGCTCTGGAGCGACACACGGTGCCCAACTGAGACATACACCGGCTTGACGCCCGCGCGCGTGCGCACCACCGCGCCGATGACCTCCTCGCCATCCACCAGCGGCACCTGGCTCCCGCGCTCCGGGGCCAATGCGCCGTGGCTGCCCCACAGGCGAGATTTGGCGCATCCCATCGAGGGGTGATCGAGCAATACGCCGATATGGCTGGCGATGCCCAGCCGCCGGGGGTGGGCATACCCCTGGCCATCGAAAAGGAGCACATCGGGCACCCCTTCGAGGCGCGCCAGCGCCTCGAGCACGACGGGGGCCTCTCGAAAGGAGAGCAGCCCCGGCACATAGGGGAACTCGACGGGCCGCTCGGCCAAGGCCCGGGCGATCTCCTCCAGGCTGGGGTAGGCGAGCACGACCACCGCGGCCCGCGCCAACCCTCGCTTCACGCTCACATCCACCCCCGCCACGGTTCGCCAAGGGCCGTGGGCATCCTCCAAAATGAGGCGGCGCGCCAGGTCTCGCTGAAGGGCATAGGCCTCGGCGGGGGAGAGATCCCAGCGATGGGTTAGGACGGGTTTGAGCATAGCGCGCCCACTCGCTCTAGCGCGGGAACGGGGATGGCGTAACGCTCCACGAAAAAGGGATAGATATCGGTCGCCTGTTCCACGGCCGATACATCCCAGCCGAGGTCGGCCGGGGCCATCAGAAAGGCCTGGCCTTGCAGCCCGCCCAGGCCCCCGTGGCAGGCCCATTGCTCCTCAAAACAGACGATGCTTTGCTTCTCCGGGTCATAATGGCCCATCAAGATCAGGTCTCCAGAGTTGGCAAAGCCGGCCACGCGGGCAATCTGCCGGGCGGCCCAATGGGGGTCTTCGAGGGAGGCTAGGGGATCTTCCCCTTCTACCGCCCCCTCCAGAAGGTCTCCGCGAGGAGAGAGGACGCGCATCCCCCGCGCGTTCATAATGACGACCTGGCCATCTTGCCGCGCCGCCAGCCACCCGATGCCCGGGTGGGCCAAAAGCCCCGCGATGAGCGAAGGATAGTAGACCATCAACTCATTCAAATCCATCGGCTCTTCGCGGAGGTTGAAATAGACGTGCGAAAGCGGCCCCGAATTGCGCACCACGAGGTCGGTGGCGCGTGCCAAATCGGGCGGAGGTTCCTCGCCTAGCGGCATACGCCGCTCGATAAAAGTCCCCAAGTGCCGAGGGATGCGATCCAACGGGGGGTGCAGATTCCCGGCAATGGCCTCCAATTCGCCCTGCACGTAGACGCTCTGAAGCACCTCGTGATAAGCGGCCCCTAACCCCTCATAGAGGGCGGCACGCCCCCCGGCGAGAGCGCGCAAGAGTTCGCCGAGGCTTTGGCCGAAAAAGGTTCGGAAGGGGCGCGCGGCGGTCATCCCGTGGTCCGAAAGGATCAAGAGATCATAGGCGCACGTAGGCACCCGCCGCCGAAAGGTGTCAATCTGGCGGATGCGCGCGTCAATGGCTCGCAAGGCGCGCAGGGCCGGTTTCGAAAGTTCGCCGTACTGGTGGGCGACCTCATCATAGCCGTAGTAGGTGGTGTAGATGGCCGGCACGCCGCGATAGATATCCAAAAGCACGGCAAAAGTTTGGATTTCGCGGAGGATGACATTGCTCACCACGCGCATAAAGGGGAAAACCCGGCCGAAGGGCCGAGGCGTGCGCCGGCGCCATGCCGCCCACGCGCGCTGGATGAGGTCCGTCAGATATTCCCACACCGCCAAAAGGAAGGTCTTGACGGTGCGAAAGGGGTTCAGAAGAAAGAGGAGCAGGAACCCCAAGCCCCGCACGCGTTCGAAAAACCGCTGGCGGTTCCAGGCGCTGAGCGTGAAGAAGGCCAGCGAGGCATCTCCATCGAACAAGTTCATATAACTGGAGCCGCCCCGCAAGATGCCGCGTGCCCCGCGCGAGAGCCGCTCTTGGATGGCCTGCACCACACCGGGCAGGGAGCAGACCATCGTCTGCCCGGAGCGCTTTTCATACCAGCGAAAGGCCGGGATATCCTCGTTATTCCCGAACATAATGCCCGCCTGGGCGGCGGGCGTGTTGCTCGGCAGGCCCACGCGCCAGGGCTGGAGCGAGAACTCGCCGCGCCTCAAAAGGCGCGAGAGGTAGGGCGCATAGCCGCGCGCCATCGCCGTGCGCAAATGATCGCACGAGAGACCATCTATCTGAATGGCGATGAACCCCCGCCGACCCTCTGAGGCCAGGCGCGGCAGGCCCAAGCGCCGCGCCAACGCCGCATACTTGGTGGTGTAATAAATCCCCAAAATGGCGGCAAGCAGGTCCAAGAGGGTGCGCAGGATATTCCCCAAGAACACGACGATGCGTTTCATAGCGGGCGGCCTTTAGCCTATGGGTGAAAAGGGAGGGTTACTCAGCAGGCGGATTATACCGACGCGAGGACGTTTGCGCAAAAGGTCGTGCTCGCTAGAGTGCGCAAGCCCCCGCCCCCTCCGCAGGGCTTGAACCTGCGGGAGGGTCGGGAGCAAAGATTCCCCCTACAAGGGCAAACCGATATGCCCCTACCCCGTCAGTGGCCGCGCATCCTCCGCGGCCCACAGGAGTTTGACGCGGTCGCCTGCCGCGAACTCGCCAAGCCCGTGGCCACCGATATTCTGTAGCCGCGCCACGACCGTCTCCCCCGAAGGGAGGATGACCACAAAGCGCGTATCGGTGCCAAGGTAAACCACCTCGCGCACGACGCCGGTGAGCGCGGCGCCGTTGGCTTGCGCCGCGCTCAAAAGGTCTATCTTTTCCGGGCGGATGGCCAAAGTTACCTCTTGGCCCTCGCGGAGCGGTTCTTCCGTGGCGCCCGCCCATACGCGCTCCCCCGCCACACAAAGGCATATCCGGTCGCGCTCTTTGCCCACCACCTGCGCCCTGAGGAAATTCGTTTCGCCGATGAAATCGGCCACAAAGCGGCACGAGGGGCGTTCATAGATGGTCACCGGGTCGCCCACCTGGAGCACCTGGCCTTCATTCATCACGGCGATGCGATCCGACATCGTGAGCGCCTCTTCTTGGTCGTGGGTGACGTAGATAAAGGTAATGCCCACCTGCTGTTGCAGGTGCTTGAGTTCGCTCTGCATCTGTTTGCGCAATTTGAGGTCCAACGCGCCCAGCGGTTCATCCAAGAGGAGCACCGCCGGCTCGTTGATGAGCGCCCGCGCCAGGGCTACGCGCTGCTGCTGGCCGCCCGAAAGCTGGCTGGGTTTGCGGTTCCCGATATTGGGCAAGCGCACAAGGGCCAGCGCCTCTTGCACGCGCCGCTCGCGCTCGGCACGGGGCACCCCTTTGATGGTGGGGCCAAAAGCCACGTTCTGCGCCACCGTCAAATGAGGGAAAAGGGCATAGTTTTGAAAGACGATATTGACCGGCCGCCGATAGGGCGGCACGTGGCTCATCGGCTCGCCCTCGATAAAGATTTCGCCGCGCGTAGGCATCTCAAACCCACCGATGAGGCGCAAGGTCGTGGTCTTCCCACAGCCCGATGGCCCCAACAGCGTAAAGAACTCCCCTGGATGGATCCCCAGGTTGACGTCTCGCACGGCTACCACTTCGTTCCCTGGCCCGTGCGATGTGCCAAAGACCTTGGTTAACTCTCGTAACTCGACCGAAAACCCGCTCACCGTACCCCTCCGTGCACCGGGCTAACCTTTGCGCCGCAGTGACTCGGCAAAGAGCAACAGCGCCACCGAGCCTGTCATCACGATGGCCGAAAGGGTGATGACCACGGGCAGGCGGCTCGGGAAGCGCAGTTGAGAATAGACATAGATCGGCAAAGTAACTTCCGTCCCCGTGAGGAAAAAACTCACGGCGAACTCATCGAACGAGGTGGTAAAAGAGGTGAGAAAGGCCGCGACAATGGCCGGCATCGCGATGGGGATGGTTACACGGCGAAGAGTTCCCCAATAGGTGGCGCCGAGGTCCATAGCGGCCTCCTCTAGGCTGGAGGGGAACCCCACCAGCCGCGCTCCGACGATGAGCATCACATAGGGGATGTTGATGACGATATGCCCAATCCCCACCGTAAAGAGCGAGCGCTCGATGTTGAACGTGCTGAACAGGATGAGCAGAGCCACGCCGAGGACGACGTAGGGGATGACGAGCGGCATCGCCGAGACGGCCATAAAAACCCCACGGCCTGGGAAGCGGTAACGCACCGCCGCCAGGGCGGCCATCGTCCCCAGAAAGGTGGCCACCGCAGAACTCGCCAGGCCGAGGATCAGGCTGTTGCGCAAGGCGGCCAGCATCTCGCGCGCCTGCGCCAAAGCGCCGTACCATTTGAGCGTGAACCCCTTTAGGGGGAAGACCACCATAGGTGAATCGTTGAACGAAAAGACGATGAGAAGCCCTATGGGGAGATACAAAAAGATCACGAGGAGGATGTAATACGCCCAGGCAGCAGAAAAGAAGCGGCGCCTCATCCGATAAGGTCCCCCAACTCCACGTGGAGCGCCTTCAAAAGCCAAACGAGCAGCCCCAAAAGGACGAGCATCGCCAGGAGCATCACGAGGCTCATCAGCGCCCCCATCGGCCAGTTCAACCCGCGGACGAATTGATCCTGAATGATATTGCCGTACATAATGCCATCCACGCCCCCCACGAGGGCCGGCGTAACCCATTCGCCAAGCGTCGGGATAAAGACGAAGAAGAACCCCGCCACTACCCCCGGCAAACTGAGCGGCAATGTAACGCGCAAAAAGGCGCGCCACGGGGGGCAGCCCAGGTCTGCCGCGGCCTCCAAGAGGTGGGGGTCAATGCGTTCCAGCGCGGCAAAGATGGGGAGCGCGACAAAAGGCAACCAGGAATAGGTCAGGGCCACCACCACGGCCGCGCGAGAGTAGAGGAGCACGGGCTTTGGCTCGGCCAAAAGGCCGACGGCTTGCAAAAGGCCGCTCAACAACCCTTCTGAACTCAAGATCAACTTCCAGGCCAAGATGCGCAAAAGGAAACTCGTCCAGGCCGGCACGAGAACCAGCGTAAGGAGCGCCACGCGCCGCTCTCCTGCGCGAAAGATCAGGAAATAGGCCAAGGGATAGGCGAGGATGATGCAGTAGAGCGACGTCTCGAAGGCCATAGCAATGGAGCGGCCGAGCAGGCGTTGGAAGGCCGTATTCCGAAGGAATTCGCGGTAATGCGCCAACGTCCACATATGGCGTTCCTCGCCAAAGGCCCCTTGGCGAAAACTGAACGTGGCCATATTGAGCATTGGGAGCACGAAAAACATAATGAGCAAAAGCGCCGGCGGCGTGATCAAGATCAACAGGCGAGATCGCGTATCGCGCATCGCGTGCTATGCCTCAAGGGCTGATATAGTGCGGGCGGTGCCCAGGCCAAGGCCTGAACACCGCCCGTGCGTTTCGTTCAGGGTGCGGCCTTCACATCATCCCAGACTTTGGTCCACTTGGTGCGCTGTTCTTCGGTGAGCGGTTTCATAAACACCGTCGTCTTGACGAGATCGGGGTTATCCAACTGCATCACGCGCACCACGTCGGGGTCAAGTGTTTTGACGATCTCTTGGTTGGCGGCCAGGTTCGCCGCGCCGTAGCCATATTGCCTGGCCATCTCCACCATCGCCGCCTTGGAAATCACCGCGTCAATGTAAGCATGGGCGAGGCCGGGGTTCTTGCTCGACTTAGGGATACAGTAGCCGTACACCCAGCCGATCCGCCCCTCTTTGGGGGTGATGTAATCCACAGCGATGCCTTCGGCCTTGAGGGCCACATACGCATCGGGCCAGGTATTTGCGGCCACCCACACCTCGCCGGAGGCCACCTGCTGGTTGATTTCCGTGTAATCCGTCCAATATCCGAGGAGGTTCGGCTTGAGGGCGATGAGTTTTTGCTTGACCTCTTCCAACTGCTGATCGGTCATATTGTAGGGGTCATACCCCAAGGCCAGAGCGCCCACCACGATGGACGATTCAGCGGAATCAAAGATGGAGACGTGCCCCTGGTAGCGTGGGTCCCACAGGTCGGCCCAAGAGTCGGGCATTTCCGGCACTTTATCGGTGCGGACGAGGATGGAATCATATCCCCATTCCCAAGGGGCCATATATTGCTTCCCGTTCACTTGGCCCATCTTGGCCAATGGCTCCATAATCTGCGGCCAGTTCTTGAGTTTCGAGGTATCAATGGGCTGCAGGAGGTCGTTATCCACGTACAGTTGGAGCCAACTCGAGTTGGGGTGCACCAAATCGGCCACGAAGCCGCTTTGGAGTTTGGCAAAGGCCTCGGCATCTTCGGCAAAAAAGGTGTGCTGAACCTGAACGTTCGGGTGGGCCTGTTTGAACTCTTGCCAAAAGACCTCCTGCTCATAGCCGGACCAGTCAAGCACGATGAGCGGGCCGGAGGCCTTTTGGCCTGCGCAAGCCGCGAGGGCCAACGCCATCGCG
Source organism: Chloroflexota bacterium (assembly GCA_019873625.1). Classification (GTDB taxonomy): domain Bacteria; phylum Chloroflexota; class Anaerolineae; order UBA1429; family UBA1429; genus JAIOAW01. The sequence continues at coordinate 243,549 of JAIOAW010000001.1, forward strand.
AGGGCCAGGACGCGACAGAGCCAACGGACGATTCGATGCGGTTGCATATCTCAAGATCCTCCTACACGTGTTCCCATATGTGGTCATTCCTGCATCACGACGCACCCCTCCTTGGGGCTTGGCAAGAGGCGGTGCGGCGCACAGGCCCCCAAAAGCAAAGGCCGTTCGTCACGCGGCAACGGGCTTTAAGGCGCACATGCACAAGATGGGCTGGGGACGGATGGAGGGCGCTTCGTCGCGTCACAGCCGGAGCCACATCACATCATATTGAGCCGAGTCCATCTGGCGATAGGAGAGGAAGGCCTGGGTGGGCTACTAAGCGCCCTTCCCCAGAACCTCGGGCCATTCGAGCGCGGCCGGCGCCGCGAGGATGTGAACGGGCGGTGCGCCGAATGACAACGGGGAACCTATTCTCTACATCTCACTCGCTGAACGCACTCGTATTATAACGCGCTTCCAAAAGGGTGCAATTTTCGCCCATTGTATAAAAAACCTCCCGCAGGGTTTGAACCTGCGGGAGGGGCCGAGAAGTTCAGCGGTAGCGCGGCAAATAGTGGCCGTGCGCCTCGATGAGTTCGTCGCACATCGCCACGATCTCATCAATGGTCAATTCGGCGGCCGTATGCGGGTCCAACAAGGCCGCCTGATAGATGTAATCTCGCTTCTTCGTGAGGGCGGCGAGGATGGTCAACTCTTGCACATTGATGCTCGTGCGGTTGAGCGCGGCGAGTTGCGGCGGCAGGTCGCCCACGTAGGTGGGTGTAACGCCGCTGCGGTCGGCCACGCACATCACCTCCACGCAGCAATTGTAGGGCAAATTCGTGATGAGGCCCGTGTTGAGGACGTTCCCGCCGAAGGTAAAGGGGTTGCCCGTCTCCATCGCCTCCATAATGTACGAGGCATATTCGTGCGTCCGCTGGTGTTGGTTGAGGTACTGCTCCAGCGCCTCGCGCGTGATGGGCACGCCGAACAGCGTGAGCGGCTCGCCGGTATCGGGGTCGCGCGCGTCCACTTCTTCGCCGGCTAGCACGGCCCGCATCGCCTCCCACGCGGCAATCTGCACGCGGCAGCGGCGCGGATACTCGTCCAACGGAATGTGGAAGCGCTCGATGAGTTCCGGGTTGCGCGCCTTGATGAACCAGGGAAAGTACTCGGCGCTGTGCTCGGAGGATTCTGTCACGTAATAGCCAAAGCGCCTCATAATCTCAAAGCGCACGGCATCCTTGTAGTTATATTCGGGGAGTTGGGCGCGGCGCTTGATCTCTGGGTAGAGGTCTTCGCCGTGGCGCTTGATCTCCAGGAGCCACCCCTGATGGTTGATGCCGGCCACCTTCCACTGCAAATCATCGGTGGGCAGGTCCAACTCGCGGCAGAGGTGCGGCGCGCACACCTGCACGCTGTGGCACAACCCCACTGTCTTGACGCCCGTCGCCTTGAGGATGGCCCCCGTGAGCATAGCCATCGGGTTAGAATAGTTCAGGAGCCACGCATCGGGCGCCACGCGTTCGATGATGTGGCAGTAGTCGAGCATCACGGGGATGGTGCGCAGGGCGCGAAAGATGCCGCCGATCCCTAACGTGTCGCCGATCGTCTGGCGCAGGCCGTACTTTTTGGGAACCTCAAAGTCAATGACGGTAGCCGGCTCATAGCCGCCCACCTGGATGGCGTTCACAAAATAGTTCGCCCCGCGAAAGGCCTCCTCGGCCTGATCCGCCAGGTAGCCCTTGATGGTGGCCCTGGCGCCTAGGGTGCGGTTTAGGTTCTCTACCAGTTGTTGAGATTCCTTGAGCCGCTGAGGATCAATATCCACCAGAGCGATTTCGGCATCTTTGAAGGCATCTACACACAAGCAGTCTCCGAGCACCGTCTTGGCAAAGATGGTGCTGCCGGCCCCGAGAAAGCATATTTTGGCCATAAAGACCTCCTTTTTCAAAAAGAATCTTCGCGCGTATGCTAGGGGCTTGCCGCGGAATTGTCAAGGCGCGTTGACATACCCCCTCCCCACCGCTAGAATAGCGCCGACACACCACGCCTTTCAGGAGCGAACGATGCCCCGCGAGACGATGACCCCTCGCGAACGCTGGTTGGCCGTCCTCCAGCGCCAAACGCCAGACCGCCTGCCGATGGATTACTGGACGACCCCCGAAGCCCGCGCCAAACTGATGGCCTACCTCGGCGTGGAGGACGACCTCGCGCTCTACCGCCGCCTGCACATCGATAAACCCTTTGCCGTAACGCCGCGCTACATCGGGCCGCCCATCCCGGAAGATAAGGATGTGTTCGGCATCACCTATCGCTGGGTAGATTACGGCTCTGGCGCCTACCGCGAGGCCGTCGAGCACCCCTTAGCCGACTACCAGAGCGTGGAAGAGATCGAGGCGAACTATCGCTGGCCCAGCCCCGATTGGTGGGCGTATGATGATCTCGCCGAACAGATCGCCCCTTACCACGAGTACCCCATCCAAGGGGGCGGGTCGGAGCCGTTTCTCATCTACAAGAACTTGCGCGGGCAGGAACAGGCCTTTATGGACCTTATCCTGCACCCCGACATTGTCCACTACTGCCTAGATAAACTGTTTGACCTGGCCTACCAGAACACCCTGCGCATCTTTGAGAGCATCCCCGGCCAGGTGATGATCAGTTATGTCGCCGAGGATATGGGCAGCCAGCAGGGCTTGCTCTTTTCGCCGGAGCAGATCCATACCTTCCTCTTGCCGCGGATGAAGCGTATGATGGACCTCGTCCACCAGGCGGGGGCCTATGTCTTTTTTCACAGCGATGGCGCGGTGCGGCGCATCCTGCCCGATATGATCGCGGCGGGCATTGACGTGCTCAACCCCATCCAGTGGCGCTGCCGGGGGATGGAACGAGAGGCCCTCAAGCGCGATTTCGGCCCCTATGTGGTCTTTCACGGCGGGGTAGATAACCAGTACACCCTGGCCTTCGGCACGGTGGAAGAGGTACGCCAAGAGGTCATCGAGAATATCCGCATACTCGGCGCGGGCGGGGGGTACATCCTGGCGCCTTGCCATAACATCCAGGCCATCAGCCCGCCGGAGAACATCGTCGCTATGTATGAAACGGGTTACGAATACGGCTGGCCATAAGGCCGGCCGCCTGCAACGAAAGGAGCGCTATGTACATCGGACGGTTTGTCGTCATAGGCCGCACGGCCCAGGGGGCGTGGTATTTGGGTTACCGCGTCTCCTCGCGATCCTTCCCCAACCGTAAGATCGTCACCCGAGCCGACCGGGCTATGGTGGTGCCCACGGCAGACGCCGCGCCCACCGATAACCCCTACATTTCCTACAACTGCCTGCGCACCTGCGAGGGCGCCCTCGTAGTGGCCAATGGCAGCCATGTGGACCCCATCATCGAAAAGATCGCCCACGGCTACCCCGTGCGAGATGCCCTGGCCCTCGGCCTCCTCGCTATGGATTACGAGCATGACCAATATAACACGCCGCGCATCGCCGCCGCCTTCGACCGGCGCACCGAGGCGGGCTATCTGGGCATCGTGGGCGAGGGGTACCTCCTCGTCCGCCGGATGACGCCCCTCTCCGGTCAGGCCTACCTCCTGGCCACCTACGAACTCACCGAACCCACGCCCATCGCCCTTCCCGGCGAGACGGTGGAGGCCCTTTGCCAGGCGCTTTTCGAGTGCGAATATGAGCACCCCGTCGCCGCCCTGGCGGCGATGCCCACGCCCAGCGGCCTTTCGCTGGCCGCCCGATCGGCCCGCGAATAAGAGGAGAGCAACGTATGGCGCTCACGCAAAAAGAACGGGTCATCGCGCAGATTCAGCACCGCGAGACGGATCATATCCCCTATACCCTCGCCTTTGAGGGGGATGTGGCCGAGCGGTTGGATGGATACTATGGCACGCCCACCTGGCGAGACCGGCTCGATAACGCCATCCGGAGCGTGCCTACGCCGCCCTTTGGCCTGCCCACGAGCGATACGGAGCGCTACGTGGTGGACCTTTACGGCACCCGCTGGCAGGTGGATCGCCGCCCCGCGCACCTCGTCGAGGCGCCCCTGCGCGAGCCGGACCTCTCAAAATTCACGTTCCCCGACCCCAATCTCTATTTCGACGACGCCTGGCGAGAGATGGCCCTGCACGCCATCGAAGATCGCCCCGACCACTTTTGGGTGGCCGGCTATGGCTTTGGCCTATTCGAGCGTACCTGGACGTTGCGCGGCTTCACCGAGGCCCTGGCCGATGCAGCCGGCGACCCCGGCTTTTATGACGCCCTCGTCGAGGCCATCGCCGAGCACCAATTGGCCATCATCGAGCACCTCCTCACACTCCCCATAGATGGCATTATGGGGTCGGACGATTGGGGCTACCAGCAGGGCGTCCTTTTAGGGCCCAAGTTGTGGCGCAAGTATCTCAAGCCGCGCCTGGCGCGCATCTATGAGCGCATCCATGCCGCCGGAAAATACACCTTGAGCCACTGCTGCGGGAGCGTGGCGGATATCCTGCCCGACCTCATCGAGATCGGCCTGGACGTGTTGGAAAGCGTCCAGCCCGAGGCGCGGGGGATGAACCCCTATGAACTCAAACGCGCCTTTGGCGACCAGATCACCTTCTGGGGTGGGTTGGGGTCGCAATCCACCATCCCCTTTGGCACGCCCGAGGAGATCAAGGCCGAGGTCAAGCGCCTTTGCCGCGAGATGGGCTGCGGCGGCGGGTACATCCTCGCGCCGGCCAAGGCGCTCCAGCCCGAAACGCCCACCGAGAACGCCGCCGCCGTGGTCGAGGCCTTCTTGGCCGAGGCCGGCATCATCTGGCCCGCATAACGCCGAACGAAGGAGCCGAGGATGGGAACGCGCCGCCTGCATTACGTGCTCAGCACCCATTGGGATCGCGAGTGGTACCAAACCTTTCAAGACTACCGCTATCGCCTAGTGCACCTGTTGGATCGCGTCTTTGAGGGGTTGGCTTCGGGCGAATTGGCCGGCCCCTTTACCACGGATGGGCAGGCCATCATCTTGGAAGATTACCTAGAGGTGCGCCCCGAGCGCCGCGAGGAGGTTTGCCAACTCGCCCGCGAGGGGAAACTCGTCATCGGCCCCTGGTACGTTATGCCCGATGAGTTCCTCGTCTCCGGCGAGGCGCTCATCCGCAACCTGCGCCTAGGGCGCCAAGTGGCGCGATCGTTCGGCGCCGAGCCTTCCAATGCCGGGTTCGTGTGCGATATTTTTGGCCATACGAGCCAACTCCCCCAGATTTTGGCGGGGTTCGGCATTCGGGGCGCCTTCATCTGGCGCGGCTGCAACGTGACGGAAAAGCGCCAACTCCTATGGCGCGGCGCCGATGGGACCGTTCTACCCGCCTACCGCTTCGGCCGGCGGGGCTATTGCAGTTATGCCTTTTCGGTGCGGCACGCCTTTACCCCAGGGCGCCTCTTTGACCCCGAAGAGGCTGACCAGGACCTCTTTACGTACATTCAAGAGGAACTCGCTGCCACCGATACGGATGCTGTGCTCCTCTTTGACGGGGGTGACCACCAAGAGTGGGATCGCGACGTGTACAACGTCCTCAAACGGCGCATCGCCCTCCCTTATGAGGAGGGGATGGAGATCGTGCACTCTTCGCTCGATGCCTACCTCGAGGAGATGCTCGCCCAGGTGGAGCGCCTCCAAACCCAGGTGGAGGGCGAACTGCGCGAGCCGGGCCGCGAGCCGCTCCCCTTTGACAGCCAGTGGCTCATCCCCGGCGTCCTTTCCAGCCGGGTTTGGATCAAACAGGCCAACGCGGCCTGCCAGGCGCTCCTGTGCCACTGGGCCGAGCCGATGGCCTCCCTCGCGGCTTGCGCCCTGGGCCGCGAATACCCCCAGGGGTTCTTGAACGTAGCCTGGCGCTGGCTCTTGCAGAACCACCCGCATGATTCCATCTGTGGCTGCAGCATCGATGCCGTTCACGAGGATATGACATTCCGCTTTGCCCAATGCCAGCGCATCGGCGAGCGCCTCACCACCGAGGCCACGCGCCAACTGGCCGCCTACGTCGCGGGCGACGTGGGGCCGTGCGAACTGCGCGTCGTCGTCTTCAATCCCCTGCCCTACCCCTGGGAAGGGACGACCGAACTGACCCTGGGCATTCCCCCCGATTGGAACACCTTCAACGAGTTCTTTGGCTATGAGCCGAAACCGGCCTTCCGCATCTATGATGAGGAGGGGCGCGAAATCCCTTACCAGCGGTTGGCGCAGGCCAACCGCCGCAGCCGCTTTCGCACCTACCGGGTGCGCTTCCCCGAGCATTATACGACGAACGACGTCCGCGTGAGCCTGCCCCTCTCCTTGCCGCCGATGGGCTACGCCACGCTCACCGTGCGCGAAGGTGAACCGGGCCTGCCCACGCGCCACCCGGAGGCGCCGGGCTTGGCCACGAGCGAACGTTCTATGGCGAATGAGAACCTCGAGGTAACCATCGAGGAGAATGGCTCGCTCACCATCACGGATAAGCGCACGGGCCAAACCTATACGCGCCTCCTCACGTTCGAAGATTGCGCCGATATCGGCGACGGCTGGTATCACGGCGTCGCCGTCAACGATCAGGTCTTGACCTCCACCGCTTGCCGCGCCGAGGTGGCCCTGGTGCACAACGGCCCTCTGCTCACGACCTTCCGCGTGCGCACCGCGATGCCCGTGCCCAAGCGCTTCCTATTCGATTCGATGGCCCGTTCCGAGGAGCGGACCGACCTCATCCTTGATAGCCTGGTGAGCCTGCGGCCTGGCACCGACCGCGTCGAGATCGAGACGACCGTGCACAACACGGCGGAGGATCACCGCCTGCGCGTGCTCTTCCCCACAGGGGCGCAGGCCGATACGTACCTCGCCGACGCCGCCTTTGACGTGGTGGAGCGCCCCATCGCCCTGCGGCCCGATCGCCACCTTTACCGCGAGTTAGAGGTGGAGACGCGCCCCCAGCAAACCTGGACGGCGGTGTATGACCTGACGCGCGGCCTGGCCGTCATCAGCACAGGGTTGATGGAGAGCGCCGTGCGCGACCTGCCCGAGCGGCCCATCGCCCTCACGCTCTTGCGCGCGACGCGCCGCACCGTGATGACCGATGGCGAACCCGGCGGGCAACTCTTGGGAAAGTGGACCTTCCGCTATTGGATCGCTCCCCTGATGGGCGCCCCAGATAGGGTGCGGCTGGGCCGCTTGGGGCAAGAGATCGCCTGCGGCTGGCGCGATGTGCAGTTTTTGGCGCGCGACGTGGCCTATTACCGAGAGGGCGCGGAGGGCTGTCTGCCGGCCCGGGCCTCGTTCTTGCAGATGACGGGGGAGGCCCTCCTTTCCAGCCTGCGGCAGGTAGATGGGGGCCTGGAGGTGCGCCTCTATAACCCCACCCTCGCCCCAAGCGCCGTGACGTTGATTTTGGGGGAACTGGCCCAAGGGGCGAACGCCTATACGGCGATCCAGGCCGTGAACCTGGAGAGCGCCCCCCTAGGCCCCGCCGAACCCCTAACGGGCGGCCGCTACACCCTTGAGGTGGGGCCGAAAAAGATCGTGACCCTTCGCCTCCTGAAAGGCTAGAAAAGCGTTTGGCGCTGGGAGGCATTCCCAGCGCCAAACAGTGCGCCTCACGGCTTGCCGCGCCCTCGCTACACCTCGATGCCGAAAGCGGCCCGCAGCAAAAAGCCAATGCCAAAACTGACGACGGCCACGCTCAGGCTAAGCGCCGCCATCTCGATGAACCGCCGGCGGAAAGGCACATCGCGCGCCACGGAGATATAGTAGTTGAACAGGGCGATGATCAGGATGGCGACGCCCAGCGTAACGGCCAAACAGACCACGTAATGGCTGAAGATGAGGTAAGGCAGAATCAAGGCCAGCACGGTAAAGATATAAGCGATGCCGGTGTAGAGCGCCGCTTTGGTCGGTTCTCGCTCGCCCTCCTCTGCGCCGGTGGAAAGGTATTCGGAGGCGGCCATCGAAAGGGCGGCGGCGATGCCCGTGATGGCGCCTGTCATCGCGATGAGGCGGGTGTTCTGCAGGGCAAAGGTCAGCCCGGCCAGCGCGCCGGTCAATTCCACCAGGGCATCGTTCAACCCCAAGACGATAGACCCCGTATAGCGCAGGCGCTCCTCGTCGAGCAGGGCGATGAGCGCGTTTTCATGCTCATGTTCATCGTGGATGATCGCCTCGATATCGGCCAGGCCCTGGCGCACATCGCCGTATCGCCTTTGGGCCTTTTCTTCGCCCCGTTCCATCAACTTGATGGCAAAGGTCAAGCCCAACAGCCGCCCGATGGCCGTGTAGAACCAGACCGTTGGCCAATGGGGCTGAACCTCGCGGCCCGTATGCGTGCGCCAATAGCGCGCGTGGCGCAGTTCATCCGCGGCGATGCGTTCCAACACCTGGCGGTTGGCCGCATCGCGGGTGACCCTGGCCAAGCGAGTGTAGATGTGATGCTCGGTGATTTCGTTGCGCTGGGAAATGAGCGCATAGTCGCGGAGCGCATCGGAATGATCCATAAGCACCTCTTTTCGCCAGGAATGCCTAACAGTGGCGCTATGATAAAGGGATGGCCTCAAGTCGGCAAGGCCCAGAGCGTGCGAGGCTCCCGCCTCGCACGCGGGCCGGGAGGCCCGCGCTCCGGGTGAGTGGTATAGGGTAACGCGCTTCCGCACCCCACTCGGCCCTCACCCTAGCCCTCTCCCGCGCTGGCGCGGGAGAGAGGACTCGGAGCGTGAGGCGTGTGCTGTACAGCGTCCCCTCTCCCACTTGGGGTGGGAGAGGGTCAGGGTGAGGGGAAGCGCGAGGCTCCCGCCTCGCACGCGGGCCGGGAGGCCCGCGCTCCGGAAAAGGGGGCTTCCTTCAGGCCCTAGGCCCGGCTTGGAGAAACGGATAAAAGGAGGTATAATAAATATGTTCTGCCCCCACAGGCCAACCTCCGGGGCGAACGTGAGGCTGATAGGGCTTGATCGTCATGGTGGCAAGCGCGCAGGATCATCAAGATATCAAGGAGAAGGGCTGTCCGCCTCAAACGTGGCGCGGCAGCCCTTCTTTTTGAAAAAATGCGCTCGCCTGGCCGGTGAGGGGCACAACCCCGCGAAAGGAACGCAATATGACCGCTTTGTTTGGGATCGGCAGTAAAGTCGTGCACCCCTGCTACGGCGCAGGGACGATCGTACGCATCCAAGAAAAGACCATCGGCGAGACGAACAACGCCTATTACATCATCCGCCCCATCTCGCGCGATATGCAACTTATGGTGCCGGTAGACCGCGCCCATGAGGTGAACCTGCGCCCCGTCGGAGACCTCACCCGACTTCGGCAAGCCCTCCGCGAGCCGTGCGACCTGGCCCAAGAGGCCCCCCCTCTCGACCTGCGCCAGCGGCAAAGCGCTATGCGCGCACGGCTCAAGTCGGGGTCGTTTGGCGAGGTGGTGCGGGTCACGCGCCTCCTCTACGCTATGAGCACCAAACGCCCGTTAGGGTCGGTAGATCGCGAACTCCTTGAGCAAGGCAAGGCGTTCTTGGCGAGCGAACTCGCCTTGGCGGCGGAGGTCGAAATGGCCGAGGCTCTGCAAGAGGTCGAGGCTATGCTCCAGCAGGCCCTTGAACCGCCCCAAGAAGAGGATACCCCATCTCAGGCCTGAGCGTACCACCTATGGATGACCTGACCTCCCTCGAGCAAGAGATCAACGCGCCGGATGCTACGCGGCGGCTCCGCGCTTTGCAGAGGCTCATCGAAGCGGAAGGGCCGAAGGGCGCTGACCGGCCCCCGTACGGCGTCAACCTGCACTGCCACACCATCTACTCCTATAACGGCTACGGCCACTCGCCCTCCTCCCTCGCCTGGCTGGCGCACCGCGAGGGCTGGTATGCCCTGGGCACGGTGGATTTTGATGTGCTCGACGCCGTGGATGAGACCCTCGCCGCCTGCCGCATCGCCTCTCTGCGGGGCTGCGCCGGGCTGGAGACGCGCGCCTTCTACCGCGCGGGCGCGGAGATCGAGTTCAACTCGCCGGGCGAGCCGGGCGTCCTTTACTACATCGGGGTGGGGTTCACCTCTTCCCAACCGCCGGGGGCCGCCCGCGACGCCCTAGAGGATATGCGCCAGCGCGCCGCGGCGCGCAACCGTGAGATGGTGGAGCGCATCAACGCCTACCTCGACCCCGTCGCCATTGATTATGCGCGAGACGTCCTGCCCCTTACGCCGGCGGGGAACGCCACGGAGAGGCATATCCTCATCGCCTATGATATCGCGGCACGCCGCTCCTTCCCCAAACGGGCGGACCTCGTCTCTTTTTGGGCCAAGAAACTCGAAATGCCCCGTGAGGCCGTGGAGCAGTTTTTGGGCGATGTGCCCTTCCCCCACGATGCGATCCGCTCGCGCTTGATGAAACGGGGCGGCGTGGGCTACGCCCAGCCAGAGGAAGGGACCTTCCCGCCGCTGGAGGCCGTGCAGGAGGCGATCTTGGCCTGCGGGGCCATCCCCTCCTATCCCTTTCTGGATGGCACCAGCCCCGGTGAGGAGCGCCTGAGGGATCTCTTGGAACGCCTCATCCCGATGGGGATGGGCGCGCTCACGGCCATCCCCGACCGCAACTGGAACATCGCCAACCCCCAAGAGCGGGAACGCAAGGTGGCCAAATGGCACGAGATGATGGCCCTCGCCCGGGAATTCGATGTGCCCGTGCTCGTGGGCACCGAGATGAATCGGCACGGCCAGCGCCTTTTGGACGATTTCTCCGCCGAGGCCCTGCGCCCATATTACGATGAGTTTATCCGCGCGGCAGATTGGGTTTACGGCCATACCCTGCTTCAACGCGCTTGGGGCATCGGCTTTTCCAGCGCTTGGGCGCGCGATGTCCTCCCCAACCGCTCAGAGCGGAACGCCTTTTATGCGCGCGTCGGAAGGTGCACCGCCCCTGGGGTCGAGATCGCTCACCATATCTCTCCTCACATCGTCGAAGGCGGTCCGAAAGAAATCCTACGCGCCCTCGATAAATTGTCATAGCCCATACGCGCCTAGCCTTCCATCGGCTTGACGCCGCATCGCCTAGGCGGTATATTTCCCGCTAAACCCTTTTGGCAGGCCTTTAGCGCACGGCTGGCTCGTCCATCGTCGCCACCCAACCCTTCCCTCGCCAGCCGACATCACGCTCACCAGGAGGTTTGCGCCTTATGGAAGAGAACAAGCCCCAGGTCGTCGTCTTTGCGGGCACCCTCGGGTTGAGAATCTTGATCTCCGCCTACCGCGACGCCCCTTGGAGCATGGTGGGCGTGGTACCCCCGGCCAACGCGGGCGCCGCCTTTGCGCAACTCCATTCCGCCATCGGCGCCACGGCAGACGAGGTGCTCATCCCCACGCTGGATCGCGTGGAGGTGTGCGCCGAACTCTCCGATCACACGTTCCTCACGGGCGAGGCGGCCATCACCCAAGGCAAACCGGGCACCACCATCCGGCGGGTGTTCTTGATCTCCGAGGTGCTGGGCCGCCCCGCGACGGACTTTCGCCCCACCCCCGAGGTGCTCGCCGCCCTGGAGCGCGCCGACGCCATCGTCATCGGGCCGGGGTCGCTCTTTACGAACCTCATCCCCACCCTCCTCATCAAAGAGATCAACCAGGCCATCCGCCAGAGCAAGGCCCGCAAAATCTTTATCTGCAACCTGATGACCCAGCCCAACCAAACGGAGGGGTTCTCGGTGGCCGACCATGTGCGGGCCATCCAGCAGCACTGCGGCTTTCGGCTCGATTACGTCCTGGCGCACCGCGATGGGGCCATCAGCCCGGAGGTGCTGGCGCGCTACCGCAGCACCTCGGCGGACCTCGTCGCCTCTCGGCTCGTGCTCGATGACGGCTCGCAGGTGGCCCTCTTCCCCAATACGCCGCAGGAGATGATCCTCGTGGAAGGGGCCATCCTCATCCAACGTAACCTCGCCACCGAGGTCCTGGAACCCGACCCCCTCACCGGCGAGATGCGCCTCGTCGTGCGGCACGACCCCGAAAAGTTGGGCGAGGCGCTCCGCGCGCTCCTTTCCGACTATGCTCTACAAAAGCAACTCTCGGTGAGCCGGGCCATCTTTCGGGAATATGACATCCGGGGCGTCGTAGGAGATGAATTGACGACCACCGCGCTTGAATCGTTGGGGAGGGCCTTTGGCACTTACGTGCAGCGGCGCACGGGGCGCAGGCAGATCGTCGTGGGGCACGATTGTCGGCCCTCCTCCGGCCCTTTTAGCGAAGCGGCCATCCGTGGGCTAATGGCCGCCGGCTGCGAAGTGCTCGATATCGGCCAAGTGCCTACGCCTCTCGGTTCTTTTGCGGTGAACCACTTTTGGGTGGATGCCGTGGTGCAGATTACGGCGAGCCATAACCCCGCCGAATTCAACGGGTTGAAACTCCAAATCGGCATGGAACCCCTGGCCGGCGAGGAACTCCAAAAGGTCGAGCGCATCATCGCGAGCAATGCCTTCGCCTCGGGCGAGGGGCGCCGCCTGGCGCGCGACGTCGTGTACCCCTATTTGAACTGCATCCTGCATCGCATTGAACTCTCGCGCCCCTTCAAGGTGGCCGTGGATGCCGGCAACGGCGTGAGCGGGCCGCTCGCCCTCCAACTCTTGCGCGAATTGGGCTGTGAGGTGTTCGCCCTTTACTGCGAGCCAGATGGCACCTTCCCCAACCATATCCCCGACCCCACCGAACCCGAAAACCTAGCGGCTTTACAAGAACTCGTCCGCCGCGAGGGGTGCGATGTGGGCATCGCCTTCGACGGGGATGGCGACCGCATCGGCCTGGTGGATGAAAAGGGGCGCCTCATCCCGCCGGATATTACCCTCCTTCTCTTTGCCCGCGAGGCCCTGCGCCCGGGGCCGGGCAAGGTCGTGTTCGAGGTGCGCTGCTCGGAGATGATCTTCGACGGGGTGCGCAAGTATGGGGGCATCCCCGTGATGGCACGGTGCGGGCATACCTCCATCCTCCCGCGGATGCACCAGGAGCGCGCCGTCTTGGGGGGCGAATTGAGCGGGCACATCTTTTTCAATGACCCGCCGTTCGAGTTCGATGACGCCCTCTATGCCGCCGCGCTCCTTTTGAAATATATGGATCGCGCCGGCCGCCCTTTGAGCGAGATGGTCGCCGATCTCCTGCACGGCCTGCCGCGCTACGTCAGCACGCCCGAAATCCGCATCGATTGCCCCGATTACATCAAGTTCGACGTGGTAGATGCCGTGCGCGAGCAGTTGGCGCGCCGCTACCGGGTGATTGATATTGACGGGGCGCGCGTTTATTTTGGCGAGAGCGATTGGGCGCTCATCCGCGCCTCGAACACCTCGCCCAAACTCTCCTTGCGCTTCGAAGGGCGAGATGAAGCGGCCGTCCAGCGGATGAAAGAGGAGATGTACGCCCTCCTCGCGCCCCATTTGCCGGGGTTGAAGGGCCTTTAGCGCCCGAATCAACGGGCGCGCCGGCGCGGGGGAGAAAGGGCCTTGCGGAGCGTCTCCGCCAGGATGACGGGCACGCCGAGGCGTTCGGCGAAGGCGGCTGGGGGTGCCCCGTCGAGCGTCTGTGAGCCATCGGCGCCGAACATCGCGCGCGGCAGGGCGACCCATTCCCCTAGGTCTCGCTCTTCCAAGGCGGCCAAGACGTCCTCCGCCGTGAGGAGGCCCGAGACGGTTACCGTCTCTCCGAAGAAGCGATTTTCCACGGGCACGAGGCGCACCGACCACCCGCTCAACGCGGCAAATTCCGCCGCCAGGCGATCCAGGATGGGCGCGATGAGCGTGCCGCACACGAGGGTTACCGCGTGCGGCGTTTTCGGGGGCCTCCAGCGCTGCTTGAACGCCTCCCAATCCTCCAAAAGGTCGCGCACGAGGCCGACGCCGTTTTCCTTTTGGGCGGGGTCATCGTAAAAGGAGGCAGGCGGCAGCGGTTCGCCGGCCAGGAGAAAGAGTTCGTCCGAAGGGTAAAGCCAGGTGCACCCCCAGGCGGCGCGATGCGCCTGCCAGAAGGCGCGCGCCACGTCCAGCACGGCGCGCGCCTCGTCGCGCGTCATCGGCCGCAGCCCACCCCGATGAAAGCGCGTAAGCCCCACGGGCACGAGCGCCAAGGTCTGCACCGTGGGCCAGAGGGCGGCCACATCGGCGATGGTTCGTTGGAGCGCCTCGCCGTCGTTCAGGCCCGGCACGATGACGATTTGCCCGTGGACGGAGATGCCCATCTCTCCCAAACGGCGCAATTGGGCCATCACATCGGGCGCAGAGGGGTTCCCCAAGAGGCGGCGGCGCAGGGCAAGGTCGCTGGAGTGGATGGAGACGTATAGCGGGCTGAGGCGCTGTTCGCCAAGGCGCGCCCAATCTTCCTCGGTGAGGTTGGTCAGCGTGATGAAATTGCCCAAGAGGAAGGAATAGCGATAGTCATCATCGCGCACATAGAGCGCCCGCCGCAAGCCAGGGGGCATCTGCCGCACAAAGCAAAAGGGGCAGCGGTTGTTGCACTCGCGCAGCCCATCGAACACGATTTCGGTGAAGGTGATGCCCAACTCTTCGCCATAGTCGCGCTCGATTTCGACGGTAAAACGCTCGCCGCCACGGCGGATGAGGAGGGTCATCTCCTCCTCCGCCGTGTAATAGCGGTAATCAATCACATCGCGCAAGGGGTGGCCGTTCACGGCCTCGAGGACGTCTCCCGGCTCCAGGCCGATCTCCTCGGCGATGCTCCCCGGCGAGACCTCCGCAATGACCCCGCCGCGCGCCCCCTCACGCGCCATAGCAGCAAGCGGCCTCCAGCGCCTTTTGGACGATCTCTAGCACGCGGGCCACGACCTCTTCGATCGTGAGCGAGGTGCTATCCACAATCACGGCATCGGGGGCAGGGCGCAGCGGGGCGATGGCGCGGCTGCTATCAAGGCCATCTCGCCGTTTGAGGTCGGCAAGCACCTCCTCGTAGGAGGCCTCTTGGCCGCGCGCGAGCATCTCGCGGTGGCGCCGCCGGGCGCGCTCCTCGGGCGAGGCGTCGAGGTAAATCTTGACTTCCGCCTCGGGGAAGACGACCGTGCCGATATCCCTCCCCACCATCACCACGCCCCCCTCTTGCCCGATGCGTCGCTGTTGGGCCACGAGCGCCTCGCGCACCCCCGCATAGGCCGAGACGGGAGAGACGCCCCGATCTACCTCCGGCTGACGGATGGCCCAGGTGATATCCTGGCCGTCAGCCAGCACGGTATATTGGCGGCCATCGGCCACGGTGGGGGGGAGGACCTCGATGCGCAGCCGA
This sequence comes from Chloroflexota bacterium, assembly GCA_019873625.1. Taxonomy (GTDB): domain Bacteria; phylum Chloroflexota; class Anaerolineae; order UBA1429; family UBA1429; genus JAIOAW01. Next base: position 258,786 of record JAIOAW010000001.1, read on the forward strand.
AAGGCCAAATCGGTAACGGCGGCCTCATCCTCGATGGGGATGTCCCGGTCGAGCGCCGCCCAGGTTACGGCGCGGTACATCACCCCGGTATCGAAATAGAGGTAGCCCAAGCGCGCAGCTACTCGCGCGCCGACGGTGCTTTTGCCCGAGGCGGCCGGCCCGTCCATCGCGATCGTGATTTTGCCCACCGTTTGCCCCCTTCATCGGGCCTGGGTTTGGCCAGGCCTACGGATTCTTTGAGATGGCGCACCTCCTCCGTCGTGAGCCATCGCCCTTGCCCCGGCTCCAGCGCCCCCAAGCGCAAAATCCCCATCCGCAGGCGAATGAGCCGCTCGGCGTGCAACCCCACGGCCTCCAGCATACGGCGGATCTGCCGCTTGCGTCCCTCGGTGAGGATGATGCGCACCCACTGCGCCCCCGGCGGGGCGAGTTCGCCGCGCCAGGCCCAAGTGCGCGCCAGGCGCTCGGCCCGGGCCTTGACCACCGCTTCTTGGTTGCCCTCCTCATCGAACAGGGGGACGCCTTCCTCAAGGCGGCGGAAGGTTGCCTCGGTGAGCGGGCCGCGCACGAGCACGAGATACTCCTTCTCGTGCGCATAGCGGGGATGGATGAGCCGCTGCGTGAGGGCGCCATCGTTCGTGAAAAGAAGCAGGCCCTCGCTCTCCTTATCCAGCCGGCCCACCGGGTAGAGGCGTTCCTTCGCTGGCACCAGCGAGGCGGCTAGGCGCTCATAGTGAGGGTCCTGCATCGAAGTGAGATAGCCGCGCGGTTTATAGAGGAGGTAATAGCGCTTCGGCTCGATGACGACAGTATGCCCATCCACCGCGATGGCATCTTGCGGGCGGACGCGCGTGCCGAGTTCCGTAACGACCCGGCCGTTCACCTGCACGCGCCCCGCCAGAATCAACTCCTCGCAGTGGCGGCGCGAGCCAAACCCGGCCTGGGCGAGGACTTTTTGCAGGCGTTCGCCCTCGCGCGGCGACGAAGGGCCTTGCTCAGGGCGAGGGTTTGGCATAAAGGGGAACCTCATCAAACGGCTGGCCGCCCAAAAAGATGTGGAGCCTCCCCACGGCCTCCTCGGGCGAGGGGTTTGCCAGGGGGCGGTCAATCTCCCGATAGTAGGCTTCGGTGCCCACCAATTTGCGATCTATGAGGTACACAAGCGGCTCGCGCAGGCCGAAGGCGTGCCAACGGCCTTCGGCATCTTGGTAGCGATTTTGGGGGGATTCTGCCAAGTCCACGCGGAATTCGGCAAGCGTCGCATAGTAATAGTCGAGCAGTTTGATGGAATCCGTATACCGATCCTTCGACCCGAGCACCACCACGAGGTACTCCCCTTCCGGCCGCCGCACGAGTGAAATCAAGCATTCGCCGGCCTTTTCTTCCGTCCCGGTTTTGATACCCATCGTGCCGGGGTAAAGGGTGAGCATCTTGTTCGTGGAACGTAGGCGCCAATTGGCTACATCCTTTTCGGCGCGCCTCACGGCATCGGCAAACCAGGGGTACTGCATCGCGTGCAGGGCGATGAGGGCCATATCATAGGCGCTGGTGTAGTTGTTCTCATCGTCAAAGCCGTGGGGGTTGGTAAAGTGCGTATCCTGCAGGCCCCATTCGGCCACTTTGTCATTCATCCACCCCACAAACGTCTTCACGTCTCCTTTGCCCAAAGTGCGGGCAATGGCCATAGCCGCCGCGTTATCGGAGGGGATGAGGAGGATATCTATCATATCGCGCAGAGAGACCTGGTCGTACAATTGCATCCCAATCATCGAATAGACGGCCAGGTCCTGCTTCTTGATCTCGATCATCTGGTTGGGGTCGCCGCGTTCCATCGCGACGATGGCCGTCACGATCTTGGTGAGGCTGGCGGGCGAGCGTCGCTCGTGCTCGTTGCGCGCATAGAGGATGCGCCCGGTGGTCATATTGGCCACGAGCACGGCCTCCGCCGTAACCTCTGGGAAGGAGATGGGCTTGAGGGCGAGGATCTGTTCCCTGTAAAATGGGCGACGAGGGATATCGCCATCGGTGAGCCGCGCTGGGCCAAACCCCAGAGACCATAGACAGCCCAGGGTGAGGAGGATCCTTGCGGCGCGCAAACCGTGCATCGAGATAGGTGCCCTCTCCTTTGCGTGTTTCTTATTCTATGCAGGCGGGGAGACCCTGTCAAAGCCAATAAAATCAACTAGAGTGAAAAAGGGGCGCTTTTATGCGACAGGACGACAAAACCCTTCCTTCTCAGGGGGAGAAAACCTCGGCCCAAGGTGCGGGCGATGTGGGGATGCAAGGCGAGATTTGACAAACATACCCCTATGGAGTATCCTTGTGCCAGATTTCACAAATTGTGGAAAAGGGGGCGGCGATGAAAACCTATGTCATCATTGGGGGCGTGGCAGGGGGCGCAACGGCGGCGACGCGTTTGCGCCGCCGAGATGAGACGGCGCAGATCATCATCCTGGAGCGCGGGGAGTTTGTCTCCTACGCCAACTGCGGCCTTCCCTACCGCATCGGCGGCGTCATCGAAGAGCGCGACCGGCTCTTGATGACCACGCCGGAGGATCTCAAGGCCGAATTCAACCTGGACGTGCGTACGCGCCACGAGGCCCTGGCCATTGACCGCCAGAACAAGACCGTCCTGGTGCGCAACCTCGCCGAGGGAACGACCTATACCCTCTCTTACGATAAACTCATCCTTTCGCCGGGGGCGATGCCTATCGTCCCGCCCGTCCCAGGGGCGGATCTGCCCGGCGTGTGGACGCTCCGCACCATCCCCGATACGGATGCCATCTTGCAGGATATCACCCAGCGCGGCGTGCGCGAAGTGCTCATCGTCGGCGGGGGGTTCATCGGCCTGGAGATGGCCGAAAACTTGGTCGCGCGGGGCCTGCGGGTTTCGCTCGTCGAGATGCTCCCGCAGGTGCTCTCCTCGCTCGATGTCGAGATGGCGGCGCTCGTCCACCGCGAATTGCGCGAGCGCGGCGTGCGCCTGGGCCTGGGCAAGGCCTTGCAAGGGATTGCTCAAACGCCGGAAGGTCGGCTGCGGGCCTCTCTTTCGGGTGGTGAACAGGTTGAAACGGATCGGGTGCTCTTGGCCATCGGCGTGCGGCCGGAGAGCAAACTGGCCCGCGAGGCCGGCCTGGAAATTGGCCCCAGGGGGCACATCATCGTGAACGAGTTTATGCAGACCTCAGACCCCGATATTTACGCCGTGGGAGATGCCATCCAAGTGCGGCACCCCGTCACGGGGGCGCTCACGGCCATCCCGCTGGCAGGGCCGGCCAGCCGCCAGGCGCGCATCGCCGCGAGCCACATCACCGGCCAGGCCATCCCTTACCGGGGGACCCTCGGCACGGCCATCGTCAAGGTCTTTCGGCTCACCGCGGCCTGCACCGGGGCAAATGCCTTTGCCCTCAACCAGGCGGGCATCCCTTACTTGGGCACCATCACCCACACCAACGACCACGCCTCCTACTACCCCGGCGCGATGCGGCAGACGATCAAACTCCTCTACGCGCCCGAAACGGGCCGCCTTTTGGGGGCACAGGTGGTGGGCTACAACGCGGTAGATCGCACCATCAACACCCTGGCCACGGCCATCCAAGCGGGGATGACCGTCTACGACCTGGAGCACCTGGAGTTGGCCTATTCGCCGCAGTACGGCGCCGCGCGAGATGCGGTGAATATCGCCGGCTATGTGGCGGCCAACCAATTGCGCGGCGATACGGAATACGTCGAATGGGCCGATATCGCCCATCTAGACGCCGAACGCACCGGCCTCCTCGATGTGCGCACCCAGCCCGAGTGGGATTTGGGGCACATCCCCGGCGCCGTGCACATCCCCGATACGGAACTCCGCGATCGTTTGAGCGAACTTTCGCCCGAAAAGGAATGGATCGTCTATTGCGCCATTGGGCGGCGCGGCTATGGCGCGGAACGTATCCTCAAACAGCACGGCTACCGCGTCAAGAACTTGAGCGGCGGGTATGATATCTGGGCCGCCGCCACCGAAACACAAGATAACTGGGAAGCCTGGGTCGCACCCACACAAGAGGTGCCCGGCCTGCCGCTCCCACCCGCGAAGGAGGCGCTCGAAATGGCTCAAGCCACTGTAACCCTGAACGCCTGCGGCCTGCAATGCCCCGGGCCGATTATGGCCGTTTACAAAAAGATGCAGGATTTGGCGCCCGGCGACCTTTTGGAAGTTACGGCGACGGATCCCGGCTTCCGCCGGGACGTGGCCGCCTGGTGCGAGCGCACCGGCAATACGCTCATCAGCCTAGAGGAGCGCGAGGGCAAGATCTATGCCACGATCCGCAAGGGCGGCGCCCAGCCCGCGCCGGCCGGGCGCGCCGAAGTTGCCCCCTCGCATGATAAGACAATCATCGTCTTTTCGGCCGACCTCGACCGCGCCTTGGCCGCCTTTGTCATCGCCAACGGCGCTGCTGCGATGGGGCAAAAGGTTACGATGTTCTTTACGTTCTGGGGGCTGAACATCCTGCGCCGCCGCGACCCACAACCCGTGAAAAAGAACCTCGTTGAAAAGATGTTCGCCTTGATGCTCCCCAAAGGGCCGGACGCTTTGAAACTTTCGAAACTGAATATGGGCGGCCTGGGCACGGCGATGATGAAGGCCGTGATGAAGGCCAAGAATATTGACCCCTTGCCCGCGATGATCCGCTCGGCCCAAGAGGCGGGCGTGCGGCTCATCGCCTGCCAGATGTCTATGGATATGATGGGCATCAAGCCCGAAGAGTTGATGGATGGCGTGGAGGTAGGCGGCGTGGCCACCTACATCAACGAGGCCGATAAGGGGAACATCAGCCTGTTCATCTAGAAAGGGGGAATCCCCCACCGATAGGGCCTTTACGGGTTCGCCGGCTGTTCCGGCGAACCCGTTTCGCTTCCATAGAGGCGCCGATAGACGGCATACTGCTCGTAGATGAGCCGCACGTAATCCTGCGCCTGCTGGGAGGGGATCGTCTCGAAAAAGAGGTCGTGATCGGAGATGGATTGACCCTGCGTCCAGCGTTGGGCATTGCCCGGGCCGGCGTTATAGGCCACGAGGGCGAGCATCCTATCGCGATTGAACATCGTGAGCATCGTATGGAGATACCAGGCGCCGTAGCGCAGGCTCACCAGCGGCCGCGTGAGGAGGTCGCGCCGATAGTTGGCCTCGCCCAGGCGTTCGGCGATCCAACTCGCCGTCTGCGGCATCACCTGCGCCAGGCCCATCGCCCCGGCGTATGACACGGCGCGCGCGTCAAAACGGCTCTCTTGGCGGATGAGCGCTAGGAAAAGGAGGGGGTCCAAGCCGTAGCGCGCCGTTTCCTGCTCCACCAGGTGGCCGTATACCGTGGGGTAGGCAAGGCGCCACAGGGCCTTTGGCGCCTCCGCGGCCCCCCGCATCTTCCCCAAGGCCAAGAGACGTTCCGCCGCCTGAATGGCATAGGCATAGGTGCCCTGTTCCGCGTTCCACCGCGCAAGCCTCAGGAGCGCCGGGGGAGCCTCCCACGCCACCTCGCGCGCTTGCTGGAGGGTGACTTTCCGATCCTCATCCCAGCCAAGCCGCCCCAAGGCCTCAGCGCGCCCGATGAGGGCGTTCAGGCGGGCCGTATCCGTCATCGGCACCGTCGCGGTGAACCAGGTTTGGACCCAGGCCTCGGCCTCCTGCCAAGCGCCCGCGTCGAGCGCCATCGGCGGCACCGAGGCGTCCTCCACCTCGGGCAAGGTGGGCGCGAGGCCCAGCCGCAAATCGTGCGCGCGCAGGCCGTAATAGAGGGTAGGCGCCGCCTCTTCCGCCTTTTGCCAAAGGGCTTGGGCTGTGGGCACATCGCCCATCGCCTGCGCAGCCAGGCCCAGCCAAGTCAGCCCCTTGGCCGTATCCGCCACAGAAAGGTTCGGCGCCCCCAGCCATTCCGTCCACAGGGGAACGGCCTCTTCCGGGCGCCCTTGGGCATAGAGCGCCAAGGCCTCCCGGAAGAGGGCTTGCCGCGCGCGCCGGTCGGTGGGATAGTGTTTGCGGAAGGCGCGATAATATTCGGCCGCCGCCTCCCAGCCGATCTCCGATTCGGCCCAAGAAGCCGCCTCATAGAGCGCGTCCGCCGCGCGGGGATGCTGGGGATACTTTTGCCAAAAGGCGTAATACAAATGAGCCGCATCTCCCCCTTGAAGGGCCACGGCGCGCGCCTGGGCAAGGAGGATATCCGCCTTGAGGGTGGCCATCTTTTCCTGGTCGGCGCGCTTGAGCGCCTCAAACGCACTGAGCGCCTGGTCGTAGGCCGCCAAGGCCTGCGCAAAATCCCGCTGAGCGGCATAGGCCCGGCCGAGGTAATAAGAGGCCTCGACCTTGTTGGGCACTCGCCGTTGCTTCAGATAGGTTTGGAGGGCCTCCACAGCCCGCGCCGCATCGCCGGCCTCCAGATAGGCCTTGCCGCGTTCCAAATCATCCATCCGCAGCGCGCCCATCGCTTGCAGGGCATCCAGGGCGAGCGCCGCGGCCTGCTGATCGGGATACTCGGCCACGATGCGCTGATAGGCCTTTTGCGCCTCCTCGCGGCGCCCCGCCTCTTGCAGGGCATCGGCCTCCTCTTTGAGGATGAGGGCGCGATAGGCCGCCTGCTGGGCAAAAGAAAGGATCTCCTCATAGGCCTGGAGCGCCCCCGCAACGTCTCCGCTGCGGCGGCGGGAGGCGGCGAGTTCCTCCAACACTTCGGCGCGCTTGGGCGCGGGGAGGCTGGCCCGGTCTATGGCGAGAAGCGCCTCCTGCAGGCGGGCCTCCTCGCCCAGGGCTTTATAGGCCTTGGCCATCCGAAACCGCACATAGTCCGCCGCACCTCCGCCCTCATCTAGGTAGCGCTGATAGACCTCCACAGCGGCCCGCCATTCGCCCAGGGCCTCATAGAGGCTCCCCAAAAGGCCCAGTGCCTCTTGCCTTTGAACGCTCGACTGCGCCTCTTCAAAGGCCGAAACCAACTGCGCGGCGGCCTCCGCACGGCGCCCCTCTTCGATATAGGCCCGCGCCAGGGCCAGGCGATCCGTCGCGCGTTGGGCGCCCTCGGCGCGGGGCACAAGCCATTCCCATAGAGGAATGGCCTTGGGGTAATCTCCATCGGCCATAGCCTGGCGCGCCTCGGCGCGCACCAGGGCGGGGTCTGGCGTAGGGGTAGGGCTAGGGAGAGGCGTGGGCGTAGCCGGCACAGCCGTCGGCAAGGCAGCCTTCGGCGAAGCCGTGGGAGAAGGCGATGCCGTATGGCGCGCTCCACACCCCGCCAAAAGGGCACACACCGCCCCAACTGCCAACAATGCGCCCCACCGATGGGGGGTTTTCGCCTTACTGGAGGCCATAGATGGCCGCCGCCGTGCCGCCCAAAATCTTCCAGCGCAGTTCGTCCGAAAGGCCCAGGGCGCGGATGACCGTATCGTAATCATGTAACACGTCGTGCGTCTCGTAATAGGCCACGTCGCTCCCAAAGACGATCTTTTCCCAGGCGTCGCGCCCATCGGGGTCGCGGTAGCGCGTGAAGCGATTCCACCAGAGGAGTTCGCCCAGGAACTCGGGCCTTTTCTTCTTGAGGGTGGAGCCAGAAAGGTCCATATAGAGGTTGGGGTTCCAGCGGCAACTCATCGCCGCCTCCTCATACCAGGGGTTGCCCAAGTGCGCCCCGTGGATGTTCCAATCGGGGAAGAGCCGCGCGATGGTATCGAGATAGACGGGCCGCATATAGTTCGAATCCACAAAATAGCGGCCGGGCAGGTCCTCGCGGGTGGCGGCGCGCATCACGCCCGCCAGGCCCATCCGCCCCACGATGCCCAAATGGAACAACCCCGGCATCCGCAGTTCCTCACAGCGCGCATAGATGGGCCAAAAACTCTCGTGATGGTACGGGAGCGGCGGGCAGATGAACTTGACCCCGGCAAACCCCATCTCCTTCCAACGGGTGATGTCATCGGGCGTATGGCGTTCCCAGTCGAACATCGGCAGGCCCAGGATGAAATCGGGGTAACGCCGCACGGCCTCATAGAGTTTGCGGATGCCCTCCTCGCCCGGCGGCGAGATGAGGCACACTTTGCTGATGCCCAACCGGGCATACTCCTCGGCCAGGCGATCCACATAATCCGGCGTGTTCTGATAGTGATGATGCGCATCTATGATGAGATGGTCTGCCATCGTGCGCCTTCCTCCTTGTGCGCTTATGCCGGGAACCGAGCAGCGCGGTTCTGCCGGCGCCAGTAGGCCCAGTAGAAGAGGGATTTCCCCTTCCCCCTAGGCACTTGAGAGATTCGTTGAACCCAAGCCTCCGTGGCCTCTTGGGCGCGGTCAAAACACCGCTGGCTAAGGGCCGTTTGGGCCTCGGCCGAGGCTCCTTGGCCCAAGGCGTTCACCTGCACCAAGAACTCGGCCTCTAGTGCATCCCGCTCGGGGGCGAATAGGGCCATACGCGCTGCGTAATCCTCCAACACGGCGCGGTGTAGGCGTTCGTGGCGCCACCAGAGCGTTTGGAGGTCAAACTCGCCGCTGGGCTGCCCCCCGTGCGCGGGGAGGGGCCGGCCGTTGAGGAAAACGGGTTTGAACACGCTCGTGCAGGGCGCTGAGGTGCCCGTCACCCAATAGGTGGCCCCTTCCGCCGTGAGGTGCGCCACCAAACTGCCCGTCGTCTGCGAGGCGCGAGTGAGCGCGTTCCCCGCGTGCATACAGATATCCGCCATCGAGCCACGGGCGGGGTCGTAGGGGCGCTCCGAGGCCCCCGACGCGTGGCGCCGCAGGGCGGCCATCATCGTCTCGATGCCGATGCGCCCCTTATGGGCCTCGAGGTAGGCCGTGGAATCCGCCTGGCGCTCGCGCGCATGGCTAAAGGTGGAATAGAACCAATCCGAATAGCAGCGGGCGAAATGGAAATCCTCCCGCGAACGGCACCAGCCCCGCTCGATGGCGTGCTCCACCAACCCCGGCGAGGCGAGGTCGAACTCGCGGCCGATAGTCAGGCGGTTGGAGATGGTGCGCACAGCGCGCACGCGTTCCGCCGCCCAATAGCGGCCAGCCGTCTCCAGCACCCAAGCGCTCTGGCGGTCGGCGATGATGAAACTGTTATGGTAGCGCAGGCGCTTATTCTGGTACCCGCAGGCCCCGCCTTGGCCGTAGCGCGCGATGAGATCGGTGATGACGTGCAGCGCCTCGTCCGCCGTGGCCGCGCGCTCGAGCGCCAGGCGCATCAAATCCATCCCCAATAGGCCGGTGGGCGCATACGGTTCGCGGGTAAAGACGGCCTCATTCCCGATGACCACGCCCTTTTCGTTGGCACCCATCTCACAGCCCCACAGCCAAAACGGCTTGCAGAGGAGAATCTCATACGTCTCCTCCACCTGGGGAATCTCCAGGTACGTACAGCGCACCGTGCTCCCAGCCAGATGCTGGGTGCGTGGGTGCCATTCCAAAAGATGCGCCTCATTTGGCTCGCGGTCGCTATTTTTGGCTAGGATGACGCTCCCATCGCGGGTCGCGTTCCCCAGCGCCACAAGGGTATCGCACATCGTCTCATCCCTCACACGCCGTGCACGGCGGCGCCGTGCTCTAAAGGCTTACGCGCCACCCACATCACGCGCATCGTCTCCTCATCGGGGGGGTCAAACGTAAAACAGCGGTAAGCGGCCTCCAGCGAAAACCCCGCATCCACCAAAAGCGTGGCGATTTGTTCGTTGGGGTAGGCTTGTTCTTCATGCGTCTCGGCGATCTTGCGGTAGAGGTCGCCCACGCGTTCGAAACAGGTGATATGAATGCGGATGCGCTGGCGAGAGGGGTCATAATCGCAGTGCATTATCGTCGTGAGCGCGTCCGTGTCGGTGAAATAGGTCTCATCATCCCAACTGGCCAGGGCGCGATCCGTATTCATATCGAAATAGAATAGCCCGCCCGGTAAAAGGGCCTGATAGACCCGGCGAAACACCGTGGCGAGGTCCTCGCTGGTGAGCATATAGTTGAGGCTATCGTACAAGCAGGTGGCGAGATGGACGCGTTCCGGCAGGCGCAGGAGGCGCATATCCTGCTGGAGCCAGGTGAGCGCGTGATGATCGCCCCCCTCTTTGGCGCGCGCCTGGGCGAGCATCCGCTCCGAGCCATCCACCGCCCACACGCGCCAGCCTTTGTGGGCCATCGCGATGGCCACCGTGCCCGTGCCGCAGGCCAGTTCGAGCATCGTGCGGCCCCCCACTGGGTGCCGCGCCAAAAGTTGTTCCAAATAGCCGATCATCCTCAGGCTGAAGGCCAACTGGCCTGAGGCATCATACACGGCGGCATAATCTTGATAAATGCCCACGTCTCCCTCTCGCCAGGGGTTGTGGGCATTATAGACGCGCCAAAGAGCGCGGGTCAAATTGACGGGCCTTGGCCCCTTCTTATACTCGAGGGCGATGACGCGTTATCTCATCCGCCCAGCCCAAGCCACGCTGGAAGATGCCACCCTTCTGCTCCAGGCAGAGCGCTTCAGCCTGGGCGATAGCGACTACTCGCCCGAAGAGGCTCTGGCTGCCCTTCAGCGCCCCGAACACCGCGCGTACCTTGCCTTGTGGGGCAGCGAACCGGCGGGGTTCTGCTCCTGCCTGCGCATTTGGGATGGCCTCATCCCTTGCCTGGAGATTGATATGCTCGGCGTCGTATCGGCCCACCGCGGGCGGGGCCTGGGGACGGCGCTCATCCGCACGGCCCTGAATGACGCGCGTTCCGAAGGCATTTCCCGCGCGCGGGCGCTCGTGCACGTGGGGAACCGGGCCTCGCTCCGCGCCTTTGAGCGGGCGGGGATGCGCCCCGAAGGGCCTGCGCGGGCGCTGCACGTTTACGCCATCCAAGGGTTCGCGCCGGTGCCCTATCTCCCCACCGGCTGGCAAGTGGAGGAGCGAGAAACGCGCCGCGAGGGGTTTACGCCCCGGCTTGCCTGCGCCTTGCGAGACAATGCAGGCTCTCCCCTAGCCGAGGCGGAAGTGCTCGAGGTGCACACTCTGGCCTACCGTGGTTTTTGGGTCGAGGCCCTCCGAGCGAGCGCGCCTCGGGGGCTGCACGTCCTCCTTCGGCATCTCGTCGAACGGGCCAAGGCGCTCCGCCTGGACGAGGTGGGCTACCTCGCCCCCCCTAGCGAAGAGGTGGGGTTTTCCGCCGACGATTTGGCCTTTGCCGGGTTCCCCATCGTGGGAACATATGACAGGCTGCGCGAGGCGCCCCGATGAGGCCCAAAGCCTGGCGGCAAGCCCTGGCAGGCGCCGTGCTCCTTGCCCTCTTTGCCGGGGGTATCTTGCTCTGGCAAAGCGGCCGCTGGGCCTCTTTCCACAGCCGTGAGGCCGTGCAAGAGGCGGCGCGCTCCTTTGGCCCTTGGGGCGCGGCCCTCCTCTTTTTGGCCGAAGTGGCCCAAGTGCTCCTCGCGCCCATTCCGGGGCAGGCCGTGGGGCTGGCGGCCGGGTACCTCTATGGCCTATGGGCGGGCACGGCCCTGGCTATGGCCGGGTTGATGACAGGAACGGCCTTGGCCCTATGGCTGGGGCGCACGTTGGGGCGCCCCCTCGTGGAGCGGTGGGCCAGCCCCTCTCTCATCGCCCGGCTGGATGGCTACCTGGAACGCCGGGGCGAGATCATCCTTTTGGCGATCTTTCTCCTGCCCTTTTTGCCCGATGACCTCTGCTGCTTTGTGGCCGGGCTGAGCAAACTTCCCTTGCGGCGGTTATGGTGGGTTGCCCTAGTGGGCAGGTTGCCGGGCGTCTTTGTTACGGCTTACCTAGGAGACCAATCTCAACGGCTGGGGTGGCCTTTGTTCGTGGCCCTTCTCGCGGGTTTGGTCGCGCTCGGCGTGCTCTTGGCCGGCTGGCGCGACCGCTTGCAGGCCCTGCTCTTCCGGGCGCTCGACCGCTGGGCGCGCCGCTAAACCTCAATACGCGGCGGGGAGTTCGACGATAAAGGTCGTGCCCTCGCCCAGGTTGCTTTCGACGCCGATGCGCCCCTCGTGCCCCGTGATGATGCCGTAACAGACGCTCAACCCCAAGCCGGTGCCCTCGCCCACCTCTTTGGTGGTGAAAAAGGGGTCAAACAGGTGCTGCTTTACCTCGTCCGAAAGGCCAGGGCCATTATCGCGGATACGCACCTCCACCACGTCTCCCGCGCGGCGCGAGATAACCTCTAGCCGCCCCTCGCCGCGATGGGCCACCATCGCCTCGCGGGCATTCGTGATGAGGTGGAAAAAGACCTGTTGGAGGTGGTTGAAATCCCCCATCACGCCGAGGGGCTGAGGGGCGAGGTCAGTAACGACCTCGATATGATCGAGGCGCAGTTGGGTGGCCTGCAATTCGAGCACGCTCTCCAGAATCTCGTTCACATCCACCAGTTGGCGCACCACGGCCTCTTGCCGGGCAAAGATTTGCAGGCTGCGCACGATGTGCGCGGCGCGCTCCGCCTGGGCGTAGATGCGGCTGAGATCCCGCTGAACGCTTTCCGAAAGGGTTTCGTCCATCTGTAAAAGTTGCACATAGCCCATCACAGCGGCCAGGGGATTATTGATCTCGTGGGTTACCCCACGGAGCATACGGCCCAAGGCAGAAAGTTTCTCCGATTGAATGAGTTGATCCTGCATAGCGCGCAGGCGCTCCAGGCTCTCTTGCAGGTCCTGCACGAGGCGTGAGTTCTCGATGGCCGCGGCGGCGTGGCTCGAAAGCATCAGGAGGAGGCGCTCATCGTCCGAGTCAAAGGCGTGAGCCTGCCGCGAATCCACCGAGAGGGTGCCAATGCGCCGTTCGTGAAGCATTAACGGCGCCACGAGCATCGAGGTAAAGCGGCGCCCCTCGCGAATGGGCAAGAAACGGGCATCTCGCGACACATCGGGGACGTTTAACACCCTCCCCTGCGCAAGGGCATAGCCAGCCACGCCCTCGCCCAGGCGCATATGGGCTTGCCCTTCGGTATGAGGGCCTTCCCCTTGGAAGGATAGGGCCTTCGGCCTGAGTTCGCCCGTGGCCTCGTCCAACAGGTGGAGGACGCAGTTTTCGGCATGGTCAATCGTCGTGACGGCCAAGTGCACCACGAGGTTGAGGAGGCCGTCCAGGTCGCGCCCGTTCAAGACGCTGGTGCTCACCTCATACAGGGCCTGCACGAGCCGCATCAGCCGCCGAAGGCGCGCCCCTTGGGATATCTGTTCAAGGGCCTTGCCGATGAGCCGGCCGGCCTGGGCCAGCACCTGGGCTTCCTCTTCGCGGAGCGCCCGGCGCGCAGAGGCCCACACCGCACACCCACAGGGCGCCTCCCCCCCTCCCAAAGGGATAACGACGAGGCCCTTGGCCCCCAAGGCCTGGGCCACCTGGGCAGCCTCAGCCCCCCAGCCCGGCTCGCCGGGCCGCAGAGAGCGCGGAGAAGTAAACCCCTCTCGCCAAGTGAGGCAACTTTCCCGCACAGCGGGGGCCAAGGCGCCCTCCAGAGAGGCGGGCATCGTAACATAAAGGCCCGGTTCCCCCTCCTGCCACCACAGGGCCAGGCCGCGTTCGGCGCCCTCATAGGCAAGCAGCGCGCCCAGGGCGCCGCGCAAGGCCTCCCGTGGCTCGGCGCCGCCCAAAGCGAGCAGGGCATCGAACAAGGCCCGTTCGGATATCCTCATAGTGCCGTTTTACGCCTATTTGATGTGGAATGCCCCTATGCCCAAACGCCGCTCCAAACGCGCCAGGCGATGGGAAAGGTCTTGCCGAACCTGGTCGGGGTCTGCGCAAGCGATGTCTCCCCATTCCAGGCGCTCGATGGCCCTCAACACCAACTGCCGCGCCGAGGCGAAATCTTTGAGGCGATGCTCGAACTGCTTGGCCAACTCGATGTAGGGGTGCACATCGCCCCCCTCCAACTCGGCCCACCATATCGCCATCGCCTCATCAAGGCGCCCCAGCCGCTTGAGGAGGAGGGCCAACTCACGCCGGCCCTGCGCGGCCTCGTGCCGATTGGCGGAACCTGCCGCGCGGCGAAAGGCCTCCAAGGCGCGTTCGTAGTGCCCCTGGCAGGCATAGGCGCGGCCCAGAGAGACCAAATTGTAGGCGTCTGGCTCCGTGGGCTGGGCGACGACTTGGCCAATGCGCGCGGCCAAGGCCACCATAGAAAGGAGGTCCATCGCATTATGATAAAACACGCCCGCCATCGGGCGGGTGCGCCCTTGTAAGACGTAATCGAGATACACATCGGGGATGAGGTAGCCCGGCACGTCCTCTTCGGTGCGCCCCACGCCGAGCACGTCGCGCTCCAGCGCAGAGAGGGCGCAGGAAGGGAGTTTCCCCCGCCAGAGGCGCCGCGCCGGCAAGAGGAGATCAAGATGCGGCTCGCCGGCGTGCGGGGGCGGCCTTCGCCCAAGGGTGTAGCGCATCTCGAGGAGAGGCCAATCGAACTGGCGGCCGTTGAAACTGACAAGCCCCTCACAGGTCGCGAAATCCCGCGCGGCCAACTCGAGCAAGGCCCCCTCTTCGCTGAAATCGGGCATAAAATACTGGCGCAGGCGGAAGGCTCCCCCCTCAAAGCGCCCGATTCCCACGAGGAAGCAATAAGTGCCTGCGCCGCGGCTTAGGCCCGTCGTCTCCACATCAAAGAAGGCGGCCGCACGAGGGTCAAAAGGGGGTTCACGCTGGCCCAAAAGGAAAGGTTCCCAGACCTCGCGGGGCACGGCCAAGAGGTCCCCTAAACGGTGCGCCCCGTGGGCTTGGTCGAGCGCAAACGTCTTTTCCACAAAGAAGCATCGCCCTTCGGGCAGGGAGACCCATTCCCCCTCGACGAGTTCCTCCAGGGGCGGCTCGCGGCGCGCCTCAGCGCCCGCCAGAGAGGCCCCTTGCGCCGAATGGCCCCCCCATATCTGCCGCAATTTAGCAAGAAGGCTATCCATCCCTACCTTGCGCCGGGCGTTAGGTTGCACCCCATTATATCACAAGGGGTCTAAGCCGCAAGGTTTTATGCCGGCGGGAGGGCGATTGCACCGCGCCCCCATGCCCTTTGCAAGGCCGCGATGAGGGCCAGCACCCTCTCTTTGGCGCGGGGGTCCGGGCGGATGGAGGCGCCGATGCAGGAGGGGCAGCCCGCCTCACAGGGGCAGGCGCGAATCAATTCGGCGGATCGTTCCAAAAGGGGTTCGAAGAGGTTGGGCAACTGGGCGCTCAACCCTACGCCGCCGGGCACGTTATCGTAGACGAAAAGGGTAGCCTGGCCCGTCTGCGGTGCTTGGGCCTCGGTATGCACGCCCATATCCTCCGCATCGCACAGCAGGAAGAGGGGCATCAGGTGCCGGAAGACGCGCCCCAACCCCGAGAGCGCCCCCTGCGCGGCCACCTGCCGTTCCACCAGGCGATGGCACTGCGGGCAAAGGGTGATGAGGTTCGTGAGGCGGTTCGCCTCGCGGTAGCGGTCGTTTTCGCCGGGCACCCAGCCAAACTCACGGAAGGGGATGATATGGTGGACGTCATGCTGGCGGCCGGGGCGTTCCTCGGCACCGCAGCGCACACAGCGGTAGCCGTCGCGCGCGCGAGCGCGGTCGCGCTGGGTGGGCCAATCTGGCCCGCGAGATTCGGGCGCCTCTTCCCACAGGCCCTCTTCGCTCAGGGCTTCCAAAAGGGCATCGGCCAAGGCCACCCAGCAGGCCTCGGTGAGCATTTCGCGTTCCGGTAGGTTCACCTCGCCCCAGCCGAGGTGCTGAAGGGTCTCCCATTGCAGGCGGCGGTAGCCCGTCACGCGCGTCCTCAAGCGCACATCGCCCACCGCAAGGGTCGCCAAAGGGCGCTCATAGGTTTGGCGGATGGCCTCGATATCAATGCGCGTGGTGCCGCTCGCCTCGGTGAAATAATCCACCTCGACGGGGCGCACATAGGCCACGCCGGCCTCCCAATCGAAGCGCTCGACGAGGTATTGTTCCCCTTCATGAAGATAGATGGCCCCCTCATGCAGCCAATAGGGTGCGCTGTCGCGATCCATCTGCCCGATGGGCTGAAATCCCCCTTCTTCTCCGGGCACGACGATGGAGACCTGGTCTGGGGAGGCCGTCCGCAGCGAGATCTCGCTCGAGGGGTAGCCCGTCCCCGCCCAAAAGAGACGTCCGCGCCCCCCCCGCGCCTGGCCGCTTTCCAGAAGGGCCTCGCGCAACGCCTGATCTTGCCCTAGGGATTCCTCCCCTTCGAAGGGGAGTTCGTAAAGGGCGCAGCGCAGGTGGCTCAGGAGGACGTAGGGGTTATCTGGGTTGATGAGCGCCCTTTCGGGCGCCTGGGCGAAGAAATAATCGGGGTGAGAGACGATATACTGATCCAGCGGCGAGGAAGAGGCGATGAGCAGGGCCGCGCTGGCCTCTTGAGCGCGCCCCACGCGGCCGATGCGCTGCCAGGTGCTGGCGATGCTCCCCGGGTAGCCCGCGAGGAGGCAGACCGCCAGCCCGCCGATATCCACGCCGAGTTCCAGGGCGTTCGTGGCGACTACCGCGCGCACGCTCCCCTCCCGCAAGCCCTCTTCGATGGCGCGGCGCTCTTGGGGCAAATATCCGCTGCGGTAGCCACGGATGGCCGACGGGTCTCGGCCGGCCTCGAGGGCATCTTGGCGGAGGTAGGTAACCAGTTGCTCCACGATGCGGCGCGAAGGGCAAAAGATCACGGTCTGCAGGTCTCGCGCCAGGAACCAGTTTGCCTGCCGCCGCACCTCCTCCACCAGAGGGCGCCTCAGGCCCAGCCGCGCATCTACGATGGGCGGGTTGTAAAAGACGATCGCCTTCCACCCCGCAGGCGCGCCGGAGCGATCCACAAGGGCCATGCGTTGGCCCGTCAGCCGCTCGGCCAAATCCAGCGGGTTGCCGATGGTGGCCGAGGAGCAGATAAAGCGCGGCTGGCTCCCGTAAAAGGCACACAGGCGCCGCAGGCGCCGAAAGACGTTGGCCACGTGGCTCCCAAAGATGCCCCGATAGGTGTGCATCTCATCCACGACGATGTAATCCAGGTGGGCCAGGAATTCGCGCCACTGGGTGTGCATAGGCAAGATGCCGGCGTGGAGCATATCGGGGTTGGTGAGGATGATCTGGGCATTCTGGCGCAGGCGCGCCCGATGAGATTGGGGCGTATCGCCGTCATAGGCCGCCACAGCACAGCGCAAAGCGAGGTCCTCCACCATTTGGCGGAGAGTGTGCAGTTGGTCATGCGCGAGTGCCTTGGTGGGGAAGAGATAGAGCGCGCGAGATTGGGGCGCGCGCAGAAAACGATCCAGCACGGGGAGGTTGTAACAGAGCGTCTTGCCGGAGGCCGCCGGCGTGACGATGACGACGTGCTCCCCGGCGAGCGCCTTCTCCACGGCCTCCGCCTGGTGGCTATAAAGGCGTAGGCCGCGTTCGGCAAGCCAACCCTTGAGGCGAGGGTGGAGCGCCTCCGGCACCTCCGCCGTGAGGGGCGACTTGGGCGGCAGGATGCGCCAGGCGGTTATGTGCGCCGCCCAATCTTCCGAGGCTTGCCATGCGCCCAGCACCTCGCTCACGAAACCCCTCCGCTAGAGGCGCAAGCGCATTTGGCCGGGCGAATCGGAGGCGGGCTTTTCTTCAGAGGGCGGTTGGGCCTGGCGCGGCATCCTGCCCTCCGCCAAAGCGATCAGCCCGGCCTCATCCAGCATAGGGATGCCCAATTTGCGCGCCGCCTCATACTTGTTGGCGCCGGGTTTATCGCCCACCACGAGGTAATTCGTCTTGGCGGAGACGCTCCCCGTCACGCGCCCACCGCGCGAGGTGATGAATTCCGTTGCCGCCTCGCGGCTCATACTGGGCAGGGTGCCTGTGATGACGAAGGTCAGCCCCGCCAGCGGCGCGGGCGCCGCCTCGCCGGGCGCCTCATCGGCCAGGCGCACGCCGTAACGGCGCAGTTTTTCCACCAGCGCCTGGTGCCTGGGCCGCGAGATGAAATCCACAATATCCTGCGCAAGGACGGGGCCGATCCCCTCGATTTCCTGAAGTTCCGCGATGGTCACCTTCGAAAGGGCATCCCACGAGGGATAGTGGCTGGCCAGGATCTGTGCCACGCGGCTCCCCACCCCACGGATGCCCAGCCCCGTGAGGACGCGCGAGAAGGGGCGATCTTTGCTCGCCTCGATGGCCGCCAAGAGGTTCTCGGCCCGCTTATCGGCAAAGCCCTCCAAGGCGAGGAGTTGCCCTTTGGTGAGGGCATAGAGGTCCGCTACGTCGGTTACGAGTCCCTTTTCCACCAAGAGTTCGGCCACCTTGGTGCCCAACCCCTCGATATCCATCGCGTCGCGCGAGGCCCAATGCTCGATGTGCCTCACCAGTTGGGCTGGGCAGGCCGCGTTCACGCAGTACACGGCCACCTCACCCTCTTCGCGCACCACCGGCTCGCCGCAGGCCGGGCACGTCTTGGGGATTTCGGGGATGCGCTCGTCGCCGCGCCGCAAGGCCACGATGGGCCGCACCACCTGCGGGATGACGTCCCCCGCCCTTTGCACCACGACGATATCCCCCTCGCGGATGTCTTTGCGGGCCAGGTCATCGAAATTGTGCAGGCTGGCTTGGCGGATGATCACACCCCCCAAGCGCACCGGTTCGAGCACGGCATACGGCGTGAGCACGCCCGTGCGCCCCACGTTCACGCCGATTTTCAGGAGGCGCGTCGTCGCCTCGCGCGCGGGGAACTTGTAGGCCACCGCCCAACGCGGCGCATTCCCCACGATGCCCAAGCGCCGCTGGATATCGAAGGAGTTGATCTTGATGACCACGCCATCCGCCTCATAGTTGAGCGTATCGCGCTTATCCATCCACTCTTCGCAGTAAGCAAGCACCTCTTGAAAGTCGCTAAAAAGGCGGATATCCGGGTTGACGGCGAACCCCAAGGCGCGCAGATAGGCCAAGGTCTCCCACTGGCTGGAGAGTTCCTTGCCCTCCACATAGCCCACGGCGTAGGCGAAAAACCGCAGAGGGCGCTCCGCCGTGACGCGCGGGTCCAACTGGCGCACCGAGCCGGCCGCCGCGTTGCGCGGGTTGGCGAAGGGCGTCTCTCCCGCGGCGATGCGCGCCGCATTGAGTTGTTCAAAGAGGTCGCGCGGCATATAGACCTCGCCCCGCACCTCGATGAGCGGGGGCGCCTCCTCTACCCCCGGCGCCACGGGGATGCGCAGAGGGATGTTGCGGATGGTGCGCACGTTCGCGGTGATATCCTCGCCCACGATGCCGTCTCCGCGCGTGGCCCCGCGCGTAAGCAACCCGTCCCGGTAGGTGAGCGCCACGGCAAGGCCATCTATCTTGGGTTCCACCACGAATTCGAGGGTTACATCCTCCGGCAAAAGGCGCTTGGCGCGTTCCAACCAGGCCTCCACCTCCTCGCGCGAGAAGGCGTCCGTCAGGCTGGTCATCGGGTAGGGGTGTTCGACCTTGGCAAACTCGGGGAGCGGCTCAGCGCCCACGCGCTGGGTGGGCGAATCGGGCGTGATGAGTTCGGGGTGTTCCTCCTCGATGGCGCGCAGGGCATGCACCAAGGCGTCATACTCGGCATCACTGATTTCGGGTTGATCCAGCGTGTAATAGCGGTAAGCGTGATAGTGGATGAGGGCGCGCAATCGCTCGGCGCGCTCCGCAAGGGTTTCTTCCGCCATAGGCACCTCCTCCTATCGCACGCAGAGGATAAAGCACCCGGGGGCGGGCACATCACTCCCCCGGGCGCATGGGCAAGGCCGCCCCTTGTCAACCGATTGGGCGAAGGATCAGCGCGCCTTCATATAGGTATTCACGGCCCAACCCGTGGCGCCCGATTCATCGCGCACCTGATACCAGGTATAGCCGTCGGCATCCTTCGGCCCGCCGATGATCTCCAGCACGGCGCCATCGGGCAGGGTCTTGATGCGCGGGTGGCCCGTCCCCGCCCCAGCGCGCACGTTCAGCCCGGCGTTACCCGTCCCCGCCACCACCACCTTATCGCCGATAGAGAAGGTGGGCGCCAAAGTCGCCTCCACCGTGGGCGTAAGCGGCTGAGAGGCCGTGGGTGTGGGCAAGGCCAAGGTCGGCAAGAAGGCCAAAGTCGGCGTGATGGTGAGCAAAGCAGCCGTCTCGCTCACCGTGGGTACTTTGGTGGCCGGTTCAGCGATGGCGCGGCTCGTGGGCGTGGGGGTGGGCGCTTTGCGCAGCGGTTCCGAAGGAGAGAACACAGCCCACCATAAGGCTGCGACGATCACTACCACAAGCACGGGCACGGCAATCCACATCCACACGGGCCACACATCGCGGCTCGATCTTCCGCGGCCAGTTCGTTTGCTGGAATCGGTCATCCGGGTTCCTCCTCTGATGATGGGCTGAATAATCGGCCGGCCGAACGGACGGCATCGGGTTCACGGTCACTTCAGGCGCTATTCTACTTCGGG
Source organism: Chloroflexota bacterium (assembly GCA_019873625.1). Taxonomy (GTDB): domain Bacteria; phylum Chloroflexota; class Anaerolineae; order UBA1429; family UBA1429; genus JAIOAW01. Next base: position 279,148 of record JAIOAW010000001.1, read on the forward strand.
CCGCGCCGGCGCGCAAGGCCGCGCGAACCTTTACGAGAAAAAGAGGCGCACAGCCAGGGCGAACAGAATGCCCGTGGTGGCGTAGCGAAAGGCCCGGTTGCTCATCCGCCCAAAGAGGCGCGTGCCCACATAACACCCCAAGACGGTGGGGATGCTGAGCCAGAGGGACCTTTCCAACAGGGCCGGGGTAGCGATGCCCGCCACGATTTGCCCCGCCACGCGGATCACGCTCGTTACTAGGATGTAGGAAGACATCTCGGCCTTGGCCGTCTCTTTATCCCACCCGCGGAGGAGGCTGTAAAGGACGACCGGCGGCCCGCCCATATTGATGGCCCCTCCGAATAGGCCGCCGACCGCCCCGGCGAGGTAGCCCCAAGGCGCGGCCTTGTGCAGGCGCGCCCCGTGGGGCGACCACAGCGTAACGGCGCTGCCAATCAAGATCATCACCCCCACAGCCGATCGCAAGATGGCCGGGTTGAGCACCTTCAAAAGGTACACGCCGAGAAGTGTCGTGGGAATGGCGGTGGCCACCACGGGCCACAATTCCTTCCAAGAAATCGCCCGCCATACTGACCCCACGTTCATCGCCGTGGTCACCAGCCCCAAGATGGCGACGATCACCGCCGCCTCGGGCACGGGCATCATCATAGCCAAGATGCCCATAGCAAAGAGGCCAAAGCCAAAGCCGGTGGTGCCCTGGATGAGGCTCGCCACCAAGATTACACCTACTATCACCCAACTCTCGCTCAAAATCCTTCTCCAAAACGCAGGCGGTTCGCCCTCAAAGGCGCCCCGCCCACGATAATTTGACAAAGTAACGCCCACCGTCTACCATCGAAAGTCACAGCCTATCGTAGGCGAGCCGAGAGGAGCCGTCAAATCAGGAGGAGATGATGGAAAACGTGTTCGACGTGTTGAAGGAACGGGGGTTCGTAGAGCAGGTCTCCGATGAGGAGGGCCTGCGCCGTGCTCTGGAAAAGCCCATTACCTTCTACGTCGGCTATGATCCCTCCGCCGCAAGCCTTCACGCGGGGCATTTGCTCACCATTATGGCCCTGATGCACTTTCAGCGGCATGGCCATCGGCCCATCATCATCGTGGGCGGGGGCACCGGGATGATCGGCGACCCCACGGGCCGCACCGAAATGCGCCAATTGCTGGCGCCTGAGCAGATCGCCGCGAATATGGAGGCGCTCAAGCGCCAACTCTCGCGCTTTATCTCGTTCGAAGAGGGCCGCGCCAAGATGCTCAACAATGGCGATTGGCTCCTTTCTTTGCGCTACATTGACTTTCTCCGAGAGATCGGGGTGCACTTTTCGGTAAACCGGATGCTGGCCACCGAGACCTACAAGGCGCGCCTGGAGCAAGGGTTGAGTTTTCTCGAGTTCAATTACCAACTCTTGCAGGCCTATGACTTTTTGCACCTCTTCCGCACCGAGAACTGCATCCTCCAAGTGGGGGGCAATGACCAGTGGGGGAACATCCTGGCCGGGGTGGATCTCATCCGCCGGGTGACGGGCCAAGAGGCTTACGCGCTTTGCTTCCCGCTTTTGACGACGGCCTCCGGCGCCAAGATGGGCAAAACGGCCTCGGGCGCCATCTGGCTGGACCCCGAATTGCTGTCTCCATACGACTTTTACCAATTCTGGATTAACACGGCCGATGAGGACGTGGAGCGCTTTCTCAAAATCTTTACCTTCCTGCCCGTGGAGGAGATTCGAGAACTCACGCGCGTCAAGGGCGCCGCGCTGAACAAGGCCAAAGAGGTGCTCGCCTACGAGGTGACGACCATCGTCCACGGCCAAGAGGAGGCCGAGGCCGCCCGCGAGACCTCCCGCCAGTTGTTCGGGGGCGGGGGCGTGGGCGAGGCCGTGCCCACGACGCCCATCCCCAAGGCGGAAATCGAGCAAGGCCTCAGCGTGGTGGACCTCTTTTGCCGCACAGGGCTGACGGCCTCGCGCGGCGCGGCCCGGCGGCTCATCGAGCAGGGCGGCGCCTATGTGAACGGGATGCAGGTGCGCTCGCCAGATCGCGTCATCACGTGGGCGGATGTTCACGATGGGAACATCCTCCTGCGCTATGGCAAAAAGCGGTACCATCGCGTTATCGTCGAGGGCTAAGGCGCCCTCGGCGCCTCACACGGCAAGAAGGGAGCAGGCTAGATGAAAGGCAAAAAGGTCCTGTGGGTGCTCGGTTGGGCGGCGGGGCTGGCAGGCGCCTACTATGCGGCACGCGCCTTCCGCGCGGCCAAGGCGACGTGCCCACCCTTCCGCAAGCGCACCTATCGCAGTAGCCGCGAACTCATCGCCGATTTCGCCGACTTTTGGGAGCATCCCGAATATCTTCGCGCCCTGCGCACGAACCCCCTCCTGCGGCCTCCGCTCACCACGGAGATGATGCTGGCCGTCACAGGGGCCAACGGCTGCCGCTATTGCACGGCGGCCCACACGCGGCTGGCCGCCAGCCAGGGCTTTGACCGTGAGGCCATCGAATCGCTCCTTGCCGGGCGCGTGGAGCACGTTACGGCGGAGCACGCGCCGGCCGTCTTTTTCGCGCGGCAATATGCCGAGTTGCAGGGCGCGCCCGATAGCGACCTCGTCAAGCGCCTTGTGGAGCAATATGGCGAGACGAACGCGCGGGATATCATCAACTATGTGCGGCTTGTGATGCTCGCCAACTTGGCAGGCAACACGTTCGATGCCCTCGTGAGCCGCCTTTTGGGCAAGCCCAACCCCGATACGACCTGGCGCGATGAACTGGCCATCGTGAGCCTGTTTGGGCTGGGCATCATCCCGCTCGTGCCCATCCTCGCCGCGAGGGCCTTTTGGCCGCGCCTGATGGCTGAACTCACACCCCTTTTAGGAGGAAAATAATGCTCCCGGAAGATCTCTTGGCCATCTTGGTGTGCCCGGCGTGCAAGACCAAAGTAAAATTCGTGGCCGAGAAATGGCTCGTCTGCCAAAACCCGAACTGCCGGCGCAAATATCCCATCAAGAATGACATCCCCATTATGCTGATTGAAGAAGGTGACAAGTATGTGGATATCCCTGAGGAGGAACTCGCCGACCGCGAACCCTAAAAGCGGCCGCGCCTTTCGATGGGGGTGGTGCCTTGCCCTGGCCGCCGCCCTTTGGTTGGCGTTTGCCCTCACGGCGCTCGCCGAGGGGCCTGTGCGCATCCTTCGGCAGGAAGAGCGTTACGCCTTTTCCGAATCCCTCACCTTCACCTTGCAGGCCGAGAGCGATTTGCCCATTATGGATGTCATCCTCTTTTACGGGCGCGAGGGCACCCGCCTTGTGCGTCGCATCTACCCCGCTTTCACGCCTGGCACAAAGGTTGCGGTTACGCATACGGAGGAACTGGAGCGCGGCCAATATGCCCCGGGAACCCTGATGCGCACCTGGTGGCAACTCGAACTGCAAGATGGCTCCACCTTCAAGACGCCGGTGCACACCTTCGAATACACCGATGATCATCAAGATTGGCGCACCCTCACCAGCGAAAAGGTCATTGTCCATTATTACGGCCGTTCGCAAACCCTGGCCGAGACCCTTCTCCAACGCGCCGAGGAGGCCATCACGCGCCTAGGCGAGGAGATCGGCGTCTCCGTCGAGCGGCCCGTGCATATCTACCTCTATGCAAGCCAGCAAGATATGCAGGCCGCGCTCCCGGTGCGGAGCGAGGGGTTTGATAGCCGCGTCTTGACCCTAGGCGTGGCCGTCTCGGAAGATACGTTGCTCCTTTTGGGCACGCACAGCGATGTGGAACAGACCTTGGCCCACGAGATCAGCCATTTGATCGTGGGGATGGCCACCGATAACCCCTATACGGAACTGCCCCGCTGGCTGGACGAGGGCCTCGCGATGTACGCCGAGGGCAGCCTGCCCCTCGATAACCGCCGCGCCTTGGAGCGCGCCATCCGCGACGATCGCCTCCTCTCGATCCGTTCGATGTCCAGTTATAGTGGGCAGGTCAGCCAGGTGGACCTCTTTTACGGCCAGGCCTATTCCGTGGTGGATTTTCTCCTGCGCGAATATGGCCGAGAAAAGATGAAGGCCCTCTTGGACGTATTTGCCCAAGGGGCGCTCCAAGAGGATGCCCTGCGGCAGGTGTATGGCTTTGGGCTAGATGAACTCGATGCCCTTTGGCGCCAGAGCCTGGGCCTGCCGCCGCGCCGGCCCAGCGCCACGCCTACGCCAGCGGCCTCTTTGCCGCTCCTCGACGCCCTGCGCGAGGCCTGGCGCGCCCTGCCACACCTTTTGCCCGGCGGCGCGGAGTAAAAAAATGCCCGAACTCCCCGAGGTGGAGCGCATCGTGCGCGGCCTGCGGCAGAGCCTTTTGGGTCAGCGCGTGGAGCGCGTCTCCATCCGCTGGCCGGGCATTCTCGCCAGCCCCGATGGGGAGGCGTTTACCAGCCTCCTATGCGGGGCAACGCTCCATGCCGTCGAGCGCCGCGGCAAGATGATCCTGATGTCCTTTTCGCCCTGGTGGTTGGCCATCCACCTGCGGATGACGGGGCAATTCCAAGTGCGCCCCGCGCCCGACGCCGCGCTCGAGGCCGATAAGCACGTTCACCTGCGGCTCGATTTCGAGCGCGCCGTGCTTTATTACCGCGATGTGCGCAAATTCGGCCGGCTTGCCCTCGTGGCCGATTTATCGTGCATCGCCGGGGGGTTGGGCCTCGAGCCGCTTTCGGCCGAGTTCACGCCCCAGGCTTTCGGCGGCCTCTTGGCGCGCCGCCGCCAACTCAAGCCGCTCCTCCTCGATCAGCGCCTCATCGCCGGGCTGGGGAACATCTATGTGGACGAGGCCCTGTGGCGGGCTGGCCTGCACCCCCAACGCCTGGCGAACTCCCTATCTCCCGAAGAGATTGCGCGCCTGCACGGGGCCGTTCAACAGGTCCTTCGCGAGGCCATAGACCACGGCGGCACCACCCTGCGAGATTACCGCGGCACCCAAGACGAACGAGGCCGCCATCAGGAGGCGCTCGCCGTCTATGGCCGCGCCGGCCAACCCTGCCCCCGCTGCGGCACGCCCATTGTGCGCATCCGCGCTGGTGGGCGGGGCACACACCTATGCCCCGCCTGCCAGCCCATTTCACCCGCCCAGTGAGGTGCCCGATGGAGATAGCCCCTATCCCCCACGATCTCGTACAGCATCTCGCGGCCTTGCGCCAAGAGGCGCCCTCGCTCACGATCGCGCAGACGCACGCCCTCGCCGAACAGTACGGCGTACCCATCGCCACCGTAGAACGCGCCGCGCTGGAGGCGCACCTGGCGCCGGAGCGCTACATACGCAACCTGGGCACGGTGGGCTGGGAGGGCCAGCGCCAACTCCTGGAGGCGACGGTGGCCGTGGTAGGCGCTGGGGGCCTGGGGGGGTGGATCATCGAGGGCCTAGCGCGGATGGGCGTGGGGCACCTCATCCTGGTGGATGGCGACCGCTTTGCCGAGAACAATCTGAACCGCCAACTCGGCTGCACCGAAAGGACCCTCGGCCTCCCGAAGGTAGAGGTGCTGGCCCAGCGCCTGGCCGAGGTGAACGCCGCCACGCGCGTCACGCCGCATCCCCTGTGGCTCACCGAGGAAAATGCCGCTAGCCTACTCCAAGGGGCGCAGGTCGTGGTGGATGCGCTCGATTCCCTGCCGGCGCGGTACCTCTTGCAGCGCGTAGCGCGCACATTGGGCATCCCGATGGTGCACGGGGCCATCGCCGGCTACACCGGCCAGGTGATGACCATCTTCCCCGGAGATCCCGGCCTGGAGGCCCTATACGGCAAGACCCCGCCCACGGAACGCGGCATCGAGCGGACGCTCGGCAACCCCACGGCCACGCCGATGATGATCTCCGCCTGGGAGATTCACGAGGTAGTCAAACTCATCACCGGCAGGGGGCAGCCCCTGCGGAACCGTTTGCTCATCCTCGATGCCGAACACGGCGAAATGACCGAACTCACCCTCGCGCCCTAGAGTTTGAGGCGCCCCTCGACGGTCATCTCGTGCTCGCCCAGGGTGATGCGCTCGAGGATCACATTCTTGCCCAAGAGGGCGCCTTGGGCGCCCACGCCCCCGCCAACGCTCCACAGGGCGCTTTGGATCATCCCCTGGCCGACCTGTTCCCACCATTGGGTGGAGCCGGGGCCAGGCGTGATGCGAGCGCTGGGCGCATCCGAGTTCACGTCGAACGAGAGGCACATATAGCAGAGAATCTCGATGTCGCTCGAGGTGATCTCATACTTGGGCTGGCCCTCTGTGATGGTAAACACGCCCATCGCCACGGCATCTATCGCCAAGGCGCGCATTCGCGAAAACAGGCGCGCCGAAATGCGCACGCCCTCCGGCTGGATAGCCACCTTGAGGCGATAGACCTCGGGGTCCACATAGCCCGCCGTCTCGCGGGCCACCATCTCATACAGTTCGGCCTCCGAGATGACCAGGCTGAACGAGCCATCGGGCCTGATTTGCAACCCGCCCGGTGTGGGCGTCGGGCTGGGCACGGCCGTATGGGTAGGGGCCAACGTCGCGCTAGGGGCAGGCGAAGGGGGTTCCGTTGGGCGAAGGGTGGCGGTGAGCGTGGGCGGCGAGGTGGGTGTGGCGGGCGCCGCCGTGGGCAGAGGAGGGGCCGTTGGGCTGGGCGCCCAGGCCGGCGTAGGCCCCGCCGGGGCGCGCGTCGGCGGGGGTGCCTTAGCCTCACGGCTGGGCGGCGAACACGCCACGAGAAGTAGAGAGACGAGGGCCAACATCCAAACGGCCCTGCACCACCTAGGCCCTGGATGGTGCAGGGGCTTGTGAAAGGCCTTCATAAGCACCTCCCCAGGGGGCCGCCGCCCCTCACCGGCCTGGCCGCTTCCTCTGCCCCGAGGGGGCGCTGCGCGGCGCGTCGCCGACCTTGGCGCCAACGGGTTCGGGCCGCCGCGCGGAGGCGCTTTGGCCTTGCGCGCCCTTTTGCGCCGCCGCCTCTTCGGGAGAGAGGCCCTTGCGTAAACAACAGTTCTTGTATTTTTTCCCGCTCCCGCAGGGGCAAGGATCGTTGCGCCCCACCTTGCTATGTTTGATGGAGGTGGAGGCAAGGCTCCCGGCTGCGCCGCCGCTCGCCCCGGCATACTGCGTGGGGCGCGGCAAAGAGGGCTGCCGCGCCACTTGCACGTTCAGGATGAAATTGGCGATATCGGCTTGGATATCGTTCAACAGTTGCTCAAAGGCCTGGAAAGCCTCGCGTTTGTACTCCACCAAGGGGTCTCGCTGACCGATGGCCCGCAGGCCGATCCCCTCGCGCAGTTCATCGAGCGCCGTCAGGTGGCGCACCCAACGGTTGTCAATCGAGCGGAGCATCACCACGCGCTCGATTTGGCGCATCAGGTCGGGGCCGAGTTCCTCCTCGCGCGCATCATAGGAGCGCTCGGCGAGTTCGTGGAGTTCCTCTTTGATCTGAGAAGCGGTCATCCGCTGCCAATCGGCCACGCGGTGGCCGGGGGGCAGGTGGATCATCCGATCGGCGAGATCGTGGAGCGTCTTCAGGTCCCACGTGTCCTCGTCGCCCGCCGCATAGGTATCCACCAGGGCATCCAATTGGCGATGGAGGATATCCAAAACGACCGGTTTCAGGTCCGCCTCAGAAAGGATGAGCCGCCGCTGGTCGTAAATGACCTGGCGCTGCTGGTTGACGACGTCGTCATACTCCAAAAGGTGCTTGCGCAGATCAAAGTTATAGCCCTCCACGCGCACCTGGGCGTTGGCGATGGCCTTGGTGACCATATCGTGCTCGATGGGCACGTCATCTTCCACCCCGAGGCGATCCATCAGCCGCGCCACGGCCTCGCCGCCGAAGCGGCGCATCAAATCATCCTCGAGCGAGACGTAGAACCGCGAAGAGCCGGGGTCGCCCTGGCGGCCGGCGCGGCCGCGGAGTTGGTTATCAATGCGCCGCGCCTCATAGCGTTCCGTACCGAGGATGTGCAGGCCCCCGGCGGCAAGGACAATCTGCCGATCGGCCTCGCACTGGCGTTTGGCCGCCTCCAGGGCCTCCTGCCATTCCTCCGGCGTGATGCGCGTCAAATCCTTGCCCTGGCGGCGCAGGGCCTCCCGCGCCAGGCCCTCCGGGTTGCCGCCCAAAAGGATATCCACGCCGCGGCCGGCCATATTCGTAGCGATGGTTACGGCGCCTGGGCGCCCCGCCTGGGCGATGATCTGCGCCTCGCGCTCGTGGTATTTCGCGTTGAGCACTTGGTGAGGGATGCCCATCCGCTTCAAGCGTTGCGAGAGCATCTCGGAGGTCTCGATGGCTAGGGTGCCCACCAGCACGGGCTGTTTGCGCTCATAGCACTGCTTGATCTCTTCGAGCACAGCGCGATATTTGGCCTCCGCCGTCTTGTAGACCACATCGGGGTAGTCCACGCGGCGCATCGGCTCGTGCGTGGGGATGACGACCACGTCCAGATTGTAAATCTGGGCGAACTCTTCGGCCTCGGTCTCGGCGGTGCCGGTCATCCCCGCCAGGCGGCGATACATCCGGAAAAAGTTCTGGAAGGTGATGGTCGCCAGCGTCAAACTCTCGCGCTGGATGCGCACGCCCTCTTTGGCCTCGATGGCCTGGTGCAAGCCTTCCGAGTAGCGCCGGCCGTACATCAGGCGGCCGGTGAATTCATCCACGATGATGACCTGCCCATCCTGCACCACATAGTGGCGATCTCGCTGGAAGAGGGCCTTGGCGCGCAGGGCGTTCTCCAGGTAGGGGGTCAATTCATAGTGTTCGGGGGCATAGAGGTTATCAATCCCCAAGGCGCGCTCGACCTTATCTAACCCCTCCTCGGTAATGGTTACCGTGGTGCGTTTTTCATCCACCGTGTAATCCACGCCCTCTTGCAGGCGGGCCACGATTTGGGCAAAGCGCTTGTAATACTCGGTGGATTCCTCCGCCTCGCCGGAGATGATGAGTGGGGTGCGCGCCTCGTCAATGAGGATGTTATCCACCTCATCCACGATGGCGTAATAGAGTTCGCGCATCACGCACTGGCGGATATCGAGCACCATATTATCGCGCAGGTAGTCGAACCCGAACTCGTTGTTCGTACCGTAAGTGATATCCGCGCGGTAAGCCTCAGCGCGCGTGCAGGGGCGCAGGTGTTGATAACGATCGTCCGCCGAGATGTAATCGGGATCATAGAGGAAGGAACTCATCGCCGGATCCTGCCCCATAGATTGGATGACCCCGACGCTCAACCCCAAGAGGTGGTAAATCGGCCCCATCCACTGCACGCCCACCTTGGAGAGGTAGTCGTTCGGCGTAACCAAGTGCACGCCGCGCCCCGTGAGGGCGTTTAGGTAGAGGGGCAGGGTGGCCACCAGGGTCTTGCCTTCGCCCGTCTTCATCTCGGCAATCATATTGCGGTGGAGGACGATGCCGCCCAAGAGTTGCTCATCGAAATGGCGCAGCCCAATGGTGCGCACGCTCGCCTCGCGCACGGCGGCATAGGCGCGGGGGAGGATTTCATCCAACACCTCGCGCTCGCGCGCATCCCACTGCTTCTTTAGGTCTTCGATGGCGTAGCGCAGGCGGCGGCGCTCGTCCTCATCGGGTTCGCGGTCGAGTTCCGCCTCCAACTCGCGCAGGCGGTCGCGGTACAATTGCGTCGCCTCTTGCACTTGGGCGCGGAAGGTCTCGGTGAGCGCGCGCAGGCCATCGTTCGAGAGGGCGCGCATCTCGGGTTCGAGGGCATTGATTTGTTCGATGATGGGTTGCAGGCGCTGCAAGATGCGCTTGCTCCGATCGCCGGCTAAACGTTTGAGGAAGTTGAGCATACGGTAACTCGCTTTGTCCGAAAAGGCTTCGTACGGCCTAGGGCCGTGTAATACCTTTTTATTATACCACGAACAGCCCCAGGGCCGTTTACGCCAAACACCTCGCCCCTGCGGCCCGCTTGCACCGCAGGGGCGAGAAAACCCCTTCGGCAAGGCCCTCCTAGAACTCGGGCTCGTAACTCTGCAACGTCGCGCCCACCGAATCCCCTTGGTGCACGGCATGGATGACGCGGGCCATCCACGGCCCGAGGTGGATGATGTGCATATTCGGCAGCCGTTTTTGGGGCGGGATGGGCTGGGTATTCGTGCAGACAATCTCCTTAAAGTCGGCCGCAGCGAGGTTCTGCACGGCGTTGCGCGAGAAGGTGGGGTGCACAAAACAGGCATAGACGTCTTTGGCCCCGGCCTCTCGCACGATGCGCGCCCCTTCGCACATCGTGGTGCCCTGGTCGCACTCGTCATCTACGATGAGCACGTTCTTACCCTTCACCTCGCCGATGACCGAGATATCGTGCGCCTCGGCGCCCACACGCCGTTTCTCGATAAACGCCACCGGCACGTCTAACACCTCCGCCACGTTCCGCGCCTTTTTCGCGAACCCCAAATCGGCGGCCACCACCACCAAATCGGGGATGGCCTTGCGTTGGAAGTAGGCGCACAAGAGCGGGAAGGCCGAAAGTTCATCCCCCGGCATATTGAAGAACCCTTGAATCTGCCCGGCGTGCAGGTCCACCACCATAAAACGATCGGCGCCCGCCGTGTAGATGAGGTCCGCCACCAACCGCGCCGTGATGGGCACGCGGGGCATATCCTTCTTGTCGCTGCGGGCATAGGCGAAGAAGGGCATCACCGCCGTGATGCGCCCGGCTGAGGCGCGGCGCACCGTATCAATCATAATGAGGAGTTCCATCACATTATAGTTGACGGGCGAACAGGTGGGCTGGATGATGAACACATCCTTGGAGCGCACGGTCTGATGGAGTTGGATAAAGATGTTCTCGTTGGGGAACACGGTGATGGAGCGTTCGAGGAGAGGTACGCCCAGGGCATCGCTGATTTCCTGGGCCAGTTCGGGGTTGCCGCTTCCGGCGATGAGCGCGATTTCCCCATAAATCTTGAGGCCGTTTGCCATCTTCCTCCCTCCTTGCGGCAGGCGCGGCGATGCCCTACCGCGAATGCCAAGACGAACCTCCTCCAGAAAAAGAGATAGCGTGCGTGGGGCGCCCCACACACGCTATTGTGTGCCAAGGCCAAGAGCGCGTCAAATGGAACGATTGTTCTAACGCAAGAGCGCGAGCACGACGCCGCCCGCCATCACCGAGGCGATCTGCCCCGAGGTGTTGGAGGCCATAGCGTGCATCAGAAGAAAGTTGGTGTAATCCTCATCGTGGCCGATCTTTTGCACCACCCGGGCAGACATCGGGAAGGCCGAAATGCCGCAGCCACCCAAGAGCGGATTGATCTTGCCGCCCGAGAGGAAGGACATCAGTTTCCCAAAGAGCACGCCCGCCGCCGTATCGAGGATAAAGGCGACCAACCCCATAATGACGATGAGGATGGTCTGCCAGCGCAGGAATTTATCCGCCACCATCGTCGAGCCGATGGTGATGCCCAAGAAAGTCGTGACGATATTCGCGATCTCATTTTGGGCCGCTTTGTTGATGCGCTCCACCACGCCGGCCTCGCGGACGAGGTTCCCGAACATCAACATACCGATAAGGGGCGTGGCCGCCGGCGCGATGAGGGCGCAGGCCAGCGTCACGACGATGGGGAAGAGGATGCGCGTGGTCTTGGAGACGGGATGAGACGTATAAGGCATTTTGATGCGGCGCTCGCGGCGCGTGGTGAGGAGTTTCATCACCGGCGGTTGGATGATGGGCACGAGCGACATATAGGAGTAGGCCGCCACCGTGATGGGGCCGACCAGGTTCGGCGCCAGGGCAGAGGCGACAAAGATGGACGTAGGCCCATCCGCCGCGCCGATGATCCCAATGGAGGCCGCCTCGCGGATGTTAAAGCCAAAGAGCGTGGCGATGAGCAGCGTGCCAAAGATGCCGAACTGAGCCGCCGCCCCGAACAGCGTGTAGAGGGGATTTTCCAAAAGCGGCCCAAAATCGGTCATCGCCCCAATGCCGATAAAGACCAGGCTGGGGAAGAGTTCGTTTTCGATACCGGCCTTGTACAAAACGTTCAGCAAGCCTCCCTCATCCAGCATCCCCGTGCCAGGGAGGTTGGCCAAGATGCACCCCAGGCCAATCGGGAGGAGGAGGAGCGGTTCGTATTCGTAGCGGATGGCCAGCCAAATGAGCAGGCCCCCCACGATCATCATCACGATGTTCTGCCAGGTCAGGGAGGTAAACCCCGCTACCAGTTGTTCCAACCCACCGACGTTCATATCGCCCCCCCTCAGCCTACCGTCACGAGGGGGTCGCCATAGGCCACCGTATCGCCCACGGAGACGTGAATCGCCTTGACCGTGCCGGAAGCGGTAGCGCTGATGGGCATCTCCATCTTCATCGCCTCCAGCGTGCAGACGGTTTGCCCCTCTTTGATCGTCGAGCCGACCTGCACGAGGATGGAGAGGATCTTGCCGGGCATAGGCGCTTTGACGACCTCTCCCGGCACGGTGCCCGCGGGCACGGCGGGCTTAGGCTCGGGTTTCGGCGCGGGGGCCGGGGCGGCTGCTGCCTGGGCTGGGGCCGGCGCGGGCCTCGCGGACGCGGCAGAGGCTGCGGCCTCCACCAATTGGCGGAAGGTTACCGCGCGGGGTTCGCCATTCACCACGACGGTCACCGGCGAGGTAGAGAGATCCACCTCCACCACAAACGTTTCTCCATTGACGGTAATCTCGTAGGTGCTCACCATATCCTCCTCAAGTCTCAAATTGTACTGCGCAAACGGCCGTAACTTTTCCAGACGGCAGGGCCAGGGTTCGTGGTGATCACCGTGACCACTTCGCCCATAATCTCTTCATCGGTCTTGGGCACAAAGAAAGGCTGGGCCGCCTTGGCTGCGGGCTGTTTGACGGTGCGCTGCATCTCCAAGGCCAGCGCCACGGCAATGGCTGCCGCCTCGTTGGCCAAAGAGGCCTGTGGTGCTACGACCTCAGGGGCCTCTACGGCCGCCACCGCCTCATCCTCATCCTCTTTTTCCTCTTCGGAAGCGGGTTTAGGGCGAAAAATGCGATCCAAGGCCCAAATGATGATGGCAACGAGGATGAGCGTCAAAAAGACCAGCCCCATCCCCCATAGGGTAACCTGCACCCCCAATCCAAAATCACCCATTTTTCGGTTCCTTTCACTCAACAAATTCCCCAGCCCGCCCACGGCCTCGAGAGCGGGCTGGGGTACGTCCCTTGGATGATTAGCGGCCCTCGCGCATACGGTTGGCCAACCGCCACAGCGGGTACGCGGGTTGCGGGCGCGGCGGGCGTGACGCGGCCAGGGTCACCTTGGGCTGAGCGGCGGTCGCCGCAGCCTTTTCGGCCGGGAAGATACGCGGCTCCGTGATGGGCGCTACGCGCCCCGCTCGGCGCAGTTCAAAGAACTCACGCGCCTGCTGGGGGAAGAGGGCGTAGGAGACGATATCCTCTTCGCTCTCGGCCAGGTCGCCAATTTCGGCGCGGGCCTTTTCCAAGCCGGGTTCCACCAAGTCTGCCGGGCGGCAGGTAATCGGCTCCTCATCGCCGATGGCCTTTTTGACCAACTCGGGGTTCAGCGGGGCGGGCGGGCGGCCGTACATCCCCCGGCAGTAATCCTTCACCTCTTGCGAGATGATCTTGTATCGCTCCCCCATCAGGACGTTGACCACCGCCTGCGTGCCCACGATTTGGCTCGTGGGCGTAACGAGCGGCGGGTAGCCCATATCCTCGCGCACACGTGGCAGTTCGGCAATCACCTCTTCCCAGCGGTTTTCGGCGTTCTGCTGACGCAGTTGGCTGATGAGGTTCGAGATCATCCCGCCAGGCATCTGATACATCAACACGCGCACATCCGCCGTGTTGAGGCCCGTCTCAAAGCGGGCAAGGTACTTGGTGCGGACGTCTCGGAAGTACGCGGCGATCTCGGTGAGCAGGCGAAGGTCCAGCCCCGTATCCCGTTCCGTGCCTTGCAGCGTCGCCACGAGGGATTCCGTCGGCGGTTGGGCCGTGCCGCCGCCCAACGAGGAGATGGCCGTATCCACGATATCGGCCCCGGCCTCGGCGGCCTTGAGGAGCGTGGCCAGGCCGAAACCGGCCGTATCGTGCGTGTGAAAGTGCACGGGCAAGCCCACCCGTTCTTTGAGGGCCTTGGTGAGTTCATAGGCCGCATAGGGCGTGGCGATGCCCGCCATATCCTTCACGCAGATGGAATCGGCGCCCAGCGCCTTGAGTTCAAGGCCTAACTCCACAAAGGAGTCCAGCGTGTGCACGGGCGAAATGGTGTAGCAGATGGCCCCCTGCACGTGCCCGCCGTACTTTTTGACGCACTGCATCGCCCACTGCATATTGCGCACGTCGTTCAGCGCGTCAAAAATGCGAAAGATATCCATCCCGTTCTTGACGGCCAGCCGCACAAAGGCCTCGACGACATCATCCGGATAGTGCCGATAGCCGAGGATGTTCTGCCCGCGCAGGAGCATCTGAAACTTGGTGCGGGGCATCTTTTCGCGCAGGACGCGCAAGCGCTCCCAGGGGTCCTCGTGCAAAAAGCGCATGGCCGAATCGAACGTGGCGCCGCCCCACATCTCCACCGAAAAGTACCCCACCTGGTCGAGTTTATCGGCAATGGGGAGCATCAACCCGGTGGACATACGCGTCGCCAAGAGCGACTGATGCGCATCGCGCAAGATGGTATCGCAGATTTTGAGAGGGTTCGTTGACATTCGAGCATTTTCCTTTCTAACGATAAGGTGCCCTTAGAGCGGCATATTGCCGTGCTTCTTGGGCGGGTTGGATTGTCGCTTGTTCTGGAGCATCTGCAAGGCGTTGATGAGCACCGCGCGCGTCTGGCTCGGCTCGATGACGGCATCGAGATAGCCGTAAGAGGCGGCAAAGTAAGGGTTGGCAAACTGCTCGCGATATTCTGCCACAAACTGGGCGCGCAGCGCCTCCGGATCGGCGGCATTGCTCAATTCGCGGCGGTAAATGATGCTTACTGCGCCCTCCGGCCCCATCACGGCGATTTCGGCGGTGGGCCAGGCCACGTTAAAGTCGCTCCGCACGTGCTTGGAACTCATCACGATGTAGGCCCCACCGTAGGCCTTGCGCATCACCACGGCAAGTTTGGGCACCGTGGCCTCGCAGTAGGCATAGATCAACTTGGCGCCGTGGCGGATGATGCCGCCGTGCTCCTGCGCGGTGCCCGGCAAAAAGCCCGGCACATCTACAAAGGTTACCAAGGGGATGTTGAAGGCATCGCAAGTGCGCACGAACCGCGCCGCCTTGGTGGAGGCGTTGATATCCAGCGCCCCGGCGAGCACGTTGGGCTGATTGGCCACCACGCCCACCACCATCCCATCGAGCCGGGCAAAGCCCACCACGACATTCGGCGCAAAGTGCGCGTGCACCTCAAAGAAAGAGCCGAGGTCCACCACGCGCTTGATGACCTCTTTGACATCGTACGGCTCGTTGGGGTTTTCGGGTATGATGGCGTCGAGCGCCTCATCCGCCCGGGTAGGATCGTCTTTCGAGGCCTCGTAAGGGGGGTCCTCCATATTGTTCTGGGGCAGGTACGTCAGGAGACGGCGCACCATATCGAGGCATTTCTCTTCGTCTTCGGCCATAAACTGGGCCACGCCGCTGATCTTGTTGTGCGTCTCGGCGCCGCCCAGTTCCTCGAAGGTTACCTCCTCGTGCATCACCGATTTGATGACCTCTGGCCCGGTGATGAACATATGGCTCGTGCCCTGCACCATAAAGGTGAAGTCGGTGAGCGCCGGGGAATAGACGGCGCCCCCGGCACAAGGCCCCATAATGACCGAAATCTGCGGGATGACGCCCGAAGCGAGGACGTTGTTCGTAAAGATATCCCCATACCCGCCGAGCGAGAGCACCCCTTCCTGAATCCGCGCGCCGCCCGAATCGTTTAGGCCGATGAGGGGCGCGCCAGTTTTCATCGCCAGTTCTTGCACTTTGAGGATTTTGGCCGCATGAGCCGGCCCCAAAGAACCGCCAAGCACGGTGAAATCCTGGGCAAAAACGTACACCAGCCGCCCGTGGATCGTCCCATACCCGGTGACGACGCCATCGCCCAAGTATACGCGCTCATCCAGGCCGAAGGCCGTGCTTTTGTGCGTCACAAAGGCATCCAATTCTTGGAAACTGCCCTCGTCCAACAGTTTGGCAATGCGTTCGCGCGCCGTGAGTTTGCCCCGCTCGTGCTGGCGCTGAATGGCCTCTTCGCCGCCGCCTAATTTGGATTGTTGTTGAAGATAACGCAGTTTTTGAACCTTTTCAGAAGCCATCCTTCCTCCCACTATGCTTTACGATGATTCCGAAGCCCTTATTTCGAGCGCGATGTGCGCTTCTTCGAGCATTTGCCGCGCCAGTTCATCGGGGTAGCCATCGGCGCAGACGACGCGCACGATGCCCGCATTGATGATCATCTTGGCGCAGGTGATGCAAGGCTGATGCGTGACGTAAATGGTGCCCCCCTCGATGGATACGCCATGGAGCGCTGCCTGAATGATGGCGTTCTGCTCGGCGTGCAGGCCGCGGCAGATTTCCTGCCGTTGGCCGGAGGGAATGCCCAACTTTTCTCGCAAGCAGCCCACCACATCGCAATGGGGCAAGCCGCGCGGGGCGCCGTTATACCCCGTGGAGAGGATACGCTTATCGCGCACGATGACGGCCCCCACATGGCGGCGCAAACAGGTCGAACGCGTAGCTACTTGGCGGGCGATTTCGATAAAATACTCATCCCAAGAGGGCCTCATCGTTTTAACACCAATTCTTTAAAAGCCGTTGCGGTGATGGGCATCACCTGAAGGTAAATCTCCAACACGGCCTCGGCATATTGGCTGTGTTCCCATTGGGCGGCGGGGTCCAGCCGTTTTTGCAGCCAATTCATCAACGACCAGGCGTTCACCGTCCAAATGAATTCGGTATAGACGGCCAACCCCAAGACGCCTCGCGCGCGCTCCTTCTTCCAGCCGGCGGCGAGCAACTGCTCATACACATCAAAAGACGCTTCCATCTGCTGGCGGTAAAGCGCCACGGCGGAAGCGTCCTCCTCGTCGGGTACGTAATACTCGCGATCGGCGGCGCAATAGCGCAGGCTCTTTTCGTTGAAACTCCCGATGCGGTGGCGCATCCATTGGCGCGCCACAAAGATGGGGCACTTGACGCCGAAGCGAAACACGGCGTGCTCGAACACGGTGTTGTGCTTCGGCTCGGCGGCCATCAACCGCCGAATGAGCCGCTCATCGGCCTGGGGAGATTTCGCGGTGGATTGATAACAAATGCGCGCCCCTCGGATGACGGCGGCATCCCCTCCCATACACTCCTCAAGGCGCACCCAACCTTTATCGAGCACCTGCCGTTCAATGGGAAGTTCGATCAACCCGCATCTCCAAAAATAGAAGGCCTACGGGAGGGGCCTTTTCGCCTCATCCACCTGGGCCTATTGCCATATTACGCCAAGATAATAGTATAGCAGAAAAAGACCTCTTGCCCAAAATACGCCCATCGAAGGGTTTTCTAGCCCTGTTCGAAGCGCTTGCCCAAACCGGCCGGCGGCCTGCCGGCCAAAAGGGCTTGCACGATGGCTCGAAGGGGCTTGGGCAGGCGCCGGGCAAGGCCCTCGCGATCTCCGCTCACCAAAAGGAGCGCGAGGAGCATCAACGCAAACGGCGCCGCTTGGAAGACCTGCGTCGGGATATTGGGAAAGCCCGGCTGGAGCAGGCTCCCCACCGACTTGAGCACTCCAAAGAGGTACGCCCCAAAGGCCACGCGGAAGGGATGCCACCCGCCGAAAATCACGATGGCCAAGGCGATCCAACCGATGCCCGCCGTGTGGCGGTGGCTCCACCCCAACTTGACGCTGAGCGAATAGCCCCCTCCGGCCAACCCCACGAGCGCCCCGCCAAGGGCCGTATAGAGGTAGCGCACGCGGTTCACGGCGATGCCCCGCGCAAAAGCCGCCTCCGGCCGCTCCCCCACGCTGCGCAGCCTCAACCCAGCCTGCGTATAAAAGAGCCACACCCAGGCCACCAGGATCACCGCATAACTCGCATAGACGAGCACATCTTGGTCAAAAAGGATGCGCCCAATGACCGGAATATTCACCAGGCCAGGGATGGGCCAATGGGGCACGCTCGGCCCCGGTTTGCGCACAAAGGGCTTGCCGATAAAGGAACTCAAATCGGCGCACAAGAGGGTCAGCACGAACCCGATGGCCACCTGATCTTGCTTGAGGGCGATGGCGCCGTAGGCCACGAGGAGCGCGATGAGCATCCCCACGAGCATCCCGCCGAGGAACCCCAAGATCAAACTGCCGCTCAAAAAGGCGATGGCAAAGGCCGCCATAGCGCTCAATAGGATGGAGCCATCCAGCGAGAGGTTGACCACGCCGGCGCGTTCGGTGAACATCTCGCCGATGCCCGCGAACACGAGGGGCGCAGAGGAGGCGATGACCGATTTCGCCGTTTCGATAATTAGGGGGTTCATCACTCCTCCTTGGGCCTTTCTGGGGCGCGCCAACGCTCCCGGAACCCCCGCACCAAGAGGAAAAAGAGGACGATGCCTGCCTGAAGGATGCCCCCCATAGAGGAATCCAACTGCATCCGGAGTTCGAGACGCGGGCTGCCCACCTGCACGGCGCTAAAGAAAAAGACGACCAGTGGCACCCACTCGGCCCTTAGGCCCGAAAGAAGCACCACCAACTGCGAGAGGTAGCCGTACCCGCCCGAAATCTGGGGGATGAGCCGGCGATACACAGCCGTGGTCTGAAGCGAGCCGGCCAAACCGGCCAACGCGCCGCAGACGATAAAGGCCAAAATCATATTGCGGTGTGTGGAAACGCCCAATCGCTGGGCCGCACGGATATTCCGGCCGATGGCGCGCAGTTTGAGGCCCCAATATGTGCCCCGCAAGACAAGCCACACGCCCACGAGAGCGATCACGCTCAGGAGGATGGAGACGAGGCTCGCGCGCGTCGTGCCGAGGAGGGGCATCCACGCCGAGGGCGGGAAGGGATCCGTGCCGCTCATCGTGGCGCCATCTGGCGGGCGCCACGGGCCAAAGATGAGATAGTTGGTCAGCGCCGAGGCGACGAAATTCATCCCCAACCCGGCAAAGATTTCGTTGACCCCACCGTAAGTGCGGATAAGGCCCACGAGCAGCCCCCACAGGGCGCCGCCGATGAGCCCCGCCACCACCGAAAGGGGCAAAATGACCCCTGCTGGGGCCGTCAAACTTTCGACGAGCCAAGTGGTCATCAGGGCGCCGGCGATCATTTGCCCCTCTACGCCGATATTCCACAGGCCCGCGGCAAACGTCACGAGCATCCCCGCCGAGCAAAGGAGGAGCGGCACCATAGCCACGGCGATATCCGCGATCTTTTTGGGGCTTTCAAAGGCGCCGCTGAGGATATTGCCGTACGCCTCAAAGGGATCGGCCCCGGCCAACAGGAGAATGAACATCGTCATCACCAGGGTCAGGCCGATGGGCGCCAAAGCAACCCCTATCTGTGTAAGGCGCGCCCGCCAGGTCATAGTCCTCGCCCTCCGATGAGATAGCCCAATTCCTCCACCGTCACCCGAGAGGTCTCCAGCGGAGCGGACATCTTGCCCCCAGAAAAGACGACGATGCGGTCGCTGTATTCCACCAACTCGTCGAGGTCGGTCGAGGTAAAGAGGATGGCCGTTCCCCTTTCGCGGCGCTCCAGGAGCCGGTGCCAAATCCAGCGAGATGAGGCGATATCCAGGCCCCGTGTGGGGTGCTCTAAAATGAGCAACCGCAACCTTTCCGGCAAGAGGGCCAGGAGCGCTCTCTGCTGATTGCCCCCGGATAAGGCCTCGACGCGCGTATCGGCCTGGCCGACGATATTGAAATCGGCGATCATTTGGGCGGCGCGGGCGTCGGCCTCATCCCACCGGATCAAGAAACCGCGCGTATCCCCTGCCAAGGCAAAATGCTCGCGCAAAGTCAACCCAGGCACCAGCCCCTCTTCGAGGCGGGCGGCGGGCACAAAGGCTACACCGTGGCGCAAGAAGGTGGTGTAAGGCCGGCCGGTTACATCCTGCCCACCCAGGATGATCCGCCCGCCGTGAGGCTTTTGCAGGCCAGCGCAGGCCAACATCAAGAGCCGCTGGCCGCTCCCCTCTAGGCCAGCCAGGCCAATGACCTCTCCGGCGCGCACCGTGAGATGAACGCCGTTTAGTTCTAGGCGCGGCGAACGCACCGTGAGGTTTTCAACCTGCAGGATGATCTCCCCCAACGGGATCGGCCTGCGCCCATAGGTGCCCAACGCCTGGCCGAACATCAGAGAGACCATCTCGTCTGTGGCAAAAGGCGCCCGGAGTTCTCCTGCCACCTTGCCCTGCCGAAGGACCGTGACGCGCGAGCAGAGTTCTTGGACCTCTTCCAACTTGTGTGAAACAAAGATCACCGCCAAGCCCTCTTGGCTCAATTGGTGAAGGGCCTGAAAGAGCAGGGCCTTTTGCGGCGCCGAGATGCCCGTGGTCGGCTCATCGAGGATGATGACGCGCACGCCCAGGGCGAGGAGACGCACCATCTCCAACTGCTGGCGCTCCCCCACCGTGAGGCTGCTCACGGGGGCGTCGGGGTCGAGCGAAAAGCCGAATCGTCGGCCAAGCGTCTCGAGGGTGCGCCGCGCCCGGGCGCGGTTCAGAAAAGGCCCTCCAGGGCTGCCAAGGGCTAGGTTCTCAAGGGCTGAAAAGGCGGGCACATCCAGTGGGTCTTGATGGAGCATCCCGATGCCTGCCGCGATGGCATCGGCCGGCGAGCGGAAATGCACCGGCCGACCATTGAGCAGGATCGTCCCGCGATCGGCCGACTGGTAGCCGGAGAGGATCTTCATCAACGTCGTCTTGCCGGCGCCGTTCTCACCCAGCAACCCATGGATGACGCCGCTCTCGATCTCGAGCGAGATGCCGTCATTGGCGCGCACGGGGCCGAAATACTTGTAGATATCGCGGAGTTGAATCTTCATCCGGCGTTTCACCCATCACGGGGGCGCTCACCGCGCCCCCGTGATCCCCTCGTGCTGGCTTGGCTACTTGCTCGCGCCTTCCATCCCTTGGAGGAGTTGCGGCAGGTACCAAATCTGGTCGGGCTTGGCCTCTTCGCCCGCCTTGAGGTAAGGCGTGCCATCTTGCAAATTCAACGGCCCGACAAAGAGTTTGGCCTTGCCGCTGCCCAGGTCTTTGATGTATTCCTCGACCTGCTTCTTTTCGGCATCGGTGAGGGCGGGGCCCATCTTGAACCCGACGGGCGACTTGTCATGATCGTTGATATCCTTCCAGTAGGGCGGGTCCCACACCCATTCCTGTTTGAACTTGCCGTTACGCACGGCCTCGACGTACCGCACATAGGCCGGCCCCCAGTTGAAATAGGGCGTGCCCAGGCACACTTCGGGTTTGACGTCGCAAGCGTTCTCGTAATCGTAGGGGATGGCCCAAACCTTTTCCCCCTTATCCGCCCGCTGGCCGGCCACCACGATGGCCTCCGTCGTATCAATGCCCGAAAGGAGTACGTCCACCCCGCTGTTGAACAGGTCATTCGCGACCTCGGTGGGGTCCAACGTTACGCCGGGGATGTTGAACCAGAAGCCGATCCAGGTTACGATGAAGCGCAGTTCGTTCGGGTCTCCGCCGCGATATTTGCTGTAGCAATAGCGCGCCCCAAGGTAGGCCGAGGCGGCCAAGCGGCGGGTCTCATCGTTCACCAGCGGCCCCAGGTAGCCGATGGTCTTGGTTTGGGTCTTGAGGGCCGCGGCGCACCCGGCGATGGCCTTGCCGTATTCCATCTGCCCCATATAGTTAGCCACGTTCTTGGGGGCCTTGCCCGTCTTGGCGTGGTCGCCCGAGATGTGCACGAACGGCAAATCGGGATATTTGGCGGCCACCACGTCCGTATCGGCGGCAAAGTCATCGGAGGTGGTAAAGATAATCTTGGCGCCATCGGCCACCATATCATCCACCACCTGCTCCAGCGTCGTGCCTTTGCGGTCGGCCGGGTTCAGTTTATCGAGATAGACCATACGGGTGCCGGGCACGTGCTGTTCCACATATTTGCCCGCGTTATAATGCGCTTCGCTCCAGCCGTGGTCGTTATACGGCCCCACCAAAATGACGCCGAACACGAACTCCTCGCCCTGGCCGGCCTTCTTGCAAGCCGTGAGGGGCAAGGCGGCCAACAGAATCACCGCAAGCATCACCAAAAGTAGTTTGCGCCCACGCATCTTCTCCCCAACTCCTTTTGCATGATTCCAAAGTTCCGACCCTCAGCAGGCTCCTCGCGTTGCTTCTTTTTGACCTCCCCCTTTCCGCTCGCATCCACCCCGAAACCCAAACACGGCAAAGAACGACGACCAAGCCTCTCTGCTTTAGCCGTCGCTAGACCTTGCGATTTTAGCACAACACGATGAGATTGTCACGTTCCACGGTTGGGCAAGACACCGTGGCCGTTTCGCTACTGGGCGCTTGGCACGATGACGTATGTGGCGAGGTGCCGCAGGATGGGCGTGATGTCATAACTGCGCCAATCATCGTTCATCGCCCCCGCCGTAAAGACGGCACAGCCGATGACGTAATCATCCTTGCGGAGTTCGCGATCGTACCAGGCCAGTTGGTTGAGGTAAACCTGGATGGGGTCCTCGCCCAGGCCCTGCTCGCGCCAATACGCGGCAAAGTCGCGCCACCCCTTGGCCTTGGGGGGGCCAGGGCGGTTGCTCACCAGGCCATCCACCCCCACCTCGCTGATGACCAAAGGGATGACCAACCCTTGGGGTTTGAGAAAATCCTCATACCACCAGCGGTAGCGCAGGGCGAGTGCGCCGCGGTCGGGATGGTTGGGATGCCCGGGCAGCCCGGCGCCCAGGGAACGATCCAAGGTCGGTGCGTCGTATTCGTGCAGAGAGAGGATGCCCCCGTGGGCCTTGGCCTCGCGGATGGCGGGTAGGAATTCAGCGAACTCGTCCCACTCGGGCACGCCCGCCGAGAACGAGCCAATGGCCGCCTTCAAGCCGTGCGCTGCCATCTGACGCACGCGTTCCGACTCGAATTCGGCATACCAGGCCATACGGCCGCGCACGTCCGGCTCGTTAGGGCCTTCCCAATAGTCCACCGCCGGGTTGGCCAAATAGGTCTCCAAATTCTTTTGGACGTATTGGCGCGCCGCTTGGGTAGGGTCACCCTCCAAAGAAAAGGGCTGGGCCACGCGGGCCAGGGTAACCGTCTCCGGCGAGGATTCTTTCAACTCCGCCAGGAACCCGAAATCGCCCACCGATTTCACCACGCGGGGCTTCATCCGGCGGATGTATTCCATAATCTCAGGCGAGTTGTTCCACTGGACGTGCAGACCCAGTTTGCTCGCCGGGGGGCGGGCCAGCGGCTCTGGCCAGGGCAAGGTGGGCGTCGGGGTGGGCTTGGGCGGCTTGGTGGCTTTGGGTGTTTTAGAAGGCGTGGCGGAGGGCGTAGGGGCCGGCGTCTCCGTCCCTTCGCGCCGCACGAGGGGCAGGAGGAACGAGCGCCAAGTAGCCGTCGGCGTGACAGCGGCCGAGGGCGAAGGGGTTACCGCCTCGGGCGCGGGGAGGATTTCCACCGTGCGCTCGGGGCGCTTCATCGCACACGCCACCATCAAGGCCACGCCCAAGGCCATCCCAAGGAGTAGGATAAGGAAAATAGTCCGGTTCGGAGGATTCATCGCTTCCGCCGTTTCTGGCTAGGCCATACAAGATGGCCAGAGGATTAGACTTGGCACCGGATAGGGGGAGCCTTATCGGGTGGGATAAAACGCAAAACAGGTTCTCTTGGCAGTGACCTACTCTTCCGCCCCGTTGCCAGGGAAGTACCATCGGCGCTGGAGGGCTTAACTGCCGGGTTCGGGATGGGACCGGGTGT
>JAIOAW010000002.1 GCA_019873625.1 Chloroflexota bacterium
CTCAGCGTGCGCTATGGCATCGTCACGCCGTATACCTCCTTCTTGGTGGATGAGACGGAGGACGTGCTCTCTTCGGAGGGGCGGCGCACCGTGGCCGATCGCACCTTCCAGGAGCAGATTCGCGCGATGCAACCCGCCGGCGTAGGAGGGAGCGGGGGGCCTGGCCTCGCCACGGGCAAGGCGGCTGTGGAGCAGAGCATCGCCCAAAGCGCCTTGCGTTCCAGCGAGACGGTCTCTATGCCTGAAGTAGAGCAGGTGCGCCTGGTCGGCGCCAAGACGTTCGTCTTGCGCGGCGGTACGTGGATGGATACGCTGTACGATCCGGCCCAAATGCGCCCCGAACGCTTGGCCTTTGGGGGCACGCGGTATTTCGACCTGTTGAACCAAAACCCGACCCTCGGCGCCTATTTCGCGCTAGGAGAGAGGGTCATCATCGTGTGGGAGGGCAAGGCGTACCAAGTGGAGCCGGGCCGCGAGGGAGAACCCGAGGCGGAAGCGCGCCCCGCCCCGACGCCTACGCCAACCCTCGCAACGCCCTCGCCTCAACCGACGCGTGCGGTGGTAACGCCCTTGCCGTCGGCCTCGCCGACACCAGCGCCCATAGAGACGCCGACCCCCGCCCCCGTGCGGCGGTCGTTCTGGGAGGCCATTGCGGATTGGTGGAAGGCGTTCTTGCAGGGGCGCGCGCGGCCTTGACGGGCGGCGCTGGATGGGATACTGTATTCCTAAAGACCGCTCAAGGGCGAAAAGGAAGGTTCTATGGCGTTTCGAGTGGCCACGTTCAACGCGAATTCCATCCGCGCCCGGCTTGATCAGGTGCTCGGTTGGTTGGCGCGCTATGCGCCCGATGTGCTCGCCCTGCAAGAGACCAAGGTGCAGGATCACGAATTCCCCGCCGAGGCCTTTCAACAGGCAGGGTATTACGTGGCCTTTCGTGGGCAGAAGGCGCACGCCGGCGTGGCCCTCATCACGCGCGAGGCGCCCGAAGAGGTCTCCTACGGCTTGGACGATGGCCAGGGCGAACCGGACGAGGCGCGGCTCATCGCCGCCAAGGTGCGGGGCCTCCCCATCGTGAACACCTATGTGCCCCAGGGGCGCGAGGTGGAATCTCCGCATTTTGCCTACAAGTTGGAATGGCTGCGCCGCCTGAGGCGCTATTTCGAACGCCATTACCGGCCCGATGAGCCACTCTTGTGGGTGGGCGACCTCAACGTGGCGCCCCTGGAGATAGACGTGCACGACCCGCGCGGCTTGCGCGAGCATGTGGATTTTCATCCCCTGGCGCGCGCCGCGCTGGAGGAGGTCATCGCTTGGGGGTTTGTGGACGTTTTCCGTCTGCATCACCCCGATGAGCCGGGGCAATACACCTATTGGGATTACCGCGTGCGCGGGGCCGTAGAGCGAAACATCGGCTGGCGCGTGGATCACATCTTGGCCACGGAGCCTTTGGCGCGCCGTTCCACCTGCGCCTGGGTTGACGTCGAGGCCCGGCGGGGCGAGCGCCCCTCGGATCACACCTTTTTGGTGGCCGAGTTTGCGCTTGACGACTTATAAGGCGAATTTACGGAGTTTTTAGGGCCTCGCGCTCGCCTTGTGCTATGCTAGAAGAAAGGGCTGAGGGGTTGTGGTATGTAGAACGTGCGTTCTATTGCGCGTTGTGTGAGGGCGTTGTATCGTTTACGTGGATGAGGAGATCGGTAGAGGCTTCTAGCCACGCACAAAGGGCCGCCCAAGGACGGCAAAGGGAGGAAGTACCGTGAAGAAGGGAACGTTCGTGCGGGTTTTGATTGTGGCGGCGGCGCTGGCTCTATTCATCGCGCCGGCCAGCCTTGCCGCACCCCCGGCGACCACGACGATGGTGGTGCAAGCGCCGCTTGGGCTGAACCTGCGCGCTGCGGCCAACCTGTCGGCGCCGGTGGTGCTCGTCTTGCGCAACGGTGAGACGGTCAGCGTGGCGGGCGACCCCATCTGGTACCAGGGCATCCGCTGGACGTGGGCCTCGGTAACGCGGTGGGGTTACACCTACGAGGGCTACTGCGCCTCGGCGTACCTGGCCAACTATCCCGGCTATAACGAGCCGATAGATGGCTACACGGGCAACAAGGGGTTCAAGGTCATTGCCCCCAGCGGCCTGCGCCTACGTTCGGGGCCTGGGCTTTCGTACTATGTGGTGCGCATCGTGCCGTATGGCACGATTCTCGAGCGCACCAGCACAGATGCCGTGGAGGCCGACGGCTACAAGTGGATTGAGTTAAAGTTCAACGGGTCCACGGCCTGGGCCGCCAAGGACTTTTTGCAAAAGGTCCCGTGATCGCGGGGGCGTTTGGCAAAGGGTCACCACGGGAACAGGGCGGCGAAAAGTCGCCCTGTTCTCTCAACCACCACAGGGGGTAACGCAGCGTGGGGATTCTGGATCGCTTTTCGCTGCAAGGGCGCACGTCGCTTGTAACGGGCGGTGGGCAGGGGATCGGCCGGGCCTTTGCCCTGGCCTTGGCTGAGGCAGGAGCTAAGGTGGCCGTGGTGGATATCAACCCCGCCACGGCGAACCAAGTGGCCGAGGAGATCCGCGCCTTGGGGCAAGAGGCGCTGGCCATCCAGGCGGACGTCTCTCAGCGCGCCGATGTGGAGCGGATGGTGGAGACCATCGTGCAGGCCTGGGGGCGGCTGGATATCGGCGTGAATAACGCCGGGGTGCGCTGCTGGGCCGAGGCAGAGACGATGAGCGAGGCCGATTGGGACCGCCTGATGGCCGTGAACCTCAAGGCTGTGTTCCTGTGCTGCCAGGCCGAGGGGCGCGTGATGCTCGCCCAAGGGTATGGGAAGATCATCAACACGGCGAGTATGTCGGCGCGTATCGTCAACCGGCCGCAGAAGCAGGTGGCCTATAACACGTCCAAGGCGGGGGTCGTCCACCTGACCAAGTCGCTCGCCGCCGAATGGGCCTCGCGCGGCGTTCGCGTGAATTGTATAAGCCCCGGGTACACGTGGACCCCCCTCGTCGAGCAAGTGGCGCACCTGGTGCCCGAGTGGCTGAGGGATATCCCCATAGGGCGTATGGCCCAAGTGAGCGACTTACAGGGGGCGTTGATTTACCTCGCCTCCGAGGCCTCTGACTATGTAACGGGGCATGACCTGGTGGTGGATGGCGGGTTCACGCTGTGGTAAGGCGGTAGGCGCGCGGGCCTCTGGCCCGCGACGCGAGGCGGGAGCCTCGCGCTCCGAGGTTCCCTCTCCCACTTGTGGGAGAGGGGCAGGGTGAGGGCAAGCACCTCGCGCTCCAAAGGGCGTGCGGCGGTTTGCGCAAAGCGCCCAAGGCGTGTATACTGGATGCGATGATCGGCAAGGTACTCATAAGGCATTTACGGCTTGCTTGGGCAGGCCCCTTCCCTTTTTCAGGGTAGGGGCCTTTTTTCTGCCCCTGAACGGAGGGAGATGGAGACGCTCACTGCCCCCGGTATGGTAGATGCTCACGTGCACCTGCGCGAACCCGGCGCCGCACACAAAGAGGATATCTGGACGGGCACGGCGGCGGCCCTGGCCGGCGGGGTGGTGGCCGTGCTCGATATGCCCAACAACACCCCGCCCATCGTGGATGAGGAGACTTGGCGCCGAAAGGCCTCGGCCTTTCGGGCCAGGGCCGTGGCCGATTATGGCCTTTTCCTCGGCTATGCGGGGGGCGCAGTAGACCCCCTCCCTCGCCTAGCGCCACGGGCTGTGGGCCTGAAACTCTACCTCGATGAGACCTTTGGCAACCTCCTCCTAGGGCGCGACCGCCTGGCCGAGGTGTTCGCCGCGTGGCCAGGCCCTGGGCCGATCGCCATTCACGCCGAGAGCGCCTCTATCCGCATCGCCTTGGAGACGGCCGCCGGGACGGGCCGGAGGGTGCACATCTGCCATGTGCCCTCGCCGGACGATCTCTTATCCATCGCCTCGGCGCGCGAGAAGGGGCTTGAGGTAACCTGCGAGGTTACGCCGCACCACCTCTTCCTTTCTACGGCGGATGTGCCCCGCCTGGGCGCCTTTGGGCAGATGAAACCGCCCCTCCTGCCACCTGCGGAGGTGCAGCGCTTTTGGGAACTCCTTGGCCTGGTGGATATCATCGCGAGCGACCACGCGCCCCACACGCGGGCCGAGAAGGAAGGGCCGAACCCTCCGCCGGGCGTGCCGGGGCTAGAGACGACGTTGCCCCTCCTCTTTTGGGCGGTCGAGCAAAAGCGCCTCACCTGGGAGCGGCTGTGGGAACTCGTGTACACGCGCCCTTTGGAAATTTACGGCCTCAAGCCCCCCGCCGAGGCGCACATCGAGGTGGAGTGGCGCGGGCCGTACCGCCTGGGCGCGCGCGGATACCGCACCAAGTGCGGTTGGTCTCCTTACGCGGGGAAAATGGCCTACGGGTTCATTCGGTGCGTCACGTTGCATAGGCGCACCGTGTTTGCCGAGGGCCGGCTCCTGGCCCAGCCGGGCGAGGGGCGGCCCCTCCAGCGCGCAGAGAGTTGTTCACAACGGGAGTGAAAGGAGGGACCGATGAGATCGGTAGAAGGTACCCCCAAAGTTGTAAGCCTCAACCCAGACCGCCGACAGAGTTTCTATGGCAGGGATATTGTCTCGGTGAAGCAGTTCGACCGCGAGGATCTGGCCTTCATTATGCAGGTGGCCGATGAGATGCGCAGCATCGTCCGCCGCGTGGGGGCCACGGACCTCTTGAAGGGCTATGTGCTCGCCAACTTGTTCTACGAGCCGAGCACGCGCACCTCGTCTTCCTTTATCGCCGCGATGCAGCGGTTGGGCGGCGCGGTCATCCCCATTCACGGCGTGCAGTACTCCTCGGTAACCAAGGGCGAGTCATTGCCCGATACGATTCGCACGCTCGAGTGCTACGCCGATGTGATCGTCCTACGCCACCCGGAGGTAGGCGCCTCGGAGGTGGCGGCGCGCTATGCGAGCAAGCCCATCATCAGCGCCGGAGACGGCGTGGGCGAGCACCCTACCCAGGGGTTGCTCGACCTGTACACCATCCAGACCGAGTTGGGCACCCTGGAAGGCCTCCACGTGGCCATGGTGGGCGACCTCAAACACGGCCGCACCGTCCACTCGCTTGCCCGGCTCTTGCGGCTCTATGGCACGCGGCAGACCTTCGTCTCGCCGGATATCCTGCGCCTGCCCGAGGAGATCAAACAGGAACTCATCGAGGCGGGCTGCGTGGTGGAAGAGACGGAACGGGTCGAGGATGTCATCGAGACGGCCGACGTCATCTATGTGACGCGCGTGCAAAAGGAGCGCTTTGCCGATTTACACGTCTATGAGGCCGTGAAAGATTACTACGAGATTACCCCCCAACTGATGGCTCGCGCCAAGCCCAAAATGGCCCTGATGCACCCATTACCGCGCGTGGGCGAGATTCATTATGATGTGGACGATGATCCACGGGCGGCCTACTTCCGCCAGATGGAGAACGGTATGTACATCCGTATGGCCCTTTTGGCGGCCGTTTTGGGGAAGGCCTAACGATGACCTTTTGGGAAAAACTCGAACAAAGCATCGCCGCGCGCCAGAGCCTGCTCTGCGTGGGGCTGGACCCACGGGGCGACCACCTGAAGGGCTACCGCACCGTGGACGATTTGAACAAGGCCGTGATTGACGCCACGGCCGACGTAGCCTGCGCCTACAAGCCCAATATGGCCTTCTACGAGGCCCTGGGCGAGGCGGGCCTGGCTGCCCTGCGGGAGACGCTCGACTACATCCCGCCGGATATCCCCGTCATTCTAGATGCCAAGCGCAATGACATCGCGGATACGGCCCGCGCCTATGCCCAGGCGATGTTCGAGGTGTGGGGGGCGGGGGCCGTCACGCTGAACCCCTACTTGGGGCGAGATGGCATCGCGCCCTTTTTGGCCTATGCGGATCGCGGCGTCTTTATCCTCTGCAAGACGTCCAACCCCAGCGCGGGAGACCTGCAAGATCTCCCGGTGCGCGGCCTGCCCCTCTATCGTTATGTGGCCCGGCTGGCCGTGCAGTGGGCGGAGGGCCGGCCCATCGGCCTGGTGGCGGGGGCCACGTACCCCAGCGCCCTGGAGGAGATCCGCCAGGAGGCGCCCGAGGCTTGGCTCCTCGTGCCGGGGGTGGGCGCTCAGGGCGGCGAACTGGAGGCCGTGCTCCGCGCCGGCCTGCGCCCCGATGGGCGGGGGATGATTATCAACGCCTCGCGCTCTATTATGTATGCGGAAGATCCCGCCGCCGAGGCGCGCCGCCTGCGCGAGGCCATCAACGCCGTGCGCGGGGCGGCGATGCAAGGGCTTACCCGTGCCCTTGACCCGTTGGAACGCGAACGCCGCGAGATCGCCCGGGGGTTGTTCGAGGCGAAATGCCTGTGTTTTGGCGATTTCATCCTGCACTCGGGGGCGCACTCGCCCGTGTATGTGGACTTGCGCCGGCTGGTAACGTATCCCTCCCTTTTGGAGAGGGTAGCGCACGTCTATGCGCGGCTCTTGGAACCGCTCACGTATGACCGCATCGCGGCCATTCCCTACGCGGCGCTCCCCATCGGCACGGCCGTCGCTTTGCAGGTGAACAAGCCGCTTGTCTATGTGCGCCGCGAGGCCAAGGAATACGGCACGCGCCGGCAGATCGAGGGCGAATTTCGCCCCGGCGAGACGGCCGTCTTGCTCGATGACCTCATCACCACAGGCGGGAGCAAAATCGAGGCCATCGAACCCCTCTTGGCGGCGGGCTTGGCGGTGCGCGATGTGGTCGTTTTGATTGACCGCGAGCAGGGCGGCGCGCAGGATTTGGCCCGCCGAGGGTATCGCTTGCATGCGGCCCTGACCCTGCGCGGCTTGGTAGATGCCTTGGCCGAAGAGGGCCTGCTTGACCCGGCCGACGCCCAGCGCGTGCGGGCCTACTTGGGCGAGGGCCGTTAGGATGCCCAACCTGGCGGTGGATCTCTGCGGCGTGAGGCTCCGCAACCCGCTGGTGCTCGCCTCGGGCATTTGGGGGAGTTGCGCCGAGACGTTGGTGCGCGTGGCGAGGGCCGGCGCGGGGGCGGTTACGGCGAAATCGTGCAGTGTGGCGCTGCGCTTGGGCCACCCGAACCCTACCGTGCTCGCCTGGGAGCACGGCCTCATCAACGCCGTGGGGCTTTCCAACCCCGGTGCCGCCGCCGTGCGCGAGATGGCCCGGCAGGCCAAACGAGATTTGTCCGCCTTGGGCGTGCCGCTCATCCTCAGCGTGTTCGGCGGTTCGCCGGGCGAATTCGCCGAGGCGGCGGCCATCGTGGCCGAGGCGGGGCCGGATTTGATCGAATTGAACATCTCTTGCCCGAACGTGGAGGATGAGTTCGGTTTGCCCTTTGCGCTCGACCCGAAGGCGGCGGCGGAGGTTACCGCCGCTGTGCGGCGCGTGTGGGGTGGGGGCTTGTTCGTCAAACTCTCGCCGAATGCGCCGAACCTGGTGGAGGTGGCGCGCGCCGTGGCGGAGGCCGGCGCCGATGGGTTGACCGCCGTGAACACCCTAGGGCCGGGGATGCTCCTCGACATCCGCGCACGCCGGCCGATCCTTTCTAACCGGGTGGGGGGCCTTTCGGGGGCGGCACTGCATCCCATCGCCTTGCGCTGCGTGTACGAATTGAGCCAGGCGGTGGATATCCCCATCATCGGCACGGGGGGCGTCTCCAGCGGGGCCGATGCGCTGCGGATGGTGATGGCGGGGGCCACGGCGGTGGGCATCGGCTCGGCGCTTTACGGCGAGGGCGAGGCCGTCTTTGGGCGGATTCTGCGCGAGATGGAGGCGCTGATGGCGGAGGAGGGGATCGCCTCGCTCGAAGAGATCCGGGGGTGCGCCTATGTATGACCCTCACCGCTGTTTCACCATACGCCGGGTGGTTCCCGAAGGACGCGCGGGCGTTACGCTCGTCCTCGATGGCGACCTGGAGGCCAAACCGGGGCAGTTCGTGATGGTGTGGCTGCCGGGCATCGAAGAGCGCCCCTTTGCGGTCGTCTCCGAAAGGCCGTTGATGCTCAGCGTGCAGGTGGTGGGGCCGTTCACGCGCGCCTTGGCCTCGCGCCGGGAGGGAGAGCGCCTTTGGGTGCGCGGGCCGTATGGGCGGGGGTTTGCCTTACGCGGCCGGAGGCACCTCCTCATCGGCGGGGGGAGCGGCATCGCCTCGCTGGCGCTCCTTGCCGAGAAGGCCCTTGCGCAGGGAGATGAGGTGCGCGTTGCGCTGGGCGCGCGCACGGCGGAGGCTCTGCTCCTCGTGGGGCACCTCAAAACCCTGGGCTGCGAACTCCTTTTGGCCACGGAGGATGGCTCGGCTGGGGTCAAGGGCACGGTGATCGAGGCCGTTCAACCCCTTTTGGCGGGCAGATGGCCCGAACAGGCCTATGCCTGCGGCCCACGGCCGATGCTCCGGGCGGCCATCCGAGAGGCGAGGCGATGCGGCATCCCCTGCCAGGTGAGCCTGGAAGAGGTGATGAAGTGCGGCCTGGGCGTGTGCGGGCACTGCCACTGTGGGGGGTGGCTCGTCTGCCAAGATGGGCCGGTGTTCGAGGCGGGCGAGGTCGAGGCCCTGCTAGAGGTCGAGGAGGCGCTAGGCCCTCTGCCCAGGGGTTGACATATCCGCCCCTCTCCCTATAATCTTTCTTGATAAGTCTTATCAAGATTTGGGGGCGCGATATGTCGGATGACCTATTGGCCAAAGAGGGGCGCCTGCTCGATGCCCTGCGCGCTATGGGGCGTGTGGTGGTGGCCTTTTCGGGCGGGGTGGATAGCAGTTACCTGCTCGCCGCGGCTGTGGAGGCATTAGGGCGAGAGCGAGTCCTCGCCGTAACGGTGGATTCCCCGCTCTTGCCGCCCGGCGAGATGGATACCGCCCGAGCCGTGGCTGAGCAATTGGGCGTGCGGCACCGCCTCGTGCCCTTTGATGAACTGGCCCTCCCCGAGATTGCCGCGAATACCGCCTTGCGCTGTTATTACTGCAAGCGGGCGAGGTTCGGGGCGCTCCTTGGCCTCGTCGCCGCCGAATGGCCGGGGGCGGTGCTCGTCCATGGCGAAAATGCCGATGATCACCTCGATTATCGTCCCGGCTCCCAGGCGGCGCGCGAACTCGGCGTGCGGGCGCCCTTGGCTGAGGCGGGGCTGACCAAGGCGGAGATTCGCGCCCTTTCGCGCCGGCGCGGCCTGCCCACGTGGGATCATCCTGCCGCGTCTTGCTTGGCCACGCGCTTCCCCTACGATACGCCGCTCAGCCGCGAGGGGCTAAAGCGAGTAGGCCAGGCCGAACGGGCGCTCCAGGCCATCGCGGGGCTGCGCCAGGTGCGGGTGCGCGATCACTTTCCGCTCGCGCGCCTGGAAGTGCCCGCTGAACAGGTGGCGCTACTCGCTCAAGAACCCTTGCGCACTCAGGTGATCGAGGCCGTCAAGGCTTGCGGTTATTTGTACGTGGCACTTGACCTCGAAGGATATCGAATGGGGAGTATGAATGAAAGCCTTACCCGTGCACGATGATTTGAACCATACGCCGTTTGCTCAACTCGATTTCGACCGGCACCATCGCAAGGGCGTGCCGGAGATCGTCCTCGCCGACCGCAAGACGGTGGAGCAGAGCCTGGCCATCGCCGAGGCCTTTTTAGAACGCAACGGCCGCGCCATCCTCTCGCGGGTGCCGCCAGCCCTGGAGGAGGCGCTCATTGCCCGCTATGGGCAAGAGGGGTTCGAATGGTACCGCGCCTCTCGCACGGCCATTTTGCGGCGGGGCGTGTATCCCCAGCCGAACGGGGGGCGGGTGGCCATCTTTACGGCGGGGACCTCTGACCAGCCGATTGCGGAAGAGGCAGCCATCGTCTGCCGCGAGATGGGCTGCCAGGTGAGCACTTATTATGACGTGGGCGTGGCGGGTTTACACCGCCTGTTTGGCCCCCTGCGGCAGGCGCTGGAAGTGGACGATGTGGATGTCATCATCGTGGCGGCCGGGATGGACGGCGCGCTGCCTTCGGTCGTCTCGGGGTTGGTGGATGTGCCGGTGATCGGCCTGCCCACCTCCGTAGGCTACGGTATGGGCGGCCGAGGCGAGGCCGCGCTCCTTTCGATGCTCCAGACCTGCGCGCCGGGGCTGGCCGTGGTGAATATTGATAACGGCGTCGGCGCAGGGGCGACGGCGGCGCTCATCGCCATCCGCGCGGCCAAGGGGAGGCGCGCCGGCCAGGTTCGCCCCGAAGAGGTTCAGGCCGATGAGGAGCGCGAGGGGTAGATGAGCGAACTCTCCACCGAGGGCGCCCGATATGAGCGCGTGGTGCAGTTGGAATGCAACCTGGACGATATGACCGGCGAGGAATTGGGTTTCGTCCTAGAGAGGTTGCTGGAGGCCGGCGCGCTCGATGCTTGGTTTGCGCCCATCTATATGAAAAAGAACCGGCCGGCCGTCCTGTTAGGTGTCCTTTGCCGGCCGGAGCAGGCCGAGAGCTTGCGCGCGCTCCTCTTGCGAGAGACCTCAACCCTGGGCGTGCGCTGGTGCGAGATGGAACGCCTCGCCGTGGAACGGCATACGGTATGCGTCGAGACGCCCTGGGGGCCGGTGCGCTGTAAGGCGAAACGCTTGGGCGGCCAGGTGGTAAGCATCAAACCGGAGTACGAAGAGTGCGCCCGCCTGGCCCGCGAATATGGGCTGACGCTGCGCCAGGTGGCGGAGGCCGTTCAAGCGCGTTGGCGAGAGCAGAACGCCGAACGAGGAGAAGGCGCCTCTGGCGCGGGATGAAACCCGGAACGGAAGGCATGACCCAAGGGGAACAAAATAGGGGAGAGGTGTTCGCCTCTCCCCTATTCTTTTAGGGCGTTCCATCCCGCCCATCTATTCCAACGAAATCCAATCCGTCGAGCCGCTGGCGCCCGTCAGCCGAATCTCCACCTTGGCGCTCGTGCCGGCGCCGGCCATAGTGCCCGTCTCCACTTCCACTTTATAGTTCTTGAACAGAGGGAGGATGGCCGTGATACGGATCATCGGCGTGAGGGCGACCTTGGGCAACGAATAGGCGGGCGTCGGCGTGGAGGTGGCCCCAGGGAGAAGCGG
This sequence comes from Chloroflexota bacterium, assembly GCA_019873625.1. Lineage (GTDB taxonomy): Bacteria > Chloroflexota > Anaerolineae > UBA1429 > UBA1429 > JAIOAW01. The sequence continues at coordinate 11,057 of JAIOAW010000002.1, forward strand.
GATGAGCGGGATAAGCGGCTGCACCAAGACCAGCGTCGCGCCGGCGCTCACCTTGGAAACACACGCCGTGAGGTTGCCATCCGCCTTATCCGTAGCGATCCAGCGCTCGAAGGTGAACGCCTCATAGCCGGAGCCGGAATCCACCTTGACGGTTTTGACGTACCAATCGGGGCTAGGGCCGGTGTTATCATGGCGCAGGCATACCTGGGTGAGCGCCCCTACGTCCACCACCGAGAAAGAGAACTCCCGTTTGGACCCCTCGGCAAAGGCCGGCAGGGGCGTGGCCGTGGGCGTGGATGTGGCCGTAGGCGTAGAGGAGGGCATCGGCGTATCGGTCGGTTTGGGCGTGGGCGAGGGCAGGCTGCCGGGGGCGGGGTCCACGTTATCCTGCAAGCCATCGCCATCCGTATCTTTGGACGTGGGGCTGATGCCCATCTGCACCTCTTGGCCATCGGGCAGGGTGTCGCCGTCGGTATCCTTGTTCTGGGGGTTCGTGCCCCATTGCAGTTCCTGCTCGTTCGTCAGGCCATCCTGGTCGGGGTCGGCCTTGAGCCAATCGGCCGTGGCGGTGGCGGCGTTCGCCGTGGCCGCCTTCATCTGTGCCTCCGTCATCGAGGCAGCGGTGGCCGTGAGGAAGGGCTGTTGGGCCGTTGCCGTGGCCGTGGCGAATACCTGCAAGCGGGCAAGGCTTTCGGCCGTTTGGCTCGCGGCGGCGATGGCCGTCGCCGTGGCCTTGGCGGCGTTGTTCTTTTGAACGGTGCTGTAGGCAAAGGCCGCCACGGCGCAAAGGAGGAGGACGAGCATCGTTAGGACGGGGATGAGCCAGGCCGGCAGGATGGGTTTGACGTTCAGCGACCCCTGCACGGTGGTACCGTGCCCCTCAGGCGTGAGGGCATTGATCACAAAACTGTGCGTCTGCGGCGTGCCCACGAGGGGGCGCTTCCCTTTGATGCCCACAGGTAAGGCGACGGCGGCCTGTTCGCCGGCTCGTAGGGCGAACTGCGCCGGCTGGGGGGCGATGGTCAGCGCTTCCTGCGGATCCGTGGCGCTCACGGCGATTTGTTCGGCGATGTTCCCCAAGTTGGCCACACGGAGCGTGCCGCGGCCGGGGAAGTTCAAGATGGTGGGCGTGAGGGAGGCCTGAACCTCGTGGAAGGGCGCGATGGTGAGCACGCCTTGGAGGGCCTCGGCGCGCCCCGGGTTGGCCTGCGAGATGACCCGCACCGTGAAGGGGTGCGCCCCGGCGGCGCTAGTGGGCGCCCGGGGCGGCGCGATGCGCAGGGAGAGGGTGCCCGTATCGCCGGGGGCCAGGCGCAAGAGTTGCGCGGGGCGCGTCACCCAGGCCTCAGGGAGGCCCTCGACTACGAGCGAAAAGTGATCCACTTGCGGTTGGCGGTTCAGGATGCGCACGAGGGCATCTACCGCTTGGCCGGGTTGCACCTCAAGTTGCGTCGGTTCGAGGGTGGCCGTGATGGGTTGGGTAGGCGACGCGGCTGCCGGGGCGGCGCCTACGGCGCTGACCTGCGGTTGGGGGGCAGGGGCCGCGCCGGCCACCTCGAGGCGCAGCCAATAGTCTCCCACGCGGGCTTGGACGGCCGGCTGCCATGGCTCCGCGATGCCGGGGAGGAGCCGATCATTGCCGAGAAAAGTGCCGTTCGTGCTGTTTAGGTCGGTCAGGTAATAGCGCGTGCCGTCAAAGGTGATCTGCGCGTGGCGGCGCGAGATGCGCGGGCTAGGGATGGCGATATCGTTCGTAGGATCGCGGCCGATGGTCAGGCGCTGCTTGCCGGCAAAGGGTACGGCCATCGTGCGCCCTTCTGGAGACATCACAAGGACGCGCCCCCCCACGGGGATTTCGGCCGGCGGCGTGGGCCAGGCATCGCGCTCGGGGGCCGGCGGCGGGGCCTCGTGCGAGAGCATCGTCGCCAGGCTCACTTGGCCGGCTTGGGTCGCGGCAAAGGTGGCTTCCTCTTGGCGGGGCAAGGCCAATCTCGCCGCGCGGCAGGCTTGAGCCATCAAATCGGCCGTTTGATACCGATCTTGCGTGCGCTTGGCCAGGGCCTTGAGGATGATCTCCTCCACCTGCGAGGGCAACTCTGGCGCGACCGAACGGGGCGGTGGGGGCGGTTCTTTGGTATGGGCGCGGATGGCCTCCGTAAGCGTTTTGACATAAAACGGGACGCGGCCCGTAACGAGTTCGTATAGGACGATCCCCAAGGCATAGATATCTGCGCGGCCGTCAATCTCCAGCCCCTCGCATTGCTCCGGGGCCATATAGGCCGGCGTGCCCATAGCCATCCCCGTAACGCTGTGCACGCCCCCCTCGGCGAGTTTCGCCAAACCAAAATCCGTGAGCACGGGTTGGAAGGGCAGCCCGGCGATGTTCGTCTGCCCCGCCTCGAGAGGTTTGAGGATGATATTGCCGGGTTTCACGTCCCGGTGGTAGACGCCCCGCCGGTGGGCATAGGCCAGGGCATCGGCCACCGATTCGACGATGGCCAGGCTCTCGGTGAGCGAGATGCGCATATTCTGCTGGGCCAGGTGGCTCAGCCAATCGCGCAAGTTCTGGCCGGGCAGAAAGGCCATCACGATATAGAGGAGTTTCGGGTCTCGGCTGAAGGTATAGATGGGGACGATGCCGGGGTGTTCCAGGGCGGCGATGGCCCGCGCCTCTTGCAAGAAGCGCTCGCGGAACCCCTCTTGGGCGGCCACGTGGGGGTGCATCACCTTGATGGCTACGTCGCGGTTCAGGGCGATATCTCGCCCTAGGAAGACGGCGCCCATCCCCCCTTGGCCGAGAATCTTTTCGATGCGATAGGTATTATCGAGGATTTGACCGACCAGTTGATCCATACGGCATTCCCTCCTGCGCCCGGCGGCGTTAGGCGATTTCGATGCGGTAGGCCACGTGCGCGGGGCAATTGGCGCGGACGATGCGCTCTACCATAGCGCTATCTACGGTTCGGCCTTCGGTGTGGAGCACGACCCTTACAGTATAAGGCCCTTGGTCATTTTCGACGATTTCGGCCGGGCACCCCGTGCAAATGCGCAGATACTCTTGCAGGCCCCGCTTGGTGCCCCGTGCCTGGTAGAGTTCGCTGACGTGCCTCAAGAGTTCGCGCTGGGTGCGGCTGGGCCAACGTTCGTCTACGATTTCGGCCAGCCATTCGTTCAGCCAAGGGATGAACGCCTCGGGCGCGGTCAAGGGGTCAAGGAATAGGCTGAAATGGGCGATGATCTGCTCAATGGGCGAAAGGAGATCTTCGAAGATGAGCAGGAAGCGCCCGATGAACCCGTCCTCGCTGTAAATGGGCGGGAGATACTGCAACCAGCGGCTGGCATCTCGCGGGATGCCCACCCACGGCTGGAGCGGGGGCCGGGGCCTTTCTTCGGCGGTAGGAGGAGGTTCGGGCGGCAGGGGAGGGGGCATCTCGGCCCGGGGCAGAGGCTCGCCGCGCAAGATGACCGGTTGGCGCTGATTTTCTACGGGCGGCGGAGGGGGCGGGGGCGCCTCGTAGCGCAGGCGGAAGGGGCCGATGGCGATGATGTCGCCATCGGCCAAGGGGCGGATCTCCTCCGGCGTGAGCGGGCGATCGTTCACCAGCGTGCCGTTGCTCGAGCGCATATCTTGGATGCGCAGCGGCCAGCGATCGGCATAGATGCGCGCATGCTGGCGCGAGACCCAGGCATGGGGCAGCACCAGGTCATTGAGGGAAGGCTCGCGGCCGATGCGGGTGATGGGCTGGGCGATTTCATAGACGCGCTCCGGCTCGCCCGGCGCGATGATGTACAATTTGGCGCGCACTTGATCTTGGCTCATAGTGCTATTCCGCTGTGACGCGAACCTGGTGAATATCGGATACGACTACCTCATGGGCGAGAAGGTCTATCTTGCGTTCGGCAAGGTGAGGGCGATCGGCCTCGTCGAGCCAGTACATACGAATCTCTTGGACGTTCAGCAACCCCTCCACTTGCTGGATGCAGACGTACAAATCCGAAAGGTACAACTCGCGCCCGAACGGCCAGCCCGTCCCTTCGGCACCGCCGAGGATGGGGTTGATGAAGCGGTTCAGCGCGGCGATAATGGCCTGCCGGAGACGACGCTCGTCGGCGCCGGGGCGGGCGACCACATCGGCCTCGATGCGCACTCGCTTGTACCCCGCCGCCCGCACGATGAGTTGCGTGGTCAGAAGGCGGCGCTCGTCAAGGAAGGCGGTGATCTCGTTACGCAAGTCGTCGCTCAAGGCGAGGCGGGAGAGGGGGATGTATCCTCTCGCTTCTTCCTCCGTAAGCGCGGGGATGACTAGGACGTACACCTGCCCCGGTGCCGGCGTGCCCCCTAGGGTGGCCTGCAGGCACAGGGCGCGCGCGATGCGCCCGCGAAAGCGATCCAAGATGAGATATTCGTAATCTGCCGTGGTTACTGCGCGGTAACGCGAACGCAACAGGTTGCGGGCGCGAAAGATGGCATGCTCCAGGGTCTCCTGATCCAAGCCCCCTTGGGCCGGCTGGCGGTTGACGACGCGATCCACATAGGCGATGGCCGTCTTGAGTTCGGTAATGGCTCCGGCGCGCACATTGCCCGCCGTGCCGCCGCCGTAACGGTAGCGCGAAAAGCGAAGGTCAGCGCCGCGCGGGGGCACGGCGCCGTATCGTTTGACGGTGCCGTCGCGCTGGCGAAGCGCAGGGCCAAAGAGGATCTCGCCGGTGACGCTATCGAGAAGGTAGTGTTTATCCTCCGGGCCAGATTCGGCGAGCGTCTCTACCTCCGTCCAGGGTTCCCACGTTTCCATGCCCGCTTGCCAAATCTCCACACATTCGCCCGGCCGCCGGGGGAGCACCGGCGTGTGCTCCAGCCGGAACACTTGCCCAGGCGAGCCGTCGCTGCGGCCCAGCGGCTCGGCGGTTACCTCTGTGGCGTGGGTGGCCGTCACGGTAGCGCCCCAAGTGGCCGCGGCCACGTCCCTCAAGATAGGCGAGGTCTCGTAGGGTTGTTCGGCGCCCCTTGGCTCCCTCACCTGGCAGCGCACCCAATGGGCCGTGAGGCCGCCGATTTCGGTAGGGGCGAGTTTCGGCAGGTGGAGGCGCACTTGGCCGGGCCAACTCATACCGCCCGTCGTATCCGATTCGACCTCTACATCGGCCCAGCCGCCTTCGCCCCAGGCTTGCCAGAGGAGGGGCGGCGATTCGGGGATGATATTCAGGCCGCCCGCGCGCACGCAATCCATATCCAGGGCGATGAGGTGGCGGTCAAGCGCCTCTTCAAACCCGAAATAGATGGCCTCGCCCACCTGCGGCCGCACAGGCGAAAAGGGCGTGAACTCGCGCTCCAGGCGCTGGAGGGCGATCTCGCGGTAGGCAAGGTTCCCCCTTTCGTCGCGCTGGCGCACGAGGATGTGGGCCAACTTGGCCGGGCGGATGCGCAGGGGTTCATCCGTAGTAAAGACGATGGCCTCTCCGCCATCAGCGCGAGAGGTAGAGGCCGCGGTGCCCTGCGGCACAACGATCATCTGTTCTTGCGGCGCCGAAAGGTAAAAGGTCAAGGGCGCACTCGCCGCTTGGGGTGGCTCCAATTGGATGCCGAGGAGTTCGAGTAACTTGATATAATGCCGATCGGGCACCTGGTTCAGGCGATAGAGGAGGATATCCATCATCCAGGCAAAGAGTTCGATAAGCGTAACCCCTGGGTCGCTGACGTTGTGGTCGGTCCACTCGGGGCAATACAGGGGGATGCGCTTTTTCGCCTCATCCACCAGGTCTTGGAAGGAGCGGTCGTCCAAAGGGCGCATCGGGAGCGGCATAAGCATTACTCCTCTGGGATCAGGTAAAAGGGATAGACGAGGCTACGGCTGGAGTGCGTGGCCTTGATGCGATAGGCAATGGTGATGAGCAGGCAGGCCCGATCGTTGGGGTCCACCGTGGCGGTTACCTGCTCCAAGGCGATGCGCGGCTCCCAACGGCCCAAGGCCTCGCGGACGTAACGTTCGGCCAGGCCCGCTGTTTGGTTGTTATTGGGTGCAAAGAGCAACTCGTGCAGGCGGCAACCGAATTCGGGGCGCATCACGCGCTGGCCCGGCACGGTGGAAAGGATGATGCAAATGGCCTGCTCGATTTCCGTTGGCCCTTCGACCAGGGCGATCTGGCCGCGATGATCCAAATGGGGTGGGAAGGCCCATCCTTTGCCGATGATATCTCCAAGCACTCTTTCACCTCGCTCTTACACGTCTACCCGCCGATGAGTACCGTCCCCGTGGCGATGACGCGCCCTTGGGGGAGGGGCACCACGTCATCGCAGGTGAGCGCGGGGTCGCCATTGCGGGCGGCGCCCTTGCCGTTGATGAGGACCGTCGTGCTGCCCATCATAATCGTGGCCCGGTTCGTCGGCGGAATCTGGAATGACGGCCCGCCGATGGGGATGTGCGGTGGCTGGTTGGTGGCCGTGCTATTGACCGTGGCGGCGGGCCGCCCGTTGATCAAGACGTTCGTGCTGAGGCCCCCGTCAATAATCCCGTTGAAGGGATGGCCAGGGGTAGGCGTGGGCACGGGGCCGCCCGGCGAGGGCACCATCACGATGTGCGTATCCAAGGCCTGGATCATATCCCCTTGTTTGGCCGCCGGCTGTGCGGGCATCGTCCCCTCCGTTACGGGTTCAACTGGATAATCGCGCCCTTGATGGTCACGTTGCCGTTCGCCTCGATGTTCATATTCGCCGAGGCCTTGATGCTCAGGTTCTGGCCGGCCTCGATGGCCAACTCCCCCGAGCCTTTGATGGAGAGCCTGCGGCCGTTATCATCGAGCACCAGGGTCTGGCCGCCGGACGTGGTAATCTCGATTTTCGAGGCGTCATCGTCGAAGGTGAGTTTGTGGCCCCCAGCCGTCTCGATGCGCACCTGGGCGGGATTCTCATCGTGAAAGATGATCTTGTGGCCGGCCCGGGTGTACCAGACGCGTTCTACCACGTTTCCGCCGCTCACAGCCTGGCTCGCCGAGACGGGTGGCGCATCCACGCCGTTCCACAACCCACCCAAGACGATGGGGCGCGACACATCGCCTTGCTCGAACCCGACGAGCACCTCATCGTTCACCTCGGGCAGAGAGAAGAGGCCGCGGCTGTTCCCCGCGCCCACGCCGATTACGCGCGCCCAGGCGCTCTCTTGCTGGCCATCCAGCCAAGGGAACTTGAGGCGCACGCGGCCCTGATTCTCCGGGTCGTTGTTGTTGGTGACGATTCCCGTCATCAAGGGCCAGAACGAGCGAGCCGGCTCGCCCTTGACCAAGAGGGCGCTCAACGTCTCCTCGCGGCGCCCCGTAACCTGAAACCAGGTTACATAATCTTGCGCGGTGGACCAGATGTGCCGCGCCGCCGTGACGCGATAGCGCCCGTTGAAGCGCTGGCCCAGGGCGCTGAGTTCCACCACACAGCCGGCCCTCAGGTTCGGCGTGCCGTGGCACATCCCCTCGGCCTCCACAAAGGCCCCATCGTGCTCGTTGAGGATGGCCTGCGCGATGGCATCGGCCTCATCCTGGCTCGCCAATGCGGCCCGCACCACCAGGTCGCCGGCGCTCCCGAAGGCCTCTTCGGCCATCTCGCCGCCCGATCGCCTCTCGCCGATGGCGGGAGCGGCCTCGCCCCGCTGCGCCCGGCCCACAATTTCGCGCTTGTTAGAGGGGTCCCACCCCTTGACGATGACCTCGCTCACCTGGCTCCCCAAGGTGAGGGAGGGCTGAAAGCGCACCAACTGCGCGCCCCACTCCAACGGCACCACGGGGGCGCCATCGGGCCGGGCGCGCTTGAAATAAAGGGTGCGATCTTGGACGTACACATCATACCCAAGGGCGCGCGCCCGTTCGAGGAGGAAGGCCATATCCGTTTGCCCATCTTGGTAAACGTGCTCATAGGTGGTGGGCGTCGTATCCACCTCGGCGCGCAGGCCCGCCGCTTGGGCGATGTTCTGGGCGATGTCGCTATCGCGCATATTCTGAAAGGTGCGCGTGTGCACCCCGCGATGGAGGCGGTGCGAGCGATCGTAGGCGCGCACGAGGAGGTCCACCACCATCCCCTCGCCGAATTCGGGCGCGAGGCCCGTAATCTCGCCGATGAAAACGACCGTCTCGCCCTGGCCCTGTTCGTTGGCCACCCCCACGCGCAGTTCCGCGCCGAGGGGGAAGGTATCCGCATTGGTCCAACGCGCGTTCTGGTCGTGCACCCACAGGGTGCACAGGTCGGGCAGGTGTAGGCTGGTCTCCACCTCCACGCGAAAGAGGTCATCCATCACTTGCGTATCGAGCGGGGTGCCGTTGATGCGCACATACAATTGGCGGATCAATGCCTCTTGTGGGGGCATTTCGCTACTCCAAGGGTGGGATCATAATGATCTGCCCAGGGCGCAGGCGCAAGGGATCGGTTATCCCGTTCGCCTCGGCGATGCGCCGCCAACGGGTGGCATCGCCGTATTCTTCCCAGGCGATCAGGTCGAGCCGGTCGCCTGCGTAGAGGATGCGCGTGCGCGGCGCCGTGCCCCCGCCCGAGGTGGGGTTCTGCTTGGCGTGCGCCTCCTCGTCAACCACCTGCTGGAGGGAGATGTTCACCACCGTGCGGACGGGCGTGCCATCTTTGAGAAAGAGGGTGAACTTTTCGTCCATCTTGGTGATGACGGCCTCGAATTCGAACCGCCCCCACTGAAAGATGCAGTGAGGCGGCTCGCTCTTGCCCGTGCGTTGGTCGGCGCGATCCTCATCCACCATCATCATCCGCCACAGGGGGGCGGTGTAGGTGCGCACATCCTCGCCCTGGCCGTAGGTGTCAAAGAGCAGGCGAAGCGTCAGGGTCTGCGCGCCGCCTTGCTTGAAGCGCACACGCGGGCTGTTTAGCCCTTTGGTGCTGGCCGGCTCGTAGGTGTTCTGTTTGCTGATGGTGTATTCATACGGGTTGAACATACAGGGCACGCGTTCGCCCGTATTCTTGTTGATGATGACGGCCGGCTCCAGGCCGCCGCGCGTCGTCGGCATATGGACCTCCTCGCCGCCCAGTTAGCGCCAGCGGGGGTGCTCCTCGCCGGAGCGTTCCCGTTCGATGCGCAGGCGCTCGCGAATGCGGCGGTACACTTCGTCGGTCAATTTCTCCAAATCCACTTGGGCCTCTCCTGAGGGGGCTTGGCCCCCCTCCCTGGGTTCGGCGGGTGCTGATGCGGCGCCCTCTGCGGGGGCCGCGGCCTCCGGCTGGCGGCGGACGAAGGTGACCCCTACCGCAGGGCTGGGCGCGCCGACGGGAGGTGGACCTTCTACCGCCGGAGGGGCACCCGCAGGCGCCCGGCCCCTTGGTGCCTGCTCGGCGCGTGCAGGGCGGCCAAAGAGGGCCTCCTCCAAGGGGATGGGCTGCTCGCGGAGCGGCTCCTCATCGCCGGCGGGTATGCGCCGAACCTCTGCCGGCGGCGTAGCCAAAGACCTCGGCGGAGCCGAAGGCCCCGGCCCGCGGGGCGCGGCGGACTCCCTCTCGGCTCGGCGCGGGGGCGGGGGCACGCCCGTTACCCCGCGCGGGCGCACGGGGAGCGCCCGTTCCAAAGGCACCTGCGCCGGGGACGGCGCAGGGAAGGCATCTTCCTCGCCTTCCGCAGCCCAAGCGGATGGTTCGCCCTCTTCGATCGTCTCGGAAGGGGAAGGCACCTCTCGCCCCTCTGGGGCGCCCGCCTCACGGCGCGGGAGGCGTTCCGTTCCAGGGCGCGCTGCACGGCGCAGCGGCGGAATCTCCGCGCCCGCCGTCCCCCCCAACCGCGGAGGCTCGGGCGAAGGTGGCTCCGTCTCTGCGCCTTCCGCCTCGGGCCTCGTCGGCGCCCCACGGTATGGCAGCGAAGGCTCGGCGGGGACGGGCGTTGGCCGCGCGGCCTCGAGCGGCGAGGAGCGAGGCGCCCCCTGAGATGGGGGTTCCGCCGGCGAGGGCGCTCCTCGCACAATGCGCTGCGCCGGGCCTGGCGCGGGAGGCGAGGGTTCCACCTCACGCCCAGCCCGCGGAGGCGCCTCCGGCTCCCCCTGCGCCCCTTCGCCAGAGGAGAGAGGAGGCCCCTCTATGGCCCGTTCCTCCTCCATAGGCGGGGGCGAGCTTTCCGCGCGGGGCGCCTCAGGCGCCCGTTCGGGGCGCCCTGCAAAAGGCCCCGGCCTTTCGGCCGTACGCCGAATGGGCGGGCCTCCCGTGCTGCGAGAGATGGCGGGGCGCTCGCCTCGAGAGAGCGGAGGGGGTGGCGGCGCAGGAGGCCCTTGGGCGGGTTCCTCAGGAGGCCTGGCCGCCCGTTCGAGGGGCGGCGGGGGCGCCTCGCGGGGGCGCGCCAGAGGCTCTTCGGCAGGCCTTTGAGGCCCTTCAAAAGGTGGCGCCTCAGGGGGAGGGGGCACGGACGCGAGGCGCTCGACCCTAGGGCCTTGCCCTTCGCCCGTTTGGGAGGCCGTGGGCCTTGCCGGCCGCTCCGCCGGCGCCCCACGTGGGGGCCTGGGGGCCGGCTCTTCGGCCAGGCCTGCGCCGCGCCGGAAGGCCGGCCGGGCCGGGGGCCTCATCGAGGGTTCCGTAGAGGGCACCCGTTCCGGGCTTGCGGGCCGCGCCGGCGCGGGCGAGGGCGCCGCGCGCTGAAGGGCCTGCCGCACCTCGGCTACCGAAAAGGGGAGCGAAGGGGCAGGGCGCGGCGCGGCCTCAGGGGGCGCATATGGCGCGCCCTCTTCGCGGCCTTCTTCCGCCTCATAGGCAAAGGGTTCCGCCTCTATTCCCGCTTCGGGCCAGGGCGGGGCCGCCGCATAGGGGCGGGCAAGGATGAGAGGCTGCTCCTCTGGGGTGCGCTCCGCGATGCGCCACGCCCCCGCGAGCACGGAAATGGGTCGGGCATGCACGGCGAGCGGCGCGGGCGGGGCCAAGGCATAGCGCCGGCGCACCCAATGCGTATACCCAAGTGCTCGCACTTGGGGGGCTGGCGCAAGGCGCCGCCTCAAACGCTCCACAAAGCCCAAGATGGCGCGCACTCTGGAAAAATCGCCGCTCATGTGACGGTTACACTTTCAAAGGCCAATTCGAGCGTCTCGATGGCCGCATCGCTTCGGCTTGTATTCAAGGTGGGGCCGGTCCATTTGGTGGGGTAGGCGTTTTGTAGGTCCCAGCGCAAGATGGGCGCGCCCGTCTCATCGAGCAGCATAATGGAAACCTGCCGCTGGGCCTTGGTGACTTGGCCTTGCATCACCGAGATGTACCAAGCAAGAAGAGCGCTGGAACGCGCCAGGCCGCGCTTGAGCGTCAAACTGCCACGGCGCACGCGCCCAGGGAGGAGGTGCGTGCCCGTGTTGTAGCCGCCCTCCTTTTCTTCCTCGACCTCGACCTCCAGGGTCGGGAGGGTGCATTCGGTGAAATAGGCCTCAGGCACGCCGTCTATCTGCACGACGAAGCGATAGGCCGGGTAGATTTCTGACCGCCGCCCCATCATAGTGCCCCCTCGTTCAAGCGCTCATTGAGGCGGGCGACCTCCCGCACCCAGCGGAGCCGATCTCGATGCTCCATATGCATAATCTCTTGGTGGCTCCATTTCAGGTGATAGGCGATGTACGCTACCTCCTCGTAGAGCCGGTCGAGGGGGTAGCGCGTCATTCCCCCAGGGGCACCACCTCCGCCTCAAACGTGTGTTGGCATACAGGGCACACCACTGGGATGCGATTGGCGCCCACCTCATTGATGCGCCGGTAAAAATCTTGCAGGTAGGCCAAATCTGCCGTAAAGAGGTTCTCGATGACGGCGGGGGAGATGGCCGGCAGGGTTCCCAAGCGCGTGATGACCCGCGATAGGAGGATGATCGTGAGATAGGCCTCATTGGCGCGCACGCGCGGGTCGCGCAAAGGGGCGATCTCATCCATCGCCGTGGCCAAGCGCATCGTCCCTACGCGGTGCACCTCGCCCCGTTCATCCACGTAGCCACGGGGCAACGTGAATTCGAATTCGGTTTGCATTCACCGCCTCCCCTGGCTTAGCGCTCGCGATACAATCCCTCGTGCGTGATGACGAGTTCCTCGATGCCGAACTCGTTGCTGTCGGATTTGACCGTGGGGCCGGAGACCTTGACCGGCCAGGCGTTCTCAAAGTTCCAACGGGCCACCTCGTTGAGAGATTGGTCGAACATCACGATGGAGCCGTTATGCCGAGCGCCCTCGATATCGCCGCGCACCACCTGGTCGCGCCAGTTCCAGATATCCATATTATCGGTGATGCCGCGCTTGAGGGTGATGTTTTCCCACTTGAGGCGCCCGGGGATCTTTTGGATATGCTCGCGGCCCTTTTCGTCCACGACCTTGTGCTCGATGACCTCATGCTCCGAGCCGATGCCCGAGCACTCGGTAAAGTAGCCCGTGATGACGCCCTGAATCTCGATGGCATAGTGAAAACCAACAAGGGGATCTCGTCTCTCTGCCATAGCAAACTCACCTCACACTGTGCGATCTTGTGCCGTCATCTCACTCGGCCGAGGGGCCAGCCCACTGGCTGATGCGGAAGATGACGAACTCGGCGGGCTTGACGGGCGCGATGCCGATTTCGATGATGAGTTGACCCAGGTCTCGCACTTCGGGCGGGTTCAATTCCTCATCGCACTTGACGTAAAAGGCCTCATCGGGCGTGGCGCCAAAGAGAGCGCCGGCGCTCCACACCGTGCGCAAGAAGGCACGCACATCGCGCCGCACACGCGCCCAGAGGTCGGCGTCGTTCGGCTCGAACACCACCCACTGCGTGCCCCGTTCGATGGACTCTTCGATCATATTAAAGAGCCGCCGCACGTTGATGTAGCGCCAGGCCGCGTCGCTGCTCAGGGTGCGCGCGCCCCAAATGCGGATGCCCCGCCCCGGGAAGGCCCGGATGCAGTTGATGCCCACGGGGTTGAGGCTATCTTGCTCGCCGCGCGTCACCTGGATGGGCAACCCCGTGGCCCCGCGGATGACCTCATTGGCGGGCGCCTTGTGCACGCCGCGTTCGGCATCGCTGCGGGCGTAAACCCCCGCGATGTGCCCGCAAGGTGGGATGGTTACCGTGCCGCGCCCCTTGACCATATCCGCCGTCTCGATCCACGGATAATAGAGGGCGGCGTATTTCGTATCGTAATTCGCCGCGAGCCTCCACTCGAGCACCTGCTGGGGCCTGAGGTTCGGCGGGCAATCCAAGATGGCGAAGCAGTATTTGTTGCGCTCGCAGTGCTCATAGAGGGCCTGCTGGACGGCCTGCACATCTTTGAGGGTCATCTCGCCGTTTTCGTAACTCTTCATCAGGTCTGGCACGGCGATGAGGCTGATCTCGTCCACCGCCTCCAGGCCGCCAAGCCCGGTGCGCTCCGCCGGCTGGCCGCGATAGTCCGCCACGGTTACGGCCCGGGTGACCATCTCGCCGCCCGCGAGGGCAAAGGTGCCCGCCGAAGGGCGCTTATCGGGCAGGTTGCCCACGGCGCGCAGGAGCCGCACCGTGATGAGGCGCGATTGCGTGTTCACCACCGTCTCGACGAAGCGCTCGGCATCTTTGGAGAGGCTCAAGTTCGTGAACGTCTCGCTGGCCGAGGGGGCGTGGACGTTCAGCGTGAAGGTCTCCTCGGAACCCTCCTCGTCTTGGATGGTTACCTTGATTTCGTTGCCCGAAGGGCCGCCGGCTCGGGCCGCGATCTCCAAGAGGTCGGCCGGTTTTTCGCCTCGGGTCGGCAGGGCCACGCGGGCCGGTTTGGCAGCGCCCTCTTCCAAGGTGGCGCGGAGCGTCTTGACGCTCACCACGTAACAGCGCGTGCCACCGTTCAGGAAGAAGCCGTACACAGCATACGGGAGGTAGGCCCCCTCGACGAACCCGCCAAACTTATCCACGAACTGAGACCAGTTCGTAACAGCCGTGGCGCGGTTCAGCAAAGAGACGGGAGGCCCCCCGTTGACGCGCTCTTCGGCCTTTTCGGTGAACCCGATGAAGGCGGCTACCGAGGTGCCTACGGCCTCAATCGGCTTGGTGCCGCGTTCGACCTCCTCAATATACACACCGGGAGATAGATAGTTTGCCATCGTGTCCTTCCTCGCAACAAGTGCAGAGCGAATACCAATCCCAACGGAACGTCCGCCTTATGCGCTAGGCCCTCCCTCCTTTCTCACAGGTGTAGATCATAGTAAGGCAGTTCGTGTCTCTCGTTCGGCACCACGATTTCGGATTCGGAAGCCGCCTGGCCAAAGCGCACTTGCAGGTGGTACCTCCCGTGAGGGACATTCCCAAAGCGATAGCGCCCGAAATCGTCCGTTACGACGGTGCGCCCCATCTCAGCGAGCGTTACCCGAGCGCCCGCCACGGGGCGCCCTTCGAGGGTTACGACGCCCGCGATTTGGAGGATTTCTTCGCGCCAAGGCGCTAGCCTCTCGCGCACAAAGGCGCGCTTGGTAAAGACGAGCGGGCTGGTGAAGGCCACGGCGCGATCCATCGCCAGTGTGACGACATAGTTGATGGAGGGCTTGAGCGGCGTATCCATCACGCTCCACAGGTCAGGGAGGTTCTCGATGGCGATGGCGGGCTGGGCCGTCTCCGTCTTGATGGGGTAGGGCTGATGCTTCAGTTCGCCGTGGCAAATCTCCGGCGGGAGGATGGGGTGGCTGGAAAGGACGGCCAGCACCCGCCACAGGATGGCATGTTCATCCTCCGCCTGATTCTGCGTCCAGGCCGTGATGAGGTAACTCAAGTTGAAGCGCCTTGGCGCGAGCCGTTTGGAGGCCTGCCCCTTTTCGTTCTGCTCGACGATCCATTCGGCGGAACGGAGTTCTGTGTTCTCGCGGATGTCATAGAGATAGCAGTTGATCGTCGGGCGCGTCAGCCCGGCGGCCCACGTGCCGGTGGGTTGGTCGAAACTCACCTCCACGCTATCCGGGTCGAACATCCCGCGTTGGATGATTAGATCGCGCAGAGTTTCATCGAGGAGGTCTATCATCCCGCCTCTCGCTCCTATTTATGTGCCCTGTAACTGGGCGATGAGCGCCTGGGCCTCAGCGCGGTCGGCGTCGCTGAGGCCCGGCTGGGCGAGGTAAACCCTCAACATCGCAATGGCGGCCACGTTATTGCCCAGGCCTTCGAGGCAGCGCGCCATATTCCACAGCATCATCCGGTGAACTTCGTCGGGCAAGCCTGGGATATCCACGATCTGCCGAAAGAGCGCGAGGGCTTCGGCGTAACGCCCCGCGAGGTAGGCTGCGTTCGCTTGGGTAAATAGCGCGCGGCCTCGCGCCACGGGATCCGTGGGGAGAGCGCCCTCCGGCGTGGCCGGCGCCTCGGCGCCCGCCGGCGGGGTAGGGCCTGCTTCGGGCAAGCGTTCCCCGGCCTCCTCCGCGCCCGCGCCGGCCAGTTGGCGGAGGAGGTCCGCCGCCTGGGCGCGGTCTGCGCTGCTCAACCCCTCCTGCGCAAGGTACCCGCGCAACATAGCCAGGGCCATAGGCACGTTGCCCATCCGCTCATAGCACTTGGCCATATTCCAAAGCATCATCGTGTAGGTTTCGTTCCCGAGGCCGGGAATCTCCATAATTTGGCTCATACGGGCCAACGCTTCGGCATAGTTCCCCGCTTCATAGAAGGCCAAGCCCTGCTGGAAAAGTTGCCTGCCGCGCTCCACAGGGTCGGTGGGCAGGGGGCCTTCCACCACCCCTTCAGGCGCAGGGGCACCCCCGGCGCTTTCGGCCTCTTCGACGCTCCCCGCAACGGCTTCCCCCTCCCTTTCGCCGGTGATTTCGGCGAGGGCGGCCTCCGCCTCGGCGCGGTCGGCATCGCTAATGCCCGGAGAGGCCAAATACGCGCGGATGGATTCGGCGGCCGCCTCTCGGTTCCCCAGCCTCAGAAAGCACTGGCCAATGTTCCACAGGGAGGAACTGTACACTTCATCCGGCAGGCCGGCCATATCGAGCACCTGTTTGAAGCCCTCGATGGCCGCGGAGTAGGCCCCGGCTTCATAGGCGGCCATCGCGTCCAAAAAGACCTGCCTGGCCCGCTCGATGGCGGCATTCGCCTCCGGCTCGGCGGGAGCCGTTTCCGTCGGAGCTTCGGCAGTCCCTGCGGCGGGGCCTTTCTCTTGGCGCCTGATGCGCGCCGCTTCGGTTTGCACCAGTCGCTGAAGGGCGCGGTTGCTTACCGCGCTGGCGAGCAAAAGGCCGGGCAAGATGGCCCCTGCCCCCGGGCGCTCCCGGAGCAGGGCGGGGCGATGCGCCCCGGTAGGGCGTGAGGCTTCTTCTGCGCTACGGCGCTTAGAGCGAACCCTTGCCGATGTTCTTGCTATGCCCACGGTTTTCTCTCCTAGAACCGCCCACCGGAGGTATGCGTCACGTGTTCGGGCAAACCCCACTCATAGGCCAGGTCAAGCATCCTCCTGGCGGCGCCCAATCGGCCAATTAAGGCCTGCTGCACACTATTTGGAATGCCTTGCACCCCTCGATAGGTAACCCCCCAAACATTGTGTTCGATGACGTGGATGGAGGCGCGCGGTTGATAATAGCGTTTGTAGAGTTCGATCTCGAACCGCCGGCTCAGTTCGTTATAGCGATCAACGTTAGCGGCGCGCGCCACGTCATTTTCGTGCTGCAGGCTAACTAAAAGGATGCGCAGGCCACCCGCATTCCCAGCGCTGCGCGCGGTGTCAATCGCGCTTCCGTAAAGGCTCAGAACCTGATCCGTATTCCGGGCGAGGGTATCCGCTAAGGCGGCCCCCTCTCTGCGAACCTGGGCGGCGAACGAGGCGCGCGCCCCTCGTTCCTCTTGGGCCGTTGAGCCTTCGGCTCCCCTCTGGATGCCTTGGGCGGTGGTGGAAGCGGCGGCTTGGGCCACGGCGAGCGCGGCTTGGCGCACGGCATCGGAGCCGACCCATCGCGCGATGGGGCCAACGCCAGGTACTGCCGCGAGGACGATGCCAAAGATATCCGCAAAGCCTATGCCGCTCGCTTCGCCGGCTTCTGTGTTCGTAAGGAAGTTGCCCACGGCGCTATCGAAGGCGCGCAGGGTTTGGAGCGGCAACCCGCCTGGAGAAAGCATCCAAAACTGAAGGCGCTGGAGTTCGCGATCGCATGAGCGCGCGAGCGATTCCACATCGGCGGCGGCCAGGGCCGCTTCGCGTTGGGTCAGTTCGGCCTGCAAAAGGGCCAAGTTTTCGCGCTGAGGGGCTTCGAGTTCGGGAAGTTGCTGCAGGAGGGCAATCTGCTCGCGTAGTTCCACAGTCGTCATTGCCTGGATGGCATCTCGCGTGGCCGTTTGCGTTATCACATTCACCGTCACGCGGCGGCGTAACTTTGTGGGCGCCAAGGGCGCCCTGTGGGCCTGCAAGGCGGCCATTTCGACGGCGGGCCTCCCTTGGGCGCGGGGTATGCGGCGAAGCGTGGAGGTAGATTCTTCGCCCTCCTCCTCTTGTTCCTCCTCGGGTGCAGGCCCTTCATACTCTGGGTTATCTTCCCAATCGATCATCGTCTCCATTTTTACGGCTTGCCGGCGGACGGCCTGGATTTCTTCCTCCTCTTCTTCTTCTGGCTGACGGCGAAGGGTTTGAACCTCCTCTTCCTCTTCTTCCGCCTGCCGAGAGATGGCGGCCGGTTCTTCTCTCAGCCGTTTGACGACCTGGTTGGCCACTTCATCGGCCTCGGCCTCGGCGGGGTCATACACCGACCCGACGACGAGGGCCGTGCCGGCGTGCCCTTGCAAGACGTGCGTCAACTCGTGCGCCAGGGTGTGTTGGCCGGTCTCCGTTTCGGGCGCGTACTCGCCGGCGGCGAAATAGATATCCCTCCCCAAGGTAAAGGCCCGCGCGTTCAAGCCCCGCGAGAGGGCATCCGCCGTGCCATCGCGGTGGATGCGCACCGCGCTCAGATCGGCACCCAGGGCGCTTTCCATCTTGGTGCGCAGGCCCTCCTCGAGCATTTCGCCCCTGCCCTGTTCTTGGGCAAGGCGCGCCTCGAGATCGGGCGGCACGGTGGATTCGCCCTCTGCCAAGCGCCGGAGGGCGCGGTTGCTCGTGGTGCGCCGAAGGGCCAAGGCGAACCGCGAGGGCACATTCGGGAGAAGGCGCTGCGCCGGCACGGGCGCCTTGCGGCGCGCGATGGTCTCCGGCTTGGGCACTTGGCGCCTCACCGGGGGTTCTGGCAGGGTTTTCTTGTGCGCCATGGCCTCTAGTTTCCCTTTCGGATGGGGGTGCCCGGCGGTGCGACGAGGCCAAATTGAGATTCATCTACCAGGCGGCCCAGTTTCTGGAACTCGCGGCGGGCAGCCCAGAGGAGGTGCTCTGTGCGGATGACTTGGCCGTCATGGGCGGCGAGGAAGGCGGCGTTCACCAACACGTTGCGGATACTCCCGCCGGAGAACTTGAAGCGGCGCGCCATATCGGCCAAATCCACAGTGGGGTGCAAGGGGGCGGTTTGGGGCAAGAGCCTCTGCCAAATGGCCAGGCGGGCCGCCTCATCGGGCATAGGGAACTCGATGCTGAACTGCAAGCGCCGCAAAAAGGCTTCATCGAGATTTTGGCGCAGATTGCTCGTCAGGATGACGATGCCATCGTACTCCTCGATCTTTTGCAGGAGGTAACTCACCTCGATATTCGCGTAGCGGTCGTGCGCGTCGCGCGTTTCGGAACGCTTGCCAAAGAGGGCGTCGGCCTCGTCAAAGAGGAGGATGGCGTTGGAATCTCGCGCCATCTCAAAGATGCGCTCCAGGTTTTTCTCTGTCTCGCCGATGTATTTGCTCACCACGCCGGAAAGGTCAATCTGATACAAGTCAAGCGCGAGTTCGTGCGCTACCACTTCGGCGGCCATCGTCTTGCCTGTGCCCGAAGGCCCCGCAAAAAGGGCCGAAAGGCCCCGCGAGGCGTGTTTGCTGAACCCCCAAGTATCCAGGACGAGGGGGGAATAGATGAACTGGTCGCACATCTCGCGCAGTTGGGCAAGGCGATCCGGCGGGAGGACCAAATCCTCCCAGGTGCGGCGCGGCTCGATGCGCCGGGCGAGCGACCCGAGGTGGCCCGCGCTGACCGTGCGCGCGGCGCCGGCGAGGTCGGCGAAGCGCATTTGGGGGGAGGCCGGGTCGCGTTGCCAGGCCGCATCGCGCGCTAGGCGCGCGGCCCGCATAATCTGCGCGCCGCTCAAGCGAAAGCGCCCGGCGATGGCGAGCAAGGCCCCCTCCTCGACGGCTTGGCCCGACGTGGCGCCCTGCCACAAGGCGTACCGTTCGGCATAGTCGAGCGCTGGGCACTCTAGGTGCATCAGCCGGTGATCTGGCGAGGGGAGGGGGATATTCTTTTCTTGCCAGCCCAACCACAAGACGGGGTAGGGGAAGCCAGCCAGCACATCGAAGGCCGAGAGCATTTGGGGCGAAACGGCGTTCACAGGCGAATCTTCCGCGACCTTGGGCGGGGAAAGGGCGAGGAGGCTTTCGCGGAGCAAGGCCTCGCGCACAGCCGCGCTCACCGCGTCATCCCAAGCCCCAGGGAGGGGTTCGAGATCATCCAGACGCAGGAGGAGGCAAGGCCTTGCCCAAATTCGGCCGAGTTCCGCGGCGCTTTGCTCGAGGAGCCAACGATCCTGGCCTGCCAGGTGCACCCACAAACCGGAGGGGTGATCCGCCTGGGCCAAACGGCGGAGCCTCTCCGTGAACCCCTTGGGCAGAGCCGGCCCTTCGCCCTGCGGGGCGAAAAGCGGCTCCAGGCCCGGAGGCCAAGGAGAAACCTCCCACGTGCCCTCGAGGAGTTGCGAGGCCAGGCGCGGCTCGACGTGGATCGTGTGGGCGATGAGGGCCTCGTGCCCCTCGCGGGCGCGGAGGGAGAGGAGGCGATAGCCAAGGAGAGGCGCATCGGGCGAGAAAAAGCGCCGCGCCTGCAAACGTTCCGCCAGGTTCGTGCACAGGAGGTTGAGGGCCAAATCTACCGTGGGGTGGCGGCAGGTTACATCATCCTGAAGGTAGGCGCACATCCGCTCATATTTGAGGTCCACTTCGGCCAGGAGCGCCAGGAGGAGGATTTCCCCTTCGAGGGGGGTGAGCCGAAACTGCGCCAGGAATTGCGCCCACGTTCCATCCTCAGAGGGTAAAGGTGGGCCGTGGGGCTGGGGGCCATCGAGGGGGGAAAGGCCCAAGGGGCGTTTGAGAAGGGCGCTAAATTCCTCGTCTGAGACAAAGATGCCGCGATATTCTGCGTCGCCGCCGCGCAGGGCCTGCAGGCCCTTGGCTCGCTCACAGACGGCGCTATCCAGCCGCCTTAGCTGGGTCAAGACGGCCTGCGCAAGAGAAGCGGGAGAAAGCCGAGCGCTCATCAAACGACTCTGTCTTTTCTGGCCGTCGAACGAGGCGGCTCTGAACCATAGGCGGCATCACATCCATGCAACCGTGCTGATGTACATGTTCAATATCTATTATAAAGGGCGCAAGAGAAAATGTCAAGGGTTTTTCGCTCCTCTCGCACCCCTTTTCTCGGTTGGGTGTGTTCTATGGGCGCCACTTGGCAAAAGCCCGGAAGGATTTGATGCGATCTTCGGGCCAACCCAACATATGGCACTTTTCCCAAATGTAATAACAATAGGTATCAAAGGGGACGTTCCCAGGGCAGCGGTGATCCACATGGGGGATGAACCCACCCTCGGCCACGGCCGGCTCCAGGCGCTTGAGTTCTTTCAAGATGGCCTCTTTGCCCTCCCACAGGCAGAACTTGTCGAACCCGCCCCGAATGAGGAGGTCGCGCCCATATTCGCGTTTGAGGGCCACCGGGTCATTGCCGGGGTGCACCTCCAGGGGGAACATACAATTCAAACCCGCCTCCATCCAGAGGGGGATGAGTTTGAGGATGTTTCCGTCGCAATCCGTCCAGATGACGTCAATGCCGTGCTGGCGCAAGAGGCGCATCACGGGCTTCATATGGGGGATGATGCGCTCCTTAAAGAATTTGGGGCTGAGGATGGGGCCGCTGTTGAAGCAGATATCCTCCCAGCCAGCGGCCGCGTCGAACTGGCAGCGCATCAACGTTTCCGGCAAGATGTGCAGGAGCATCTGCGAGAGGTGGGCCACCATCTCTTCGACGAGGTCGGGATCGTCCATCGAGAGGTAGGCCAGGGTCTCGAACCCCGTCCAATCGCGGATCCAACCGATAAAGGAGCCGAACCAAACGGAGACGGGGTTCGTGCTCGTGCGGCTCATCGCCTCTTTGGCGGCCCACTCCTCCGGCGGGATGATGCGATCGGGGTGAGAAGGGTCCAAGAATTCGTCGCGAAAGGCCTCCCAAGAGGCGCGGTCGCGGACGGGGAACTCGAGAAAATGGGGGATGGTGCGCGTGCCCGTGAGTTGTTCTTGCCGCAAAACGCCCAGCCCATCCCGATAGGTGATCCGTTCGGCGGTGCGCTCGATGACTTCGATGTTGCGCAGAGGGCGTGCGCCGATGGGCGGCTCGACCCGTTCGATTTGCTCTACACCGAAAAACTCTTCCACCAGGCGATCGGGAATCGAGCCATCGGCCTGGCGGAAGGAACGCGGCAGGTGCCCCTGTTCCCACCAGGTCTGTTTCAGTTCATCCCAGTAGCCGAACTCGAGGTGGGAGATGTAATCCACATATTGGTAGTGCATCACGCGCCGAAAACGCTCGCGCGGCGTGAGGTCAGCCCCGAAACGCCCTTCCCCTTGACGAATGTCCATTATCCCCTCCTGTATGGGTAGGTTACCCTTTTTCGATGAGGAATGCCAGTTCCGTCTCAAAGGCAAACCGCTGGACGCGCCACGGCTTGCCCTCGAGGAGGCCCCTCAGGTAGGCCTCATAGTGGGCGGGCATCCCCTTGGCGCGGCCCCCGAGGCTCGCCACTGGGAATGATACCAAGATGGCTCGCGCTGGCAACTCCTCCAGAAAGCGCCCGCCGCAGCCGGGGGCGATCTGCTCCAGGCAAGGGAGCGCCTTGAGCAGATAGGCCACATCGAAAGGGCCTTTCTCCGCAAGGCCGCCGAGCACGTCCTCGGCGCGGGCGCGCCCTTCCAGGCCGGCGAGCGTGAGAAAATCCTGCAAGAAGGCCATCAGGGCCGTATCCACATCGTAAGCGATGTACCGCGCGCGCGGCACAAGGGGCATCCAAGGGATGCCCAGCGGCCCCAGGCCGCAGGCCACGTCGAGCACGGAAGCGATGGGCGCAAGGGAGCCAAGCGTTTCTCGATAGAACCGTTCCAGGATGGTCAGCCGTTCTCGGCTGGAAGCGTGGGCAGACATCACCTCGCGGCAGGCCGCTCGAAAGGAGTCCTCGCCCAAGGAGCGGGCTGCGCGCAGGCTCTCCAGCCAGCGGCGGTATTGGGCCGGTTCCTGCACATAGGCGCCCGTCACTTGGTGGAGTTTGCGCTTAGTGGCCTTGACGGCCTCTTTGAAGGAGCCTCGCACAGCGAGTTCGCGCGCCCCGATGCGGGCGATGAACTCGGGCACCAGGGTGCGGTATTTGGGGCTTTGCGCCACCTCGCGCACCAGGCGATCGAGCGAGGCCGAAGGGAGATCGCTCATCCTTCCTCGGCCTCGGGGTTCCCGGCCACCACGAGCACGAACTCGCCCTGGGGCGTTTCCTCGCCCAGCCCTGCGAGGAGGGCGCTCAAAGGTCCCCGCTCGACGCGTTCAAAGAGTTTGGTCAGATCGTTGGCCAGGGCCGCCGGGCGATCTCCCAAGGCGGCCAAGGCATCCTCCAGGGTGGCCCGCAGGCGGTGTGGGCTGACATAATACACCAGCGTGTAGGGGATGGCCCGATCCTGCTCGAAGAAGCGCCGCCGCGCCCCGGGGCGCCGAGGCACGAACCCGCGGAAGACGAAACTGTGCACGGGCAGCCCCGAGAGGACGGCGGCCATCACAAAGGCCGTCGGCCCAGGGATCATCGTCAGTTCTAGGCCCTCATCGAGGGCGCGGCGCACGAGGGAATAGCCCGGGTCGGCGATGCCCGGCGTGCCGGCGTTGGTCACCAGGGCCACCGAGCGGCCTTCGTGCAAGAGGGCCAGGATGCGGCGGCCGGCCTGCTCCTCGTTATAGGCGTGAAAGGCGATTTGCGGTTTGGAGATGCCGTAATGCTTGAGGAGATGCCCCGTCTTGCGCGTATCTTCGCTGGCAACCCAATCCACCTGGCGGAGCGTCTCCAGGGCGCGCAGGGTGATATCGCCAAGGTTGCCGATGGGCGTGGCCACAAGGTATAGCATGGGGCCTTTCTACTTTCACACCTCGTGCCGCCCCGGCCCAGCGGGGAGAGGATGACCCTGCCGGGCCGGGGCAGCGCATCCTAGCACGCTAGGCCTCGCGCTTCCAACGCAGGATGAGGTTGCGCGCGGCGCGCACTTCATCCAAGCGGCCCACAGGGGCGGTGGTCGGCGCCTCGTGCAGGCGTTGAGGGTCTTCGCGAGCCTCTTGGGCGATGCGCAGCATCGCCTCGGCAAAGTGGTCGAGCGATGGCTTGCTCTCCGTCTCCGTCGGCTCGATCATCAGCGCCTCGGGCACGATGAGCGGGAAATAGTTGGTGGGCGGGTGCACGCCGTAGTCAATGAGCCGCTTGCTGATATCCAGGGCGCGCACCCCCGGCGCGCCGGCGATCCGCCCTTCTACGACGAATTCGTGCATACAGGGCCGGTCATAGGGCAGGGGATAGGTCCCTTTGAGGAGCGCCTGGAGATAGTTCGCGTTCAGTACGGCAGCAAAAGACGTCCACTTGAGCCCCTCAGCGCCCAGCATACGGATGTAGGTATAGGCACGGATGGCCACGCCGAAATGGCCGTAAAACGTCTTGATGCGGCCAATCGAACGGGGCGGCATCTCGAAATCGTAAAAGGGGGCGCCGCCCTTCTCTCGACGGGCGACGATGGGGCCGGGGAGAAAGTCAGCGAGCGCCTCCGAGGCGCCCACCGGCCCACTGCCGGGGCCGCCCCCGCCGTGCGGGGTGGAGAAGGTCTTGTGCAGGTTAAAGTGCATCACATCGAACCCCAAATCGGCCGGCTTGGCCACGCCCATCAAGGCGTTAAAGTTGGCCCCATCGCCGTACATCAGGCCGCCCGCCTTGTGCACAAGGCGCGTGATCTCCAAGATGTGCTCGTCAAACAGGCCCAGGGTATTGGGGTTGGTGAGCATCATCCCGGCCACGCGGTCATCGAGGTGGGCGCGCAGGTCGTCCAAATCCACATTGCCGCGCTGGTCGGACTTGATCTCCACCATTTGGTAGCCGGCCATCGTCGTGGAGGCGGGGTTGGTGCCATGGGCCGAATCGGGGATGAGCATCACCGTGCGGTGCCCCTCGCCGCGCGCCTGGTGATAGGCGCGGATCATCAGGACGCCGGTCAACTCTCCCTGCGCCCCAGCCGCCGGCTGAAGGCTTACGGCGCAAAACCCGCTCAGGGCTTTGAGGCATTCCTGCAAGCGGTACATCAACTCCAGGTTGCCCTGCACCGTCTCCACCGGTTGATAGGGGTGCGTTTCGGTAAAGCCGGGGAGGCGCGCCGCGTCCTCGTTCACCTTGGGGTTGTATTTCATCGTGCAGGACCCCAAGGGGTACATCCCCAAATCCACGCCAAAGTTCTTTTGGGAAAGGCGAATGTAATGCCGCACGAGGTCCACCTCGCTCACCTCGGGCAAGGGGAGATCATCGCGCAGCATATCCTCGGGCGGGAGGGCGCTGGGGGGCACGTCAAGATCGGGCAAATGGGCGGCGCAGCGCCCGGGCACGCTCAACTCATAGATGAGGGGTTCCGTCGTCATCGGGCCACCTCCCGCAAGGCCTGGGTAAGGCGCTGGATTTCGCCGACGGTGTTCATCTCCGTAACGCAAAGGAGCATTTGGCCTTGGCGCTCGGGGTAAAAGCGCCCCAGGTCAAACCCGCCCAGGATGCGGTGCTCCCTCAGGAGCCGCTCGTTGATTTCGGCGACGGGGCGCGGGCAGTGCACGACGAATTCCTTGAAGAAAGGCGTTTTGTCTTCGACGGCAAAGCCCTCCAGCGCAGAGATTTCCCGCGCGGCATAGTGCGCCTTGTGGTAGCAGAGTTGGGCCACCTTCTTCAAGCCGCTCTTGCCCAAAGCGGCCAGATAGACGGCCGCCGCTAGCGCGTTCAACCCTTGGTTCGTGCAGATGTTGGAAGTGGCCTTTTCGCGGCGGATGTGCTGTTCGCGCGTGGAGAGGGTCAGCACATAGCCGCGCTGGCCGTGCACATCCACCGTCTCGCCCACCAAACGGCCGGCCATACGGCGGACGTGCTCCTCTCGGCAGGCAAAGAACCCCAGGTACGGCCCCCCAAAGTTGAGGGGGTTGCCCAAGGGCTGGCCTTCGCCGAGGGCGATATCGGCGCCCTCCGCACCGGGGGCCTTGAACATCCCCAGCGCGATGGGGTCGCAGGCGACGACGAGGAGGGCCTTGTGGGCGTGCGCGGCCTCGGCCAGGGGCGCCAAGCGATGCACGCGCCCGAAAAAGTCGGGGTTCTGCACCACAAGGCAAGCCGTGTTGTCATCCACCAGGGCGGCTAAATCCTCCAAGGATAGGGCAGGGTCGTCATCGCCCACGTATTCGATGCCGAACCCCTGGGTGTAGGTGCGCATCGTCTCGCGGTATTCGGGGTGCACGGCGCGAGAGATGACCACACGGTTGCGCTTCCCACGGAAGACGCTCATCGCCATAATGATGGCCTCGGCCAGGGCCGTGCCGCCATCATAATGGGAGGCGTTGCTCACATCCAGCCCCGTCAGGTCGCAAATCATACTCTGGTATTCAAAGATGGCTTGCAGGGTCCCTTGGCTGACCTCGGGCTGGTAGGGCGTGTAGGCCGTATAGAACTCGGAGCGGCTGGTGATATGCTGAACGACGCTTGGCACAAAATGGCGATAGGCGCCCGCGCCCAAAAAGCAAGCCAGATGGTTCAGGTCCACATTGCGTTCGGCGAGGGCACGCAGTTCGGCCAGCACCTCCATTTCAGAGAGGGGTTGAGGCAATTCTACCGGAGGGAAGCGATGCTCGGCCGGCACCACCTCAAACAGGTCCTCGATGCGCCCTACGCCGATGCGCGCGAGCATCTCGGCCACTTCGGCCGGCGTGTGAGGAACGTAGGTCATACGTGGGCCTCCTCTTCCTGCGCCGCAAAGGTCGCGTAATCCTCCGGCGACATCAAGTCGCTTAGGTCGGCGGGGTCATCCACCCGAAAGCGCACAAGCCAGCCCTCGCCGTACGGATCCTGGTTGACAAGTTCCGGCCGTTCGATGAGCGCCTCGTTGACCTCGACGATTTCGCCGCTCGCGGCGAGGTAGCAATCCGAGGCGGCCTTGACGGATTCCACCGTGCAAAAGACCTCGCCCTTCTTGAACTGGGCGCCCACCTCGGGCAGTTCCACGTAGACGATATCGCTCAATTGCTGCTGGGCATAGTCGGTAATGCCCGTATAGGCGAACTCGCCCTCGACGCGAACCCACTCATGGGTCTTGGTGTACAGGCAACGCGGGTCAACTTGAATAGCCATAGTGTGTTTCCTCCTGAATTATCCTTTGCGGTAGGCGGGTGTGTAAAACGGTTTGCGCACGATGACGGCGCGGCGTGGCTTATCTCGGATGAGGATGCCGATTTCAGTGCCCAAGGCGCTGTGCGCTGCAGGCACATAGGCCAGGCCGAGAAAGGCATCCAAACTCGGGGCGTACATACCGCTCGTCACCTCGCCGCAGGGCGCGCCGTCTATGATGACCGGGTAACCGTGGCGCGGCACGCCGCCCTCCACCATGCGGAAGGCCACGAGCCGGCGCGCCGGCCCCTCGAGGCGCTGTTTCAAGAGGGCCTCTCGCCCGATAAAGGCCGGTTTGGCCAGGGCCACGGCCCAACCGAGGCCGGCCTCGAGGGGCGTCGTCTGCGCGGAAATCTCTTGGCCGTAGAGGGGCATACAACACTCGAAGCGGAGCGAATCGCGCGCGGCAAGGCCGATGGGCAAAAGGCCCAACGGGGCGCCTTGGGCCATCAACGTCTCCCACATCGTGGGGGCCTTTTCGGCCGGGAAGAACAGTTCAAACCCGTCTTCGCCCGTGTAGCCTGTGCGCCCGATGAGGGCCGGGATGCCGGCGACGCGCGTTTCTACGGCGTGGTGATAGGCGAGGATGGAAAGATCCGCCTCGCACAGGGGCTGAAGGATTTCTTGGGCGCGCGGGCCTTGCAAGGCGAGCATATAGGTCTTTTCGGAGACGTTTTCGATGCGCACGTCATACCCCGTGGCGTGGTGCTCGAGCCAAAGGGTATCTTTGCGGTTGTTGGAGGCGTTGATGGCGATAAAGTACCGATCGGGCAGGTGATAGATGAAGGTGTCATCCACCACGGTGCCGTCATCGTAGCAGAGGAGCGAGTACTTGGCCTCGTAGAGGGAGATCGCCCCCACATCGGCCGTCATCACGTGCTGGAGGAAGGGCAGGGCATCTGGGCCGCTCACGACGACCTGCCCCATATGGTCAATGTCAAAGAGGCCGGCCGCCTCTCGCACGCGGAGGTGCTCCACTTTGGGGCCTGTGGGGTACTGCACGGGGAGCAACCACCCCGCAAACTCGACCATGCGCCCGCCCAGGGCGAGATGCCGTTCATATAACAGGGTCTTCTGAGGCATCCTTCTCTCCTTTGAGCCAGATTATACACCCAATCGGCCCGGACACCCTTTACGGGAACCCGCGCTCGAGGAGGGCGCCGATTTCGCGCGCGTTTTCTTTGGGTGTGAGGGGCCGGGGATAGTTGTAGAGCACTCCGCCGGGCCGCTCGTTATAGTAGGGGCGGTTGCACCCCGCACAGCCGGCCGTGCGGAAGGCCTCGCCCCCCTCTAGGAGGCGCGCCATTTCTCCCTTGGTGAGGCCAAGGCCGATGAGCCTACCCGCTTCATCATAGCGCAAAGCCCGCGCGTTGACCAGCCCCTGCGCTAACAGCCACCGTGCGGCCTGAAGGGCGCGGTAACGGATAATATCCGGCGGGGGATGGTGCGCCATCGGTGTGCCGGGGATGGGCGTGAAGGCGAAAAGGCCCACCATCAGGCCGTGGTCGTACAAATCGGCGAGGCAGGAAAGGAGTTCTTGGTCCGTCTCGCCGAGGCCGGCGATGAGGTGCGTCCCAATATGGCCGGGGTAACGTTCTGCCGCGGCATAGAGGAACTGGCGCGCCCGTTCCCAATCGAGGCCGGGCTTGGCTTGGGCCGCTATGCGCGCCGAGGCGGCGTCGAGGGCAAGGGTTACCCGTTCGGCGCCGGCCGCGAGCAAGCGTTCGACTTCTGCCAAGGAGCGAACGGCGATGCTCACCGAGATGGGGATGGGGCAGGCAGCGGATACGGCGCGGATGGCTTCCTCAGCCCTGCGTATGTACTGGGGCGATACGGTTACCTGAAAGCAGGCTCGCTGCAATTGCCCTTGGGCAAAGGCCGCCGCGATGCCTTGCAGAATCTCCTCTTGGCGGAAGGGTGGCCAGGTAACGCGCGAAAGGAGCGCCGAACTTGCCTGGCTATCTCGCGCTTGGGTGCAAAAGGTACAGCGGCGCGCGCACCGTTCGCCGAGCATCAGGTAGGCCGTGGTGGGGGTCGCGTCCATCTGCACGGCGCACAGGCCGAGCACCGCCGCGCTCCCCACCGAAACGCGCCAGGCCTGCGAGGGGCCTCGCTCCGCTAGATCAGTGCGCAGCATTCGTCCCTCCAGAGGATGCGCAGGCCGTATTCCTGGGCGAGCGCTTCGGCGCGGCGCGTGGGGTTGACGAGGGCATTCAGCCCCGCGCGGATGGCCAACGCATCCACCTCTTGGCGGTAGGCGCCCATCGGCCGCATACAGCCCAGGGAGAGCCGCGCTTGGGGGAGCAGCCTCCGTGCGGCGAGGAACACGGAAGAGACGTCCTCTAACGAAGGGGGAGCGCACCCTGCATAGCGCGTGCCCGGCGTGGGGATGAGGATAATCAAGATGAGATGCTCGACCCCCAAGGCCTGCAAGGCCTCTAACACAGCCCATTCGCCGGAGAGCCTGCCCCCGCGCAGGCCGATGGTGAGGTGCGGCACCACCGGCGCCAGGCGGCGCAGGGCCTCAAAGGTGCGGAGGTAATCCTCAAGGTTGAGGTCCAGGCCATATACCTCGTGGGCCGTCTCGCGGTCTCCGACGATGTCGAAGGAGATGACGTCCACATAAGGGAGCACGGCGCGGAGGTCGGTTTCGCTAGAAAGCCCCACGTGCCAGTTCATACGGTGGCCGGGCCGCAGGCGGCGGATGGCCTCCAGATGGGTGGTGATGGGCACCCGCCCCAACGCGTCGCACCCGCCGGAGATGAGATAACTCGTCTCGCTCGAGGGGGTAAGGTCCTCGATGAAACGCATATGCTGAAGATAGTGCCCCCCGCAGTGGGCGCAGTTGAGCGCACACGAGGCGCCCGTGAGGCTGACCGGCACCGTAGCCGTGGGGCGGGTAAAAAGGATTTCGTCGGGATGGTGCGCTTGGCGAATGCGCCAGGCCTCTTGCCAAAGGGCCTCACTAGGGAACGGGCACATAGCCTCTGCCATACGGAAGGAATCGGGCGCTTGCGGCAGGAGTATAGCCTTGCTGAGGGGGATGGTCAAAGGGAGGGTGCGGCCATACAGAAAAAGCGAGGCCGGGGTTTGCGCCCGGCCTCGCGGGTTCCTTGCGGTATCCGTCAACGGAGATAATCTCGGAGGAGTTTGCTGCGCCGAGGGCGACGCAGGCGATCCAACGCCTGGTGCTCGATTTGGCGGATGCGCTCACGGGTCAGGCCGAACTTTTCGCCCACTTCTTCCAGGGTATGGGCGCGCCCGTCGCGCAGGCCAAAGCGCAACAGGAGGATGCGCATCTCGCGCGGGCTGAGCGCCGTCATCAATTCCTCCAGCGCCTCGCGCAAGAGTTGCCGATAGGCCATATCCGTGGGCGCCGGCGACTCCTCATCTTCGATAAAATCGCCGAATTCGGTATCCCCATCGTCGCCCACCGGGCGCTCCAGCGACACGGGGTAGCGCGAAATGCGCATCAGGCGCTCCACCTTGCTCACGGGGATGTTCGTCTGCTCGGCGATCTCCTCAGGCGAGGGACGGCGCCCCTCTTCTTGCTCGAACTGCTCGATGACGCGATAGATGCGGCGGATCTGATCGCCCGCGTGAACGGGTAGGCGAATCAGCCGGCTTTGCTGGGCCAGGGCACGGGTGATGCCTTGGCGGATCCACCACGTGGCATAGGTGCTGAATTTGTACCCTCGGTGATAATCGAACTTTTCCACGGCCTTCATCAGGCCGATGTTACCCTCTTGAATGAGGTCGAGTAGGGGCACGCCCTGGCCGATATACTTTTTGGCGATGCTGACCACCAACCTCGTATTCGCTTCGATGAGCCGCGTGCGCGCCCTTTCGCCCTGGGCGATGACCTCTTTTAACTTTTCGCACTGTTCTGGGCTGAGGTTGGGGCATCGCTTCAACCGAGCGCGCGCCTGTTCGCCCTCTTCGATTTGCTTGGCCAGCATAACCTCTTCGGCGGCGGTAAGCAAAGAAACTTGCCCCATCTGCTTCAGGTAGAGGCTGACGGTATCGTCTATCGAAATGCCGTCGAGGTCTACGCTTTCACGGGAGTAATCGAACGTCTCTCCGAGTAAGACGGAGGAATCGTCTTCTTGAGCGTTTTCCTGTTCTAACTCTAGGTTTTGGATTTCCTCCTCATCCGGCTCGCCAAACTCCTCGGCCATCTCCGCGAGAGGCTCATCGTCGTCCACCAGAGGCTCTTCGGCCTCGCCTTCTTGTAAGACCAACTCGACCCCCTCCTCTAACAACTGGGCAAACAGTTCATCAATCTCGGCGATGCAGTGCTCCGCTTGGGGATAGGCTTTTAGGAGTTCTTCCTCGGTAATAAATCCCTGCTTTTTGGCCGCTTCGACAAGATCATTCAAACCGCTCGCTGACCTTGTGCCATCGCCCACGTCCATACGCTCCTGATCCCTCCCATCCAAAGAACGCAAAGGCCCAAACCGCCGGAAACGCGCTCACCTCCTTTCGTTTTACGGAATATAAACAAAAAGATGCCCGGCGCCGTATCCGTTTGGAAGTCGCTTCCGCTTAAGCGCCGAGCAACGCCCGTGCACAGCACCCCCCTTGCCTTGGTTGACAACAGGGTTCGTTGCACTCATACCTTTATTATAGCACGAATGAGTCGTTTGGTCAATACCTTAGGGGGGGAATTTTGAGGATTTTTATGAAAGTCAACAAGGCGGGAGTTACTCCTTGGCGAAAGGAGAACGCTCGCCTCCTCACCAAATGTAGGATTTCGCTGAGGGATTATCCGCCTTCTCGTGCTTTGCCGAAAAATATCCTTAAGCCTAGGCCCACAAGGGCTGCCAGGCCAAGCCCTGCGCCGAAGGCGACGGCCAGTTCGGCGCGATGCCGCGTGGCGTCCCGGCTTAGGGCGGAGATCAGCGCCTTGTGGCTTTCTTGCTCGCGGAGGGTTTGGGCGGCTACGGCCTCGCGCTCGGCCTCTTGGATGAGGGCGGGCAGATGAGCCATCGCCTCGTCATCCGGCGCGAGGCCGGCGGCGCGCTGGGCGCTTGCCTTCGCCTCTTCCCAGCGCCCTAGGCGGGCGCGGATTTTGGCCAAAAGCGCATAGGCCGGCGCAAAGGCCTCGTTCCAGCCCAATGCGGCCAGAAGCCGCGCTTGCGCCTCCTCGAGGTGCCCCTCGCGCGCCAGGGCGAGCGCCTCATTGTACAGCCTGAGGTGCTCCGATTGCAGGCGCAAAAGCGCCGAGAGGTCCTCTTGGCAAACAGGGCACACCGTCTCGCCATCGGGAACGGCATTGCCGCAGCGGGGGCATTCTATCGTGGAATGACTCATCGCCATCGTCCTTTATGCTATGGGGGTGGGCGGTTGGGCGAGCGTGGGCGCTTCCCCTTCCGCGGGCGGAGGCGTTTCCGCCGGCGCATCGGGCTTGACGTCTGACCGCGCGCTGACGATCACCTGGGCCTTGCGCAAGACTTCCCCTTGCCACAAGTAGCCCACCTGCACTTCGCGGATCACCGTGCCAGGGCGCAGATCATCCCGCACCTCTGTTCCGGCGATATCGCTCGTCGCCGCGTCGTAAGGCTTGCCAATGGTGGCGATCGGCTCCACGCCCTGGCGTTTCAGAATCGCCAGAATCTGCCGGCCCAGGCTAATGATCGAACGCACCATATCGGCGCCCTGGGCGTTCGTCACCACGCCGCGCCGCTCGATGAGGGCCGTCAACGTATCGTATAGGCTTACCAAATCCAGCATCAGTTGGCGCATTTCGGCCGTGGCGCGCTGTTTCTCTTCGGCCAGTTCCCGCTCAAGGGTGGACGTTCGGCGAAGCAGCGCCCACATCGCCTGCACAGGGTTCGCCTCGAGGGCGCCCTGGGGGACGCGAAAAAAGGGGTCATCGAACACGAGCCGATCCGTCATCTCGTTCCTCCCGCTTCTCGTGCCGCGTGCAGGTGCATCATAAATGGGTGCGGGAGGGTTGTCAAGCGTTTGAGGAGGCGCATCCGCTTGCCTCCTGCGGGGCCTTGGCCTATACTCGCCTCGCTTGAGATGATACTCTGGAGGGAAAGACGCTATGGCTGACAAGATTCGCGTTACGGTGTGGAACGAGTTCCGCCACGAGAAGGTGCATGAGGCCGTCGCCAAGGTCTATCCGGAGGGGATCCATCAGCAGATCGCGCGCTTTTTGAGCGCGAACCCCGATATGACGGTGCGAACGGCGACGCTCGATGAGCCTGAACACGGTTTGACACAAGACGTGCTCGAGGCAACGGATGTGCTCATCTGGTGGGGGCATATGGCCCACCGCGAGGTGAAGGATGAGGTCGTAGATCGCGTTCAGCAGCGCATCCTGAACGGGATGGGCCTCATCGTGCTGCACTCGGGGCATTTCTCCAAAATCTTTCGCCGTATGATGGGCACGAACTGCAGCCTCAAGTGGCGCGAGGCGGGCGAACGCGAAAGGCTGTGGGTGGTGGATCCGGGCCATCCCATCGCGGCGGGGTTGGGGCCGTATTTCGAATTGCCCCATACCGAGATGTATGGCGAATTCTTTGACATCCCCCAGCCCGATGCGCTCATCTTTATCAGTTGGTTCCAGGGGGGCGAGGTCTTTCGGAGCGGCGTGGCTTACCACCGTGGCAAGGGCAAGGTGTTCTACTTCCGCCCAGGGCATGAGACCTTCCCCATTTACTATGACCCGAACGTGCAGAAGGTCATCACGAATGCGGTGCGTTGGGCCGCGCCCGTGGCAGGGCCGTACACCGATCTCTCTAAGGCGCCGAACGTTGAGGCCATCGAGAAATTCACGGTGGAAGAGTAACGCAAGGTATCTCCAGCGCCGGGCTGGCAAAAGGTCAGCCCGGCTGCTTACGTTTGGCCTTGGGGCGCCCGATGGAACGTAAAAGCCGCTTTTTCGCCCCTGCCGAACGGGCGATGACCGCCCTGTGGCGTGCCCTTTGCTCACCCTATGCCGATGGGGTGCTGGGCGGCCTGTGGGTGGGCGTGGCTATCCTGTGGGGGGTGCTTTCCTATGGGCGAGAGCCGCTGGCCGGCGCCGATCTCCACGGGTTGGCCCAGGCTGTATGGGCCACCCGGGGAGGGCGGGCAGTCGCCGTGCTCTTGGGGGGCGTGGCCTGTTTGCGCCTTGTCAGCATCCTCGCGCCGTGGTGGGCGCCTCCGCCGCGGCGCGCAACGCGCACCCCGCATCATACTGTGCCCTTGGCGCATCCTCCCACTGAGGAGGCCTGGCGCAAGGTGGGCCTTGCCCTAGCCAAGGCTTTACCCGTGCCGGAGGGCTTGCTCCTTATCGCGCAATCTCGCACGCGCTTGCGATGTGCAAGGGCGCTCTTGCCGCTGGGGGTGCTCGTTTTCATCGGGGCGCTCGGCGTGCAGGCGGCCTTGGGGGCGCACAGTGCGGCGCAGCCCCTTCTCCTTGGTCACCGCGCGCCCCTCCCTTTCCAAGGGGGGTGCGAAGTCGGCCTCGATGAGATCCGCGCGATGCCCAAAGGGAAGGGGCTGGCCTGGGTCGAGGCCGACATCACCTGTTGGAAGGGCAGCGAGGCCCTCGGCAGCCTGATGATCCGCAAGGGGCGCCCGCGCGCGTTAGGGCGTTTGGCCTTTTACCTCAGCGGCTATGGGCCGGCGGTGCGCCTCTCGGCCTACCGCCAGGGCGCGGGAGACCGCGAGGAGGTGCTACCCCTTTTGCCTCTGGCCAACGGCCAAGGCGCTCAGCCGCTCGTGCGCGTGGGGTTTGCCGGGGAGGAAGAGCAGCAGGTGGCCCTGCCCGCTCAAAACCTCATCGTGCGCTTGGTGTACTATCCTCCTGAGCCTCATGCCTCCGGCCAGGGAGCCGTGGTGCACGTCCAAGCCCTTTCGGGGCGAGATGGCCAAGTTCTCGCCGAAGAGTTTGTGCGGCAGGGGGCCGTGCAATTTTCCGTAGGGCCGGTGCGCCTCGTGGCCGCGCCGGAGTATTACATCCTGCTCGGCGCGGAGCGACGCGCGGCCCAACCCCTTTTCATAATAGGGGTGCTCGCCGGGCTGGCGGGCCTGGTCGCCCGGTTCCTTTGGCCGCCGCGCCTGGTGTGGCTTGCCCTGCGCCAAGAGGGAGAGGGGTGGCTGGGGGACCTTCGCGCTTCGGACCCCGGCTTGGAGCAAAGGGCGCTTCAGGCCCTCGCCGGCGAGGAAGAATGCGGGCCGAATGGGGGGAGCGAGGCGCAATGAAGCCGCCTTCCCGGGTATGCGGCGTTGCTTTGAACATTGGATGAGGAGGTCTGTGTGGCAAAACCCGTTACGATTCAAGACGTGAAGACGATCCTTACCGCGCCGAACGGCATCCGCCTGGTGGTGGTCAAGGTGCTGACGAGCGAACCCGGCCTGTATGGCCTGGGCTGTGCGACCTTTACCCAGCGCGCCTATGCGGTGGCCACAGCCATCGAAAAATACCTCAAGCCGTTTGCCATCGGCCGCGATGTGGACCGCATCGAAGATTTCTACCAAGCGGCCTATGTGAGTTCCTATTGGCGCAGCGGCCCTGTGCTCAATAACGCCCTGAGCGGCCTCGACGAGGCCCTGTGGGATATCAAGGCCAAGCGGGCAGGGATGCCCGTCTATCAACTCCTCGGCGGCAAGTGCCGCGAGGCCGTGCCGGTGTACGTCCACGCCTCGGGGCAAGATGCCCACGAGGTGGCCGAACGGGCGCGCGCCTTTATGGAGCAGGGGTTTCGCTACATTCGCTGCCAGGTGGGCATCCCAGGGTTGAGCACGTACGGGAGCCGGGGAGGAAAACCCATCGCCGCGCTGAACCCGCAGCAGACGCGCACCTGGGAGCCAACGGCCTATGTGAAGGCCATCCCCAAATTGTTCGAGCACTTGCGCCTGGCCTTGGGAGAGGATGTGGAACTCTTGCATGATGTGCATGAGCGCATCCCGCCCATCCAAGGGGTGTGGCTGGCAAAGGCGCTCGAGGACTATCGCCTCTTTTTCCTCGAGGACCTCTTTGCGCCCGAGGATATCGGCTATTTTGAGATGGTGCGCCAGCAGTGCGCCACGCCCCTAGCGATGGGGGAACTCTTTGTCAACCCGGCCGAATATGTGCCACTCATCCAGCGGCGGTTGATTGATTTCATCCGCGTGCACATTTCGGATATTGGCGGATTCAGTATGGCGCGCAAGTTGGCGGCCTTTTGCGAGTTTATGGGGGTGCGCACGGCCTGGCACGGGCCGGGCGATGTATCGCCCATCGGCCATGCGGCGAATATGCACCTCGATTTGGCCGTGCCCAATTTCGGCATCCAGGAACTCGCCCTCTTCGCCGAGGAGACGCGGGCCGTCTTCCCGGGGTGCCCGGAGGTGCGCGAGGGCTGTATGTGGCCCAATGACCTGCCGGGCTGGGGCGTGGATGTGGATGAGCGCCTGGCCGCGCAATACCCCTTCCCGGAGGACCCCCTAAACGGGGCCTGGCCCGAAGTGCGGCGCCTGGATGGGACGGTTATCCGCCCCTAGTCGTGCGCCCTTGCCCAAGGGAGGAGCGCGGGCCTCCTGGCCCGCGTGCGAGGCAGGAGCCTCGTGCTCCCCCTCGCGTTAGAGTGAGGGCAAAGCACCCTCCCGCGGGTTCCAAACCTGCGGGAGGGTTTATATGGAGCGCGGGCCTCCTGGCCCGCGTGCGCGAGGCGGGAGCCTCGCGCGCCAATAGCATTCGCGCCGCTTAGAAAACGGCTATACCGGGGACCTTGGTGCGTAGGGTGTAGACCGAGGTGCGAGCCGTGATGTAGAGCGTGCGCCGGTCAGGGCCGCCGAAGGCCACATTGGCGGGCAGTTGTGGCCCTGAGATGACCCCCAAACATTCGCCCGAGGGGCGAAAGATCCACAACCCCCCTG
The DNA here is from genome assembly GCA_019873625.1 of Chloroflexota bacterium. Classification (GTDB taxonomy): domain Bacteria; phylum Chloroflexota; class Anaerolineae; order UBA1429; family UBA1429; genus JAIOAW01. The sequence continues at coordinate 47,402 of JAIOAW010000002.1, forward strand.
GCCCTGTGCAGTAGATGTTCCCCTCGATATCCACTTTCATCCCGTCGGGGCTGCCGGGCTGATCGGAAGACATATCGGCGAACAGGCGGCCGTTGTGCAGGGTGCCATCGGGGGCCACATCGAACGCGCGGATATGCCGGCGGGGCGAATCGTCAATGTAGAGCACCGACTCATCGGGCGAAAAGGCCAGGCCGTTCGGGCGATCGAAATCATCCACCAAGAGTTCGAGCGTGCCATCCGGTAGGATGCGATACACGCCGTTCCAATCGAGTTCGCGCTCCTCGGGGCGAATGCCATACGGCGGATCGGTAAAATAGATGATGCCGTCGCTGCGTACGACGACGTCATTAGGGCTATTCAGCCGCCGGCCCTGATAGCGATCGGCCAGCGTAACGACCTGCCCGTCGGCCTCCGTGCGAGAGACGCGGCGGTTACCGTGTTCGCAGGCGATTAGCCGTCCCTGGCGATCGAAGGTCAGGCCGTTCGAGTGGCCGCTCGGCGTGCGCCACGGCCTCGCCGGCTGGCCGGGCCAAAGTTGGTAGATGATGCTCGCCGGGATGTCGCTAAAAAGGAGGTACCCATCGGGGTGCCACACGGGGCCTTCGGTAAATTGAAAGCCCGTGGCCACCTCCTGCATTTCGAGCGCCTCGAACCAATCCTTCAGCATACCGCCTCCTCATCGGGCGCACTGTGCGCCGAGCCTCTAGGGGTTGAGGGTGATGACCCGCCCCGTCTGGGCGGATTCGACGATGGCGCAGGTGATCTGCGTTTGCTTGAGGCCATCCTCATGGGTGGGCAAGGGGCCAGGCCCCTTCCAGGAGGGCGGGGTCAGCGTCCCTTGTTCGATGCTTTCCAAGAAGCAGCCCACCAAATCTTCAGGGTCTCCATAGCCCAAACCCTGATATTCCAGCGAGAGCATCGTCTTTTCGCCGCCGGCGGAGAGCCAACCCGTCGTCGGCGAGGGTTGATGCACGAGGGCGCGCACCGTCGCCCCGCGCGCGGCCAACGCCTCCCGTTGGGCCAAGAGGTCCTCCACCGTGAGGCGCGCGCTGAGGTTGGCCCGCCAGCCGGGGAGGGTGTTGAACCCACCTCGCTTGTTGTAAATGAGCGTGCCCTCGCTGCCTGAGAAGCACATATAGAACTCGACGAGTTCGTCAATGTGCTTGATCCATTCCGCCTTGACGCGCACCTTGAGGCCGGAATCGAAGGTCAAGTAGGCATCGTACACGTCTGGCGTGTAACCCAGCACCTCGTGCTGAGAGATGGCATAGACCTCGCGCACCTCGGCCGGGCTAAAATACCAGCGCAGGAGGTCTACCACGTGGCTGAGCAAGAAATGCGCGGTGGATGAACCGCCGGCCCACTGGCGCGTGCGCTCTCCCCACATCTGGGTGGGCACGGAGATGTTATCATCCAAGCGAGATTCGCCGTACACCACGCGGCCCAAAAGGCCCTCGCGGATGACGTGGCACGTCGCGATATCCATAGGCGCGGCGCGGTTGGCATAGTTGACGAAAAACCGGGCGCGGCGCTGCTCGACGAGGTTATAGATGGCCTCGGCATCTTCCATCGTCGTGGCGAGGGGCTTTTCTTGGATGATGTTGGGCACGCCGGCCTCGAGGGCGGCGACGGAAGGCTCCCGATGAAGGGGATCCGGCGTGGCCACCACCACGAGATCTGGTTTGCAGGCGGCGAACATTTCCTCATAGCGCGTGAAGGCCTGGGCGCCCACTTGGCTGGCGAGGCGCTCGGCCGCTTCGCGGCGGACGTCCACAATCGCCGCCACGCGGACGCCGCGCTTGGCGAGATAGGTGGCGTGCTGCGTACCGAGAATGCCGGCCCCGATGACGCCGGCCTTGAGTTGGGCCATCATCGCACCTCCTTACAGGGCATTCGCATCTTTGGCTCGATTGTACCCGGCCCAAGGGAGACGTCAAGGCCCCCGAGGAATGCGCAAAATGGCCCTGTGGCCACATTTGGGGTGCGGGGGCGATGCCTGTATAATATGTTGATCAAGCAGTCCACCTGCGCGGATGGCGCGCTTGAGGGCCTATGAGAGCGATTTTGCACGGCACGTGGGTGCCCTCGCCGGATGGGGCTGAACAAGAGACCTTTTTCGTCTGGGCGGAGCGCCTTGGGCAGGAGATCAAGGTGCCCGCTCCGCGTGCGCGCATTTCGCGGCACCCCTATGCCGCCACCACGCTCGAAATTGCCGACCTCTTGGCCGAATATGTGCCGGACCTCGATTGGCGCGTCAAACCGCGGTTGACGCGCGTGGTCTTTTTGCCCTCCGATGAGCGCGTGCCCATCGGCGCGGGCTGGGCCTACCGCGAGGCCGCTGAAAAGGATCAGGAAGAGATCTCTTTCCATTTGCGGCCGTGGCGGGTGGAGGGGTTGGGCCTGGCGCTCGATGAGGCCGCGCTAGAGTTGCTCATCACCCTGCCGGTGGCTAACCATCGGCTCCTTGCCAGCCACCGTTTGGGGCCAGACCTGCGCTACTGGGGCATTGTGGCCAAGTTCGCCCTGGAACTCCTCGCGCGGCAGCGATTCATCCCGGGGGTGCAGAGTTCGAATGGCGATTGGCACGCCGTGTGGCTGCCAGTGCTGGATGCCCCCGAAGATCAGGCGCGCTTTGAGGCGCTCTTGCAGGGTATGCCGCCGGCCTGCCGGGCCGTGACGCGTGAGCGAGGGGACGTTTCTGCGGCAGACCTCCCCACGGCGCGGCGGGTGTTGCAGAGTTTTTTAGAGCGCTTGATAGACCGCGCCGTGCGGATGTGGGCATCGCAGGCGCCTGGGATGCCTCTACCCAAGAGGGCGCTCGCCTTCCGCGAGGGCAATGGGAACATCGCGCAGGCTTGGTGGGCGGCCCTGCGCGCGCAAGATGGGCAAGCGAAACTCCCCGTTTTGCGCGAGCACGCCGGCCAGCGCTTCTACCAGGCGTGGAAGAACTGGACCTATCGCGCCCAGCCCAAGGTGGAATCGTCCTTCCGCATTTGCTTCCGGCTGGAGCCACCCGAGACGGACGGCGCGGGCAATGGGTCTCCATCGCAGTGGACGCTGCGTTACTTCTTGCAAGCCAACGATGACCCGAGCCTGCTCGTGCCCGCGCAAGAGGTGTGGCGCGAGCGCGGCGACGTATTGAGTTACCTGAACCGCCGCTTCGATAACCCCCAGGAGAAATTGCTGGAGGGGTTGGGCATCGCCGCGGGGATTTGCCCGGCCATCCGCCGCAGCCTGCACACCGACCGGCCCGCCTTCACCACGTTAGACGACCAGGAGGCCTTTACCTTCCTGCGCGAGACGGCCCATCTCCTTGAAGAGGCGGGGTTTGGCGTGCTCGTGCCCCCTTGGTGGAGCCGTTCGGAGGCGCGCCTGCGCCTGCGTGCTCGCCTTAGCGCCAGCCCAGAGGGAGAAGGCGCGGGGTGGCTCACGATGGAATCCCTCGTGCGGTATGATTGGGAACTGGCCCTGGGGGATGATGTCATCTCGCGCGAGGAGTTTGAACGCCTGGCTTCCCTCAAGACCTCCCTCGTGCAAGTGCGCGGCAAGTGGGTGCTCCTCCAGCCCGATCAAATCGAGGCGGCCATCGCCTTTTGGGAAAAGCATCGCGCGCGCGAGGGGTTGCGCTTGAGCGAGGCGCTCAGTTTGGCCTTGGGCGCCGAAGAGGAGCTCGATGGGATGGCCGTCAGCGAGGTCGTGTTGGATGACCAACTGGCCACCCTGGTGAACTCGCTGACCAAGCACGAGCAGTTGATGCTCCTGCCCACTCCCCCTGGGTTCGTGGGCACGCTCCGGCCGTATCAGATCTTTGGGTTTTCGTGGCTATCTTTTTTGCGGCGGTGGGGGTTTGGGGCCTGCTTGGCCGACGATATGGGCTTGGGGAAGACCATCCAAACCATCGCCCTCATTTTGCACGAGCGGCACCAGAACCCGAACCTCGGCCCCTCGCTCATCATCTGCCCCACCTCTCTCGTGGGGAACTGGCAGCGCGAGTTGGAACGCTTTGCGCCCGGGCTGCGGGTGATGATCCACCATGGGGCGGGGCGGGCCGAGGGGGAAGAGTTCGTCTCGCAGAGCAAGGCGCATGATGTCGTCATCAGCACCTATGGCTTGGTGCGGCGAGATATCAAAGACTTGCGCAAGGTCCATTGGGCGAATATCGTGCTCGACGAGGCCCAGAACATCAAGAATCCTCTCACCAAACAGGCCCGTGCCGTGCGCCTGCTCAAGGGAGATTTTCGCGTCGCGCTCACGGGCACACCCGTCGAGAACCGCCTTTCGGAATTGTGGTCCATTATGTCCTTCTTGAACCCTGGGTACCTCGGTTCGCAGGCCGCCTTCCGCAAGACGTTCGCCCTGCCCATCGAACGCTATCAGGATCGGGAGGCCTTTGACCGGCTGCGTAAACTCGTGCGCCCCTTCATCCTGCGCCGGCTGAAGACGGATCCGCGCGTCATACAGGACCTGCCCGAAAAGTTTGAGCAAAAAGTGTACTGCAACCTGACGCGCGAACAGGCCACGCTCTATGAGGCCACCGTGCAAGATGCGATGCGCCGCCTGCGCGAAAAGCAATCCACTGAGCCGGATATCACGCGGAGAGGGTTGGTGCTCGCGATGCTGACGCGCCTCAAACAGATTTGCAACCACCCTGCGCTCTTTATGGGGGATGGTTCCCCCACGGCGAATCGCTCGGGCAAGTTGAACCGCCTCTGCGAGATGCTCGAGGAGATCCTTGAACTTAACGAGAGGGTGCTTATCTTTACGCAATATGCCCAGATGGGCGCGCTCCTCCAAAAGCACCTGGAGGAGACTTTTGGACAGCCGGTGCTCTTTATGCATGGGGGCACGCCCCCCAAGCAGCGCGAGCGGATGCTCCAGGGGTTTCAGGAGGATCCCAATGCGCCGCTGATCTTTGTCCTTTCGCTCAAGGCAGGGGGGACGGGCCTCAACCTGATGCGCGCGAACCACGTCTTCCACTTTGACCGGTGGTGGAACCCCGCGGTGGAGAACCAGGCCACCGACCGGGCCTACCGGTTGGGGCAGATGCGCGACGTCCAAGTGCGCAAGTTGATCTGCCTGGGCACCCTAGAGGAGCGGATTGATGCGCTCATCGAGAGCAAGCGCGAATTGGCCGAGAGCGTCGTCGGCGATGAGGCGGATTGGCTGACCGAACTGAGCACCGATGAACTGTATGACCTCGTGATGCTCCGCGCCGAGGCCGTGGAGACGGAATAGGATGGTCGAAAGAGAGCACGATCAAGAAAAAGCCGCGCGGCTCGAAAAAACCTGGCAAGGGGTCCCTTCTCAGCCCCTTGGAGGGGGGAATGCGCGTAGCCGCTTGAAATTTGCCACCACCTGGTGGGGCGCACGGTGGTTGAATGCCCTCACCTCTTGGGCAGACCCGCTGCGCCTGGGCCGTGGGCGCACCTATGCCCGTGCCGGCCGCGTGCTCGAAATGCGTATGGATGTGGGGGCTATCTATGCCCAAGTGCAGGGGAGCCGCCCTCAGCCATATCGCGTGCGCATCGAGATCAAGACCTTTTCGGATGCCGAGTGGGATCGCATCATCGAGGCTATGGCCTCACAGGCCCTTTATGCCGCGCAACTCTTGAATGGCGAGATGCCCCTCGATATCGAGACGGTGTTCGAGGCGGCGGGCGTGCACCTTTTCCCCTCCTCCGAAGAGGATTTTTACAGCGATTGTACCTGCCCCGACTGGGACCCCTTCTGCAAGCATCGGGCTGCCGTCTGCTACCTGGTGGGGGAGCGCCTGGATGATGACCCCTTCCTTCTCTTTTTACTGAGGGGGCGCACGAAAGAGCAGGTGCTGGCCGCTTTGCGCGCCGCTCGTGCCAAGCGCGCCGGTGGGGCCAGCGAAGGCCAAACCGCCAGCCCAGGGGCGATTCCCCCTGATATCTCGCCCGAGGCCTTTTGGCGCTTGGGGCCGGAGGCTGAGGGCCTAGAAATCCACGTGCGTTCGCCCCAAATCGAGATGGAGGTCATCAAACTCCTCGGGGACCTTACCTTTGCCGAGGACGCCGCCCGCATCGAAGAACTTGCCGCCATCTATCGCCAGGTTTCTCGGCGCGCCCTGCGCTTGGCCTTTGACGAGTCGGACGTCGAGGGTTGAGAGGCGGGAGCCTCGCGCTCCTTCATTGTTCAGTTGCGCTCCAGCGCGTTGCGTGCATAATCAAGCCGACATCACCTGAAGAAGGAGGCCTCTGATGACGACTTTAGGCGTGATCGTCGGGAACCGAGGGTTCTTCCCCGCCGAGTTGTGCGAAGAGGGGCGCCAGATCATCCTGCGCGTTCTCGAGGAAGAGGGGTTCAAGGCCATCGCCCTAGGCCCGCAAGATACCCCTTATGGTTCCGTAGAGACCTATGCGCAGGCCAAACAATGTGCCGATCTTTTTAAGGCGCACCGCGAGGAGATTGACGGCATTTTGGTTACGTTGCCCAACTTTGGCGATGAGCGCGGCGTGGCAGATACGATCCGCCTGGCGGGGTTGGATGTGCCCGTGCTCGTGCACGCCTTCCCCGATGAGGCGGGGCGTATGGATATCTCCAGGCGGCGCGATAGTTTCTGCGGCAAGATGTCCGTCTGCAACAACCTGACGCAGTACGGCATCCCCTATTCGCTCACGACGCTCCACACGGTGGACCCAACTTCGGCGAGTTTTCGCCGAGATTTGGCGCGCTTTGGGGCCATTTGCCGCGTGGTGAAAGGACTGCGCAGGGCGCGCTTTGGGCAAGTGGGCGCGCGGCCGGCGGCGTTCATCACCGTGCGCTACAGTGAAAAACTCCTGGAGCAGGCCGGCATTTCGGTGGAAACGGTGGACCTTTCCGAAATCTTTGGCCGGGCCTGGAAGTTGGCCGATGGCGACCCCGTGGTGCAATCCAAGGTGGAGGAGATTCGGGCCTATGTGCGCGTGGCGAACGTGCCCACCGAGGCGCTCCTCAAGATGGCCAAGTTCGCCGCCGTGCTCGAGGCGTGGATGGCCGAGCACGAACTGGTGGGCACTGCCTTGCAGTGCTGGACGGCGATGGAGGAGTATTATGGCGTCGTCCCCTGCACGGTGATGAGTATGCTCTCTAACAAGGGCTTGCCCAGCGCCTGTGAGACGGATATCACCGGCCTCATCGGGATGTACGCGATGGTACTCGCCTCTGGCCGCCCGAGCGCGCTGTTGGATTGGAACAACAACTATGGCGAGGATCCCGACAAGGCCGTGGTGTTCCATTGCAGTAACCTGCCGCAAGCGCTCTTTGGCGGAGAGGCGGCTATGGATTACCAGGCCATCATCGCGGGCACGGTGGGGCGCGAGAACACCTTCGGCACCGTGGTGGGGCGCATCAAGCCGACGCCTTTGACCTTCTGCCGCGTCTCGACGGATGATGCGCGGGGATGCATCCGCGCCTACTTGGGCGAGGGCGAGATCACCGATGATCCCATCGAGACCTTTGGTGGGTATGGGGTGATCCGCGTGCCCAAGATGCAGGCGCTCTTGCGGCACATCTGCGAATATGGCTACGAACACCACGTGGCCGCCAACCCCAGCCAGGTGGCCGATGCCCTCTATGAGGCTTTTGCGAAATACCTCAAGTGGGATGTGTACTATCACAAGGGGTAAGCGGCTGGGCGATTGGGGCGCAAAACGAGGGGGCTGCCCATGGGCAGCCCCCTCGTTCATTTGAGTGCCAAGGCCGTAAAGGCCGTTATAGGTTCAGGAGCGCGATGTGGGCGATGATGGGGCCAAAGACCGTCGCGCTCAGCGACATCACCGTGATAAAGGTGTTCAGCGAGGGGCCGGCCGTATCTTTGAAGGGGTCGCCCACCGTATCGCCCACCACGGCGGCCTTGTGGGCCTCGGAACCCTTGCCGCCCAGAGCGCCGTCTTCGATGAACTTTTTCGCGTTATCCCACAGGCCGCCGGCGTTGGCCATCATCAGGGCAAAGATGATGCCCGTGACGATGGACCCCGCCAAAAAGCCGCCGAGGGCGTTCTTGCCCAAGATCAGGCCCACCAGGATGGGCACGACCAAGGCGAGGATGGCCGGGAGGATCAGTTCCTTGAGGGCGCCCTGGGTGGCGATATCCACGCAGCGGGCGCTATCGGGCCGCACTTTGCCCTCGATGAGGCCAGGGATCTCGCGGAACTGACGGCGAATCTCTTCCACCATCTTGAAGGCATTGCGCCCCACGGAAAGGATGAGCAGGGCCGAAAGGAGCGGCGGCATCATCGCGCCGATAAAGACGCCCACCGTAACGCCGGGGTTGCGCAGGTCCAACGAGGAGATGCCCACCGACTCGGCATACGCGGCAAAAAGGGCCAACACAGTCAGCGCAGCGGCGCCGATGGCGAACCCCTTGGTGATGGCCTTGGCCGTGTTGCCGGCCGCGTCGAGCCGGTCGCAAACGGCGATGACCTCTTCGCTCTCATGCCCATATTCGGCGCAGCCTTTGGCGTTATCTACGATGGGGCCATAGGCGTCGGAAGAGAGGATCATTGGCGTGATGGAGAGCATACCCACTGCCGCCACCGAGATGCCGTAGGTGCCCGGCACGCCGAACTGCACGGCGAGCACCCACGAAGCGATCATCGCCACGCAGATGCCCAAGATGGAAGGCACGATGCTCAGTAGGCCGTAGGAAAAACCGTTCAAGATGACGATGGCCGGCCCGGTGAGCGCGGCATTGGCCGTCTGCTGCACGGCGGCCTGATCAATATCGGTGAAGGCATCCGAGGTGAAACCGATGACGATGCCCGCCAAGAGGCCGGCGATGTTCGGCAGCCACACGCCCCACGGCTTATCCACGCCGGAGGCGAAGGTAATCGCGAGCGAGAGGATGGCAAAGATGATCGTGGTGGAGATAGTGCCCGTATTCAAGGCGCGGCCGGGGTCTTTGCCCTCGCGCAGGCGGATGACAAAGATCATCCCCAGTATCGAGGCGAGGATGCCCACGCCGCCCAAAAGGAGAGGATAGATGACATAGGCCACATTGCCGCTGAAAAGGAGGGCGCCGAGGATCATCACGGCCACGACGCTGGCTACGTAGGAGTCCAGGATGTCCGCGCCCATACCGGCCACATCGCCGACGTTATCGCCTACGTTATCGGCCACCACGGCGGGGTTGCGCGGGTCATCCTCCGCGAGGTCGAACTCAACCTTGCCGACCAGGTCTGCGCCGATATCGGCCGTCTTGGTGTAGATGCCGCCGCCCGCCTTGGCGAGGAGGGCGAGAGAGCTCGCACCAAAACTGAAGCCAAGGACGATGTCTGTGCTCTTGAAGATCATATAAAAGGCGGTTACGCCGATGAGCGACAGCCCCACGAGCGCCGTGCCCATCACGCCGCCGGCGAAAAACCCTACCGGAAAGGCCTTCACCAGGCCGTTACGCGCGGCCCAAGCCACGCGCCCATTGGCCCGCGTAGCGATGTACATACCGATGTAGGCGCCCGCCGTCGAGCACCCCGCACCGACGATGTAGGCGATGGCCGTCTGCCAGCCGAGCGCAAGGACCAAGATGATGGCGATGATTGCCACGAGGACGCCCAGCCACTGGAACAGACGTCGCAGATAGGCCGCTGCCCCCTCCTGAACCGCGTGGGAATACTCGGCAATGGGGGCGCTCTTGTTCTCCTGCTTGAGCACCCAGCGGCCCAGGAACACTGCTACCACGATGGATAGCAGCCCACAGATGAGTGACGCGATTTCCCAACCAACAACCATGTCTCCCTCCTAGTATGGATGTGTGGAATGAATGTAGCCGGGCCATCCTCGGCCGAACAAAGCCAAAATCGCGCACATAATATATCGCTTGGGGATGCGTGTCAAACCGTTATACCCCGCCCGGTCTTGCGTTCGTGGGCGCTTTGCGCTAACGTGAAGCGAGATGAAAGGAGGCGAAAAGCGATGGGGGAAAAAGGGGTTCGACTGTCGGTGTTTACCAAGGCGTGGCGCACGGTTCCCCTTGCGGAATTGGCGCGCTTTGTGCGCACGTTGGGGTTCGATGGCGTGGAACTGCCCGTGCGGCCGGGGTTCCAGGTGCCGCCGGAACGCGCCCTGACCGATTTGCCCCTCGCGGCGAAGCAGTTCGCCGAGGAGGGGCTGGCCATCTACAGCATCGCCGCGCCGGTGGAGGAGGCGACCATCGCGGCCTGTGCAGCGGCTGGGGTGCGCATCCTGCGCACCATGGCCCCAATCCTCGAGGGCGAGACCTATCTTCAGGCCGAGGATCGCCTGCGCCGGATGTATGATGCCACTCTGCCGCTCCTCGAGCGATACGGCGTGACGCTGGGCATCCAAAACCATTGCGATCGCTTTGTGGCCAACGCCGTAGGCCTGATGCGGCTTATCGGCTCGTACGATCCGCGCTATATCGCCGCCGTATGGGATGCCGGCCACGAGGCGGTGAACGGCGGCCTGCCGGAATATGCGCTCGATGTGGTCTGGTCTCACCTGTGTATGGTGAACCTCAAAAATGCCTTTTGGCTGCGCACGAATGGGCCAGAGGCGCCCCAAGCCGAGTGGCGGCACTATTGGACGCTCGGCCGCCACGGCCTGGCGCCGTGGCCGCGCATCATCGCCGACCTCAAGCGCCGGGGCTATGAGGGGGTCGTGTGCCTGACGGCGGAATACACCGACGAGGCCCGCGTCAACGCCCTCATTGACGAAGATGTGGCCTACGTCAAAGCGCTCTTTGCGGAGTAGAGAAGGAGGGTGCTGTGGCTCGCGTAGATCATGAACCCATCCGCGCCGTGGTGATCGGCGCCGGCGCTATGGCCAACCGGGTGCACTATCCCTCGCTGGCCTCGTTTGACGATGTGGACATCGTAGCCCTTTGCGACCTTGACCCGCAACGCCTGCAGGCCACGGCCGATCGCTACGGCATTCCTAGGCGCTATACCGATTACCGCCGTATGATTGAGGAGATGGCCCCCGATGCCGTCTACGCCATCGGCCAGCCGCACATAATGTACGATATCTGGCGGTGGTGCCTAGAGCAGGGCCTGAACCTCTATATCGAAAAACCCTTTGGCATTACGCTTCATCAGGCCGAATCTTTGGCTTACCTGGCCGAAAAGTATAGGTGCATCACCCAGGTGAGTTTTCAGCGGCGGGCCTGCCCTATGGTGGTCAAGTTGAGAGAGGCCTGCTTGGCGCGAGGCCCCATAACGCACGCCGTGTGCCGTTTTTACAAGTGTGAGATCCGCCCTTATCTCGAGGCGCGCGACCGCTTGACGGACGACGGCATCCACGCCGTGGATACGCTCCGCTGGATGTGCGGCGGGGAGGTTACGGCGGTGCACAGCGTCAGCCGCCGCATCTTGACGCCCGACCGCAACTTTTTCGCGGCGCTCCTGGAATTCGATAGCGGCGCCACGGGCCTTCTCATCACGAGTTGGACGAGCGGCCGGCGCATTTTCGCCGTAGAGATGCACGCGCCGGGCATCTGCGTTGAGGCCGAGCACGAAGGAAAGGGCTACCTCTATGCCGATGGCAACCTCGAACCGCAGGTGTATGACACGCGCGAGGTGGCCGGGAGCGAGGCATTTTATGTGTACGGCGGGTTCGCCGCCAAACATCGCGAATTTTTGGATGCGCTCAAGGCCGGGCGGTTGCCCTCTTCGCACTTTGGAGATGCCCTCAAGACGATGCAGGTGGTGGAGCGCATCTTGGCGCAGGCCCTGTTGAAAGGAGATTAGGCCGTGAGCGGAGATGCCCTTTGTTTGACGCTGCGCACCCAGCGCTTGGAACGCGATGCGCGAGGCCGCAACGTTTGGCGCATCTGCGAGAGCGAAACGCACCCAAGCGCTGAACGGACGGCGCTCATCCTCTGCGATGTGTGGGATGCCCACTGGAGCCGTGGGGCGAATGAGCGCTTGGCCGAGATGCTCCCCCGCATGGCGCAGGTGGTGGAGGCGCTGCGCGCCCGGGGCGTGCAGATCATCCATGCCCCCTCGGAGACGATGCCCTTCTATGCGGATTCGCCGGCGCGCCAGCGCACCGTGCGCCTGGCGGCGGAATGGTTGGCCGCGCATCCCTTGCCGGAACCGCTCCCCCACGAGGAACCACCGCTCCCGGTGGATGCCTCCGACGGCGGCTCCGATACGAATGAGCCGACTTGGCACAAGGCGTGGACGCGCCAGCACCCGGCCATCGCCATTGACGAGGCGCGCGATGCCATCTCGGACGATGGCCGCGAAATCTATGCCCTTTTGCAAGGGCGCGGCATCGCCCAGGTGTTGATGATGGGAGTCCACACCAATATGTGCATCTTGCGCCGCTCCTTTGGCATTATGGCGATGGTGCGTTGGGGCGTGCCCATCGCGCTCGTGCGAGATTTGACGGATGCGATGTATAACCCCGCACGCCCGCCCTATGTGAGCCATGAGGAGGGCACGCGCCTCGTCATCGAGTACATCGAAAAGTTCTGGTGCCCCACCGTGGCCAGCGACGACCTCCTGCGGAGGGCATAAGGGCATGGCCAAGCCGACGGATATCCGCCCTTTGAGCGCGATGGTCTATTTCTTGCCCGTGGAGACGCGCCTGCCCCTCAAATTCGGGCCAGAGACGTTGACTTCGGTAGCCTGCGCACGGGTTTGCCTGCGGGTGGTGGACGCACAAGGCCGCACCGCCTGCGGATGGGGAGAGACGCCCTTGAGCGTGCAATGGGTGTGGCCGAGCGCTCTGCCCTATGCCGAACGCCACGAGGCGCTCAAGGCGTTTTGCCTCAGCCTGTGCCGGGCCTGGGCGACATTCGACGTGTGGGGCCACCCTTTGGAGGTGGGGCACGCCTTCCAAGAACAGGTGCTCCCCGGCCTTCTGGCGGAGGCCAATCGGCAACGCCAGGGGCGCGAGCCAATGCCCTGGCTAGCGGCGCTCGTGTGCACCTCTCCCTTTGACCTGGCCTTGCACGATGCCTATGGCATCCTTCACGGAAGGCCGACGTATGCACTCTATGGCCTCGAATGGGTCAACCGCGACTTGGCCGCTTATCTTACGCCGGCCGAGGGCGCGATGATCACCTTTGCGGGGCGTTCGGTGCGCGATTTTCTGATTTTCCCCCGGCCCAATTGGTTGCCGGCTTGGCACCTGGTGGGCGGTCTCGACCCCCTCGAAGAGGCCGACCTGATGGGGGATGAGCCGAATGACGGCTACCCCGTGCTCTTGCGGGATTGGATCCGCCGGGACGGCCTCTTTTGCCTCAAAATCAAGTTGCGCGGCAACGATGCGGCGTGGGATTATGCCCGGCTGGTGCGGGTGGGGCAGATCGCGCTGGAGATGGGGGTGCGCTACCTATCGGCCGATTTCAACTGCACAGTGACGGATCCAGCCTATGTGAACGACATCCTAGACCGCTTGGCGCGCGAGGCGCCGGCCGTCTATGAGAGGATTTTCTACGTCGAACAGCCCTTCCCCTACGATCTCGAGGCCCATCCGCTCGATGTGCACAGCGTCTCAACGCGCAAACCCTTGTTTATGGATGAAAGCGCACACGATTGGCGCTTGGTGCGCCTGGGGCGCGAACTGGGCTGGACGGGCGTGGCCCTCAAGACGTGCAAAACGCAGACGGGCGCGCTCCTTGCCCTGGCCTGGGCCAAGGCCCATGATATGGCCGTTATGGTACAGGATCTCACCAACCCGATGCTCGCGCAGATTCCGCACGTCCTCCTCGCCGCGCACGCGGGCACCATTATGGGCGTGGAGACGAATGCGATGCAGTTCTACCCGGAGGCTTCCCAAGCGGAGGAGGCCGTGCATCCCGGCCTGTATCGCCGGCGGCAGGGTGGCATAGATTTGCGTTCTCTCGATGGGCCGGGGTTTGGCTACCGGCTGGGGGAGATGCGCCGCCCGCTGCCCGAGCCGGCGTGCGCTTGCGGCGCGTGGTGAAGCCCTCGAACGGGGCGATAAAAAAGGGCGGGGGAGTATTCCCCCGCCCGAGCAGGTTTCCTCGCCGTTGAGGAGGGTCTGCGGCCGTTATAGGGCGTTAGGCACGGTACAGAGGTTCGTCTCATGCAGAGGTTCTAGGGCGCACAGGGCGCTCTTTACGGCCTCTTCGAGGATCCACGTGATCGAAGAAGAGGCGGGTCGTGCAGGCCGGGCTGCCGCCGCCAGGCGGGAGGCCTCGGCTTCTCGCAAGAGATCGTGATAGCGCTCTAGGGCGTAGGCGATTTCTGGGGGCCAATCGGTGTTGCGCATCGTATGCTCTCCTTACATTCTAGCCCACAAGGGGTGGAAGCCCTTTTCATCACCACAGCCAGTATAGCACATTTCGAGCGATTTGTCAAGTAGTTTTATCAAGAATATGAAAAATTCCTCTCGAACTTATGAGGGCGATGGCCAGGGCGACGCCCAGCCACAGGCCAAACATCGCCGGCCACCCCCAACCATCGAGGAGGTAGCCCGTGAGGGCGCCGCTTACCCCGCCGCCCACGTACGAGGCAAAGTCGAGCGCGCCGGCCGCCGAAGAGACGTTCCCTTGCTGCCCCAGCCGCAGGGGGAGGGAGGTCATCAGGAGGGCATTCATACCGTGGCTGCCCAAAGCCGAGAGGGCCAGGGCTGCAAGTGCCCCCGCCGGGAAGGCCCCCTTTGCCAAAAGGAGCGACCCCACCGCGCCCACGGCGACCAAAAGCGCGGCGCCTGCGACGATGGGCGCCTCGCGTTGGTGCGAGGAGCGGTGGAGCGCCAGGCCGGCGAGGAAGGCGCCTAGCCCGCCGGCGAAGGGGACGACCGCCGCCCACGTCGCTGCCGCGCCCAAGCCTAGCCCCTGCACCTCCAGGAGGTAAGTGGGCGCCCAAAGGCTAAGCGCATCTTTGATGATGCCCGAAAAGAAGCAGATGATCAGCCCCCAGCGCACTGCGGGTATGCCCAAAGTGCGGAAGGCCTCCTTCGGGTTCCACGGGCCGGATTCCCGGCTCCGAAGGGTGAGCCGGCCGCGGGGGAAGGCGGGATCATCCTGCGCGTTGAGTACCCAGAGGAGCGTTCCGCCCAAGAGGAGCGCCCCCGGCACCCAAAAGGCCGCGCGCCATCCCCAAGCGCTCACCAAACGGCCGGCGAGGACCCACGAAACCGCGTGCCCTGCCACGTAACAGGGGGCAAAGAGCGCGGAGACGAGGCCGCGCTTTTCCGCCGGGAACCAACGGGAGAGCGTCTTGACGAGCGGCCCCCAGCCCATAGATTGCACCCAGCCGTTCAGCCCCCAGATGAAGGCCATTGCCCCAAGGGCACCCAGAGAGCCGAAGAGGAGATTGAGAAAGGCCGAAAGGAACATCCCCAGCCCGACAAAAGCCCGTGCCGAGATGCGATCCCCTAGGGACCCGTTCACCAATTGGCCGATGGCGTAACTCCAATACAGGGCGCTGCCGATGAGGCCCACAGTGGCCTTGCTCCAGCCGAACTGGGCCTGGATGGCCGGCATAGCCACGGCGAGGTTCACGCGCCCCAGGTAAAAGGCAGCATAGGTAACCCAGCACAGGGCAAAAAGGCGCCAACGGGGTGCGAGGCGTTCGTTCATCAGGGCCGAGCAGGGCGCAACATCGTGATCCCCTCACGCACGCCACGGATGACGGTGAGGCTCACGAATTCGGGGATGGCCGCGCGGATCTCCTCGTCGCCATAGTTCATCGCCACCAAGCGCCGAATCTCATCGCACTGGCGTTCCAAAAGCGCGTTTTGGGCCTCAACGCGGGGCGTATTCACATAGAGGGAAAAGGCCCCTTCACGGAGGGCTTGGGCTAGTTCCCATTCGGTGTGCACGGGGCGGTGGAGGTCCAGGGCATACATCCCCAAGGAATCAATATGGTGCCCATCGGAGGCCGCGGTGACGGGCAAGCCCAACTTGAGTGCAAGGGCGCGCCCCCGCCGCGAGGTATGCTCGTAGATGTTGCTCGACATAATCTCAATGCCGTCTACCGGGTGCTCCTCCAGCCAGGAAGGCACGTCGGGGTGGTAGCGATAGGGGTGGGCGAGCACCACGGCGCCCCCGCGCGTATGCACTTCGCGCACTAGGCGTGCCCCATCGCGGCGCAGGGCGATGAGGGCCTCATCTACGGGGCCGTAGACGAGGAGATCCTCCCCCTCGGCCGTGGTAAACTCGGCGCCGCGCAGGAGCACAATCTGCGGGTAACGCGCTTGAAGGCTGGCCAGTTCCTCGGCTGGCCAGAAAACGTTGTGCTCGGTCAAGACGAGGGCCTCTAACCCCTCGGCGATGGCACGCTCGACCATCTCCTCGGGCGTGGAACGGCCGCACTCGGAATAACGGCTGGTGTGAACGTGGATATCTATGCGCATGTGATGCCTAGCCTCATCGTAAAATGCACGCCCTATTATAGGCGGGGCAAACCGTATGGCGAAATGGCAGCCCTTGGGCGAAATAGGCCAAATCGCCGCGAAACCTTCTGACAGCCCCTTCAAGATGACAACGCACCGCGAATACGATACAATACGGCGCGTTGATCACCTTGACGAGGCGAGGGAAGGGATGAGCCGCATTTGCATCATCGGGGCCGGGTACGTCGGGCTGGTAACGGGCGTTTGCTTTGCCGATTTGGGGCATAATGTCATCTGCCTGGATGTTGACGAGGCCAAGATCGAGAACCTCAAACGGGGCATCCCGCCCATCTACGAACCGGGGCTGGAGGAGATGCTCAACCGCAACCTGCAAGCGGGGCGGTTGCGATTCACCACCTCATATCCGGAGGCCTTGGCGGATGCAGAGTTTGCGTTTATCGCCGTGGGCACGCCTTCCGGCGTGGATGGCGAGGCCGATTTGCGGTACGTGCGCGCCGTGGTAGAGGCCATCGCCGACACGGTGGATCACCCTATCTGCATCGTGAACAAATCCACAGTGCCCGTGGGCACGGGAGACTGGGTGGCCGATGTCATCCGCAAACGCCGCGCGGGGCGCGATTTGGAGTTTGCCGTCGTCTCCAACCCCGAATTCCTGCGCGAAGGCTCGGCCATCAACGATTTTATGAACCCCGACCGCATCGTGCTGGGGTCGCTCGACCGCGAGGCGGCCAACCAGGTGGCCCAACTCTATCTGAGCCTGCGCTGCCCCATTATGATCACCGACCTGCGCACGGCCGAGATGATCAAGTACGCCTCTAACGCTTTTTTGGCGACGCGCATCTCCTTCATCAACGAGATCGCCAATATCTGCGAAGAACTGGGCGCCGACGTTCAAGAGGTGGCCGCCGGGATGGGCTACGACAAGCGCATCGGGCGCGCCTTTTTGGATGCCGGCTTGGGCTGGGGCGGCAGTTGCTTCCCCAAAGACGTCAAAGCCCTGGCGCATATGGCCGTGTTGCACGGCACGCACCCCCAGTTGTTGCAAGCCGTGATGGATATCAACCGCAATCAGCGGCGGCGCGTGGTGATGCGGCTGCGCAAGGAATTGGGCACCCTCAACGATAGGACGATCGGCATTTTGGGGCTTTCGTTCAAACCGAATACGGACGATCTCCGCGAGGCGCCGGCTTTGGAGGTGATCCACCTCTTGCAGGTGGAGGGGGCGATCATCCGCGCCTACGATCCGGCGGCAATGAAAGAGGCGGCGCGCATTTTGCACAACGTCACCCTGTGTGAAACGCCCTACCAGGTGGCCGAGGGAGCCGATGCGCTCGTCCTGTGCACGGAGTGGAACGAGTTCAAATCGCTCGATTTCGAGCGCATCAAGCGGGCTATGCGCACGCCCCTCATTATGGATGGCCGCAACCTGTGGGACCCCAAACGTCTGCGGGCGCTGGGCTTTACCTACCTGGGCGTGGGCCGGGGCACGGGATAAGGGCGTTCAAAACCTTCCGAACGCCCTTTGGGGCAGATTTGACAGGATTTCAGAACTGTCTTATAATATCTTTGCTTGCTTGGAACGGTCATCAGCAAGCGCTGAGAAATCCCCACGGATCTCGAGTTTCTGCCCCATAGTTCCTTCCTGAACGCTGGACGTAGGACTCTCCCCGAACAGGGCGCTCTCAGGTGGGGCGTTTTTTGCCCAGGCATCCTCAGGGCCTGCGCAGAGGGCGCGCCCACAAACCCTGACCGTACTCAACAACAAAAGGAAGTGAACGAATGGGTACGAAACTGTATGTCGGCAATCTCTCTTATCAAACCACCTCCGCCCAGTTAGAGGCGTTGTTCTCTCAGGCGGGCGAAGTGACCGAGGCGACCGTCGTCGAAGATCGGATGACGGGCCGCTCGCGGGGCTTTGGCTTCGTGGAAATGGCCAACAAGGCGGATGCCGCCGCGGCCATCGAGCGCTTTAACGGCTCTCAGATGGACGGGCGCACGCTGAACGTGGCGGAGGCTCGCCCCCGCGAGGACCGCGCCCCGCGCAGCGAACCCCGCAGCAACAATACTACCCGCGGAAGTCGCCGCTGGTAAGCCGCAAGGCAAAACATCCCCTTGGGGGCATCGCTGAGGAGATGCCTCTCCGGTGAGGAATCAAACCGTCCGCTGGGAAGCACCCAGCGGACGGTTTCTTTTGCCCAGGCCCACGGCCTGGGGTTATTCCCGAAGCCCTCCCTCCAGGAGGACGTAATCGCTCCCTCATCACCCGGGGGTTTCGAGGTAGCGCAGGTCTTGGCTCTGCGCTACGGCCGCGCGCACTGCATCTTTGATGGCAAAATAGGAGCGGCTGCTCTCGACCTCGCCAGAGATGCCCAATTCGGCCATCAGGCGCTGAACGAGGGCGCCGATGGTTACGCCCAGGCGCTGGTTGGGCGGCTGCTCGGCCAAAAGGGCCTGCACGGCCTCGCGGACGCGTTCCGGCGTAACCTTTTGGAGCGCTTCGCGCCAAGGTTCCACGCTCTTATCGCTCATCTCTTCCCTCCAGGAAGAGGATATCCGGGCTTCATCAAGCGTCTCCGGGCACATAGCGCAACCCCGGTATCTGGGCTACGCGCTCCTGCACGGCGCGCCGCAGGGCGAGTTCGGCGCGCCCGCCTTCCGGCCCTTCGGGCAGGGGGCGCCCCTCGAGAAGCGCCTCGAGCAGGGTGGGCCAGGCCACGCTGGGGCCGGCGCCTTCGTCTCGCGCCAGGCGGCGAACGAGCGCCGCGAGGCGCTCATCGGTCAGGTTTTTGAGGATGCTTTCGGTGCGTTCCATAGGCTCTCCTTTGCCGAATGATGGGGCCGCTCACAGGAGGATGATGCTCGCGATGAGCCAGGCCGCCAGCAACACAAAGAGTACGGCCGTGGCCAGTTTGACGGCCGCCGCATGGCGGTTCATCCACTCGATTAACTGCTGAGAGGAGGTACCCCAATACACCGCCAGGAACACGACGATGAGCGGCAAGATGAACATCACGTTATAGATGAGAAGGGCTAGGCTGGCCCGCGTGCGCCACTCCGGAATGCCCAGCATAAAGATCACGGTGGGCAAGTAGACCTGCCCCGTGCAGGCCAGTTCGACGATTGAGACGCCCAACCCCAACAGGAACGAACTGAACACAAAGCGCCGAGCGCCCGTACCCTCGCGGATAAGGCGTTTGCTCACGTTGCGCAGGCTCTCCGGCAGTTTGAGGGTCATATCGGCCAGGCGCCCCGCCTTGGCCTTGAAATAATCCATCACGCTGCCGTAGGCCAGCCCCAGGCAAAGGATCGCCGTCAGACCGTACACCCATTTGCCGATGGCCTGCAAGAAGGGCAGGGCGGCCAAGGCCCTCAAGAAGCCGAACCCCACACCCAAATAGGCCAAAAAGACCCCCGCGGTAAAGGCCCCTCCCGTGGCCAAGAGCGCCGCCCCTTGGCGCTTGCGGATGGAGAGGTAGGAGATGAGAAAGATCATCGTGGCAAAGGCGCAAGGGTTGACGCCATCCAGCAACCCGGCGCCTGCGATGGTCAAAAGGCCTAGGGAACGGAAGCGCTCGACGATGGTCTTTTCGGCCTCTGCCTTCTGAGATTCCCAGCCGGCCCAACTCTCGGGCAGGCCCGTTTCCAGGTAAGGGGCGATGAGCGCCTCGATTTCTCGCGCCCGCACCTGCGTACCCAGAAGGCATTGATGATCCACAAACAGGCTGGGCGCCGTCAGGTGTTTGGCCTCCGGCACGTTGGCCTGGATGCAGAGGTACTGGTTCAAGGTGGCATCTTTTTGCACGTCAAAGCGGTGGATCTTGACCTGGGGGTACTTGGCGGCGATGTATTCCAGGTCATGCTCGGAGCGTTCGCATTCGTCGCAGCCCGGTTTGGAAAAGTAGGCGATGTGGATTTCCGGCAGGGCCTCGCCCGACGCGGCTTGGCCGGCCGGCGGGGCGGGCGTGGGCGAGCCACCTTCCGGTGTGTTTATGCCCCCTTGGGCAAGGGACTCTTCGATGAGGCCCGGCAGGCGGGCGCGGATCTCCTCCGGGCCGATGAGCACGTCCTCGCC
Organism: Chloroflexota bacterium; assembly: GCA_019873625.1. Taxonomy (GTDB): domain Bacteria; phylum Chloroflexota; class Anaerolineae; order UBA1429; family UBA1429; genus JAIOAW01. The sequence continues at coordinate 67,770 of JAIOAW010000002.1, forward strand.
GAGGATGATCGCCGGAATGCTCGTAACCACCACGCCCCGCGCGTCTTCCATATCCATCAGGCGCTCCAGGCCATCCGCCGTGGAGAGGTCGTATTCCTCTATCTCGATTTGCGTGCCGTATTGGGCGAGGAGCGGTTCGATGACCTCGCGATGAATCTCCTGACAGGAGGTGCACCGTGGGTCGGAAAAGTAGAGGAAGCGCACCACCCCCTCAGCCCTGGTGGGCCTCGCCGCAAGGCCCACCAGGATGAGAACCATCGCGATGCCGTAGAGAACCCTCCGCCACAGAGAGCGATCTGTTAGCCAAGACCAGTTTCGAAATGGCATAGTCTCCAATGTAGTACGTAAGGGATGCTGATGCTCCAAATATCCCTAGCGCATAACACGGCGCATAACCCATTTGGTAATCTCCGCCGCGATGGACGGGACGAGCAAAAGCGGCAGGACGATTTCCCACTGCGCCCAGCCCAAAGGCGCCGTGCCAAAGACGGGCTGGAGGAACGGAACATACACGACGGCCACCAGGAGCAGGAACGACGTAGCCACGGCATAGAACATATAGGGGTTGCTCAAAAAGCCGAGTTCAAAGATCGAACGCCGCTCCGAGCGCGAGGTAAAGGCGCGGAGCAGTTCCGAAAAGGAGAGCGTGACGAAGGCCATCGTGTGGGGCATCGCCTCCAAATGGCCGAACCGGCGCAGCCCGATGAGATAAGCCGTCAGCACTGCTGCGGTGATGGCTACCGTTTGTACGGCAATGCCCACCCACATAGACCGGTTGATGACGGGTTCTTTGGGCGGGCGAGGGGGGCGATCCATAATATCCGGCTCGCCCTTTTCCATCCCCAAGGCCAGGGCCGGCGCGCCGTCGGTGATGAGGTTCAACCATAGGAGTTGGATGGCATTCAAGGGCGAAGCGAGGTTGGCCATAATGGCGAGAAAGATCACCATAATCTCGGCGATGTTGCAGGAGAGGAGGTAATATACGAACTTGCGGATGTTCGAATAGATGACGCGCCCCTGCTCCACCGCGGCGACGATGCTGGCATAGTTATCGTCCGTCAGGACCATATCGGAGGCCTCTTTGGCCACATCAGTGCCCGTGATGCCCATAGCCACGCCGATATCGGCCTTCTTCAACGCGGGGGCGTCATTCACGCCATCTCCCGTCATGGCCACGATATCGCCATTGCGTTGGAGGGCCTCGACGATGCGCAGTTTGTGCTCTGGGGAGACGCGGGCATAGACGAGGGTGCGGCGCACCTCTTCATCGAGTTCGGCATCGCTCATCGCCTGGAGTTCCGCGCCGGACCGCACGGGGTCGTCGGGGCCGATGAGGCCGATTTGCTGGGCGATGGCACGCGCCGTCAGGGCGTAATCTCCGGTGATCATCATCGTGCGGATGCCGGCCCGCTTGGCCGTCTCCATCGCCGGCTTGACCTCCGGCCGCGGCGGGTCAATCATCCCCACCAGGCCCACAAAGGTAAAGTCGCGCTCGATCTCTTCTGGCTCGCTGCCGTTGAACCCCTCGGGCGCCAAGCGGTAAGCCAACCCCAAGACGCGCAAAGCCTGGGCGGTGAGGGCCTGGTTGGCCTGAAGGATGCGGGCGCGCAGGTCGTCCGTCAGGGGGAGGCGCTCGCCGCGCATCGTCTGGTAATGGGTGCACAGGTCGAGGAGGACGTCTGGCGCGCCTTTGCTCACGGCCACCTCCCAATCTTTGACGGAGGCGTCATAGAAGGGGCTGACGTCTTCCGGGTCGGGCTGGAGGATGCGGTGCACCGTGGTCATCCGCTTGCGGCGGGAGTCGAAGGGCACCTCACCCACGCGGGGGTAGGCCACCTCGAGCCTCTCGCGCGTGGCGCCCGCCTTGGCGGCGGCCACGAGGAGGGCCGTCTCGGTGGGGTCGCCCACCAGACGGTAGCCCCGGGCGCTATCGCCATCCGGCTCGATGACGGCGTCGTTGGCGAGGGTGGCGATCCAGAGGGCGATGGAGGCGGCGGGGTAGTCTCTCAGGCGGATGGGCTGACCGTCGAGGCGGAAGGCCTCGCCATTTTGGGCGTCAGCCACTTCGATGGTCGTGCCGTCGGCCCAGATGCGCGTGACGGTCATCACGTTCTGGGTGAGGGTGCCCGTCTTATCGGAGCAGATGATGGTGGTGGAGCCGAGGGTCTCCACCGAGGCCAGGCGGCGGATGAGGGCGTGGCGGCGCACCATCTCGCGCATCCCCAGGGCCAGGGTGATGGTAACTACGGCGGGCAGGCCCTCGGGCACGGCGGCCACGGCTAGGCTCACGGCGATGATGAACATATCCGTAACGTATTTGCCAAAGTGGGCCTTCTCCGAGGCGGGGATATGGATGACGCCCTCGATGAAGACGATGGCGCAGATGACCAAGGCGCCGATGCCCAACACCTTGCCGAGTTGGTCGAGGCGCCGCTGGAGGGGGGTCGTCTCCTGCTCGACGCGCTGGAGCATCGTGGCGATGAGGCCGATTTGGGTGTGCATCCCCGTGCTCGTGACGATGCCCAGGCCGCGGCCGTAACTCACCACGGTGCCCATAAAGGCCGTATTGTGGCGGTCGCCCAAGGAGGCATCCTGGCGCAGGATGAGGTGCGCATCCTTTTCTACGGGCACCGATTCTCCCGTCAGCGCGGCCTCTTCGATGCGCAGGTTGACCGTCTCGATGAGGCGCAAATCTGCGGGGACATAATTCCCCGCCGTGAGCACGACGAGGTCGCCGGGCACCAACTCGCGGGCCGGCACGGTGAGGTGGCGGCCGCCGCGGATGACCTGGGCCTCTGGCGCGGCGAGTTTTTTGAGGTTTTCCAGGGCGGCCTCGGCGCGGCCCTCTTGGATGAGGCCCAAGACGGCGTTGAGGATGACGATGGCGAGGATGGCCGCGCTCTCGATATAGTCTCCGAGGACGGCGGAGATGACGGCGGCCACGATGAGGAGGATGACGATAAAGTTGTTGAACTGGTTCCAGAGGCGCTGCCAGAAACTGGGCCTTGGCGCCTCGGCGAGTTCGTTGGGGCCGTATTGGGCCAGGCGGCGGGCGGCCTCCTCGGGGCTTAGGCCCTCTTTGGGCGAGGTGCCGAAACGCGCGCAGATCTCCTCCACCGAAAAGGCGTGCCAGGCGATCTGTTCCGTTTCGGGCTGGGCGAACCCATTGTTCTCACGAGGCAACGGCGAAGCGGCGGTCATTTTCGAAACCTCCATAGATTGGGATGGCTCAAAGCATCAGGCAGGGTACCGTGAGAAGTTTCGCTTCCGGCACATTAGCCTGGATATGGAAACAATAGTTCAGGGCGATGCTTTTTTCCGCATCAAAGCGGGGGATCTTGGCCTGAGGATATTGGACGGCGATGTATCCTAGATTATGCTCGGAACGCTCGTATTTGATGAATACGACTGGTACGGTTGTTGCCACCTCTTTATATGCTTCTTTGTTCACTAGGTGTTCAAGACCGCTGTCCGAGGAAAGGTAGAGTTTTTGGGCCTCGATCTGCACGCTGTATTGAGCAAGGAGCGGTTCGGTGACCTCGCGGTGCACTTGGGAAAAAGTGCACCGGAGGTCAGTAAAGAGATGCGCGCTTCCCCCGGTGCTGATGGGCACTGAGGCAAGGATTAGACACGCCAAAAGCAAAACCTTTACAGTAGTTCGAATGATATAGGTGCTTGCCTTCGTTTGGACTATCACGGTTTCCCCATCAATCAAGCCCATAGTTTCAGCGGTTCAGCAAGCGATGTCCTAGTTTGATCAATTCGGCCGTGATGGGGGGCACAAACAATAGCGGCAGAACGAATCTCCATTGTGCCCAACTGAGCGGCGCGGTGTTGAAAATAGGTTGCAAGAAGGGTATGTAGATGACCGCAGCCAGCAAAACAGCAGAGGCTGCTACTGCGTAGAACATCGTTTTATTAGAAAAGAAGTCGATTTCAAAGATCGAGCGCCGTTCGGAACGCGTGGTAAAAGCGCGCAGCAACTCTGAAAAAGCAAGTGTGGAAAAGGCCATTGTGTTTGCCATCATGGGGATGTGCGCAAACTGACGTAGGCCGATTATATAGGCTGTCAACACGGCCGCAGTGTCGGCGATGGTTTGGATCCCAACACCGATCCACATAGACCGGTTGATGACGGGTTCTTTGGGCGGGCGAGGGGGGCGATCCATAATATCCGGCTCGCCCTTTTCCATCCCCAAGGCCAGGGCCGGCGCGCCGTCGGAGATGAGGTTCAACCACAAGAGCTGGATGGCCGTAAGGGGCGAGGAAAGGTTGGCAAGGATCGCCGAAAAGATGATAAGTATCTCCGCTGTATTGCACGAAAGGAGAAAATATACGAACTTGCGGATGTTCGAGTAGATGACGCGCCCCTGCTCCACCGCGGCGACGATGCTGGCATAGTTATCGTCCGTCAGGACCATATCGGAGGCCTCTTTGGCCACATCGGTGCCCGTGATGCCCATAGCCACGCCGATATCGGCCTTCTTCAACGCGGGGGCGTCATTCACGCCATCTCCCGTCATGGCCACGATATCGCCATTGCGTTGGAGGGCCTCGACGATGCGCAGTTTGTGCTCTGGGGAGACGCGGGCATAGACGAGGGTGCGGCGCACCTCTTCATCGAGTTCGGCATCGCTCATCGCCTGGAGTTCCGCGCCGGACCGCACGGGGTCGTCGGGGCCGATGAGGCCGATTTGCTGGGCGATGGCACGCGCCGTCAGGGCGTAATCTCCGGTGATCATCATCGTGCGGATGCCGGCCCGCTTGGCCGTCTCCATCGCCGGCTTGACCTCCGGCCGCGGCGGGTCAATCATCCCCACCAGGCCCACAAAGGTAAAGTCGCGCTCGATCTCTTCTGGCTCGCTGCCGTTGAACCCCTCGGGCGCCAAGCGGTAAGCCAACCCCAAGACGCGCAAAGCCTGGGCGGTGAGGGCCTGGTTGGCCTGAAGGATGCGGGCGCGCAGGTCGTCCGTCAGGGGGAGGCGCTCGCCGCGCATCGTCTGGTAATGGGTGCACAGGTCGAGGAGGACGTCTGGCGCGCCTTTGCTCACGGCCACCTCCCAATCTTTGACGGAGGCGTCATAGAAGGGGCTGACGTCTTCCGGGTCGGGCTGGAGGATGCGGTGCACCGTGGTCATCCGCTTGCGGCGGGAGTCGAAGGGCACCTCACCCACGCGGGGGTAGGCCACCTCGAGCCTCTCGCGCGTGGCGCCCGCCTTGGCGGCGGCCACGAGGAGGGCCGTCTCGGTGGGGTCGCCCACCAGACGGTAGCCCCGGGCGCTATCGCCATCCGGCTCGATGACGGCGTCGTTGGCGAGGGTGGCGATCCAGAGGGCGATGGAGGCGGCGGGGTAGTCTCTCAGGCGGATGGGCTGACCGTCGAGGCGGAAGGCCTCGCCATTTTGGGCGTCAGCCACTTCGATGGTCGTGCCGTCGGCCCAGATGCGCGTGACGGTCATCACGTTCTGGGTGAGGGTGCCCGTCTTATCGGAGCAGATGATGGTGGTGGAGCCGAGGGTCTCCACCGAGGCCAGGCGGCGGATGAGGGCGTGGCGGCGCACCATCTCGCGCATCCCCAGGGCCAGGGTGATGGTAACTACGGCGGGCAGGCCCTCGGGCACGGCGGCCACGGCTAGGCTCACGGCGATGATGAACATATCCGTAACGTATTTGCCAAAGTGGGCCTTCTCCGAGGCGGGGATATGGATGACGCCCTCGATGAAGACGATGGCGCAGATGACCAAGGCGCCGATGCCCAACACCTTGCCGAGTTGGTCGAGGCGCCGCTGGAGGGGGGTCGTCTCCTGCTCGACGCGCTGGAGCATCGTGGCGATGAGGCCGATTTGGGTGTGCATCCCCGTGCTCGTGACGATGCCCAGGCCGCGGCCGTAACTCACCACGGTGCCCATAAAGGCCGTATTGTGGCGGTCGCCCAAGGAGGCATCCTGGCGCAGGATGAGGTGCGCATCCTTTTCTACGGGCACCGATTCTCCCGTCAGCGCGGCCTCTTCGATGCGCAGGTTGACCGTCTCGATGAGGCGCAAATCTGCGGGGACATAATTCCCCGCCGTGAGCACGACGAGGTCGCCGGGCACCAACTCGCGGGCCGGCACGGTGAGGTGGCGGCCGCCGCGGATGACCTGGGCCTCTGGCGCGGCGAGTTTTTTGAGGTTTTCCAGGGCGGCCTCGGCGCGGCCCTCTTGGATGAGGCCCAAGACGGCGTTGAGGATGACGATGGCGAGGATGGCCGCGCTCTCGATATAGTCTCCGAGGACGGCGGAGATGACGGCGGCCACGATGAGGAGGATGACGATAAAGTTGTTGAACTGGTTCCAGAGGCGCTGCCAGAAACTGGGCCTTGGCGCCTCGGCGAGTTCGTTGGGGCCGTATTGGGCCAGGCGGCGGGCGGCCTCCTCGGGGCTTAGGCCCTCTTTGGGCGAGGTGCCGAAACGCGCGCAGATCTCCTCCACCGAAAAGGCGTGCCAGGCGATCTGTTCCGTTTCGGGCTGGGCGAACCCATTGTTCTCACGAGGCAACGGCGAAGCGGCGGTCATTTTCGGAACCTCCTTATCGTGATAGAAATGGCCGAAACCGTTCGTCCTTACCTGTGCGTTCGACGCCGCGAACGCTCAAACGCCCATAACGCGGTTATGCCAAGCAGTAACACACGCCCACGACGCCCGGCCCCGTGTGGGCGCCCATCACCGGCGTGAATTCCGACTCAAAGAACTCGATGCAGTGAAATTCGCGCTGGATCCGCTCGCTCAAGATCGCCGCGTCTTCGGGAGCATCGGCGTGAGCCACCGCAGCGCGGATGGGCCGATCTCCCACGGCCCGCTGCACTTGGGCGATGATCGTCTCTAGGGCGCGTTGCCGGTTGCGCGTGATGGCCACCGGCTGAACCTGCCCATTGCTCAGCGTGAGGATGGGCTGGACGTTCAAACGCGCCCCGAGGAGCGTCGCGGCCCTCCCGATGCGGCCGCCGCGCCGCAAGTGTTCCAAGGTCTCGAGCGCAAAGCACAGGCCAACGCGCTCTCGGCACGCTTCGGCCACCGCCACCACCTCGTCGAGCGAGGCACCACGGCGCGCCGCGCGGGCCGCCTCTAGGGCGATGAACCCTTCGGCCGTGGCGGCCGTCTGGGCGTCAATGATGCGCAGGGGCACCTTGACGGCCTCGGCAGCTTGGCGTGCCACGCGCACAGTGCTCGTCAGGCTCTCGGGCACCAAAATCGCCACGATGCCATCGGCCTCTTGGGCAGCGCGTTGAAAGGCCTCGACAAAGCGCCCGATAGTTGGGCTGGCCGTGGTGGGGTAGGTCGCCCGCGTGCGGAAGAGCCTGTAAAACTCTTGGGGCGTGATATCTTGCCCGTCGAGATAGGAGACGCCATCCCACACCAACTCGTAGGGGACGATGCGAATACCATATTCCTGGGCTACTGCCGGAGGAAGGCAGGCCGCGCTATCGGTGATGATGGCAACTTGGGGCAAAGGGCATCGTCCTCCCGCCTAAAATCGGGTAAGGGCCAGCCGGCGCCAAGGGCCTCCGGCACATCCATCTTGTTATAATCAAAACCGTTTACAGCGTCAAACGATGCGCGTTCGCCTAAAATGACGCGGGTGGCATTTTGAGGTGGCCCCCGCCTTGCCGTATAATCGGCACCAACTGGCCGAAAGGTTCTTGGAATGGGTGAACGTTGGGTTCTGCGGCGCAATCCTTCGCCGGCCTTTCTCCAAAAGGTGCCGGATATTCCCCCGCTGGTTGCCAAGGTACTTTACGCCCGCAAGTTTGATACGCCCTCAGCAGCGCGCGCCTTCCTCTTGGGCCGAGAGGCCCTTGGAGATCCTTTCGCTCTCCCCGATATGGCCCCCGCCGTGGCGTGCGTTCAGGAGGCCATTGCGCGCCAGGAGCGCATCGCCGTCTATGGGGATTTCGACGTGGATGGCATCACGGCGACAGCCCTTCTCGTCTCCGCCTTGGAGCATCTTGGCGCACAGGTTACGCCCTACATCCCCGACCGTTTTGAAGAGGGGTATGGCCTCAATACGGGTGCGTTAGAAGCCCTCCGCAGGGAGGGGGTGGGGTTGGTCATCACGGTGGATTGCGGCATCCGCTCGCCCGATGAGGCGCGCTACGCTCGGGAGATTGGGCTGGACCTCATCATCACCGATCATCATACCCCGCCGGCCGAACTCCCAGCGGCCCTGGCCGTCATCAACCCCAAACGGGAAGATAGCGCCTACCCCTTTGGCGAACTCGCCGGTGTGGGCGTGGCCTATCGGTTCGCGCAGGCCCTCTTTTCGGCCTTACCCGGGCATTCGCCCGATGACGTCGAGGAATGGCTTGACCTCGTGGCCTTGGGGACGGTGGCCGATGTCGTGCCCCTTTTGGGAGAGAACCGTTCCCTCGTGCGGGCCGGTTTGGAGCGCATCCGCCAAGGGATGCGGCCCGGCCTTTCCGCCTTGATGGATGCGGCAGGCGTGGAGGCCCTGACGCTCGGCGGGCAGGGCATCGCCTTTCGGCTCGCGCCTCGGCTCAACGCCACGGGTCGGTTGGAACATGCCTTGCTCAGTTACCGCTTGCTCACGGCGCGCTCCCTCCAAGAGGCCCTCTCGCTCGCTACCACCCTGAACGATCTAAACCAAGAGCGGCAGAGGCTCCTCGAGGCGCAAGTGATGGAGGCCGAGGCGCACATAGACCCGGCCGAACCGTTCTTCTTTGTGGAAGGGGAAATCTATCACGAGGGCATTGTGGGCCTGGTGGCCAGCCGCTTGGTGGAGGGCCATTACCGCCCCGCCTTTGTCATGCGCCGTGGGCCGGAATGGACGCGCGGCTCGGCACGCAGCGTGCAAGATTTTCATATCACCCGCGCTCTGGATGCCTGCGCCGATTTGCTCATCCGCTACGGGGGGCATGCCCAGGCGGCCGGGTTCACCCTCCTCAGCCGAGATATTGCGCCCTTTCGCGAGCGCTTGCGGGCCTATTGCGCCCAGCATCTGAAAAAGGAACATCTCGAACGCGCCCGCTATGTAGATGCCATCATCGGCCTAGAGGAACTCGACGCGGAGGGCGTCTATGGCCTGCGGGCGCTCGAGCCGTTCGGCGCCGGCAACCCCGAGCCGGCCCTCGCGGCCGTGGGGGTGGAGGTCATCTCGGTGCGGCCCTTTGGCGCGGAAGGCCAGCACGTCCGCCTCATCGTTCGCCAAGGCGACCGCTATGCGGAGGCGGTCGCCTTCCGCCAGCGCTCTTTTCTCGACGTGCTTCGCCTGGGCGCCCGCGTAGATCTCATCTTCTCGCCCGAAATCCGCGTTTGGCAGGGGCAAGAGACGCTCCAATTGGTCCTCTCCGCGGCCCGCCCCGCCTCGCGCTAGGCCGAAAGCGCTGAAATATCCTTCTTTTGGAATCCTCGAATCCTCCATCTGGTGGATACGTTGCCCGGTGCCCTATGGTATGATGTGCACAAAGCACAATCTACCTATTTCACCGTTGGAATCGGGCACCGAAGCCGCTCTCCAAAAGGAGCGGCGTTTTGTATCAAAGCGAGGTTTGGAATGGCTCTCTCTTTGGCAACCTCTCAATTCATCATCGAGCGAGACGAGACCCGTTGTATTGCCTGCCAGGTGTGCGTTCGCCAGTGCGCCAACGACGTCCATTACTATGATGAGGAGAACGATCGCGTCCTATCGAACGATGCTTCCTGCGTGGGGTGCCATCGCTGTGTGACCCTGTGCCCCACCCGCGCGCTCACGGTGCGGCGCAACCCGTTAGAGTTCCGGCCCAACGCGAACTGGGCCGCCGAAACGCTGCGCAACATCTATAAGCAGGCCGAGACGGGCGGTATGCTCCTGACGGGGATGGGGTGCGACCAACCTTACCGGATTTATTGGGACCACATCGTGTTGAATGCCAGCCAGGTTACCAACCCCTCCATAGATCCCCTCCGCGAGCCGATGGAACTGCGCACGTATTTGGGCGCCAAGCCTGAACGGCTCGCCCTGTGCGGTGGCGCCCAGCGGAATCCCGTGCTTGAGACCGTCCTGGCGCCCCAATTACAACTTGAGGTGCCCGTGATGTTCTCGGCTATGTCCTATGGTTCCATCAGTTTCAATGCCTGCGCATCGCTCGCGCGCGCGGCGCAAGCGGCAGGAACCTATTACAATACGGGCGAAGGGGGGCTTCACCCCGCCCTGTACGAGTACGGCGCGAATACCATCGCCCAAGTGGCCTCGGGGCGGTTTGGCGTGCATCTGGGCTACCTCAACACGGCGGCCGCATTGGAGATTAAAATTGGCCAGGGGGCCAAACCGGGCATCGGCGGCCACTTGCCGGGCGAGAAAGTGAGCCTCGACATTTCGCGCACGCGGATGATCCCCGAAGGGGCCGATGCGATTTCGCCCGCGCCCCATCATGACATCTATTCCATCGAAGATTTGCGACAACTCATCTATGCGCTCAAAGAGGCCACGCACTATACCAAGCCGGTGAGCGTTAAAGTGGCGGCGGTGCACAACATTGCGCCCATCGTCAGTGGCATCGTGCGCGCCGGGGCGGATATCGTCGCCATAGACGGTCTGCGCGGCGGGACGGGGGCGGCCCCCACGGTGGTGCGGAACAATGTGGGCATCCCCATCGAGTTGGCCCTTGCGGCGGTAGATCAGCGCCTTCGCGAAGAGGGCATCCGCCATCGCGCCTCGATTGTGGTGGCCGGCAGCATCCGTTCCAGCGCAGACGTCGTCAAGGCCATTGCCCTTGGGGCAGATGCTGTATACATCGCCACGGCGGCCTTGGTGGCTATGGGGTGCCACCTCTGTCAGAATTGTTACACGGGCAAGTGCAACTGGGGCATCGCCACCCAAGACCCGTACCTCACCAAGCGCTTGAACCCAGAAATCGGCTCGCGCAGGCTGGTGAACCTCCTGCGCGCTTGGTCTCTGGAAATCAAAGAGATGATGGGCGGTATGGGCGTGAACGCCATCGAAAGCCTGCGGGGCAACCGAGATCACCTCCGCGGCGTGGGGCTGAATCAAGTGGAGTTGGATACTTTGGGCATCCGCGCGGCCGGCCAATAGGAGGCAAAAGATATGAAACGGATCGTCATCCACGAAGAGTATTGTATTGGTTGCCATCTATGCGAGATACACTGCCTCGTCCAGCATTCCTCCTCGCGGGATATCATCAAGGCTTATCGCTTGGAACGCTCACACCTTATGCCGCGCGTTCTCGTAGAGGAAAGCGGCCCTATTTCCTTTGCCCTCCAGTGCCGCCAATGCGAAGAGCCGGCCTGCATTGAGGCTTGCATCTCTGGCGCGATGCATCGCGATGAGCGCACCGGCGCGGTGATATGCGACGAGTCAAAATGCGTGGGCTGTTGGATGTGCATTATGGTCTGCCCGGCTGGGGCCATTCGGCAAAATCTGCTCGGCACGCGCATCGCCTCCAAGTGCGACTTGTGTTACGGCGCCGATGTGCCGGCTTGTGTAGCGCACTGCCCCAACGAGGCGCTGACCTATGAAGAGGTGGGCGAGGGGAGATGAGTATGAGAATCGTCATCATCGGCAACTCGGCTACGGCGGTCGGCGCCGTGGAATCCATCCGCCAATATGATCAGGCCGCCGAGGTGATGATCATTTCCGAAGAACCGCATATGATCTACTCGCGGCCTCTGCTTTCGCACTATCTCGCGGGAGAGATCGAACGGCCTCGGCTGGCGTACCGTGGGGCCGATTTCTATGTCAAACATCACGTGGCGGCCGTGTTAGAAGATCGCGTAACGGCCATCGAGCCGGATGCCCACAGGGTACATACGGCATCGGGGGCCGAATACGCCTATGACAAACTGCTCATTGCCACTGGCGGTCAGCCCATCGTGCCGCCTACGCCGGGCCAAGAAGCAGAGGGCGTATTCACGATGACGCGCCTTTTGGACGCGGAACGCCTTCTGACCTACCTGCGGACGCACACCGTGCGCCGTGCGGTGGTTGTGGGCGGCGGGATGATCGGGATGAAAGTAACCGATGCCCTCGTCAAACGCGGCCTTGAGGTGACGATGGTCGAACTGGCGCCCCTCATTTTGAGCGCGGCTCTCGATCAGACGGCGTCGCAAATGCTCTCTGGGCTTCTTCGGCAAGCGGGCGTGGAGATTCATACTGGGAACTCGGTATCGGAAATCGGCGCCCGAGGGGGCCACGTCGCCGAAGTGGCCCTGAAAGATGGGCGAACTCTGCCCTGCGATACCGTCATCTTTGGCGTGGGCGTGCGGCCCAATGTGGAACTCGCGCGGCAAGCGGGCCTTCGGGTGAACCGGGGCATCGTCGTGGACGAGTATATGCGCACGTCCGCGGTGGATGTCTATGCCGCCGGCGATGTGGCCGAGGCCTATGACCTGGTGGTGGATATGAATCGCACCGTGGCCATTTGGCCCAACGCCTACCGCCAAGGGATGATCGCGGGGGCGCATATGGTGGGCGTGCTGCGCCCCGATAAGGGGGGCGTGGCGATGAACACCGTCGAGGCGATGGGCGTGCCGGCGATGTCCATCGGGTATGGGAATGCGCCCGAAGGCGAATACGAAGTCGTAACCGAGTTGGATGCTCCCCGCCACGTTTACCGGCGCCTCGTCGTCAAAGAGAACCGCCTTGTGGGGGCCATCTTGGTGGGGCAAATTGAACGCGCGGGCATCTATACGGGCCTTATTCGCCATCGCATTGATATCAGCGAACACCGGCGCAACCTGTTGAGTGGGCATTTGAGCCTGCTCTCTTTGCCGGACCAATACCGCAAGCACGTGGTGCGCGGCGTGGGCATCGAAGTGTAAAAAGGGGGCAAACCTATGGCTTGGGCAAATTGCGAAAATCGTTATAATGATGAAAGGGTTTCGAGCGCCTGCGGCTTGTTTGGGTTTATGGATACCACGGGCAAGCGGCACGATGGCTCGCGGGCTATTTTGGCTCTCCAGGCGATGAAAGAACGCGGCAATGGCCTCGGCGCGGGGTTTGCGGTGTACGGCCTTTACCCGGACTGGGCCGAATACTATGCCTTTCACGTGATGTGCCGCGATGAGGCAGATCGCCTCGAGGTGGAGGAGTATCTTCGCCGATATTTCCGCATCGCCCACGCGGAGCCAATCCCCCATACGCCGGTCAAAGGGATGGGAGAAACGCCTATCCTCTGGCGTTATTTTGTGGCGCTGGAGGGGGCCGCTGAAGAGGCTCAAGCCGAGGAAGATATCATCGTTCAGCACGTGATGCGCATCAACTCACAAATGGATGGTGCCTTCGTTTTCTCCAGCGGCAAAGATATGGGCATCTTTAAGGGGGTAGGCCATCCCGATCAAATCGCCGAGTTCTACCGTATGGACACGTATCAGGGCTATCTGTGGACGGCGCACAACCGCTTCCCCACCAATACGCCGGGGTGGTGGGGTGGGGCGCACCCCTTTGGCCTGTTGGATTGGTCCGTCGTGCACAACGGGGAAATTTCTTCGTACGGCATCAACCGCCGCTTCTTGGAGATGCACGGCTATCTCTGCACGATGCGCACGGATACCGAGGTGGTGGCCTATGCGGCAGATCTCATTATGCGGCGCCACGGCCTATCTCCCGAGTGGGCCGCGGCCGTGTTGGCTAGCCCCCTGTGGAATGAGATCGAGGCGATGCCCGAGCCGCAACGGGGCATCTATCGAGCCATCCGCCAAACCTATGGGCCGCTCCTTTTGAATGGGCCGTTTACGGTGATCATTGCCCGCACGGGGCAGATGATTGGCTTGGGCGACCGCATTCGCCTTCGCCCACTGGTGGCGGGCATCAAGGGGTCGATGGTGTACATTTCGTCCGAACTCTCGGCGATCCATCTGGCTGAGCCGGCCATCGAACACACGTGGACGCCTTTGGGCGGAGAAGCGGTGGTGGCGCATCTCGGCGTCGCGCCCGAGCCGCCCTCTGTGGGCTGCGCTGTGAGCGAAGTGGCCCCGGAGGTGCGCTATGCGTAAAGAAGCCATAGCGGAAGGTACAGCCATCCAGGCGGATGCCGTGTTGGATGCCCAAGGGTTATACTATCGCGACTTGAACGAACGCCTCTATCATCTCGTTGAGCAAGGGGCGCGATCCATTGTGCTCAAGCATATCGCCGGGCAGCGCTACATTGGCACGAACCTGCAAGCGCCCGTCCGGCTGACGATCGAGGGCGTGCCGGGCAATGATTTGGGAGCCTTTATGGATGGCCCCGAAATCTATGTGATGAATGACGCCCAGGATGGCTGTGGGAACACGATGAACAGCGGCACGATCGTCATCTATGGTTCCGCGGGGGATATCCTCGGCCATTCAATGCGCGGCGGGAGCATCTTTGTGAGGGGAAACGTGGGCTACCGCGTGGGCATCCATATGAAGGAATACGGCGAGATGCGCCCGGTCATCGTCATCGGCGGCACGGCTCAGCATTTTTTAGGGGAATATATGGCCGGCGGGGTGTTGATCGTCCTAGGGAGCCATCTCGGCCCCAACCAGATGCACCCTTCGCGTTACATCGGTACGGGGATGCACGGCGGCATCATCTATATTCGCGGCCCATTTGACGAACGCTTCTTGGGCAAAGAAGTGGGCCTCGCCCCCGTGCAAGGGGAGGATCTCCTCCTTCTCGAGCGCTATGTGGCCCAGTTCGCGGGCTATTTCGGCCTGGATGCGGCCTCTCTTCTTCAAGGGCCGTTCACCAAGCTCTATCCGCGCACCAAACGGCCGTATGGCCGCCTGTATGCCTACTAGATTTCCATAAGGAGGAACCCTTGCTGAAAGCCCTGACCCTGGATGCCCCACGCGAGTGCGAACGGATCGTCTCCTTTATCCGCCAGGAGTTCGAGAGGGCGGGGTTTTCCAAAGGGGTTTTAGGCGTCTCCGGAGGGGTGGATTCCGCCTTGGTAGCGGCCTTGGCGGCCCGCGCGTTGGGTGCCCCCAACGTGTATGCGATGATCTTGCCCTACCGCACGAGCAACCCCCAAAGCGAGGCCCACGCGCGGATGGTCATCGAGTGGCTTGGGTTGCCCTTTGAAAAGTTCGAGATTACGCCTATGGTCGAGCCGCTCCTCCAGCGCGACCCGACGATGGATGAGCGCCGCAAAGGGAATGTTATGGCGCGGTGCCGGATGATCGTGCTGTATGACCAATCTGCGGCGATAAACGGCCTTGTGCTGGGCACGAGCAACCGCACCGAGACGCTTCTAGGCTATTTTACCCTCCACGGAGACGGCGCGGCAGCCATCAAGCCCATCGGCCACCTGTACAAATGCCAGGTGAGGCAATTGGCGCGCTACGTGGGCGTTCCTGAGGTGATCATCGAAAAGGCGCCCAGCGCCGACCTGTGGGCAGGGCAGACGGACGAAGGCGACTTGGGCTTCACCTATGACGAGGCCGATCAAATCCTATACTGCCTGACGGAAGAAGGGCTAGGCACGGCGCAGATCGCCTCCTTGGGGTTTGACATCCACGTGGTGGAGGCCGTCAAGCGCCGTATGGAGGCCACGGCCTTCAAGCGGCTGCCGCCCCCTGTGTTGCCGCAGGCCAACCGGTAACGGAGCAGTGCGATGGCCAAGAAAAAGGGTATGCTGGTTTTGGAAGATGGGAGCACCTACATTGGAGATTCCCTCGGCGCCGAGGGCGAGTGGGTGGGCGAGGTCGTTTTCAACACGAGTATGACGGGCTACCAGGAGATCATCACGGACCCTTCGTATTGGGGGCAGATGGTCGTCTTTACCTGCCCGCACATCGGCAATGTGGGCGTGAACGAAGAAGATGTGGAATCGCGCCAGCCCTATGTTCGGGCCGTCATCGCCCGGCAAATCTGCGAACAGCCCTCCAACTGGCGCGCACGGCGTTCTTTGCCGGACTATTTGCGTGAGGCGGGCGTGCCGGCGCTCTCTGGCGTGGATACGCGGCGCATCACGCTGACCATCCGCGAGAAGGGCGTGATGCGCGGCGCGCTCTCCACCGAGGATCTCGATGCCGAGCGCCTTTTGGAGGCGGCCCGCAACGCGCCGGATATGAGCGTCTTGACCCCGGTGGATGAGGTAACCTGCACGGAACCCTTTGCCTGGCGCGAGGCGGTGGATAGGGGTTGGATTTCGAAACTCTCTTACGATATGAGCGCCCCGCACCAAGGCTCGCCCCATGTGGTGGTGATTGACTGCGGCACCAAGCATAACATCTTGCGGCACCTGGTGGGGCTGGGCGCGCGCGTAACCGTGGTGCCCGCCCACGCCAAGGCAGAGGATATCCTCGCCCTGCGGCCAGATGGCGTCCTCATTTCCAATGGCCCTGGCGACCCCGAACGCGCCCCGGCCACCATCGCCACGGCCCGCGCGTTGATGGGCCGCGTGCCGATCTTTGGCATTTGCCTGGGGCACCAAATCTTGGGCCTCGCGGCCGGCGCGCGCATCTATAAACTGCCCTTCGGCCACCACGGGGGGAACCACCCCGTGATGGACCTCACCACGGGCGAGGTAGAGATCACCGCGCAGAACCATAACTATGCCATTGCTATGGAATCGTTCGAGGCGCTGCCCTTTGAGATGACCCACCTCAACCTGTTCGACCATACGGTGGAGGGGATGCGCCACAAGACGTTGCCCATCTTTAGCGTGCAGTTCCATCCGGAAGCCTCGCCTGGCCCGCATGATAGCCTGCACCTTTTGCGGCGGTTCGTGGCCATGTTGGAATGCGCCACTGAGGGGGAGACGCATGCCCAAACGAACTGACATCCACAAAATTATGGTCATCGGCTCAGGGCCGATCGTCATCGGCCAAGCCTGCGAGTTTGATTATTCGGGCACGCAAGCCTGTAAGGCTCTGCGAGAAGAGGGGTATTGCACCCTCTTGGTCAACTCGAACCCGGCCACCATTATGACGGACCCCCACGTGGCCGATATCACCTACATTGAACCGCTGACGGCCGAGGTGTTGGAGCGCATCATCGCCAAAGAGCGGCCCGATGCCATCTTGCCGACGATGGGCGGGCAGACGGGCCTGAACCTGGCCATGGAACTGCATCGCAAGGGCATCCTCGAGCGTTACGGCGTGGAACTCATCGGGGCGCGCGCCGAATCCATTGAGATTGCCGAAGACCGCGAACTGTTCAAGAATGCGATGCTGGAAGTAGGGCTGGAGGTGCCGCGCAGTTATGCCGTGCGCTCGCTGGAGGAGGCGCGCGCTGTGATCGGCGAGATCGGCCTGCCGGCCATCATCCGCCCCTCGTTCACGTTGGGCGGCACGGGGAGCGGTATTGCCTACAACCGGCAGGATTTCGACGTGCTCGTGGAGCGCGGCCTCGATCAAAGCCCCGTGCATGAGGTGCTCGTCGAGGAATCCGTCATCGGCTGGAAAGAGTTTGAACTCGAGGTGATGCGCGATGCGGATGACGAATTCGTCGTCATCTGCTTCATCGAAAACCTCGACCCGATGGGCGTCCACACGGGGGATAGCATCACGGTGGCCCCTGCGCAAACCTTGACGGATAAGGAATATCAGGTGCTGCGCGATATGGCCCGCCGCGTGATGGAACGCGTGGGCGTGGAGACGGGCGGGTCTAACGTGCAGTTTGCCGTCCACCCGCGCAATGGGCGCATCCTCGTCATCGAGATGAACCCGCGCGTGTCGCGCAGTTCCGCCCTGGCGAGCAAGGCGACCGGCTTCCCCATCGCCAAAATCGCTGCCAAACTCGCCGTGGGCTACCGCCTGCACGAACTGCCCAACGACATCACGCGCGAGACGCCGGCCTCCTTCGAACCGATGCTCGACTATGTGGTCGTCAAGATTCCGCGTTGGAATATGGAAAAGTTCCCCTATGCCGACCCAACGCTCGGCACGCAGATGAAGTCAGTGGGCGAGGTGATGGCCATCGGGCGGACCTTTCTGGAGGCCTTGCAGAAAGGCCTTTGTTCGCGCGAGGATGGGAGAGATAGCCTATTTGACCCCGAAATCGCCGCCTTGCCCTTGGAGGAATTGGAGCGGTTGCTCCGCGTGCCCAACCCAGAGCGCATCTTTGCCATCGTCCCCGCGTTGGATAAGGGTATGACCGTGGCTGATATCGCCGAACTGACGGCCATTGACCCCTGGTTCCTCAACGAAATAGACCGTGCGCGGCACATAAGGGACCGCATCGCCGGGCGTCGTTTAGAGGAGATAGACGTGCTCCTGATGCGCGAGGCGAAACAGGCCGGTATGACGGATTCACTCCTGGCGCGGCTCGTCTCGCCGCCCGTCTCGGAACTCGCCGTGCGCGAGTATCGCAAACGGTTGGGGGTTACGGCGGTCTACAGCCGGGTGGATACCTGCGCCGCCGAGTTCCCGGCCTTTACGCCGTACCTTTACAGCAATTATGAGACGATCTGTGAATCGAACCCCACCAACCGCCGCAAGGTCATCGTGCTGGGGAGCGGCCCGAACCGCATCGGCCAGGGCATCGAGTTCGATTATTGCTGCACCCATGCCGCTTTTGCCTTCCGAGACCTGGGCTATGAGACGATTATGGTCAACTGCAACCCAGAGACGGTCTCGACGGATTATGACACGAGCGACCGCCTCTACTTCGAGCCGCTGACGTTGGAGCACATCCTCAACATCGTCGAACTGGAAAAGCCCGAAGGGGTCATCTTCCAATTCGGCGGGCAGACGCCTTTGAAACTGGTGCGCAAGTTAGCCCAGGCGGGCGTGCCCATCTTGGGCACCTCGGCAGATGCCATAGACCTCGCCGAAGACCGCGAACGCTTTGGCGCCTTTATGCGGGAGATCGGCCTGCCGATGCCCGAACACGGCACGGCGCGCTCCGCCGAAGAGGCCTATGAAGTCGCCAAGCGCATTGGCTACCCCGTCATCGTGCGGCCTTCGTACGTCCTAGGGGGGCGTGCTATGGCCATCGTCTATACGCAGGAGGAATTGCAGCAGTACATCCAATCGGCGGTCAAGGTGGCCGAGGATACGCCCATCCTCATCGACCGCTTTCTCGAAGACGCCTTTGAGATGGATGTGGACTGCGTGAGCGATGGCGAGGAGGTGCGCATCGCAGCCATTATGGAACAGATCGAGTTAGCGGGCGTGCACTCGGGCGATAGCGCCTGTGTCATCCCGCCAGTGATGCTCGGCGAACAGGCCCTTGAGACGCTGCGCGACTATACGCGGCGGTTGGCCCGCGCCCTCCGCACAGTGGGGTGCCTCAATATCCAGTATGCGATGTCAAATGGTGTGGTCTATGTCATCGAGGCCAACCCGCGCGCCTCGCGCACGGTGCCCTACGTGAGCAAGGCCACGGGCGTGCCCTGGGTGCAGGTGGCCTGCAAGATTTTGGCGGGCGCCAAACTCAAAGACCTGGATGTGCCCGACGAGCCGCACTTGCAGGGGCATTTTTGCAAAGAGGTCGTCTTGCCCTTTATCAAGTTCCCCCAGGAGCCGGCCATCTTGGGGCCGGAGATGCGCAGCACGGGCGAAGTGATGGGTATGGATGAGAGTTTCGGCATGGCCTATGCCAAGGCGCAAATGGCCGCCGGAGGCGCTTTGCCCACCTCGGGCACGGTGTTCTTGAGCGTGAACGACCGCGATAAGGCCAACCTCGTGCCCATCGCCAAGGAACTTGCCGAGATGGGCTTCAAACTCTTGGGCACGCGGGGCACGGCGGCCTACCTGCGGCGACACGGCTTGGAAGTGCGGACGATCCTCAAGGTGAGCGAGGGGCGGCCCAACGGCGCCGACCTCATCATCAACGGCGAGATAGACCTCGTCATCAACACGCCCTTGGGGAGCCGTTCGGTGAGCGATGAGCACCGCTTGCGGCAGGTGGCCATCGCGCATGGAGTGCCTGTGGTTACGACCCTTTCGGCAGCCAAGGCCGCGACGCAGGCCATCCGCGCCTTGCGGAATGGCGAAATTCGCGTCAAAAGCCTGCAAGAGTATTGGCGCAGCCGCGCATACGGTGGCCCAATCCGGTGAGTGTGAACCTGACCATCGCAGAGTTGTGGGCCTTGGCTTTGCCCCCGCAGACCTTTCTCGCCGGGGGAAAGGCGGGCCTCGCGCGCTCTGTGGAGTGGGTGGTGCGGCTGCGGCCCGCGTTCCCGCTCTTCCCGGAACTGGGCGAGGGGTATTTGGCGATGGCCAGCCCTCGTGTGGCCCAGGAACTCGACCCCCGCTTTACCCTAAACTACTTGATGCACGAATTGGCTCGCCTGCGGGCGGCCGGCCTGGTCATTGATGAAATGGCCTCCCCCGAAGAGGCCGCCTTAGCGGACGCCTTGGCCCTTCCTCTCCTTTGCGTACCCCCGGAGGCCGATCTCCAAGCCGTGGAACGCGAGGCGATCCGCGCCCTCGTAGATCGCCAGGGGCAGATGGTGCGCCGCGAGGCGGAGGCCCGGGAGCGCTACCAACGCCTGTTCGCAGAAGGGGGGATGCCCGCCGTCTTGCAGAACCTGGCCCGAGCCGTGGGCGGCGTGGCCGAGATTCGCGATAGCGAGGGGACCCTCGTGGCTTGCGAAGAATCCGCCCTGGCGCGCTCCACGATGATGCTCGAAGAGAGCGCCTTTCCCATCATCATTGGGGGCCAGGCCTTGGGGCGCCTTCTCGTCAAGGCGCCGAGGGATATTCAGCCCATCTTGATTGGCCTCTTGGCGCGCCCGGCGGCCGAGGTATGCGGTTTGGAGATGCTCCGCCAGGCAATGCGCGAAGAGGCCGAGGCCGAGTTCGGGGCGGATTTGGTCGAGCAGATCCTCGCCTCGTCGCTGGAGGAGCCTGCCCTCGCCGCGCGCCTGCGCCGCCTGGGGTACGACCCTTCGCCAGGAAAGCGCCACATCGTGCTCGCCGTGGGGGCCAAAAGCGCCAAGACGGCCTGCGCCCTGGCTGAGACGCTTGCGCGCGACCTGGCCTGGGCGGCGGAACGGGAGGGCGGCACGGCGGCGGCCTTGCCTTACCGCGACGGGGCCTTGTGCCTCCTTTCCTTTGGGATGGGCGCGCCTGAGCGGCGCGTGCGGGGCTGGCTGCGGCAAGCCCTGGCGGGCATAGGCAAGGCTCCTTGCGACCTCGGTGTGAGCCGCGCCGTAGAAGGCGTTTTGGCCCTGCGCGAGGCCATCGAGCAGGCGACGGCGGCCTTGGCCCTTGGGCAGCGTATGAACCTCATAAGCCCCTATTACTATGAGGATTTGGGGCTATATCGCCTTCTTTTGAGCCTGCACGGCCGCGCGGAACTGCGGCGCTTTTATGAGGAGACCCTTGGCCCGCTCGTGGCCTACGATCGTGCGCACGCCGCCGATTTGGTGCTGACCCTGGAGGCCTTTTTCCGCGAAAATGCCAACGCCAGCCAGACGGCCCGCGCCCTGAACGTGCACCGCAATACGTTAGCCTATCGCCTACAGCGCATCGCCGAGATTACCGGTCTGGACTTGGCTGACCCCGAGGCGCGCCTGGTGCTTCAACTGGCGCTCAAGGTTCGGCATTTGGCCGAGTGAGCGTTTTGTGCAGGGTGCACAAAAGAGGGCGTTCCAAAGGCTGTACAGCGTGCCCAACCGATTCCGCGAAGGAGTATGCTATACTGGCGGCGTATGAACAAGCACGGCGCTTGAAATCGAGCAGGGCGCTCAAGGGGAACCGTGTTTCGTTCAAAACAGATGGGAGAGAAATATGGCGATTGACAAAGAAGCAGTGCTCAAGGCCGTTCGAGAAAATGACGTCAAGTTTATCAGCCTCCAGTTCACCGACATCGTCGGGATGATCAAATCCGTCACCGTGCCGACCAGCCAACTGGAGGGCATCCTGGAGAACGGCATCTGGTTCGATGGGTCATCCATTCAGGGGTTTGTGCGCATCAGCGAAAGCGATATGTTCCTGCGCCCCGACGTGCGCACCTTTTCCATCATCCCTTGGCTTACGCCCGAGCACCGCACGGCGCGCATCATCTGCGATGTGTTCACGCCCGATGGGGAACGCTTTATGGGGGCGCCTCGCGCCGTGCTGGCCAAGGCCTTGGAAGAGGCGGCGGCGATGGGCTTTGATTACCTCGTCGGGCCGGAACTCGAGTTCTTTTTGTTCGAGACCCAGGCCGATGGTACGCCGATTCCCGGCGCCACGCATGACCAGGCCGGCTATTTTGACGCGACCACCGATCGCGCCGTCGTCGTCCGCGAGGATATGATTACCGCGCTCGATTCCTTTGGCATCGAGGTTGAGGCGGGGCACCACGAAGTGGCCGCGGGCCAGCATGAGATAGACTTTCGCTACGGCAATGCGCTCCTCACGGCCGATGCCGCCGTAACCTTCAAATACGTCCTCAAGGCTATCGCCGCCCAGCACCGCCTGTATGCCACCTTTATGCCCAAACCCATCCGGGGCATCAACGGCTCGGGGATGCACGTGCACCAGAGCCTGGCGGACGTGCGGACCGGCAAGAACCTTTTCTACGATGCGAGCGATCCCTATCGCCTCTCGAAACTGGCCAAGCAGTTCATCGCGGGGCAGTTGGCGCATGCGCGGGGAATGGCGGCCATCCTTGCGCCCCTGGTGAACTCTTATAAGCGGCTTGTGCCCGGTTATGAGGCGCCCGTGTACATCAGTTGGGCGCGCATCAACCGTTCGGCGCTGATTCGCATCCCCAAGGCCTCTTCGCCGGCGGGGACGCGCCTTGAACTGCGCTGCCCAGACCCCAGTTGCAACCCCTATCTGGCCTTTGCCGTGATGCTCAAATGCGGGCTGGATGGCATCAAGAGGGATCTGCCCCTGCCGGAGCCAAGCGAGGAGGACCTGTACGAATCCGAATCGGCCCGCCGGGCTTTGAAGACCTTGCCCGGCTCCCTCAAAGAGGCGCTCGATGAGATGGAGAAGGATGAGGTCGTGCGCGAGGCGCTGGGGCCGCACGTTTATGAGCATTACCGCGAGGCGAAACTCCGCGAGTGGGCAGATTACTGCCTCGAGGTTACGGGCTGGGAACTTGAGCACTATCTGAATATCTTTTAGCCAATCGCCTCGCCGTTGAGCGATTGGGGCACGAGGAAAGGGGCCGCAAGGGGGAATCCCCCCTCGCGGCCCCTTGGACTATTTCGGCATATTCTTGAGCGCGATATAAGCCGGCCGGGGTTTGAACTCCGGGTAACCCGGGTCGCTAATGGCCCACCAATACTGCTCGTTGGCTTCCGTCCAATCGGGGTCGCAGATGTAAATTAGGCTCATCAGGCCGATCCACGGCGCCCAGTGCTGTTTGGCATATTGATAGGCGCGCACAAAGTAATCGGCCTTCGTTTCTTCGCTCACCGCATGCCAATTGTAGGGCGAATCCGGCCGGGGGTCGCTCGTCCAGCCGAATTCGAGGATGGCGATCTGTTTATTCGCGTCGCCATAGCGCACCATAATGGCACGCAAATCCTCCACATGGCGGAAGGCGAACGCGCGCTGGCCGCCTAGGCTTGGGTCGGCTGCCACCACCGCGGGGTCCGTCTCCGGCGCCACTTTGAAGCCGGGCGCGTGGGCGCCGAGCACGTCAAAATACCCGGTGCTGTTCCCCTCCATCGCCACGTACATACTCTCGAGGTACCACTCATCGGGGCGGGCCTCGTTGTTCCAGGTGCCCGTGGGCGAAAGGCCCGCGCTGATGACGAGGGCATTCGGGTCCGCCGTTTTGATGGCGGCATAGGCCCGTTTGAGGAGTTTCACATAGGCACCGGGGTCCGGCTCTTTGCCGCCCCATTCGCGGGCTAGGTTTGGCTCGTTCCACACCTCATAGGCGCGGATGCGCCCTTTGTACCGGGTGGCGAGGGCGGTGAGAAAATCGGCCAGGTCCTGTGGGTTATCGGGGGGGCCGTTCGTGGGGAAGCCCCCTCCTGCCCAGGCCGGTTGGTGGTCTATCCGCACCACGAGGTTCAGCCCTGCCTCGCCGACGATCTTGACGATGTAATCGGTGCGAGACCAGTCAAAATGCCCCTTGGCGGCGCCCTCGATATCGCGCCAGCCAAAGTTCACCTTCACCCAGCCAAAGCCCGCCTCACGGATCATCTGCACGTCGCGGCTGGCCACCTCAGGGCGCCACCAGAGGAAGGCCTGCATACCATATTCCGGCGAGGCCATCCGCATTGGCCGTGCGGGCGCGGCGGTGGGCGTGATGGTCGGCGCCAAGGTGGGCGTAGGAGAGGCCGGCACGGAAGGTTTGGGCGTGGGCGAGGGATGGCCCAAAGTCGGCGTAGGGCTGACCGTGGGCGCGGCGGTCGTTGCCGAAGCAGCGGGGGAGGGAGTCGCCAGCGGTGTGAAGGTCGGTTTGGGCGTTTTGGGTGCGTCGGTCGGCTGGAAGGCCGCCGGCGTGGGCGTTTTAGGGCTGCAGCCCGCCCCCAGCAACGCCAAGAGGATAAAGAGCAGGGTTATGCGCACCGTGAATCGTTTCATATCGCCCTTTCTTGACGAACCTTTCGAAAAGAGACGTTCCGGGAGGCATTCGAGTTCCCACAGGCATAACGAACGGCGTGGGGCGCGGCTAAAGCCCCACGCCGTCTATGCCATAGGGCCAAAGGCTATTTCGGCATACTCGCCAAGGCATGGAAGGCCGGCCGTGGGCTCCAATCTTCGCGGACGATGCCAAAGGCGGCCTTCTCGTTGGCCCGGCCAGAGACCGGCGCAAAGTTCAAATTCCACAGGAACATCGGGCCTACCCATCCCCAATTCTTGGCCATACGGTAGGCCGTAACGATGTATTGGGCTTGCTCGGCCTCGGTGTTATCGGCGGCGTAGCCATAGCCTGGCGCGGGGCCGGCGCCGAGGTTCTCCACCGAGGCCCATCCGAATTCGGTGGGCCACAGGCGCTTGCTGCCGTCGCCGTATTTCACCATAATGTTACGATAGCCTTCCATCGTGGCCTTGAACGACCAACTGTGGTGCCAGGCGCTCCCCCCGTCAAAGGGGCCGCGGAAACTCGCGCTGGGATCCGTATAGCCGGGCCACGGAGCATCTGGCGGGACGTTATACCCCGAGGGGTGGACGCCCACGCCATCGCAGTAGTTCTTTAGGCCGGCCTGGTACATCAGTTCAAGATAGGTGAAATCATCCATAGCCAAGGGCGGCGGCGCCCCTGTGGGCGTGAGCGCCCCACTGATGACATAGGCCGAGGGGTCGGCCGCCTTGATGGCGTTGTAGGCGAGTTTCAGCATTGCGACATAACGCGCGGGGTCGAGCGGCTCGTTGCCCCATTCGTAGTGAAGGTTTTGCTCGTTCCAAATCTCATAGGCCTTTACGCGGCCCTTGTAGCGCGCCGCCATCGCGCCCACGAAATCGGCGAGCGTTTGCAGGTTCTGGGGCGGCCCGCCGACGCTCCGATCGGCATTCGGGCCACGCGCCCAATCGGGCGCATTGACGATGCTAAAGAGGATGTTCAGGCCGTTGGCCGTGGCGCCATCTACGATGCGGTCAAGGTCGCCCCAGTTATAGACGCCAGGCGCCGGGTTGTAGCGGAACCATTCCACCTGCTGTTTGACCCAGGTGAACCCTAGGGCCTTGATGTGATCGTAAATGCGCTGATCATCGCCAAAGATGTGCGCCTGGATGCCATAGGCGAAGGATGCCCCTCCCCTCGGGGCCACCGCCTGAACCTGGGCAGCGGCTTGCGGCACGGGCGTGGGTTTGGGCGTGGCCGTGGGGGTAGGCGTCGGCGTGTTCGTGGGCGTGGGCGTTGGGGTGTTCGTGGGCGTAGGCGTGAAGGTGGGGCTGGGCACGAGCACGGGGAGTTGCACCACGTTCCCCACGGTGGATTTGCCGCCGTCGTCGGAAATCGAGCCGCCGATCACATATTGCCCCGGCTGGTTCGATGCCGTCCAGACAAAGTCGGGTTTATCGAGGGGCACCACCTGCTGGCCCACCGTTTGCCCCGCCTGGTTTTGCACCGTCCACACATAGGCAAACTGCGGTGCGGCGGGCTGGGGGTTCTGCTCCATATTCTGCACCAGGAGGGCGATGCTCTCTTCGTTTTCGGGGTTCAGCCCTCCCTCTAAGAACACCCCGCCGAGGGCGTAGCGCGAGACATATTGTAACTTTCGCAGGGTGCTCAGGCCGTTCTCCAACCAGACGGTGTGCAGGCGGCCGGAGTCATCCTTGTAGCGAAACCAGTAGGTCTGCGAAGGTTCATCGAGCGTAACGGCCAACAGGTCGGGGTCATCGGCCCCAAAGCGCACGGATTGCCCAGGGAGCATCATCGGCGCCGCATTCTGCGGGCGGATGGCGCTGGCCAGTTTCGTCAGGGCTTGCCGATAGGTGATGGGGCCGGGTTGGTCGCCCAAGACGTCGTGCGAGTAGGCGGTGAGCATCAGTTCGATCTTTTGCCGGGAGATGACGCTCGTCGCCCAGGCAAGCAGGCGATCCATCATACCCGCCTCGACATAGGCCGCCGGCTCTGCAAAGGCTGGGATGCGCACCCGGTCAGCCACCTGGCCCAAAAACGACCAGTCGTAAGCGCCGGTATCCCAGGTATCGCTCTGAGCCGTGGGCCGATCCACCCGCACGACGAGAGCGAGGTTGGCCTGGTGCAGCGCCTCGGCGAGTTCGCTCACAAAGGCGCTGAATTCGCCCCGCAGGGCGGCATCCACGCCGCGGTAGTCGAGATCCACGCCGCTCCAGCCGTTCGCGGCCGCTTGGACGATGGCTTGAATATGGGCAGCCCGCCGAGCGGGGTCAATGATGAGGTTATCCACCAGGTCGCTGCGAATGACGCCATCTCGCTCGTTCGAGATGGTCAAGAGCGCGGCCCGGCCTGCAAGGCCCTGGGGAAGGCTCCCATCGCCCATCAGGCGGTCATCATCCCCCAACACCAAGCGGGAGACGCACAGCCGATCTGCCGTGGTCTCGCCGGAGGAGGGCACGTCTTCCGCAGCGAGGCCCAAAGAGATCTCGGGCGACTGCGGCAACCCCTCAGCCAGCATCACCAACTGCGGGAGCGAGGTCAGCTCCGCCGTGAGGGCCATCCCATCGGCGCTCTTGGCGGAGGGCAGCCACCGCCAAGCAGAGCCATCCCAGCCGTAGAGGTCAGCCCTCTCGGGGGGCAAGGCATACGGAATGGGGAGGGTAAGGGTTGCTCCTTTTGGCGTTTCCTTCCCCCATACCGTCAGCCGAAAGAACGGGTTGAAGGGCAAGACCCCCTCCGGAAGGGCACTTAAGGCGGAAGCCTCTGGGCCATTCGCCTTGGGGGCGCTCAGGCCGGCGCCGGTCGAGGCCGCGGATAGGAAATCCGCATTCTTCGCTTGGATGCCGGCCTGGCTGACGTCGAGGGCCTCCAAGCGCATACGGCTGGAACGCGCCACGGCCCCTGCCGGAACCTGTAAGCGAACCCCATAAGGGCCGACGATTTCGCCGCCTTTATCGGGCGAGACGAGCGGCTCTCCCCAATGGAAGAGGCGGTTCCCGAGGGCCACAGGCGGGAGGAAGAGCGAAGCGATGAGCAAAAGAGGGACGATGAGGGCGATCACCCAGCGCTCAACGGGCGCTTGGCGAACTTTTGCCAGGAGAGGATTAAGGATTCCTCGTTTCATCGGCTACCGGGGCTCCTTTCGTACGTAGATGAGGGCATCTGTTTGCCGGAATCAGATCGTCGTATCACCAGGAGATTTCAGCCTTTTGGGCATGCCGGACCAGCGGGGAGACTCTGCGGCGCCCTTTGAGAAGATGAGCATAAGCCATCCCAGGCCACGTTGACGCGCGCGATTGTAACATAAAAAGGCGCTTTTGCCAAAGGGTTGCCGTGGTATGGGAACCGCCTATACTTGGGGAGAATCTAGCCGGGGAGGCAGGGGGATGCATCGCACCTTTGCGACGACGACATGCCGCCAGCAGATCTATCTCGATGGCCTCTGGGATTTTAGCACGGATCCTGGCGACCGGGGCCTTTCGGAGGGATGGTATGCCCACTTCCCCTCACCCGCAAGGAAACTCTGGGTGCCGGGCGTTTGGAACACGATGCCCTCCCTCCTTCATTATGAGGGGCCGGCCTGGTATCGCACGCGCTTTTCCTTACCCCCTTGTGAGGCGGCGGTGCTTCACTTTGCCGCGGTGACCCATCAGACGAACGTGTGGCTCGATGGAGAACCCTTGGGTGAGCACTATGGGGGGTTCTTGCCCTTTTCGTTCACCGTGCTCAGCCCGCCGCCGGGGGAGCATAACCTCGTGGTGCGGGTGGATAACACCCACGATATGACGACGACCATCCCCTCGGCCGCGCTGGACTGGTTCCGCTATGGAGGCATCCCGCGCCCCGTGTGGGTGGAGCCTTTGCGACAATCGGGCTATATCGCCTCGATGCGCCTGGTGCCCTCGTTGGAAAGGGACGTGCCCACGTTGCGCGTGCGCGCAGAACTGGTGAACGTGCGCGAGGGAACCGTTTCCGGCGAGTGGCGGTTCTATGTAGATGGTGCCCTGGTGCGGGCAGAGCGCACCTCGTTGCAGGCCTTTGGCTCTGAGGTGCTCTTTTTCACCGTGGAACTGCCCGGTGCGGCGCTCTGGTCGCCGGCCCAACCCATCCTTCACACGGCGCGCCTCGAATTTATGGGAGATGACCTCGTCGAACGCACGGGGTTCCGCGAGATTCGCATCGTTGGCCAGGAGGTCCTGCTCAACGGCGAGCCGCTCCGCATCCGAGGCATCAACCGTCATGAGGATCACCCGGATTGGGGGTTCGCTCTGCCGGTGCACCTTATGGTGAAAGACTTGGCCATCTTGCGAGAGTTGGGCGTGAATGCCGTGCGTGGTGCGCACTATCCGAATGACCCCCGGTTCCTCGATTTGTGCGATGAGGCGGGCCTCCTCGTTATGGAAGAAATCCCCCTCTGGGGGTTCTCGAGCGACCAGTTGCGTTCGGATATCATCGCCGATCGGGCCTGCGCAATGCTTTGGGCGATGATCGAACGCGACATCCACCACCCCTCGATTTGGGCTTGGAGCCTCCTCAACGAGTGTGCCACGGATACGCCGGAGGGCAGGCTGGTGGTGGAACATCTCGCCCAGACGGCGCGGGAACTTGACCCCACGCGCCCTTTGACGTTCGCCTCCGACCGGGGCACGGCCGATGTATGCTTCGACCTGGTGGATATCGTCTCCATAAACGCCTACTATGGCTGGTACCGGCGCGACGCGACTTGGAGCGATTTTCTTGCTGAGATGCGCGCCTATGTGGGCGATAAGCCGCTCCTCATCACGGAATGCGGGGCAGGGGGCATCTATGGCTGCCACGCCTTGGATGAGGACGTCCTTTGGAGCGAGGAATACCAGGCCAAGGCGCTGCTCGAGGCTCTAGCGGCCTTTGAGGGGCGAGGGGACCTCCTGGGTTACCACATTTGGCAGTTTTGCGATACGCGCACGGACCTTTCTCGTGCGCTCCGCCGGCCGCGCAGTTACAACAACAAGGGCCTCTTGAACGAGTATCGGCTCCCCAAACTGGCCTATTACGCCCTCAAAAAGCGCTTGCAGGGCGAAGGCACGGAAGAAAGGGCGAGTTTCACGCAATATTAATTCAAGCCGTTCGAAAGCGTGCTACAATGAAATGATGAAGCCATCCATAGGGGCGGCCCATAGCCTGGGCAAGGTGAAGAGCGTATGGGAGAGAAGCCAAGGGTTCTCGTGGTGGATGATGACGCCGGCATACGCGAGACGATGGCCGATATCTTGGCCCTTGAGGGGTATGACGTGACCCTCGCCGCAAGCGGCGAAGAAGCGGTCGCAATCGCCCAACGCGAACGCTTCGATGTGGCCCTTTTGGATATCCGTATGCCGGGGATGAACGGCGTCGAGGCGCTCAAGATGATCAAAGGCCTAGATCCCACAATACGGGTGATTATGATCACGGGCTTTGAGGTGGGTACCTTGCTGGATGAGGCGATGGAGGCCGGTGCGGAGGCCGTCTTCCGCAAACCCCTCGACGTGGCGACGTTCCTGCCGCTGCTCTTGGCCACGGCTGATCCGGATGCCCTGCCCGAATAGGGTGCTCTTTCTGGCCCAAGGAGGAGATATGGAAGTCATCAATACATTGGCCGCCCTCGCCGCCGAGTGTGAGCGCCTCGCCGCGCGGGGTTTGTGCTCCGCAAAAGTGCTCGACCTCGTTCGCTCGTTGCAGGGCGATGTGCAGAGCCTCCTGCGCGAGCGAGAGGAACTCGCCTCTCTGTATGCCGTAGCCCGTGAACTGGCCCAGGCGACCGACCTGCCGAGCCTGCTCGAATCCATCATCGATAAGGCCATTGCCCTGGTCAAGGGGGAGAGAGGGTTCGTGGTGTTGGGCGAGAATGGCGATCACTACCGCGTGGCGGCCGCTCGCCGCTTCGACGAGACGGACATTCAACCCGATAGCGGCCTCTATAGCACCACGCTCGTTCGCCGCGTGATGACGACGCGCGAGCCAATCCTCACGACGAACATCCAGACCGATGAGCGTTTTGAGTTGAGCCAGAGCATCATCCTCCAGGATATCCGTTCGGTGCTGGCCGTCCCCCTGGTGGCGCGCGGCGAACTCCAAGGGGCCGTGTATGTGGATACACGTATGAGCGAGCGTCATTTTACCGAGGCGGATTTGCGCCTCCTTGAGGCGATGGCCAGCCAAGCGGCGATGGCCATCCGTGCGGCGCGCCTTACCGAAACGCTCCGCGAGAACAACGCCCAATTGGAAAGGGCCATCCGCGAATTGCGCGAGACGCAGGAACAACTCGTCCAGGCCGAACGCCTGGCCGCCGTGGGAAGGCTGGCGGCGAGCGTGGCCCACGAACTGCGCACCCCCCTTATGGTGATGCGCAGTGGGCTGTATTTTCTCGATCGCCTTGTGACCGAGGGGCATTTTGATTCGCCCGAAACGTTCAGGCGCTACATCCAAAAGATTGATACAGAGATTGACCGCCAATCCAAGATCATCAACGACCTCCTCTTCTTTTCGCGCAATCGGCCGCGTCGGCTGGCCAGCGTGGATTTGAACGCCCTCGTCAAGGAATCTTTTATGCGCGTCACGATGCCCGAATCGGTGCGCGTGGAGGAGGATTTGAACACCAGCCTGCCGCCCATCCTGGCCGATGGGGACCAAATCCAGCAGGTGCTCATCAACCTCATCACGAACGCGGTGCAGGCGATGCCCCAAGGGGGCACGCTGACCCTACGCACGGCCATGGAGGAGCATTTTGCCGTGGTGCAGGTGCAGGATACGGGCGTGGGCATCACAGAAGAACAGATGTCCCAGTTGTTCAAGCCGTTCTACACGACCCGCGAGCAGGGCATTGGCCTTGGCCTGGCCGTTAGCCAAAGTATCGTCGAGGGGCACCGGGGCACGATCTCGGTGGAATCTACGCCGGGCCAAGGGACGACCTTTACCGTGCGCTTGCCGTATGAGTTGATCGGCTGAGGTCCCCGCAAAAAAAGGCGGCTGGGGGATGATTGGGCAGCGGCTTGCCGGCCTTGAACTCATCGAACTTGTAGGCATAGGCGGCGCGGCCGAAGTATACCGCGCCCGCCATCCGCGCTATGGCGACGTGGCCGTCAAAGTCCTCTCTCAGCGCGCCGACCCCGAGATGATTTTGCGCTTCAACCGAGAGGCGCAACTCCTCGCCCAGTTGGACCATCCCCACATCGTGCACTTGTACGAGATGGGTGAAGAGGCCGGGTTGCGCTACCTGGTGATGGAATGGATGCCCGGCGGCAGCCTCAAGGATCGTCTGCAGAAGGGGCCTTTGCCGTGGCAAGACGCGGTGCGCTATGGGCGAGAAATCGCCGAGGCCCTGGCCTATGCCCATACGCGAGGCATCGTCCATCGGGATATCAAACCGGGCAATATCCTGTTCGACGCGGCCGGCCGCGCAAAGTTGACGGATTTTGGCCTAGCCCACTGGGCCGAGGCCTCGGCGATGACGCGCACGGGCACATTGCTCGGCACCGTCTTTTACCTTTCGCCCGAGCAGGCCGTGGGGCGCAAGGTGGATGCCCGAAGCGACCTCTATGCCCTAGGGGCGCTCTTGTATGAGATGATCATCGGCGAGCCACCTTTTACGGGGAGTTCCGCCGTGGGGATCATCTATAAGATCATCTATGAGCCGGCGCCGCGAGCGCGCGCCCTCAAAGCGGGTCTCCCTGCCGAACTGGATGACCTTCTGAGCGCGCTCTTGGCCAAAGGCGCCGAGCAGCGGCCCCAGAGCGCTGGGCAGGTGGCTGAGGCCTTGGGGCGATTGCTCGCCGGGCCACCACTCGGTGAAGCCTCTCCGACCATTGGGCCCGTTTTGGAGCGCGCCGGCGCGGCCTTGCCCCCTTTGATAGGGCGCGAGGAGGAGATGGCCGCCCTGCGGCTAGCCTTAGAGCGCGCCCTCGAAGGGGTGGGGGCGCTTTGCTGGGTGGCGGGGGAAGCCGGCTTGGGCAAAACGCGCCTCGCCCAAGAATTGGCTAGTGAGGCCCGCCGGCGCGGCGCCCTTGTGCTCCGTGGCGAGTGCCTTTACAGCGATTCTCCGAACCCCTATGCGCCCATCCTCGAAATCCTGGATGATTTTGAGGCGCAGCGTGAACCCATGCTCGCCTCACAAGGCGCAGAGGCCGCCTGGCGTGAGCATTGGGCGCGGCTGGGGAACGTCTTGCGGGCGGGCGCGGGGCAGCCG
The DNA here is from genome assembly GCA_019873625.1 of Chloroflexota bacterium. Taxonomy (GTDB): domain Bacteria; phylum Chloroflexota; class Anaerolineae; order UBA1429; family UBA1429; genus JAIOAW01. The sequence goes on from JAIOAW010000002.1 coordinate 100,358, forward strand.
GGGGGCCTGGCAGCGCCTGCGCACCTGTTTGAGGCATTTACGCAGTTCCTCATCGAGGTGGCGCGCCCGCAGGGCCTCGTGGTGATCCTCGAGGACCTCCAGTGGGCCAGCCCCACCCTCCTGCAAATTTTGCACTATGCGGCGCGGAGCCTTTCCGAGGCGCGCGTTCTCCTCTTGGGCACGTATCGCCCGGAGGATATCCTCCCTGGCCCCAACCAGGCGCCGCACCCTTTGCAGGAGGTGCTGCGCCGTTTAAGCCGCGAGCAGTTGCACCGGGAAATCCGCCTGCGGCCGCTTTCCCCCTTCGATGTGGAGGGGCTAGCCCAAGAGGCGTTGAAGGCCGAAGCGGTGAGCGGCGAACTCCTCGACCTCCTGGTGCGAGAGGCCGAAGGGAACCCCTTTTACCTCTTGGAGATGCTCCGCTTTTTGCAGGAGCAAGGGTTCCTTGAGCAACGAGGGGGCGCTTGGCAGTTGGCGCGTGCCCCTGGGGAAGGGAGCATCCCGCCGACGATCTTGGGCCTGGTGATGCGGCGCGTCGAGCGGCTGGATGCGCCGAGCCGCGAGTTGCTCGATTGGGCGGCCGTGATGGGCCAGCGTTTGGACCTGAGGCTGCTCGCGGAATTGACCGGCTCATCGCTGATGGCCGTGATGCGCCAACTGCACCGCATCGCCCAAGATCACGGCCTAGTCATCGCCGATGAGGAGGCCTTTCATTTTGCCCATGCCAAAGTTCAGCAAGCGCTCTATGAGGCGATGCCCCCCTTTATGCGGCGCGAGGGCCACCGCCTTTTGGGGCAGGCCCTCGAGGCGCGCGCTCAGGCCGGCGAAGCCGTGGATGTTTACGCCCTGGCGCGCCATTTTGCCCTGGCGGGGGATGTGCAGCGCGGCTACCGTTACAGCGTGATGGCGGCTGACCAGGCCGAGGCGGCCTTGGCCTTCGAGGAGGCCGCCGACCACCTGCGCCGGGCGCTCGAAATGCTCGAGGAGATGCCCGAGTTGGAATCTCCGCCGCAACGTCTGCATCTCACCCACCGTTTAGGGCGCCTTCTCCTTTCGATAGGGCGGTTCGAAGCGGCCCTCGCCACGCTTCAGGGGGCGTTGGATCTCGCCAAGGCTTGGGGAGAGCGCGCCATTCAGGCGGATGTTTCGCTCGACATCGGCCTTGTGCATGGGCGGCTTGGCGAATGGGAAGAGATGCTCCGCTGGGGCGATGAGAGCCTGCGCCTGGCAGAGGCCTTGCAGGACCCCGAGCGGATGGTTCGGGCGTTGATCTCGACGGGCTTTTATGCCTTTGAAGGGGGAGACTGGGCCTCGGCGGCGGAGCGCCTTTCCAGAGCCGAGGCCTTGGCCGAGGAGAACAACCTAACGCTCCTTGGGGCGCGGGCGGCGGGGAACCGGGCCATCTTGGAAAATGCTCGCGGCCAGCATACATTGGCCCTGCAACGCCTGCAATCGAGCATCGCCACCTTCCGCCGTTTGGGTATGATGGCCGATGTGGCCCGCGGCTTGAACAATATGGGGATGGTCTATTACGCGCTGGCCGATTTCGCCCAGGCGCGGGCCTGCTACCGAGAGGCGCTCGAGATCTTTGGCCGGCTGGGCGATGTGCGCGAACAGGGGGTGGCCCACCTCCACCTGGCGGAAGTCGCCCTCGCCGAAGGGGCCTTGGAAGAGGCGCGCGCCCACTGCGTGCAGGCCGTGCGGAGGTTTTCTCGCCTTGGGTTCGAGTTGGGCATCGCCGATGTGGGGCGGGTGTATGGGGGGATTGCGGCGCAGGAGGGGCGCACGGCCGTGGCTGAACGATACCTGCGCGAGGCACTTGCCATCTATGAAACCCACGGCGACCAACTCAATGTGGCCGAAACGCGCCAAGCGCTCGCCGTGCTCCTGGAAAAGGCCGGCAAGGCCTATGAAGCCCAAGAGCACCTCGAGCAATCTCGCATCATCTACCGCGCCCTGCTCGACGCCGCCGAAGGGGAACCCCCGGCGGAGGGCAACCCCGGCGGGTAAGGCGCCACGTCGGGCGTCGGCCCGAAGTCGCGTAGATGTTCGGCGATGGTGCGCCCCGTGCAAGGATGGCGAACCTCGGGGGCGATCTCCGCAAGCGGCACGAGCACGGTGCTGCGCGAGAGCATCCCCGGGTGGGGGATCGTCAGATCAGCGCTCTCGAGGCAAAGGTCCCCATAGAGGAGGATATCCAGGTCAATCACACGGGGGCCGTAGCGCACCGTGGGCACGCGCCCTAGGGCCGTTTCGATGGCCTTCAAACGCCGGAGGAGTTCTTCTGGCGGGATGGCCGTCTCGAGTGCGCAGGCGGCGTTGAGAAAGCGCGGTTGCTCCACCACGCCCCAGGGTTCCGTCTCGCAAAGGGAAGATACGGCCAGAAGGCGCCCCAACCCCTCAATGGCCTGCAGGGCGCGGCGGATGGATGCCTCTCGATCGCCCAGGTTCGAGCCAAGGCCGAGATAGACCACCGTCATACGATGTTCCCCCGCTTTTGGAAGGCCTCGACCATCCGCAGGGCGCGTACGGTGGCTTGCACGTCATGCACGCGCACGATGTGCACCGCGCCGCGCAAAACCGCCGTTACCACAGAGGCCAGCGTCCCTTCGAGGCGCTCTTCGGGCGGCAGGTTGAGCGTGTAGCCGATGAATGACTTGCGCGAGGGGCCGATGAGCATCGGGTAGCCCAGCACGCGGAACTCGCCGATGTGGTTCAAAAGCGAGAGGTTCTGTTCCACCGTCTTGCCGAAACCGATGCCGGGGTCCACCAGGAGGCGCTCCGGCGCGATGCCCTGTTCTAAGGCCAACGCGATTTGCCCCCTGAGTTCGCGGAGGATATCGGCAAAGAGGTCCTCATAGTGCACGCCGATATAGCGCCCACCGAGGCGCGCCTCTTGCGCGGCATTATGCGGGCGGCTGCGGTTGTGCATTATGATGATCGGCACGCGGCGCTCCGCCGCTAGGGGGGCCATCTCGGGGTCCATCCGGAGGCCCCAGACGTCGTTAATCATATCGGCCCCCGCGTCGAGGGCGGCGCGGGCCACAGAGGCCTTGTAGGTATCCACCGAAAGGGGAGCATCCGTTTCGGCGCGGAGGGCACGGATGGCCGGCACCACGCGGGCGATTTCCGTCTCGGCATCCACCGGGGCAGCCCCCGGCCGGGTGGATTCTCCGCCGATATCCAAGATATCCGCCCCCTCGGCAAGCATCTGCAAGGCCCGCGAGACCACGCGCTGGAGAAAGGGCCTATCCTCCGGCCCGGCGAGGAGGCCATCTCCGGAGAAAGAATCCGGCGTTACGTTCAAGATGCCCATCACATAGGTGCGCTCGCCCCAGGCGAATTCGCGCGACCCAATGCGGCATAAGGGATAGAATGGCCCTTGGCGAGCCTGCAAGGCCTCGGCGATTTCGCGGGCCAGGGCGTGCGCTGCGCCATCCCCCAAGGCTTGAAGAGTTTGGATGAGCGCCTGGAAGGCCTGGGCTGGCCCGGCGAGGGAAAGGTCGCAGGTGGCCTCCCCTTTGGGTTGGGCTAATGCCGCAAAGGCGCCCATTTCTCGGGTGCGGATGGCGAGAGCCTCGGCTAGGGCGAGGGGCACATCGTGCGCCTTGAGCGCGAGGCCGTCGGGAGAGGCTGCGCCGAAGGCGCCCTGCTTGGCTAGTTCTTGGCACCAGTGCGGCAGGGCCGAATGATCCGGCACATAGATGCGCACGTTGTAGCGGTTTGGGGCCATACCTAACCCTTTTACGCGCGTTTCGGCTTCAAGATGACCACACGCGGCTCCTCGCCGAGTTGAGATTTCGTAACCGTCAGGCTCTCCATCTCCTCAGCGTGTTTGACGCCCATTTCGTTCAAAAAGCGCGTCACGGTGCCCAGTTGCGTCTCGAGGTCAGCCACGCGGTAATACATCGGGATAACGATGCTCGGCTCGAGGAGATTGACGGTCTCGACCGCGCGCGTGGCGCTGAGCGCCGTGCGCCCCCCCACGGGGATGAACAGGATGTCCACGCCGTCGAACTGCTCCATCTGGGCCTGCGTGGGCACTTGGCGCATATGCCCCAGGTGGCAAACCGTCAAATCTTCCGCCTCGATGAGGTAGGCCGTGTTGCGGCCGTGGCCGTCATTGGGGTAGGGCGGGTCATCGGTGGCCACGCCGATGACGAACGTGCCGGCCACCTCATACTCCCCCGGCCCGGTGATGGCATAGTAAGGGTTGCGCACCGCGGCGAGATAGTTATGCTCGGGGTGATCGTGGCTCACGGTGACGATATTGGCCGTCAACCGGGGGAGGCGGTAGCCCAGTTCCGGCGGGAAGGGGTCGCACACGACGGCACACCCTTTGGTGCGCAGGCGAAAACAACAGTGGCCGTACCAGGTGATCTCCATAAGGCTCCTTATGTTTCACTCGCGCCTTGCTGTGGGCTACGAACCGTCTCCGCCAGGGCCAGGTGGGTGCCCTCAAGGCCCCGGATGCGCACATCGCGGCGGATCAACCCTCGTGCGGTGAGGCGCTCCATCAGGCGCCCCCATTCCCAATCGTCCCAGCGGAAAAGGCGGCGTGCCATCGCCTCTGGCACGGCGATGACATTGCGCAAGTAGCGCAGGAGAAGCGTATCCATGGCCTGATCGGTGGAAATGGCGCGGGCCTTTTCGGGCACATCGGGGAAGCGCCGTAAAAAGAGGTCATACACGTAGGCATAGCCCCAGCGGTTGGCGTCCGAAATCCCCACCTTGACGATCTTCATCTCCGCCTGAAGTTCGGCGATGGCGCGCTCGAAACTCCGCGCCACGGCCCCGCCGCCGGCCAACCCGGCCACCTGGCGCAGGCGGCTCGTGGCCATGGCCCCTTCTTTGAGGAGGGCCTCATAGATGTTCTTGGCCTCCGCCGTCATTTGGCCGGCCTCATACTGTTCTAGGTAGTCCTCGATATCCCCATAGTTGGGCGAGAGGGCGTAGAAAAAGGGCACCAGTTCGAGCGAGACGAGGGTGGCCGTGTTGCAGAGGATTTTGGCATAATAGACCTCGCCCCGCGCGGGGAGCGTGTCTTTCCACTGCCAGGTGCGGTCCAAGTACACGTTGTTGTGCTCCTCGGGAATGCCCCCGCGCGCGCCCGCGATGGCGTTCCAGAAGGTGGGCATCTCGATATCGCGGTTGCCAAAGAGGAAGCAAAAACCCACTTCGTCCACAAAGGCTTTGGCGGCTCGTTCGTTCGTTACGCGCAGGGCTGGCGTGCGGTGGTAACGGATATCGCGCAGGGCCTCCACGGTCTCGAGGTCAAGTTCGGGTTCTGGCATATCACCCCTCAGAAAACGCGCTCAATGCCCCAAGCGCCGGCGCAAGTGCGCCGTCAAGGCGGGAACGATCTCGAACAGGTCTCCCACGATGCCGTACGTGGCGATATCGAAGATGGGCGCCTCCGGATCCTTGTTGATGGCCACGATGACCTTCGAGGTGCCCATCCCTGCGCGATGCTGGACGGCCCCCGAAATCCCGCAGGCGATATAGAGGTCTGGGCGCACGGTGCGCCCCGTTTGCCCCACTTGGTGGGCGTAGGGAATCCAGCCGGCATCCACGGCGGCACGCGAGGCGCCCAAGGCGGCGCCCAGCACGTTGGCCAATTCCCGTAAGACGGCGAACCCCTCCGGCCCGCCCACGCCTGCCCCGCCGGAGACGATGATGCGCGCCTCGGCCAAGTTCACCTCTTCGCTGGCGGGCAGGAAGTCGAGCACCTTGGTCGCGATTTCCTCTTCAGCAAGGAGGCGCATCGTGACGGGGATGATCTCACCCGTGCGCTCCCCGTTGGGGGTGGGCACCTCGAACACGCGGTGGCGCACGGTGGCCATCTGCGGGCGATGGTTCGGCGTGACGATGGTGGCCATAATGTTCCCGCCGTAGGCCGGGCGCGTCTGGATCAGCCGCCGCGTCTGGGCCTCGATGTCGAGGGCGGTGCAATCGGCCGTGAGGCCCGTGTGGAGTTGTGTGGCCACCGCGCCGGCGAGGTCTCGCCCGCGGGCGCTGGCACCCAAAAGGAGGATTTCCGGTCGGTGTTCCCGCGCCAAGGCCACTAGGAGGTGGGCGTAGGGGGCCGTCCGGTAGGCGGCCAGAGTGGCATCATCTGCCCAAAAGACGCGATCGGCCCCGTAGGCGATGGCCTCGCGGGCCACGTCTCTCACATTGTGCCCAAACACGCAGGCCGTGAGGGGCACTTGCAGGGCATCGGCCAGGCGCCGGCCCACACCCATCATCTCCCAAGAGAGGCTCACGGCGCGCCCCTGGAATTGCTCCACCCACACCCACACGCCGCGCGCCTCCTCAGGGGAGGCCGCGTCCTCGGCGCGCAAGGCGGCCTGGCGGGGCAGGCTAAGCGCCTCAACCGGGCAAACGGGGAGGCAGGCCCCGCAGGCGGTGCACCGTTCGTTGACGACGGCGATGCCGCCCTCCAAAGCGAGCGCCCCATAGAGGCAGGCCTCCAGGCAGGCCTCACAGCCAATGCATCGTTCGGTGTCAATGGTCAACCAGGCCATATTTAGATGAATCCCTCCTGGTGCAGGTGCTCGGCCAGCCGTTCGGCGATTTCCTCAGGCATGCTGCCGGTGATCCAGGCAACCTCTCCCTCGCGCCGCGGAGGAGAAAAGACGCGAACGACCTGCGTGGGCGAGCCTTGTAGGCCGAAAAACCGCGCCTCGGCATTGGGCAGGGCAGATTCATCCCAGACGGGGATCTCGGCGCGGCGCGCCCGCCGCAGGAGGCGCGGGTTGGGGTCTCGCGGGGTGTTGATGTCTTTGAGCACGGTGAGGACGGCCGGCAGGCGCGCCTCCACCACCTCGGTGCCCTCCTCAAGAAGGCGCTCCACGACGATTTTCCCCGCCTGAGGGTCGAGCGTGCGGATGCGCGAGACGTAGGTGATCTGCGGCCAGCCCAGTTGATTGGCGATGCCCGGCCCCACCTGGCCCGTATCGCCATCTATGGCCTGCTTGCCGCATAGGATGAGGTCGCAGGGGCCGAGTTGGCGTATGGCCTGGGCTAGGGTGTAGGCCGTGGCCCAGGTATCGGCGCCCGCAAAGGCGGGGCTGCTCAAGAGGATGGCCTCATCGCAGCCCATCGCTAGGGCATCGCGCAGTTCTTGTTCGGCCTGGGGCGGCCCCATCGTCAGCGCGGTCACGCTCCCGCCGTGGGCCTCCACCAGGCGCAGGGCCTCTTCGATGGCATAGAGATCAAAGGGGTTGATGGTGGAGGCCACTTGGTCTCGCATAAGGGTCTTGGTTTCGGGGTGAAACTGGACCTCCACCGTATTCGGCACTGACTTGATGCAAACGATGATGCGCAAAGGCCACCTCATAAGGCGCAGGATTGTTAAAAGTATACCACAACGGGGAGGCGAGGGAAAAGGCCCACGTTTCTTAGGGGCACATTAGGGCACCTTGGTCGTATACGGGGTGCCGGCCACCTCGCCCGCACCGCGAGGCAGGAGCCTCGCGCTCCAAAAAGGGGTACGCGAAGACTTGGCCTCCTCCAGAAAAGGGCTTACAATAAATATACCTTGTGGGGGAGGCGCGAATGATTACCCAAGAAGCCAGGGCCTTTGCCGAGGCCGTCATCCAAAATGTCGAGCGCGTCATCGTGGGCAAGCGCGAGGCCATCGAACTGGCCTTGGTGGCCCTTTTGTGCGAGGGGCATATCCTCATCGAAGATGTGCCCGGCGTGGGCAAGACGATGCTGGCGCGTGCCTTGGCCATCTCGCTCGGGTGCAGTTTCAAACGCCTGCAATGCACGCCGGACCTTTTGCCCAACGATGTGACCGGCGTTTCGGTCTATAACCAGAAGACGGGCGAGTTCGAGTTCCGCCCAGGGCCGGCCTTTGTGAACATCCTCTTGGCCGATGAAATCAACCGCGCCACACCGCGCACACAATCTGCCTTGCTGGAGGCGATGGGCGAGTATCAAGTTTCGGTGGATGGCGTCACGCGCGCCTTGCCGCGGCCCTTCCTCGTCTTGGCGACGCAGAACCCCATCGAATATGAGGGCACCTTCCCGCTGCCCGAGGCCCAGTTGGATCGCTTTTTGATGCGCATCAACCTGGGCTACCCCTCCTTCGAAGAGGAACAGCAAATCCTGCTCAACCTACAGCGCGTGCACCCCATCGAGACGATCGACCAGGTGGTGGATGTGGAGCACCTGCGTGCGATGCAGCGTTCTTTCTGGGAGACGACCGTGGATGAGACAGTGCGCGGGTATATCGTGCGCCTAGTGCAGGCCACGCGCACCCATCGCGATTTGGCCCTGGGGGCCAGCCCGCGCGGGAGTTTGGGGCTGTACCGCGCCGCGCAGGCCCTGGCCGTCCTTAGGGGGCGAGATTACGTCCTCCCCGATGATGTGAAGCACCTGGCGCCGTATGTGCTCACCCATCGGCTCATCGTCAAGCCGGAGAGCGCCCTGCGGGGGCGGACGGCGGCAGGGGTTCTTCAATCGGTGTTGGAGGAGACGCCTCTCGATATCGGCGCGTTGCAGCCGGCGCGCTAGGCGCGCCGGGGCGCGAGGGGCTGAGAGGGTGGCCCTCGCCATAGAGGGCACCTGGCGGTGAACGGATGGCGGTATGCAACACCTTTTGGCGTTTATCATAGCCTTCTTTTTTATCGCGGCCTTTTTTCGCATAGACTTTTTCTTCTACATCCTCTATCTCCTGTTTGGAATCTATTTCTTGGCAGGGGTCTGGGTGGATCGGGCGATGAAAGGGCTGCGCGTGTCGCACGCCTTTGAGGAGAGGGCTTTCTTGGGCGAGCGCATCCCGGTGACCATCCGGCTCGAGAACCGTTCTTGGTTGCCCATCTTGTGGCTTCGGTTGCACGAGAGCCTGCCCATCCAACTCAAGACGCCAAATTTTTACCGCTGCATCGTCTCGCTCCTTCCGAAAGAGACGCGCACCCTGAGTTACGAACTGACCTGCCGCCGCCGAGGATATTATCCCCTCGGGCCGATGTTCCTCTATTCGGGAGATGTGTTCGGCGTGCGCCAGCACGAGCGGGCGCTCGATCGCGTGGGGGCGCTCATCGTGTACCCTCAAATCGTGCCGCTGAACCGGTTCGGCCTGGCCGCGCAAACGCCTTTTGGCGATATTGCCACGAAGCAGCACCTTTATGAAGACCCCGCGCGGATCATCGGCGTGCGCCCCTATCAGAGCGGAGACAGCCTGCGCCACATCCATTGGAAGACGACGGCGGCCACCGGCTCCTTGCAGGTGAAGCGGTTTGAGCCGGCCATCTCGCTTGAGGCGCAGATCTTTCTCAATATGAATCGAGACGAGTACAGCATTCACCGCTATATCGCGGCGAGCGAATTGGCCATCGTTACGGCGGCCTCCATCGCGCATTTTTTGGCCGAGAAGCGGCAGAAGGTGGGGTTGTGCAGCAACGGCCTCGATCCCTTGGCGGAGGACGGCGAGGAGCCATACATCGCCTTGCCGCCGCGCAAAGGGCGAGATCACCTGATGCGCATTTTGGACGTCCTCGCGCGGATTCAACTCGCCGAGAAACGCCCCTTTGTGGAACTGATGCGCCTAGCCAAACTGCACCTCACCTGGGGGGGCACGGCCATCGTCATCACGGGCCATGCCGATGAAGACCTGTTCAACGCGATGCTCTTTTTGCAGCGTTCGGGGTACTATGTCATGCTCATTGTGATGGATCCTCGAGAGCCGTTCAACCTCATTCAAGCGCGTGCGCAGACGGTGGGCATCAATGCCTACCACATCTGGCAGGAAAGCGATCTCGATGTCTGGCGATAGGCCCGATATGGTGGAAGGAAAAGACCTAGCCACCCCCGCGCCGGGGGGCCTCAATCGGGCAGGGGCTATGCGCTTCGCCCTGGAGGAGGTCGTGCGGCCGCTGGCCATCGCGGCCTTGATGGGCTGCCTGGCCATGTCGCTCACGCAGGTGGCCCGCACCTACACGGACGCCCCTTTGGGCACCTTTTGGGTGTGGCTGGCAGTGGTGCTCTCGTTCGAGAGCATCCATTCCTCGCGCCTCCTGCACCGCTTAGGCCCGGGGATGCAGGATCGTTTTCGCTTCCGCTTTGTGGAATGGGTGGTCATCCTGCTAGGGGTGCGCTTTGGGATGTACCTCTTTTGGGGGCCGGGGCGGCTGGCCGCCGACCTCAACCGCTGGGCAGCGAACGTGGCCTCCTTTTTCGACGTGAACTTTATCCTCAACGGCCTCCTCGCCTTTTGCTTTTGGAGCGTAGCGGCCTATCTGGCCCATGCCCTGCAAGAGTTGGAGGCCGCACCCTTTGAGCGAATGCCTTCCGTAACCGACCCCGGCCATTACCTGCGCGATACGATGCCGCACCACGGCCAGATAGATCGCCAAGCGATCCTGAACCGCATCGTGAGTATGATCTTCGTCGGAGGGATGGTTATGCTCATCCTCTCCGGCTTGGCCCAGGTGGAACTCAGCGATCTCCTCCTGCTGCGGCACTCGCGGAGTTCGGGCATCCTCCTCAACGTGTTCATCTATTTTGTGATTGGGTTTTTCCTCATCAGCCAGGCGCACTATGTGGCGCTCAAGGCGAATTGGGAGATTCAGGAACTCCCCATCCTGGGCAAGTTGGGGCGCCGCTGGGTGCTGTGGTTGATCGTCTTTCTCGTATTAGTGGGGTTCATTGCGGCGCTCTTGCCGGTGAACTATTCGGTGGGCCTGCTGGATATCCTCTATACGGCCGTCCATTGGATTGCTTTCATCGGTGCGCAGATCATTTTCATCATCCTCTGGCTCATTTCGGCGCTGATGATGCTCGTTATGAACCTATTGCGGCCCGAAGAGGCCGGCTCGGCGCCCGCCTTTGCGCCGCCCACGCCGCCCCCCGCGCCCACAGGGGGGGCGATGGGCGGTTGGGCGTGGTGGCCCTTTGTGCGGTCGCTCCTCTTTTGGTTCATCTTGATGGGGATCGTCGGCTATTCGCTGGTGCATTTTGCCCGAGACCGTTGGGGCATATGGAAGGACCTTTCCTTCGGCAAGTGGCTCCTGAGGCTGTGGGGGTTCTTGCGGGGCTTTGTGGAGGGGACGCGCCGCGCTTCGCAAACCCTGCGGCAGCGCTTGCGTTTGCGGTTTGCGCGCCCCACCCCCGCGGCTCCCCAGGCGCCATGGCGGTATCTCTCTTTGCGGAGGCTCTCACCCCGCGAACGCGTGCGCTACTTTTACCTCTCTACGGCCGAGCGCGCCGCGCGGCAAGGGCTGGCTCGCCCTCCATCGAGCACGCCTTGGGAGTATGAGCGCCTTTTGCGCCGCGAACTGTCCGAAGCGGCCAATGAGATTCACGACCTGACAGGCGCTTTCATCGAGGCGCGCTATACGGCGCACCCCATCGCGGAGGAGCACGTGAGTTGGGTGCAGCAAATTTGGCGGCGAATCCGCCAGATTTTGACGAGCCGAAAGAAGGCCCGCCAACAGACCAAGGTGTGAAGAAATGGACCTTTTTGCGCATGCCCGGCAGGAACAGATCGAGCGCGAGGCGCCTCTGGCCGCCCGTATGCGGCCGCGCACCCTGGATGAGTTCGTGGGCCAAGATCACATCACCGGCCCTGGCCGGTTGTTGCGCCGCGCCATCCAGGCCGACCAGATTTCCTCGGTCATCTTCTACGGACCGCCCGGCACCGGCAAAACGAGCCTCGCGCGCATCATCGCCAACACCACCCATTCTCGCTTTGTCACGTTGAACGCCGTTCTGGCCGGCGTAGCCGATGTGCGCGCCGTGGTGGCCGAGGCCCAAAAGGAGCGCGAACTCTATGGGCGGCGCACCATCCTGTTTGTGGATGAGGTGCACCGCTGGAACAAGGCCCAGCAGGATGCCCTCTTGCCGTGGGTGGAAAATGGCACCATCATTATGATTGGGGCTACCGTCGAGAACCCGTGGTTCTCGGTCAACAAGGCCTTGCTCAGCCGCAGCCGGGTGTTCCAACTCCTGCCCTTGGACGAGGCGGCCTTGCGGCGCATTGCCCACGCCGCCCTCACCGACCCCGAACGGGGGTACGGCAAACTCAAGGTGGAGATCAAACCCGAGGCGCTCGACCACCTGGTGAACGTGGCCAATGGGGACGCGCGCACCCTGCTCAACGCCCTCGAACTCGCCGTGGAGACGACCCCGCCCAATGAGGAGGGCGTCATCGTCATTGATATGGCCGTGGCGGAGGAATCCATCCAGCAGCGCGCCGTGCTCTATGACCGGGAGGGCGATTACCATTTCGATACGATCAGCGCCTTTATCAAATCTCTGCGCGGGTCGGACCCCGATGCGGCGCTCTATTGGCTGGCCAAGATGGTCTATGCCGGCGAGGACCCCCGCTTTATTTTTCGGCGTATGCTCATCTCGGCGGCGGAGGATATCGGCCTGGCCGATCCGCAGGCCATTGTCGTGGTGCAGGCGGCGGCGGAGGCCTTTGAGCACGTGGGTTTGCCGGAAGGGCAGTTCCACCTGGCCCTTGCGGCGCTGTATTTGGCCACAGCGCCCAAGTCGAACTCGACGATGGGCTATTTTGATGCCTTTGAGACGGTGCGCCGCCAGCGTGAGGAAGCCGTGCCCACTCATTTGCGAGATGCCAGCCGCGATAAAGAGGGGTTCGGCCACGGCGAAGGGTATCTTTACCCGCATGCCTACCGCGACCATTGGGTGGCCCAGCAATATCTGCCCGCCTCGCTCCAGGGTAAGGTCTTTTACCAGCCGAGCGATCAGGGCTATGAGCGGTTGATCCGCGAGCAGGTGGAGCGCCGCCGCGAGGAACAGTTGGCCGCTATGGTGGAGGGACCGTCCTCTATCGAGGGGTTGACCTATTCGCCCGCAGACCCTGCCCAGGAGCGATGGCTGATGCGCGCCATCAGCGGGGTGGCGCGTTCCCTGGCCCAGGTGCGCGATCGCCTATTCGAGGGGCTGGATATCCGCCGCCACCACCTCGTGCTCGATCTCAACGCGGCGAGCGGCCTCCTCACGTGGGAGGCCGTGCGGCGCGTGCCCGAAGGCGGCGTGTGGGCCTTGGTGCGCGATGAGATCTCAGCCCAGGCTCTGCGCGAGCAGGCCGAGCGGCTCGATGTGCTCCATCGCCCCATCGTGTTGCAGGGGGAACTGATGGCCCTCCCGGCGCTTTTGGGCGAGCGGGGCGACGAGGCCGTGCGGTTTGACGTCATCTTGGGGCGCAATAGCCTGACCCAGGCGGCCGACAAGGCCGGCGCCTTACGGATGCTCTATGGCTTGATGGCCGCTAACGGCTCTTTGCGTTTGGCCGAGGCCGTGCCCCGCCTTGGGCAGCGGCTCTATGCCTTGCTGGCCGAGGGCGTTCCGCCGCGGTTGGCTGAGCGGTGGCGCGAGGCGGAAGAGGCCCTCTATGCCGCCCCAGAGGACCCTATGGTCAATTGGGGGCCTGACGATTTGCGACAGGCCTTGGAAAGGGCAGGGTTCCGCGACGTTTCGGTGCAGGTAGAGAGGGCCACGGCGGATATGCTCATCACGGCGAACCACCTCGCCCGCTGGTTTACGCCCGGCGGCCAAGGACGGCCCGCCTATGTGGACCATTTGAGGCGCTCCCTCGAGAAAGAGGAGGTCGAGGAGATTAAGCGCCTTCTTGAGCAATATCTTTTGGGCCGCACCACCGCCTGGCAAAGCGCGGTGGCCTACGTCAGCGCGCGGCGGCCATAGGGGATTTTCTTATCGCATAGGGGGGAGGATGCTTGGGAATTCGCTCTTGGTATGGGCCTTGTGGGGTGCGCCCTGGGTGGGCATCGCGGCCCTGGTGGGGCTGGCCATCCATCAGCGGCGGCTCATCAAGCGGTTGGAAGGGCGGCTGAACCGCCTTTTGGGCGGCTCGGAGGATGGGTCGCTTGCGGCGGCCATCGAGGCGCACCTTGGCCGCTTGGAGGAGGCAACGCGCGAGGTGCAGGCCCTGCGGGCCGAAACCCAGGCCCTTCGCCGAGAGTTGGCGGGCGCCGTTCAACACGTGGGGATGGTGCGCTTTAACCCCTATGAAGATACCGGGGGAGAGTTGAGTTTCGCCCTGGCCTTGGCCAATGCCCAAGGGGATGGCGCCATTCTTTGCAATCTCCACGGGCGGAGGGAATCTCGCCTGTATGCCAAGCCGCTCAGGGGTTGGCAATCTCCCTATGCCCTTTCTGAAGAGGAGGTGCGGGCCGTGCGCCTTGCGCAAAAGGGGCTGGCAGATTGACATGCTCTCGTCCTTGGGCTAACATCCCCGCACACGTGGAGGCAATAAAGGGGGGCACACTATGGTGACATCTTGGTTCAAACGGCGAAGCGCCCTGCCCGTCACAAGCGGCACCATCGAGAACCTTTTGGGCGCGAACACCGATTATGAGGGGACGATCCGCTCCGATGGCAACATTCGCATAGATGGCGTCTTTCGAGGGCGCATCGAGACGGCCGGCAACGTGCTCATCGGGCCTTCTGCCAAGGTCCTGGCCGATATCGCGGCGAACATCGTCCAGGTGTGGGGGAGCGTCCAAGGGAACATCAAGACGCAGGGGCGGCTAGAGATCCTCGCCAACGGGCGCGTGTGGGGGGATATCGAAGTGGGCAGCCTGCTCATTGACGAGGGCGGTATGTTCCGAGGGCGCTGCACGATGGCGGGCGAGGATATTGAGGAGATCGCTGCGATGGCCCAAGGGGCCTCGGCGCCGGCCGAAGCGGAACCCCTTAGCGAAGCCGAGGCGGAACCCTCTCGCGAAAAGGCTGAACCTCAAGAAGCCTCTCCAGCGGCCTAGGTGCAACCGCTATGAAGGCCATTTTCATCAATCATCTGACCATCGCCCGCGATAGCGGCATCGCCTTTTCGAGCGACCCCGCTACCTGGCGTTTGGCCCCGGCCACGCTGGAGGCGACGCGTTTGCTGGATGGCGAAGAACGGCTCCTTTTCCTGTTCGGGGGGCGCACCGATGATGGCCAAGGGGGCGTGCTCAGCACCGAGGCGGTCATCGCGCGCCAGCGCCGCCTTGTGGAGCAGATCGAGGCCGGTGGGGGCCGCATAGATGCCGTGTTGACGTGTTCCCATTGGCCTGATGCGCCTTGTCAATGCTGGGGGAAGAACCCGGCCCTCCTATGGCTGGCCGCTACGCGGTTCGATTTGCACCTGGAGGAGGCCTACGTCTTGGGGGACGATGCGCGGGACGTGGATATGGCCGCCGCCGTCGGTGCGCGCCCTTTGGTCATCCTCTGCGGGCGGCGCGTAGGCGATTTGTTCGGCGATGCGCCCCCCCGTAAGGATTTTCCCATCGCGGAGAATCTGAGCACGGCCGTCGAATACATCGCCGTGGAGGAGGATATCGCCCAGCAGTGGGGGCGCCCCCGCGAGAACGCCGTGCCGCGCCCCATTGCCGAAGAAGGGGCCGAGCAGCCCGATATGTTGCCTTCGTTTATGGTTACCTCTAGCAAGGCGGAGGGCTTGCAGGCCCAACGCGTGCGCGCCCAACTCCAGATGCGCGACATCGTGCGTTGGCTTTCGTTCCTCGTCATCGGGGCGGTGGGCCTCAGTTTGGGGATCGCATACCTCCTGACGCACCTTTATCGGGTGCAGCCCTTCCCGCCCATCGCCTACTATGTAACGCTTCAGTTCATTCCCCGGCCCTTGCGGGGGGCGCTCTTTATCTTGTTCGGCCTGGGCATCATCGCCGCGGCCTTTCACAGTTGGTTTCGCCTCACGCGCGCCGCACGCCGCTGAGAAGGAAAGGCGCGCGTTCGCCCGGCCAGGGCTTGGGCACATATGGCCCTATGCGCCCAAGCCCTGCCGGCTCCCCTTATTCTACAAAGATCTCCACGCGTTGACGTTCTTCTTCATCCTCCACGTCAACGATCTTGCCTTGCAGGCCCGATTTGATCGCCTCCGAGATGCGGTTCATCTGTGCGGGGTCCAGATCTCCGAATTTGGCGCCCATCTGCAGGCCCACATCCACCAGGCTCACGGGGATGTTCACGTTCACCTTATTCTTCCCCGTGGCGAGGTCGGTGATGCGCACGCGCAGCCAACGCGCCCTTTCGGCCGGGGAAGGCTCGCTCGTCTCCTTTTGCTCCGCGTCCTCCAGGGCGCGGAGGAGCCGGAGGGCTTCATCTGCCGAGATCTGGCCCGCCTCGACCATCTTCAAAATTTGCAATTGCTCACTTGCTTCAGGCATCGGGATACTTCCTTTCTCGCCTTGTGTGGGGGCGATGCGCACCCTCGCATCACCTGAGCGAAAGGACCATTTCATCCAGTACGCGTTGTTCTTCAAACCCGTACTGGCGCAGCGCTGCAACCGCTTCTGGGTGTGAAGCGGAGATCTCCGCGATGATGCGCTGCCTCGGCGCGTTGTGCAGGCGCGCGAACAGTTCGCCGAGGAGCGCCTCTTCCCACTGGCCGCGTTCATCGGGCCGCACCAAGAGCCGCAGGCGATGCTGCCCCTGCGTGAGTTGAAGGGTGATCGCCGCATAGGCGGCGAGTTCGCCCTTGGGTGGGCCGACGATCTCGATGACGTCTTCGCCACGGAAGGCCAAACGCCAGGCCGAGCACAACCAATAGCCCAGCCCTCGGGCGTAATCGGAGGCCTTGAGGGGTTTGTAACACTGGGCAAGCGCCGGCGTGCTCTCGATGGCCAGGCGGAAGAGGCGCCGGCCGTCGAGGGCGCGAGGGGTGCGGAACCGCTCGCTGCGGGTGCCCACCACGATGGGCCATCTGCCGGAGGGAAGGCCCATCTCGTACGTCGTATCGTAGCGGACAAAGCCCCGCCGCTGGTAAAGGGCCACGGCCAAGGCGTTATCGTGCCGTACATCGAGAAAGATGCGGCGCCCCCCATGCCGGCGGATGTGCGCAATGGCCACATCCACCAATTGGCCGCCGATGCCCCGCCCTCGATACTCTGGGAGAACGGCGACGTTGCTCATACTCCACACGCCGTTTTCTCCTTCCGGCGTGATGGTTACGTTCCCCACCAATCGGCCGCCCTCGCGCCACACATAGCCGCTCATCGCCGAGGCGAAACCGGGCATCATATAGAGCATCGGCCCCAATTGGGCCAAGCGGCGCATCTCCTCCACCATGCGGTTGCCCGTGGCGGCCAACTCGGGGCCGAAAGAGATTTCTAGAAGGGTGGCCAGTTCGTCGAGATCGCGCGCCAAAGAAAATGGCCGAATGTGGCTAGGGAGCGGCTCTTCGCGCACGAGGTTGAGGATCATCCTACCCACGCCCTTTGAGCATCTCGATGGCCTGCTCTGCCGTGATCTCGCCCCGCTCCAACTGGGCAAGGATCGCCCGCCGCTCTTCGGGGCTGATCGTCGGCGCCTGCTCTTCGCGTGCTTTATAGCCCAAGGCCACCAGCACCTCGTTCAAGCGGTTGCGCACCGTCGGGTACGAGATGCCCAACTCCTCTTCGACGCGGTTCAGTTTCCCCTCGCAGCGGATAAAGGTCTCGACAAAGGCCAGTTGTTCCGCCGTCAGCTGATGAAACCGCGTCAGGGCGAAATGGCCGTTGATCGTCGTATCGCACTGGGGGCAGTGCAACTGCACCACCTCCAGCCTGCCATCGCACACCGGGCAACGCCCAAAAACCGGGTAGGCCATCGCTTCGTTTTCCTTTCCTCACGCGAGATTCAACCCATCATCAACTATTATAACACAAAAATGAATTTTGTCAAGGGGTATTTGGGGAAAATCAAAGATTTTCTGAAAATTGTGGAGGACGAATGGGGGATCAGGGCGCTTGCACGGTGATCTGGCCCAGGCGCACATCGCGCCCCGTCGGCAGAAGGAAAGCGCGCCGCACCCAGAGGAACGGCCCCGAGGCGCGCTGAACCAAAAGGTGCAGCGAATGCGTCCCCGGAGCCGCCTCGGGCGGCACGGGAAGCGAGATCACGCCGTGCACGCGCGCGCCCACGGGCCAGTGGGTGGGCAAATCGGCCACGCCGGCCAGGGGGAAGGTTTCCGTATGCCATACGTGCCGGTTCGCATCGGCCCAATTCAGCACGAGAGACGCCTCCTCGCGCTGAGGGCGGTCGGCCTGCCAATAGACGTGCAGGGTGATACGATCCCCAGGGCGCACAGCGGCCGGCCCGGCGCCATAGGCGATGAGCCTCAGCCCGCCCTGGAAGGCCCAACCGCCCCAGGGGCTATGGAGGCCTTCCGGCAGGGGGTAGTTCGTGGCCGCCGCTGTATCGGGGC
This sequence comes from Chloroflexota bacterium, assembly GCA_019873625.1. Taxonomy (GTDB): domain Bacteria; phylum Chloroflexota; class Anaerolineae; order UBA1429; family UBA1429; genus JAIOAW01. The sequence continues at coordinate 118,536 of JAIOAW010000002.1, forward strand.
GGATGATGGTGATGGGCGCAAGGAGGATATAGGGCGATTCCAGGCCCGTTGCCGCATCGCGGAAGGAAAGGGGCTGGGCATCCTCCCGCCGGTAAAGGATCACCTGGAGCCAATATTGGGCGGCCGGCGTATCCGCCGGGATGGGCAGGGCAGCCACGTGCTTGACCGCTTGGCCCGGTTGCCACTCATCCGTAGGCCAAGAGGTGAGGAGGGGCTGGTCGGCCTGCGCCCAGATGGCCTCCCCTTGTATCAGGCGCAGCGAAAGGTGCACTTCGGGCAAGGGGCGCTCGACCGCCCAGGTGAAGGTGAGGCCGAGCGTTCCCCCGGCGGCCACCGGCCCGATGGGCGCACGCTCGCCGGATGTCGGCGCCTGCGCCTTCCCAATGGGGGCGCGTTGAACTTCTCCCATCTCATCCCAATAGCGGACTTCCGCCTGCGTAAGGCGCAAGAAAGGCTCAAAGGCCCCAAGCATACCTTCCGCGTTGACCTCCCGCACGACGGGGTTGGGGAGATAGGTATGGAGGGCAAGATGAAACCCCGCGCTAGGGAAGAGCACCGTGTTCTCGCGAAAGGTGTGCTCGTCAAGCCAGCGCTGGGTGAGGCCGTTGGGGTCGGTGAAGGCCCTCCGCGCGCTGACGTGCCAGATGCGCTCAGGCCCTTTGATGAGATGCGCCAATTCGCGCGAGAGATCGGCATAAGGCATCTTGCCGCGCGGCAAGGCGACGAGGGGCACCCTGCCGCGATAGTAATGCTCAAAGGCCGTGAGGCTCTCCGGCCCGGTGAGGAGGATGACATCTCCGGGGGCCGCGCGGGCTTCGACGTAACGCACCAGGCCGAGATAATCCTCTTTGCTCGCATAGTGCGGGTCATAAAAATAGCGCCCCGTGGAGTACATCATCAACGCGCAGGGAACCACCACGGCGAGCGCCCCCAGCCAAGCCTTTTTGCGCCAGAGGCCCTCGAGGGCGAGCGCCAACGTCAGATAGAAGGCCGGGCTAGAGGCCATCAGATAGCGGCTGTTCGTATAAAAGGGCACATAGTGAGAAATTGCCCAAATCAACCCGCTGGGCACGGCGATGTACCCAAGTAGGGCGTACCAGCCCACCGCGCGCCGTGCGGATAGCGAGGCCTCTATGGGGGGCGGCCAGGTCCATATGGAGGCGAGGCCTAACACCCCCAAGAGGCCAAAGGGGATGAGCAGGGGCCAATGCTTTGAGAAAACGACGGAAAGCCCGAGGCTGTAGGAATTCAGGGCATCTCGCAAGATGATGGGCAGGGGCAGGAACTTGTCATAAACGCCGGGTGCAGGGATGAGACGGGGCAACTGCCACAAAAGGAAGAGGACAGCGACCGCCAAGGCGCCCACACCGAGCCAGGCGAGGATGAGCGACCGCCGAGCGGGGAGCGCCGCGCGAGGCGGCCGGGGGCGCATCCTCCAGAGCACGAGGGCCAGCGCCGCCCAATAGACGAGCAAAAGGGCCGTGAGATAGTGCGTCACCAGGGCCGCGGCGGCGAGGAGGCTGAACCCCACGAACCCGAAGCGCCGAGCGTGCAAGGTGGCCTGCCACAGGCAAAGCGTCGCGGCCAAGGTAAGCGCCGTAACCATCGTATACATACGGGCCTCTTGGGCATACCATAGGTAAAAGGGCGAAAGGGCGCCCAAGAGCGCCGCCAAGAGGCCCGCCCGTGAATTCCTCAAGAGGCGACCAGCCCCATACAGGAGGGGCACCAGGAGGACGCCGAAAAGGGCCGAAGGGAGCCGCAAAGATACGTCCGACGCGCCGCCCAAAGAGATGGCGCCTTTGAGGAGAAGGAAATAGAGCGGAGGATGTTGATCAACCGTCCGAATGCCGGGAAAATCTATCCGCCCGGAGAGGAGGGTGCGCACGTCTTGCTGGGCGCGGTAGAGGCTGAGGCTCTCATCCCACCACAGGCTCTTTTCGCCGAGCCGCCAAGACATCAACGCCCAGGCGAGAAGGGTCAGCCCGATGACGAGCCAGCGGCGCCTATCCCACGGCACCGAGGGAGGGGCCTTCGGTTCAGTGAGGGGCCTCACCGGGTATCTCCTTCTGGCCCGGTTCGATATCCACGAACACGGGGCCGAGCGTCACGTAATCCGCCTCTGCATCATCCACCGGCAGGCGCTCGCCGTTCTCTAGGAGATACCACCCCACTTGGAGGGTGTAGGGACCAGGCGCTGCGGTAGGTGGCAGATAAAGCGTATGCACATCTTGGACGGATTCACCCACCCGCCATAGGCTTGTGGGATAGTGCCCATCGAGAGGGGGACTATCTGCCTGGGCCACGATGCGGCCGTCTTTATCGAGCAGGTGGACGAACACCGTATAGTCAAGCGACATACGGCGCAAGGCCTTCCACACGAGCCGCACCTGCCACTGCGTGCCCACGGAGGGGTTGTTCGGATGGATGGTATATCCCTCCAAAAGGATGCGGCGGTCAAACGTCGCCCCCACAAGGCGTTCTGGGCGGTAGAGGACGTGATAGGGTGGCGCAAGGCGCACCACGGCGAGTTGGGGCGTGGCGCCCACGTTGCGCCCCTTGTAATCTATGGCCTCGATGGTCTTTTCGACGGCCAGTTCGCTGACGCTCAGGCGCACCGAGGCCGCGGCCGGCGCGCGGGCATCCTCGGCGATGCGCACCTCATAGTCATCCACCACCACCTCGCCGGGCAGCCACAAACGCGTGGAATAGTTTCCCCTTCCGGGGAACGATTTGACCTGGCCAATGGGCGAGGATCCGGGGCCAAGGAGGAAGACGGTAAAGTAATAATCCGTTTCGATGCGCTTGCGCGTCGTCCAATACAGGCGCAAGCGGAGCGTTCTGCCCACGGTTACGCTTTCTTGGTCGAGGCTGTAGCCGAGGAGAAAGAGATCGTCCCCAAACGAGAGGTCAAGTTGGCGCATATCGGGGGGGAGGCTCTCCAGAGCGAGGCGTGGCGGTTGGGCGTAAGTCGGGGCGATGAACAAATCGGGCGAAAGGCCGGCCAGAAGGCTCATCCCCAGGGCTACGGCGCTCGCCACCCATCGCGGGTGCCACTTTGGGGCCCAAGCCGAAAGGCCGCCGTATAGGAGAAAGGCTATTGGGCCGATGGCCGGGTACAAAAGCGCCCCCTGGGGCCAAACCCGGAACCCCGTGCGCGCCCACGCCACAAGGGCCACTAGGACCAGGCTCAGGCAAGGGAGGGAGAGCACTTCTCCCAGTCGGCGCCTGGCCGGAATGCCGAGCCACGCCATCAGGGCGAGGAAGACCAAGCCGCCCCCCAAGCAGGCGATGACCAACACGGCAACCACAGAGTAGAACCATGGCTCCGCGGGGACGTTATACCAGCCAAAGACCCCCCAATAAGAGGCGATCAAATCTCCCAAGGCCCCTAGGATGTCCTTGCCTGGATGAGGGGCGATCGCCTCCAAGGCGCTCGCGCTGAATGGCAGCCCTCGCCGCCAAGCGCTGCCATACCACCACGCGGCCCCGGCAAGGGCGAGCGCGAAGGAGACCGCCCACGCGACGTTCACCTTGGTGCGCTCCGCCGCCGGCTCTTTTTGGCGAAGCACATAGGCTACAGGCACTATGCCCAAGGCCGCGAGGCCGCCCCGGCCCGCGAGTACGGCCAGCCCCGCCGCCAGGCCAAGGCCTATGGCCCAAAGGCCCCCGGCGCGTACCCCTTTCTGGAGGCGCACAGCGAGGTAAAGCGTCAAAGAGACGAGGGACGTCGTCAGTGCCGTGTTATTCGCCGTGCTCGCCATAAAGAGAAAGCCCGGTGTAAAGGCCGCGATGGCCGTCGCGCCGAAGGCAATATCAGGGCGGCTCGGCACGAGCGCACGAAAAGCGCCGTACAGGGCGAGGAGAGCCAAGGCCCCACAGGCTAACGACAGGGCGCGCAGCCGATGCACCGCTGCCGAAACGCCCGTGTAAGGGGGCGGCTCGGCCGGCGTAAGGTGCAAAATGGCATTGCGGTTCCCCAAGGCGGAGAAGTCTCCGAGGGTGGCCCACGGGTTCAGCCGATAGGGCGTCTGGTCGTTTGAAATCTCGACCCCTTTGACGACCCAGGCGCCCAACAGGTAGTACAATGGGGGTTCCGCCGGGTTGCGGGTCGAACGCCAAGCCGCTCGGAGATCCGCGAGCGCTGGCGAGGGGCGATTCCCCGCAAGGCGCTCGACCTCCAAATAGTGCCATGGCTCCGCCGGGGCCTCGAAAACGGGCACCTTGATGGCATAGAGGGCGCCCAGAGCCAGGAAGGCCGCCACCAAAAGGGCGATTGGGCCGCCCCTCTTGAGAACGTATAGACTTTCGGCGAACGCCGTTTTACTGCTCAAGGCAGACCTCGCCTACCCAAGGGAATCATTCTACCGTGACGGCATCCAACAGGAGGAGCCGCGAATCGCCGCGAGGCGTCTTGACGCGCTGGCCCGTCAAAGGATCGTACAACCCCACCTCGATGAGCGCTGGGCCGCGATAGACCGTATCTACCCACTCCAAAGTGTGCCGATCCACGATGTATTCGCCTTCTACCCAACCCGTGGTGGGCCGTTCCCCGCTAGCCGGTGGGCCATCATGCTGGGCGATGAGGCGACCATCCTTGCTAAGGAGGTGGGTAAAGACGACATATTCGACCTCCGAAGGGCCGGAGGCCCTCCAGTACAGGGTCAGCACGAATTCGCCGCCGGCCCGCACCGTGGTGGTCGAAAGGTCATACCCTGCCAGCGTGCCCGCCTGCGTCAGGGGCATCTCCGCGCGGCGCTGCATTGGGGGCGGCGAGTAGGTCCGCGGCACGGCCTCTACCTCCACCTGGCCAAGGGGAATGGGCTTTTCGCCGGGCACGGCTATCTGCACCGTGACCGTGCCGCTGGGCAAGGTGGGGGGCACGACGAGATCTCGCCAATCGAGCACCGTTTCGCCGGGCGCCCAAGTGCTCGTAGGGTACAGGCCGTATACGGGCGCCGCCTCTTGCGCGGCAACGACCTGCCCATCGTACACGAGTTGCAAGGCAGGCCAATAATCTTCAAGAGGCCCTTCGCCCATATGGCGCCACTCCAAAAGGGCCGAAAGGCGCTCCCCGGTGCGGTAATGGGTGCGCTCCAGCCGGTAGGCGTTTAGCGCCAGCCCCGGCGCGGCGAGCGGCGCTTGAGGGAACGCCGTCAGCCCCAGGCGTTCGCGATCCACAAGGCGCCTCGGCGCGCGGCCCAGGGCCGGCGTCAGGGCGATTTCTCCGAGCGAAAACGTTTTGCCCGCTGGGGCGCCGGCGATATCTAGCACGTCCAGGCCGGCCAGGTCCCCTTCATAGTACACGCCCACGGTGAGTTCATATTCGAGCGGCGCCGTGCCCGGCGGGATGAACACCGTGTAATAGTTCGTGACCTCGCTCCCTTCGGGCCAGAGGGAGGTGCCCCGGCCGCGAGCATCGCGCAAGATTTGGTCGCGCCGCGCCAGTACGCGCCCGGCGCGATCCGCAAGGGATAGGGCCACCTTGTAGTCGTGTTGAAGCGCCCCCTCTTTGCGCCATGTCATCGCGACGGTCGTCGCCTCATCGGCGGGCACCCAGGTCTGCACCTCGGCCTCGACCAAACGGAGAGGCCCAAAGTGCACATCGTAGCGGCGAGATAGGATGGCCGGCTCCTCTTCATCTATGGCATAAAGGAAGACGGTGTACCCCGGCAGGTGATACTCAGAAAGGAGCGTCCCAGCGCGCTCCAAGAGGAAGGGCAAGAGGCCGCGGCGATCCACATCGGCCTGGCCCCACCAGACGAGCGCCGCTTGAGAGCGCCCTTTGAGCGCCGTCTCGACAAGTTGAATGGCGCCCTCCGGGTCCTCATCCACGATGGGGTATAAATCCGTCAGGCCGCTGCCGCGCAGATAGTAGCGCAAGGCCCACTCGCTGTGGCTCATCAAGACGACGCTGCCCGGCGCGAGGTGCTCTTTCAGGAAGGCGGCCGTGCCGCGCGCGTCGTCGCGGTCATAGTAGTGATCCGTCATCAAGGCATACTCCGCCAGGCCAAAGGCCCCTAGCCAGAGGGCCGCGATGAGCGCGGCGAGGGGCCAGGCCCCTTTGGCTAGGCGTGGGATGAGCACCCCTTCGCGCGCGAGGAGCACGATGAGCGGCAAGATCACCATAAGCACGTAACGGGGATGATAGCCCGGCCGGAGGCGCATCAAGGTGTACACGCCGAGTAAAGGCAAGGCGAACTGGGCGATGAGATAGAGGACGGCCTCTCGCCGAGGGTCCCGGACGAGCAAGGGAAGCATCCCCAACGAAAAGCCCCCCAACGCCAGGAAGGTGAACAGGCGATAGAGCGGCTCCCGGCCATAGAGGGCGATATGCCCCCCGAGGAGGAACGACCACGAACTTGTGAAAAAGGGACCGAGGGCGGGGGAAAACTGGGCAAGCGTGGTGTGCGTGGCGGCCCGTTGGAGCGTGACGGGCAGCCACGGCAAATAGGCCAAGAGGACGCACCCCTGGCTCGCAAGCCAGAGGAGCAGCGGGCGTAAGCCCTCCTTCTTGGCCCGCAGGGCGAGCCGAGCCGCAAGCCAGATGTTCAGCGCGGCCAGGGCAAAGACGGCAAAAAAGTGCGTATAGAGCGCCAAGGCCTCAAGCGTAACGAGGGCGGCCCAATGCGGGGCCTTCCAAGGGGCCTTGCCCGTGCCATAGTGGTAGAAAAGGCCCAATAGCGCCGCCAGGCACGCCGTGAGGAGCGTATACATACGCATCTCTTGGGAATAGACGATGTGCGCCGGCGCTATGGCGAGGAAAGCGGCTGCGAGAAGGCCCGTTGGGCGGTCAAACAGGCGCCTGCCCGCATCATACAGGGCGAGGATCGTCAGACCCCCCAAAATGACCGAGAGCGCCCGCAAGGCCCAAACGCTTTGGCCCACCAAACGCCCCCAGGCGATGAGCAAAAGGTAATAACCGGGGGGGTGCGGGTCGGCGAATTCTTGGAGGCGCACCAGGGCGCGAGCCGGCGCTTCGTGCGCGAGTTCGATGCTCCACCCCTCGTCATACCAGATGCTTTGGGCATCCAACCGGTAGAGGCGCACGGCAAGCCCCACAAGGAGGATGATGCCCAAGGCGGCGGTCCACCGCCATGCGCTCGCTTGGGGATGGGCGGTCTGCCGGGCTTTGGCCGTTGCGCTCGTCATACGGGCATTCGCTCGCGAAGGGTTTCGTCATAGAGTTGCAGGGTGCGCTTGGCGATCTCTTCCCACCGAAAACGGCGCGATAGGGCGCGCGCCCCGTCGCGCAGCCTGGCGCGGAGTGCCGGATCATCGGCCAAGCGCATAATCGCCTCAGCGAGGCGGTTGGGTTCGCCCGGCGGCACGAGGAAGATGTTTTCGCCGTGGACGAGTTCGCTCATCGGGATGCGCGGCTGCGTGCTCACGATGGGCAAACCGTGGGCCAAAGCGGCCATCAGGCTCCCACGGCGGAAGGAGACGCCATCTCGATAGGGGAGCACGCAGATATCCACGATGCCAAAGGCCGCCGAAACGCCTTGGTTCGAGAGGTACCCCGTCCAAATCACGCGCGAGGAGAGATTGTAGGCGATAATCGCCTCGCGCACCCGCGAGAGGTAGGCGATGTTCGTCGTATCGCTTGCGCCCACGGCCCCCCCGATCATCAGGAGGTAGGCATCGTACCCCGCGCGCACGAGCGCCGCGAGGGCTGCGATGAGATCCTCACCCCCTTTGGAGGCATTGAGAAAGCCAAAGTATCCCAGCACCAGGGCCTCTTCGCCCAGGCTGTAGCGGGTGCGCCACAAGGCGCGGTTATACCCTTCGGGGTATTCGGGCGAGACGTTGCTCCCAATGGGGATCAACGCCTTTTGGCGGATGCCCGGCCATCCTTCGAGGGCGGCCCAATCTTCCGCGTTCGTCACGATGACGGCCCGGCAGGAACGGGCCAACTCGTAATTCACCCATTGGCGTAACCTACCCGCCTTGGGGAAGAGATAGGGCACTTTGAGATCGTGAAAGGTGACGATGCAAGGCACCTGCGTCAAGCGCGGGAGAAAGTTGATGGAAGGGCGCATCCCAAAGGCGGCCGTCTGATATTGGATGTTGATGATCTCCGGCTGAAAGTCTCGTTCGATCGCGCGGAGCGCCTGCCAGAGGGTCCAGGCGTTCCACGTGCGCACCCAAGGGAAGAGCGTGGCCCAACGGTGGTTCCGAGGCGCGCCCTCTGTGGAGGTCAGCACGGCCACTTGGGCGCCCTGAGCGGCCATATGCCGCGCCAAGATCGCCGTGAAATCTGCCACGCCCCCTTCCATCGGGGGATACTCGCCCGTCACCAAAAGGACGCGTCGCCCTATGTTCACCGCGCACCCCCTGCCAGCGGCTTGGGCCTGAGGCCGCTCCGGAGGACCTGGGCATAGGCCCGCATACGCGCCCGGCGCAGGGCGGGCTTGTGGCGAAGGAGGTATTTCGCCGTCTCTACCGCCAGCCGCCAGACGTACGTCAGCCACAAAAAGGTTCTCAAGAAGCCCGCCTGCAAAGGCCCATAGTATTTATAAAAATACAGGATTTTGCTCGTCTCAAAATGGATGTGCCGCGCTGCGAGCACTTGCTCGCTAGAACGCCCCTCATAATGCGTGATGACCGCCTGGGGCACATAGGCGATTTCCCAGCCTTTTTGGCGGAACCTGCGACACCAGTCGAGTTCTTCGGAATACATAAAAAAGGCCTCATCGAGGGGGCCTACCTCTTGCCAGGCCTCGCGGCGCACTAGCATCGCCGCGCCAGTGACCCAATCCACATAGTGGGGGCCATCGAGGGGGGTATCCTCCATACGGTAGGCCCGCGCCCAACGGTTATGGGGGAACCATTCCTCCAAAAGGGTACTCTCCATCAGGGCCATCGCCAAATTGGGGAAGCGGCGTCGCGAGGGCTGAAGGCGGCCATCCGCATAGACGAGGCGCGGCCCCGCCAAGCCCACCTCGGGGTGCTGGCGCAGGTAATCCAAGAGGGTTTGGAGCGGATCTATGCCCTCTACCACCGCAAAACGGGTGTCCGGGTTCAAGAGGAAGAGGAAACGCCCCTGCGCGCGGGAGAGGCCGAGGTTGTTGCCGGCCGTAAAGCCCAGGTTTTGGGGGCTGGCGATGACCTCGACCCAAGGGAACTCGCGCTGGAGCATCTCCACCGTGCCATCCGTGGAGGCATTATCCACCACCACCACTTGGATTCCCCCCTCCTTGAGGCGCAGGGAGCCATCCACCCACTCTACGCAGGGGAGGGTGAGGAGGGACGAGAGGCATTCGCGCAAGAGGTGTGCGACGTTCCAACTGACGATGACAAGGCTCAGTTCAACGTCCATCGGCGCGTACCCCAAAGAGAGCGTGAGCATTGGCCAAGGTGATCTCGCCGATTTGTGCGCCGGCAAGGCCGCGCCATAGGCCGACGTGCTCGGCGACATAGACGACATACGCCGGCTCGTTGCGGCGCCCCCGCATCGGGTGGGGGGCCAGGTAAGGGCTATCCGTCTCGATGAGCAGACGGTCGAGGGGCGCCTTCCGCACGATATCCCCAAGATATTCGGCGCCCTTGAACGAAATCGGCCCAGCGATGCCGAGGTAGAATCCTCGCGCCAAGGCCCACTGGGCAAAAGGCGCCTCTGCCAAGAAGCAGTGCCATACCCCGCGCACGGGCGGTGCGGCCTCCAAGAGGGAACGGAAATCGCCCTCCGCTTCACGGCTGTGCAAGATGACCGGCAGGCCCCACTCGGCGGCCAAGGCGAGTTGGCGGGCAAAGACGGCCCGCTGCGCATCGCGCGGCGAAAAATCGTAATGATAGTCAAGGCCGATCTCGCCGATGGCGACCACGCGGGGCTGCTGGGCGAGATCGGCCAGGCGGCGCATCGCAGCCTCGTCCACAGACCATTTTTCGGGGCCGCCGCACACCGCGCTGGAGGCCTTATGGGCGTGGATGCCCACCGCCGCATAGACGCCTTCATACTGCGCGGCAAGCCGCACGGCCTGCTCGCTCGTCTCCAGGTCAGACCCGCAGGTGATGATGCACCCGACGCCCGCCGCGCGAGCGCGGGCGATGACCTGGTCGCGATCTGGATCGAAACGGCCCGATTCAAGGTGCGCGTGCGAATCGCAGTACATAGCGCCCCATTCACAGGCCGGCAAGGGCCAGCCCTTCCTCAAGGAGCGGTTGCACCTTGTCGGCCCGGGTCGTCTCACAATAAATGCGGATGACCGGCTCCGTGCCCGAAAGGCGGATGAGCACCCAATCTCCGCCCTCTAGCACATAGCGGAAGCCATCGCGCGTATCCACCTCGCGCACAGGGAGGCCCGCCAGGGTCGCCGGGCGCGCCGTGCGCAACCGCTCGATGACCTCCGGGCGCTTTTCGGGCGGCATACGCCGATCCACGCGATCGTAATAGTGCTCGCCCACCAGCGAAAAGATATGCGCCATCATCTGGCTGGGCGTCTTGTTCTCCCGCACAAAGAGGTCAAAAAGGTACAACCCCGCGAGGATGCCGTCGCGCTCGGGGATGTGCCCGGCAAAGGCAAACCCGCCGCTCTCCTCGCCCCCCAAAATGGCCTTCACCCGGAGCATCTCCGGGGCTACATATTTGAACCCCACCGCCGTCTCGTACACGGGCACGCCGTAGCGCGCCGCGAGTTTGTTCGCCATGGCCGTGGAACTGATGGTGCGCACCAGCGGCCCCCGCAGGCCGCGCACCTCGAGGAGATAATAGGCGAGCAGGGCATAGACCTCGAGTTGGTTCACGAGTTCGCCCTTTTCGTTCACCAAGCCCACGCGGTCAGCGTCACCATCGGTGGCCAGGCCAAAGTGGGCATTCCAGGCGCGAACTTCGGCGAACAGGTCCTGCAAGTTCTCTTCAATCGGTTCGGGGCGGCGCATCCGCGGGAAGAGCGGGTTCCTCTCGGCGTGAATCTCGCGCACCACCGTGCTCGCGCCGTTCAAAAGTCGGGGGAACCACCCCTGGCCCACGCCCCACATCGGGTCGGCCACGATGCGCCAACCGGCCCCTTGCAGGGGGCGCACGTCAATGAGGCGGGCGATCTGCTCGAGGTAAGGCTCATCCGGGTCTATCACTTGGATGAGGCCCTGGCGCACGGCCTGGTCGTAATCCATACGCTGGATGCGTTCGGCCTCTTGGGCGGCCGCGATGTATTTTTCGACGCGGGCCAACGTCTCGGGGTCGGCCGCGCCGGCGTAGGAGGAGCGCAATTTGTAGCCGTTATCGCTCGATGGGTTGTGGCTCGCCGTAATCCAGATGCCTCCAGCGGCCTTGTAGGGCAAGATGGCGTAAGAAAGGACGGGCGTGGGCGCGGCCTTGTTGGCCAGGTACGCCCGCACGCCGTTCCCAGCCAGCACCTCGGCCACGGCCCGGGCGAAATCCTCCGAGCGGAAGCGCATATCATAGCCTACCACCATCCCCCGCGCGGCGAGGCCATCCTCTAGCAGGTAATCCGCCGTGCCTTGGGCGCAATAGCGGACGTTCTCGAACGTATAATCTTCGGCGATGGCGCCGCGCCAGCCATCGGTGCCAAAACGAATGGGGGTCTTGGGCATAGCGGTTCTCCTTTCTCAAAAGGTATCGGCGATGGGGATTCTACTGCCAACCCCCGACGGGTGGCACAGTGCCCGAGGCCATCTGCCGTTTTAACTCCTCCATATCGTGATCAACCATCATATGGATGAGTTCCTCGAAGGTAACCTCCGGCTTCCAGCCCAACTGCCGGCGGGCTTTGGAGGCATCTCCCACCAGTTCAAAGACGTCGGCCGGCCGCAAGAAGCGCGGGTCAACGACTACATAATCCCGATAGTCCAAACCGAGGTAGCTGAAGGCGCACTCGAGGAGATCTCGCACCGAATGTTGAACCCCCGTGGCCACCACATAATCTTCGGGGTGATCCTGCTGGAGCATAAGCCACATCGCCCGCACGTAATCTCCCGCGAACCCCCAATCGCGCTTGGCCTCCAGGTTGCCCATCGGGAGTTTATCGGCCAGGCCCAGTTTGATGCGCGCTGCGTTATGCGTAACCTTGCGCGTCACGAACTCTAGCCCACGGCGGGGTGATTCGTGGTTGAATAGGATGCCGGAGACGGCGAACATACCGTAACTCTCGCGGTAGTTGACGGTGATCCAGTGCCCATAGACCTTGGCCACCCCATACGGGCTGCGCGGGTAAAAGGGCGTCTTTTCGTTCTGCGGCACCTCTTGGACCTTGCCGAACATCTCGCTCGACGAGGCTTGGTAGAAGCGAATCGAGGGATCTACCATGCGGATGGCATCCAGGACGCGCGTCACCCCCACGGCCGTGAACTCGGCGGTGAGCACGGGCTGCGCCCACGAGGTAGGCACGAAGGATTGCGCCGCCAGGTTGTACACCTCTTGCGGGCGATGCTCACGGAGGATTTCGATGAGCGAGACCTGGTCGAGCAGGTCGCCATTCACCAGCGTGATGCGATCGAGGATGTGCTGGATGCGCTGGAAATTGGGCATCGAGCCTCGGCGGATCATCCCCACCACTTCGTAGCCCTTTTCAAGGAGAAACTCGGCCAGATAGGACCCATCTTGCCCGGTAACCCCGGTAATCAAGGCTTTTTTCGTCATGCTCTATCCTTTCGTATGCGGTTTCGCCAATCGTCAAGCGTATCGCGAAGGCTCTGTTCCAAAGGGATGTGCGGTTCCCAACCGACCTCTTGGCGGATGCGCCGACAGTCGCTCACGATGATGGGCACGTCAGAAGGGCGCATACGCGAAGGGTCTTGCTCCACCTGCACGCTGACGGTGCTTAGGGCCAAGAGCCGATCGAGGAGGTCTCGAATGGCCCAGGCCCGCGAGGAGCCGAGATTGTACACCTGGCCGGGCTGGCCGCGCGTCAGCGCGAGATGGTACCCCCGCACGATATCCCGCACATCGGTGAAATCCCGCTGGGCCTCTAGGTTGCCGACGCGCAATGTGGGGGGCTGCAGGCCGGCCTCGATGCGCGCCAACTGTTGACAAAAATCGGGCACCACGAACCCCGGCCCCTGCCCCGGGCCAATGTGATTGAAAGGCCGCACCCGCACGATGTGCATCCGGTGGCTCAGATGATACTGTAGACCCAGGTAATCTTGCGCGAGTTTGCTCACGGCATAGGGGTTCACGGGGCGCAGGGGAGTCTCTTCATCCACCGGGAGGTCTTCGGGGTGGACGCGGCCGTACTCATCCGCTGAGCCTACGACGAGGATGGCCGGCTCCAGGCGCAAGGCAAGCGCCGCCTGGAAGAGGTTCAGTTGCGCGTTGATGTTGTTATAGAGCGTGCGACCGGGGTCTTCCCAGGCGCGCGGGATGGAAGCCTGCGCTGCCAGGTGATAGATGGCCTCGGGGCGAAAGGCCTCCAGCGCCCCCAGCACGGCCGAGGGGTCGTTCAAATCGGCCTGAACGATGCGCTCCTGATCGATTTCCAGGCCCTCGATGGACGCACGGGGCGAGGCGATGCCAAAGACGTCATCGCCCACCTGGCGGAGATACCTCGCCAAGTGGCGCCCGACGAACCCCGTTACCCCCGTAATGAGCGCGCGCATCATCCTGAACCTGGGCGATTTCCAAGGCGGCCCTATTATAACGGCTGGGCAAGCAGAAGCCAAGTGGCCTACTCGCTCAAGCCCAAATGCGGGAGGTTTGACACGGTGGCGCACTGGGCTATACTTCGGCCAACTGGTGGGCTGTCAAGGGCTGACGGGTCTCGAAAGGCCTGGCGGCCCTTTTTGTGAACCCCTTGAGCGAGGTGAACCGTGAATAATCCTTGGTATGTGTATCTCTTTGCAGCGCTCATCGGTGTCGTGGCGGGCATCATCAACACTCTGGCAGGGAGCGGGTCTCTCCTCACGCTGCCGATGCTGATGTTCTTGGGGCTATCTTCCCCCGTGGCCAACGCCACGAACCGCATCGGGGTGCTTTTGCAGAACATAGTGGGCGTTACGACGCTTCGGCGCCACGGCAAGTTGAACCTGACGGGCGCCTGGTGGCTATTGGCTCCCGCACTTGTCGGCGGATTGGTGGGGGCGCTCTTGGCCGCTCGGCTCGGCAAGCGCTCGATGGATATCATCATCGGCGTGGTGATGATTTTGATGCTCATCGTCATCCTCGTCGAGCCGAACCGTTGGCTCAGAGAGCACTCGGAGGTAAAGCCAGGGCGGCCGCGCCTTTGGGTCCTGTTCGTCTTTTTCCTTTTGGGCATCTACGGGGGGTTCATCCAAGCGGGGGTCGGCGTTTTCCTCGTGGCGGCGCTGGTGCTCGGCTGCGGCTATAATTTGGTGGATGCGAATGGCCTGAAATTGATCATCGTCCTCGGCTTCACGGCGGTGGCCGTGGCGGTGTTCGCCACGGGCAGCAAAATCCATTGGGGCATCGGCGCCCTGATGGCCGTGGGGCAGAGCGTAGGGGCTTGGGTGGCGGCGCGCTTTGCGGCGCGGGCCAAAAAGGCCAACGTCTATATTCGTTGGCTCCTCATCATCGTCATCGTCGCCTCCATCTGGAAGACCTTTGGCCTCTGGCCCTTCTAAGGGGCCTTTGGCGCGTCTCTCCAAGCCCGCCGGCTCTCACCGGCGGGCTTGTTGAATGGGGCTAGCGCAGGCCCATCTTCACCAGGTTGCGGTAACTGATGGCCAGCGATTCAAAGGGGTCCCGGCCGTAGGAGGAATCCTGCTCGACGCAGTACCACTCCACGCCGCTTTCCGCCGCCGCCTGCAAGATGGCCGGCCAGTTCAAGTTCCCCTCGCCGATTTCGGCGAAACGCTGCTCGCGCTCTGGGGTCACGATCATATCCTTGAGGTGCAGGAGCGGCTCGCGGCCGGCGCATTTGCGCACCCACCAGGCGGGGTCGGCGCCGCCGGCCTGCAGCCAGTAGGTATCCAGTTCGAATTTGAGCATCTGGGGCGGGGCAGCGTCGAAAAGGCGTTCCAGCCAGGTGCGGCCCTCGTATTTGGCCAGTTCGTGGTTGTGGTTGTGGTAGGAAAAGTCCATCCCCACGCGGGCGAGTTTTTCGGCGATGGGGGCGAGTTCTTCCACGAACCGTTTCAGCCCCTCTAGGCTGTAGTACTCACGAGGGAGCGACCCAATGGCCGGGTGGGCGCACTTCCAGAGGAGGTGCTCCTCGATGACTCGATCGAGATCGCGGCGGAAGCGATCCCAACTCGTATGGGTGGAGGCGATGATCAGGCCGTTCTCCTCGGCCCAACGGGCGACGTCTTTGGGGTTCACCGGGCCGAACCCCGAGATTTGCACGGCCTTGTAGCCGATGCGGGCCACCTTTTCCAACGTTTGGGCGACGCCCTCCGGGGTCTGCGTGAATTCGCGGACGGAGTAAAGTTGCGCGGCAACGACTGGTCTTTCCATAGTTCTCCTTTACATAATATTATGAATTGCCCTCTGGCGGGGCCTCCAAAGAGGGGAGGGAGGCCATAGCACCATCCCACGCCTCGATGAGACGATCGTAAAAAGGATAATCCTCGGCCCGTTCGATTTGCCCGTTTTGGGCCAACCATTCGATGGTGCGACGGGCGCCTTCCACCCAAGGGATGGTGTAGCGAAATCCCAAGTCGCGCTCTGCAGCCGTCGTATCAAAGATGTTGATGTATGAAAAGTTTTCCACACACCACAGGGCCTTTTGGGGCATCCAGCGGCCAAGCACTTCGGTGGGGATGTGCACCAAACGCGGGCAAGGCACGCGCATCGCCTCGGCGAGGCCCTCATAGTACCGATTCCAGGTGAGCCACTCTTGGCCGGCGACCGTATAGGCTCGGCCGAGGGCATGCTCATTGCCCACGGCCCCTACAAAGGCCCGGGCGACATCCTCGCGGTGGCAGACGGACCAAAGGCCCGTGCCATCGCCGTGGACTACGATGGGCATTCCGCGGCGAATGCGGTCAAGAAAATACGTCTCGAACCCAAGCGTATGGACCAGGCGGCCGCCTTCGCCGTACGTCTGGGCAGGCCGGATGACCGTAATCGGCAGATCGCCGCGCGCATAGGCGGCCCAGAACGTCTCTTCGCAGAGGCCCTTGGCATAGGCATATGGAAAAGAGGGCTTGGGCCGGCGATCAGCATCCTCTCGGATGGGGTAACGCGCTGCGGGCTTGGTGTACACATCCACCGTACTGCAAAAGATGTACTGCTTGGTACGGCCGCGAAAGGCCCGTACGGCCGATTCGGCCTCGTCGGGCTGGTAGCACACCATATCAATCACGCAATCCCACAGCCCTTCCTCGGCCATCAGGGCCTCAAAGCGTGCGAAATCCCTTCGGTCGGCCTGCAAGGAGCGAATCGGCCCCTCAGAAGGGAGAGGGCGACTGCCCCGGTTCAGCAAGGTTAGGTCGTCTCCTCGCGCCAGGAGTTGAAGCGTAATGCCCGTGCTGATAAGCCCCGTTCCCCCGATGATGAGAACCCGCATAAACACCTCTTCTCTGTAAGGTCTGTGCTCGCCCTTTTATGGCCACAACGCGTCGAGTTGTCAAGGCTGAAAGGCGGTTGACAAAGCGTTCGGCGCTTCGTAGACTCAAGGCGAGCCTAGGTTCCGATCCCAAGAAAGGAGCAAGAGAAATGCGCACGGTGCCCATTGGCCTTGCTATGATGAACGACGAGCGCCCGCATGTGTGGAACCAGAACGAGGCCATCAATATGCAGGTGCTCAACCGCTGGGCCGAGATCATCCGCAATGGCCTGAAGAATGTGGATGGCTCGGCGCCCGAGGTGGTGGTCGCCTCGGAGACGATCAAATCCACCCGTGTGGCCCAAAAGGTGGGCGAGGAATTGCGCCGCGCGGGCTGCCGCATCGTCATTATGTGCTACAACGTCTGGAACTTTCCCTTCCTGGTGTGGCCCTTCCGCAACAGCGTGGGCCTAGATGTGCCCATCTTGAGCCTTTCCAACAACAACGGCAAGTTCCCCGGCAATGTGGGCTTGCTCGCCACGGATGGCGCTCTGCGCCAGGCGGGCGTGCGCACGCACCGCATCGTAGGGGATATTGACGACCCCAAGGTGCACCAGGAGGTGTTCGATTGGATCCGCGCGGCCGAGGCCCTTGCCACCATCCGCAATGAGGTTTTCGGCCTTTACGGCGGCCACTCGATGGGGATGGAGACGGGCTATTGGCACTTGGTGCCCACGCTGAAAGCCCTGGGTTGCACGGCGCGCCAAGTGGACCAACTTTGGCTCGTCAAAGTGATGGAGAACGACGTGGATGAGGCCGAAGTGGAAAAGGGGTTCCGCTGGCTGACCGAGATGCTGGGCGACCGCATCCTGTATGACGGCAAGATGCTCACCCCGGAGACGCTCAAAACGCAACTGCGCCTCTACATCGCGATGAAGATGGTAAACGAGGACAAGGGGTTCGACTTTTGCGGCCTCAAAGGCCAGCGCGAACTCACGGAACACGTCTGCCTGGGGGATATCCCCGAGATGATGATGAACGACCCCTACGATTGGAACGGCCCCAAGGAGCCGAAGGTCTGCGCCACGGAGGCCGACGCGTACGCCGCCGTTACGATGCAACTCCTCAAGTATGTTACGGGGGGCCTGCCCTCGCTCTTTATGGACGTGCGCCTGTATCTGCCCGACCGCGACCTGTGGGATTGGTGCAACTCGGGCAACCATTCTTCGTGGTATGCGGCGCAAAGTTGGGACCCCGCCGAGAACTTTAAGCACATTCGGCTGCATCCGGCGCTCGAGTTCTACTTCAAGGCCGGCGGGGCCTCCGTCGAGTTCGACGCCAAGCCGGGCGAGATGACCTTCGCTCGGCTGGGCCTTTGGGATGATAAGCCCTTTATGGTCATTATGAAGGGCGAGGCCGTGGCCCTTGCTCCGGAGGAGCGTCGCGCCATCAACCAGATGACCGACCCCACCTGGCCGCACGTCCATGCGCGCCTGAATTGCTCCTTCCGCCAGTTCCTCTCCGTGTTCCCCTGCAATCACGTGATGGGCACGGCGGGCGACCGCGTGCGCGCCTTGACCTACCTCTGCGAAATCGCCGGCATCACGCCGGTCGTCCTGGGGCCAGAGGGGGCCGATCGCTTGCCGCCCATCTGGGAGTGGGTGCGCTGATGAAAAGATAGGGGGCGCCGAGGCGCCCCCTGTTCGTTTTATGCCCCTGAACGCGCCTCGCGGGCTAGGGCCATTAGGGCGAGCACCTCAAAGGCCAGGTTCGCCGCGAGGATGGCCGTGATTTCGGCGGAATCATACGGCGGGCAGAGTTCGACGATATCCGCGCCGACGACGCGTAACCCCTTCAGGCCGCGCAAGAGTTGCAGGCCCTGGTAACTCGTCAGCCCGCCCACCTCCGGCGTGCCTACGGCTGGGGCGAAGGCGGGGTCGAAGGCATCCAGATCGAGCGAGAGGTACAAGGGCCGTGGGCCGATGGCCTCCCGCGCCGCGGCGATGACGGCCGCCATACCCCGGCTGTGGCAGTCTCCCGTCGTCCACACCTGGGCGCCAAGGCGGGTGGGCGTAGTGATATCGGCCTCGCTCCATAGGGGGCCGCGAATGCCCACTTGGATCCAGGCGGTGGGGTCAATCAACCCCTCCTCGCGGGCCAACCGCAAGACGCTGGAATGGTCCCACGGGCCTGGCCAGGTATCCGCATGGGCGTCCAAGTGGAGGATCGCCAGCGGCCCATAGCGCTCGGCATAGGCGCGGAGCAGGGGGAGCGTGATCGAGTGATCGCCGCCCAAGGCGAGAATCTGCACCCCTGCCCGGAGGATGGTGCGCGCTTCTTGATGGACCGTCTCAAGGGTGGCCGAAGCGTCTCCTGGGGAGACGTGTAGGTCGCCGTAATCTCCCACGCGGAGCACCCCGAGGGGTGCGATAGCATGCTCGCGATGAAACCCCCACAGGAGCGGCGAAACATTCCGGATGGCGCGCGGTGCCAGGCGCGCCCCACTGCGGTAACTCGTGGCCCCGCCATCGTAGGGGATGCCCACCACGGCCACATCCAACTTTTCCAGGTCGCGCGTGGCCACCTGGCGCATAAAGGTTGGGATGCCTCCGTACGCCAAGAGATCCGCTCCATAGGCGAGGAGATCCTCGCCTTTCATACGGCCCTCCCTTTGAGGGCCGTCGCAAACATCAGCCCTTCGTAGTGTCGTTGGGGGCCATCTGCGCCCACCGTGTCTATCTCGATGTGCGAGGGGTCAAACCCCTCTTCGATGAGCATCGTGCGCAAATCCTCCGGGCTGAGCCGCACCGCCAAGAACTCGCGCTCCCCCACGGGGTAGGAATCTGCCCCCATCACCGCCGAGACGATCAACCTCCCCTCAGGCCTCAAGAGGGAGAGGATGTGGGCCATACAAAGGCGCCACGAGGCATCATCTCGCGCGGCGGCCTCGGCGCAAAAGTTGGTGATCACCACATCATATAGGCGATTTTCTCCGATGGGGCGAGGGGCATAGGCGTTGCAGGGCATAAGCCGCGTTAGGCGGGTGCGCACCAGGGCCTCACGGTGCTCTATCGCGTGGGGCGTTGGTTCCTGCCCCTCCATCTCGAGGATGGCTCGCGTAAAGGCACCCCAGTCGAAAGAGTTCGCCTCGCGGCGCAGCCATCGGCGCACCATCTCCAGGTTGGCCGGTTGATATTCGGCAAAGTGGATCTCGCGCGCATAAGGCGCCGCGGCTAACTCGGCATAGAGCGTTGGCCCGCCCCCAAAATCCAAAATGAGGCTATCGGGGGGGACGGATGCCAAAGCGCGCACCAAAAAGCGCAACAGCGCCACGTTTTCGGGCGAGACCTCGGTATAGTATTCCCGCAGATAGGCCAGTGGGTCAAAGGCCGAGTAGTCGTTCGTGGGGTGATCCATCATCCGTTTTGCCAACCTTGGCTTTCATAGACGGCTACGACCACGGCACAAACCGGCTTCCCACGGCAGGCGATGCCTGCTATTTCTTTCTGGATTGGCCCGAAAGGCCATGGGCGGTGGCGCGTCATATCGGCAAGGGTCCATTCGATGCGCCGTTCGACGTCGGAACGATCCTCCCCCTGGATTTCGACGAAAAGCCCGCGCCCATCCTCTGGATTTTGAACCCAGCCCAGGCCGGCCCAGGCGCTTTTGCCCGGCTCGGTCTCCCGCTGATGGGCCAAGACGACGTAGAGCCGGTGGCCAAATTCATCACAGGGGGGTTGATAGGGCGCGCGTTCGACGATGCTACCTGGGGGAATGATGGAGGAAAGGCATAATAAATTATAGTTGGATACGCCGGCATTTTCAAGCGCGGCGTCAAAAGCGGCCAACGGCGTAGGGCCTTCACCCACGCCAGATGAGATGCGAATCCTCATCGTGTTGATGCTCCCAGGTGGCCAGGCCACCTCACCTAAGATTTAGGTACGAGCCGAGTGGAACCAGGCGATTCGCCCACGGGCGTGCAGAACCGCGCCCGAAGCGGGTTCATGCCTATCTTTCCATTGGCCGTGGAAACCTGATCGGAGAAGAGTCAGGCTCTTCTGGTTCCATGCATGCGAGTCCATCGCGTATGATCGCTTGCCCCCAGCGCGCTTGCTGGTGCCGTTGCGATCAGATGGAGATAGACCGTGGTCACTTGCCTCGCGGCAATGCCACATGGCCCAGTTCTGCCATCACGGGAGGCATAAAGCCTGCCGTCAACTTGGACTGCTGACAAGGAAGAAGTCACCCTGCTCGTGAGCATCCCATAAGAGGAAGAGGGCCACAAGTGGTTGGGTTGCCTCTAGCGCCGAGGATGGCATTGGGGTCACCCACTCAAGTCAGGCACTTCTGGTCTGTTCACCTCCTTTCCGATGCCCCATTGCATACGATTGATTCCTATCATAGGCGCAGAGGCGGGGCCTGTCAATTCTTGGGGAGGGGCCATTTCGGGTGGTAGGGGGTCTTGTGCTATAATGTGTTTTGCGGAGCCGATGAGGGCAACAGCCGCCTGTCCGCACCGTACGTGCGCCCCTTGGAGGATGTGCATGCCCGGTTTTGGGAAAGACAACTCACCCCGAGACACATCCAAACGCGGTCTGTTCGCCAGCACCTCAACGGGTTTCGCAAGGCTCCTTTTGCTCATTTTGCTCGCTGGGTGTGGGGCCGGTTGCGCCCCTTTGCGGGGGTTCCTCGCGCGCCCTTCGCCCACGGCAGGGCTTGCTCCTTCACCAACCCCTAGTCAACGCCCGTCGCCGTCCCTCACCTCAACGCCAAGCACCTTACCCACGGTTCCGTGGGCGGTGCCCTCTCCTACGCCTACCGTGGGGGCAGGGCAAAGTATCACGCTCACCGTCTGGCTCCCCGCCGAGATGGTGCCGGATTTGGCCCCAAGCCCCGAGGTGGGCGCCTTTGTGGCCAGCGCCCATGCGGCCTTTCTGGCTGCCCAGCGGGGTGCTCGCCTGACGGTGGCGCCCAAGGCGCTCTATGGCCCCGGTGGGATGCTCGATATGCTGCTGGCCACGCAGCCCGTTGCCCCTTGGCGGTTGCCCGATATCGCCTTGGTGGATGCCTCGGAACTGCCCGAACTCGTCGAGCGGGGCTTGGCTACGCCGCTCAATGACCTCATCTCTGCGGCTGTGTGGGATGATCTCTTCCCCTTCGCGTTAGAAGCGGTGAGCGCCGATGGGGGCCTATATGCCGTCCCCTTTCAGGTGGATATTCCGCTCCTCGTCTATCAACAGCAGGCCCTCCCAGAGCCGCCCCAACGTTGGGAACAACTCTTAGCCGGCGGGGCCAAGATCGTCTTTCCCGCCGCTCAAGGCGAAGATGGTGCGGCGGCGGATCTCTTTATGGTGCAGTACTTGGCCCGGGGCGGCAAGGTAACCGCCTCTCCTTTCGTGTTGGATGCCGTCATCGTGGCGCGCGTATTGAGGGATTACCGCACGGCCTTTGAGCGGGGCATCTTGGTGCCCGAGGCGCGCGAGGCCCAAACGTGGGAAAAGAGTTGGGCCTTTTATCTCGCCGGCAGCGCGGAGATGACCCTGGCTGGCTCTTGGCAGTATTTGCGAGATCGCACCACACTCACGGGGTCCCTTTACAGCGTGGTGCCCACCGTCTCAGCCGGGCGGTTTACCTTGGCGCGCTCGCTGGTGTGGGTCATCCTCTCACAGGATCCGGCGCGCCGGCGCCTGGCCGCCGAGTATGTGACGATGATGATGGATCCGGAGCGCCTGGGCGAGTGGAGCGCGGTGAGTTATCACCTTCCGGCGCGGCGCAGCAGTTATGCAACGGCCTTTGAGCCAAACCTCGGCGCCTTTTTTGAGGAGCAGTTGGCGCGCGCGAACCCTTATCCCCTTTCGCCCATTTATCTCAAGGTGCGCGACGAGATCGCCCGGGCTATTGAAGACGTGCTAGATGGGGTTACGACGCCCGAACGGGCGGCGAGTTCCCTTGTGATGACCATCTCGCGTATACGATGAGGATTGCGCTCTATGTCGGATTTCGACGAAGAAGAGTTTATGGATTACGAAACGGCCTTGAGCGCCGATGCCGAGAGGCAAATCGAGCGCCTTGGCAGGGCTGATCTTCTCATCGGCATCCCCACCCATAGGAACGGCCGCACCATCCCGGAGGTGCTGGAGGCCCTCTCGCAGGGCATAGGCCGTTACTTTCCAAACCAGCGCGTCGTGCTGATGAACGCCGACGGAGGCTCTTCGGATAGCACCGTCCGCCACGTCCGCGAGGCCCAGATGCCTTCGAACGTGGAAAAACTGCTCTGCACCTATGAGGGGGTCACGGGCAAAGGCACGGCCATTCGGGCTATTTTTGAGGCAGCGGGGCGCCTAGGCGTGAGGGCTTGCCTCGTGGTGGAGGCGCGTGCGCCCGGCATCCGCCCAGAATGGGTGCCCGCGCTGGTGAACCCCGTTCTGTATGGGGACGATTTGACCGTGGGGTGTTATCATCGCAGCGCCTATGCGATGTCTTTATGCGATAATTTGGTCTATCCCTTCTTGCGCACCTTTTTCAACGCCGGCCTGCGCGATCCCCTGGCGGGCGAGTTCTCCCTCTCGGGCAAACTGGCGGGCACCCTGGCCAATTGCGACGTGTGGGAGACGAACGTCTCGCGCTTTGGGGTGAACATCTGGATGGCCATCTACTGCCTGGTGAGCGGCTACCGCGTGAGCCAGGTGGATTTGGGCTACCGCGGCGAGGGAGGGGGCGAACCGGGGATGCCCCTCGATGCGCGCTTTCTGCATACGGTGAGCACCCTCTTTCGCAGTTTGACCACGTACCGGCGCATTTGGCAGCGCGACCAGGTGCCTCGCCGCGCTGCTTTCCGGGGGAGCCGCTTGGCCGACGAGCCGGTGCCCGGCGTGGAGTGCGTGCCCATTTTGCTCGAGGCCATGCGAGAGGGCGCTGTGCGGTACGCGGGGGAATGGGAAGCGACCCTCAGCCCAAGCGTCTTGGCCGATGTGCGCGCCCTATTGGAACAGCCCGCGGAGGCGTTCACCTTCCCCAAAGACCTTTGGGCGCATGTGGCGCTCTCTTTTGCGATGATCTTTAACAAAGGCGAGGGCGACCCAGACAAGGTCTCTGAGGCGCTTTTGCCCCTCTTCTATGGGCGCACTGCGTCTTACATTATCGAGACGCGCGAGATGACGCCCCTCCAGCGCGAGCCTGTGGTCGAGGAAATCGTCTTCGAATTCAACAAACTCAAGGCGCCCTTTGTGGCCAAATGGAACAGTTACCAGCCATGGATAGATGATTCCCCCATCTACTGGCTGACCTAGGCATATGGCAAGGCCTAGCGGGGCGCGCCCCTTTCTGGATGGGATGACGAGGCGCGCCCTTTGGTTTGAGGGGGGATGGTGAATCCCGTAGGGGGTGGGTTCGTCTGTCAGGATGGAGGCACAAGATGCCGAAGCATTCTCTTTTTAGAGTGGCTGCCGCGATTCTCCTAATCCTCGTGGGGTGGGCCAGTACGCCGCGTTCAGTGGCGGAAGGGCCTGCTGCGGCGGGGGATAGGGCGGCTGTGCGCGAAACAGCGCCAGGGAGGGTAATCGTCAAACTCAAGGGCGCGCCCCTCTTGGCCGGCTCTTCGGGGAAGCCCGCCATGGCCTCCTCGGAACGCGTTCGGGCGCTGGAGGCCGTTCAACGGAGCCTCCAGGCCTCCATTGCGGCGCGCTTGCCCGGCGCAACTGTAGAAAGGGCCTTCCAATGGGCCTATAACGGCCTCGCGGTGCGCCTGCCTCACCTCGATGCCGCCTCTTTGGCCGTTTTGCGCGCCTTGCCGAATGTGGAGGACGTCTACGAAGAGAATGTATACGAGCCGACCCTCTATGCCACGCGAGACGCCCTAGGGACGCCCGCATTATGGGCCGCCCTGGGCGGGCCGGAACACGCCGGCGAGGGCGTGCGCATCGCCATCCTCGATTCGGGCGTCGCCCCCGATCACCCGATGCTGGATCCCGCTGGGTTCGCTTATCCGCCCGGCTTCCCCAAGGGGGATATGACGGCCACCACGCCCAAGGTCATCGCTGCGCGGGTCTTCTTTCGGGCTACCGATCCACCTTTGGTGGGCGAGGAGACGCCGCGCCCAGGGCCAAATGGCTCCTCTCATGGTACGCACCTTGCGAGCATCGCCGCGGGCGTGCCGGTGGCGGCCTCATGGCCGGGGGGCAGCGGGCAGATTTCCGGCGTAGCGCCGCGCGCCTATGTGATGAACTACCGCATCTTTTACCCCGCCGCGAGCGGAGGCGCTGAGCGCGCCTATACGGCCGAGATTTTGCAGGCCATCGAGATGGCCGTGCTCGACGGGGCCGATGTCATCCTGGCGGCCTGGAATAGCGCGCCCACGCGCCTCCCCTTGGCCGCTCCCGAACGGGAGGCGCTGGAGGCCGCCATAGACGCCGGGGCGATCGTCATCGCGGGCGCGGGGAACGACGGCCCCGGCTATGCCTCGGCCTCGCGGTTGCCCGGAGGCTTGGAGCGCGTCATCACGGTGGGCGCCCAGGGCCAACCCTACGGGCGGGCGCTCTTTGGCGCCGAGATGACGGCGCCCCTTGGCCCCTTGCCGCTCCGCGATGTGCGCGACGTCGCCGCAGGGGGTAGCCCCTATGCCTGCGCACCGCTCCCGGCGGCAAGCCTGGCGGGCAAGGCGGCGCTCATCCTTCGGGGGCAGTGCCCCTTTGCTACCAAGGCCTATTATGCCCAGCAGGCCGGGGCGGCCCTTGCCGTCATTATGAATACCGAGGACAAGGTCGTTGAGATGGCCTGCGTGGGAGAGTACTGTGGCGCGGGGGTCATCACCATCCCAGCGGTGAGCGTCTCCTCGAGCCTGGGCGAGAGCCTGCGCGCCTGGATCGCCTCCTCGCCGCCGGATGCGGCGACGTTGCGCCTCGACCCCATAGGGCGGGTGGCCTCTTTTACGCCCCAATGGGTGGCGCCCTTTAGCGCGCGAGGGCCGGCCTTTGCCTATCTCCTCAAGCCAGATGTCATCGCCCCGGGGCAATTCGTCGTGGCCGCTTCCCTCGGCGGGGGGTATGAGGCCCTTTCGGGCACGAGCGTGGCCGCGGCGCACGTGGCCGGTGCGGCGGCGCTCCTGCGGCAGGTTCACCCCTCTTGGGGGCATGATGAGATCAAGGCAGCGCTTATGGCCTCAGCGCGCCTCCAGGAGGAGGCGGTTTACCCCGTGCCGGATACGGCGAGCGTGCTTGCGATGGGGGCGGGGTTGGTCGATCTCAGCCGGCTCATCACTCCCACGTTGCTCTTTGACCCGCCCAGCCTTTCCTTGCCCTCGCTATCGGCCGGAGAGAGCATAACGGTTACGGTAACCGTGCGAGATATCCGCCCCTCCGGCCCCGAAGAGGGGTGGAACGCTCAGGTGCAGGCCGAGGACCTTTGGAGTTTCTCCGCGCCTGCCGAGGTCCATCTCTCGCCGGGAGAGGCGGTTACCCTGCCCCTTCATATCCAAGTGGCCCCCGGCGCACCTCCGGGGGATGTCGAGGGACGCCTCTTCTTAGTGCGCGATGGGGAGAGGTTCCATCTGCCGCTGTGGGGGCACATTATGCCGCCGCCCCAGCCGGCGACCGTGCTCCTGTTGGATAACGACTTTTCGCACTTTGACAGTTATCCCGATTATGCGCCTTTTGTCATCCAGGCCCTGCAAGCGGCGGGCCTAAACTATGCCGTGTGGGATGCCGACGCCCATTTCGGGCAGCCGCAGACCATCCCAGATTTGGCCGTGCTCCAGCAGCATGACGTCATCCTTTGGCTCACGGGCGATAACATCCACCCCGATGGCTACTATCAACCCTCCACGCCGATGACGGCCCGCGATCAGGAACTCTTGATGGCCTATCTGGAGCAAGGGGGCCGCCTTTTGGCCGTGGGCCAGAACCTCGCCGAGGCGAGCGACGTCAACCCCGATGCGGACCCCACCTGGGGGCGTTCGACGCTCTATCATCACTACCTGGGGGCGCACTGGCTGCAAGGGGCGCTGTATGGCGGGGGCTTCCCGCCGAGCCAAACGGCCTCTCTCCTGGGCCTGCCGGGGACCTTCCTTGAAAGCGTGGCCCTCGACGTGGGGAACATCGGCACGGGTGCGGATAACCAGTCTTCGATAGACGAAATTGCTCCCGGCGGCCTGCCCGATGGCTCCGATGCGGATTTGGTAAGGCCCATCCTCTTTGCGATAGGGGCACAGCCGATGGGAGGGAGCCTCGTGGGCGTGGCCAAGGCCGCCGAACCCTCTCTGGAAAAGCCAACCCCTGCATTGAACTACCGCACGGCGTATTTTTCTTTCGGCCCAGAGGGAATCAACGACCGTTCGGGGGTCACAACCCGCGCCGAACTCCTATCGAAGACCATCTCTTGGCTGCGTGATGCGATCACGGTAACCGTTCCCTCGCCGATCATCGGCGGGAGCAACCGGCCTGTGCGCATCTCTTGCCAAGCGACCTCGAGCGAAGGGGCGCCGATGCGCCGCTATCGCTGGCGGGTGGGCGAGGGGGCGGCGGCGCGCCTTTTCGAGAGCACCGCGCCGACGATTTACGTCCTTTTTGAGGAGTTGGGCGAGTACCCCGTGATGGTCGAGGCCGAAGATGCCCTTGGCCACCGCGCGCTCGGCGAGGGGTTGGTGCGTATCATCCCAGGTGGGGCCTCTTATCTCGAAGTGGCGCCTGCCACGGTGCAGGGCGGCGAGCCGATGACCTACACCGTTCACGCCTTGAATACGGCCCCCATCCCCATTACTCTGGCCTTTACGCTACCGCTCCCCAGTGGGGTGACTTACGTGCGGCACAGCGGTTCCGGGGCCACCTATGGGGATGACCGCCTGACGTGGCAAGGGGAGATCGCCCCAGGCCAGGAGGCGACGGCAACGCTCACCGTGGGCACGCCCGCCACGGGGAGCGGTCGAGTTCCCGTAACCGCTACGGCCACCTTTGACGTGAATGGGCTATCGTTCGAACGATCTGCGACGGGCTATGTGGAGTATTTGCCGCCTGAAACAAAGTACTACTTGCCCATCGTCCGCCGATAGGCCCGTTTCGTGTTCGAATTTTATCATTTGCATGGGCGTTCCAAGTTGCCTATAATAAAAGCGCCTGGGGATGAAAGGCTTCGACAGGGAGGGCTGGTCAGCGGCTGCAAGCCGAGGCGCCTTACCTCGTAAAAAAGGGCAAACCAATAAGTGCCAAAAACACCTATACTCCGGCCTATGCTCTCGCCGCGTAAGCGGTAACGAGCAAAAGCCATTGACCGACAGAGTTCGGTCACGTCTGCCTCTGGGCTTAGCCCGAGAGCCGGAGCGCAGGCGTCGCCTAAATCGGGCTGCGGTCGGCCTGACGCCGATGGGGCTGGCCTAAGAACAATCGGCTGGTGGGCTGAAGGCTCGGTCACGCGAGGGTAGGCCCACGAGAAACGCGAGGCGTGACTATGCTTGTAGCAGGCCTCTGGCCGAACTTCTTGGACGCGGGTTCGATTCCCGCCATCTCCACACCTCTGGCCCTGCCCAGCGCGGGGCCTCTTTTTTTTTACAGGGCGTGCAAGATCGGCGCCAGCGTGGGGTACACCTGGCGGTAGAGGGCATAGCGCGCCTCATAGGCCTGAGCGCTGGCAGGGTGGGGCGCAATCTCTTGACGGTAGCGCACCGCTTGCAAAACCGCCTCTTGAGGCGAGGCATAACACCCCATAGCCACCCCGGCCAGGAGCGCCGCACCCAGGCAGGCCGCATCGGTTACGCGGGGCACGCGCAAGGGCAAGCGACAAATATCGGCCTTGAGGTGAAGCCACAGGTCGCTGCGCGCCCCGCCGCCCACAGCGTGCAGCACGTCTATGGCGATGCTCCCCTCGCGCAGAATATCCAGGTTCAGGCGCAACTCGAAGGTCAGCCCTTCCAAAAGGGCCTTGGCCAGCATAGGGCGCGTGGTCTGGAAGGTCAACCCCAAGATGGCCCCTTTGGAGGCGGTGTCCATCCACGGAGTGCCGCTCCCCGCAAAGTGCGGCAGCACGAGGAGCGGCGTCGGCCCTTCGGGCGCGCCCTCCAGAAGGGCATCGTAAGGGTCGCGCCCGGCGGCCAAGGCGGCATCGCGCTCGGCGGGGCACAGCGCGTCCCGGAACCAGCGCAAGAGCAGGCCTCCGCTGTGGTTGAGGGTCATCGCCAAATACAGGCCCGGCACCACGTGGCGGTATACCGAGATATTGGCGCGGCGCAGGCCCTCGCCGAGTTGGGGCGAGGGTAGGGCCACCTCCACGACCTCCGCCGTGCCGGTGGAGACCATCGCCCGCCCGGCCAAGGCGATGCCGCTCCCCAGGGCCGCACAGGCCTGGTCATGACCGCCGCTGACGAGGGCCACCTTACCGCAACCCCACCCCTGTGCGAGATGCGGCGCGAGTTCCCCCACGATGCCGCCTTCCATAGGGGCCAGGGCGGCCAGGCGCTCGACCTCGATGCCGCACGCGGCGAGAAGGTCTTTGGCCCAGGTGCCCTGGCGCAGGGCATACATCTGCGTGCGCGAGGCCAAACAGTGGCTGATGATAGGCCCTGCGCCCAGCCGGCTCAAGAAGAAATCCTCATACAGCAAAAAGCGCCTGGCGCACCGCCAGACCTCCGGCTCATGGCGTTGGATCCAGAGCAACTTGGGCAGGGTGTTGATGGTGTGGATGGGCATCCCTGTGCGCTCAAAGAGCGCCTCCGGGCCGAAGCGCTCCGCTAGCCAGCGATTCTCGGCCGTGGTGCGGGTATCCATACCCAAGATGGCTGGTCGCAGGGGGCGGCCTTGATCATCCACGGGGATGACCGCCTCCCCCTGCACGGAAAGGGCCAGGGCCTGCGGCGGATCGCGCCGTAGGGTGGAGATGACTTGGCCCAGGCACTCCTGCGCCAGGCGCCAGACGTCCTCGGCATCCTGTTCGGCCCAGCCGGGCTGGGGGGTAAGGATGGGGTATTCGCGAGAGGCCTGCGCCAAGGCGTTACCTTGCGCGTCAAAGGCGATCGCCTTACAGGCATTCGTACCGATATCCAGGCCGATAAGGGACATAAGCACCCCTCCTAAGATGGTTCACAGCGCCGATGGGGTTACCATCACCTTGAGGCTTTCGCCTTGCGCCGCTGTACGGAAGGCGAGCGGCGTTTCTTCCAAAGTGAACGTGTGGGTTACGATGTGCTCGGGCGCCACCAGGCCTTCGGCCATCATCTGGAGGGCCAGTTCGTGCATCGAGGGGTGGTAGGAAAAGACGCCAAAAAGCCGAATCTCGCCATAGTGGATGCGGTTGCCATCCAGGGTGGTCATAGGCGCGGAACGCGGCAGGCCGCCGAACAGGATGACTTGCCCCCGCTTGCGGACGAGCCGCACCGCTTGCTCTTGGGTGGCGGCCACGGGGTTGGCGCAAATGGCGATATCGGCGCCGAGGCCGCCCGTCCAATCGAGCACGGCTTCTACCAGGTCATGCTCGGTGGGGTCCACGATGACCTCCGGCCCAAAGCGCGCGGCCAAGGCCCGTCGGGGCGCGCTCCGCTGGGCCACGAGCACGCGCGCGCCGCGCCGCTTGGCCACGGCGATGTGCAAACAGCCGATAGGCCCCGCGCCGATGACCACGACGCGATCTCCTAGCGAGGTTTGGGCCATTTGATGAGCGGCCAAAACGGACGGGAGGGGTTCCGCCAAGGCCCCCGCCACGAACGAAAGCCCCTCGGGCAGGGGATGGACGATGCCGTTTTGGAGGATTTCGCCCGTGATGGCCATCCGTTCGGCAAAACCCCCGGCATAGCCCGGCGTAATGCCCACGATGCGCAGATCATCGCACAGGTTGTACCACCCCCGCCGGCAGTAGTAACAATGGCCGCAGTGCACATCGGGGGCGAGGGCCAGGCGATCTCCCTCTCGGTAGCGCCCGCGGAGTGCTTCGCCCACGGCCATCACCACGCCGCTCACCTCGTGGCCGGGGATTTGCCCTTCCGCGCCGGGCAGTGGCCCCTGGCGCCACCGCCTCAGGTCAGATCCGCACACGCCGCAGGCCATCACCTGAAGGATGAGGCCATCCGGCGGTAGAGGGGGGTCGGGCACCTCACGTACGACGATCTCCTCTGGCCCGGTGAATAGGGCGGCCTTCATAGGGCACCTCCTTTCGAGGCGTCGAGATGGGCGAGTTTCTCTCCCACGGCGCCGCCGGGGTGCGTGCGGGCGAATTCCTCCAGCGTGTACCCCTTGAGCGCCAAGATGGCGGCGCAAAGCGCATCTCCCACGGCCGAGTTGACGAGCGAACTCCCCAGGGCCACCAGGCCGCCGAGGGCATCCACGTCGGCGGGGGCGCGCACGAGGAGGAGCGCATCGCACAACGGGGCGAGGGGAGATTCGGCCGTCTCGGTGAGGGCGATGACGCGCGCCCCTCGGCCCTTGGCGATCTCCACCAGGCGGTTGATCTCGGCGCTTTTGCCCCCTTTGGAGATGACCAAGAGCACATCCTTGGCCGTGATGGCGCCGCTCCCGCCGTGCAGGCCGTCGCTCGCCTCCAGGGGGAGGGCCGGCGCGCCGCAGCAGGAAAGGAGATGCGCCAGGCGCCGCGCCACGGCCGCCGAGGTACCCACACCCGTCACGAGGATATGCCCCTCACAGGAGGCCAGGAGGCGCGCGATGGCGGGGAGCGCGCCGAGTTGCTCGCGCGCAGCCGCTACAGCCGCTGCTTCCGCGGCGATGGTCCGCTGGGCCAGGGCCAAGATCTCATCATCGGATAGGGAGGCTTTCGCCACGTGTCGTGCT
The DNA here is from genome assembly GCA_019873625.1 of Chloroflexota bacterium. Taxonomy (GTDB): domain Bacteria; phylum Chloroflexota; class Anaerolineae; order UBA1429; family UBA1429; genus JAIOAW01. Next base: position 149,695 of record JAIOAW010000002.1, read on the forward strand.
CCTTTCATAAGGTTGCGGCACCTCGGCCCCGCAGGAGGGCCTCGGCGGTGCCTTCATCTGTAATGAGGACGTTGATCACACCCGATTTGAGCGCGGCCCCGATGACTTGGTGTTTGGGGCGCCCCCCGGCGATGGCCACGACGCGGGGGATGGCGGCCAACTGCTCAAGCGTCAACCCTACGATGCGCTCGTCGAATTCGGTCCGCAAGGGTTTGCCCTCGGCGTCAATGCAGCGGTAGGCGATGTTGCCGACGGCGCCCGCGCGGTTGAGGGTATCCAATTGATCCACCGTGCCGTGATAGAGCAAGGCCGATTCCGGCGTCAGGAGGCCGATGCCCACCAATGCAATATCCGCATTGGCGGCGAGTGTCAAGACGTTCTCGATTTGTGCATCGGTGCGCAGGGCGCGGGCCAGTTCGGAGGAGGCGACCAGGCCCGGCGCGGGCAGAAGGACGAGCCGGGCCTCCAGTTTCTGCGAGAGGCGGCGGGCGAGTTCGGTGGAGTGCTCGGGCGCGCTCGAAGGCCCTATGCCGCCCACCATCTGCACCACGGTAACCCCTGGGAAGGATCGGGCGGGTAGGGCGTCCACCATAGCGCGCAAAAAGTTGCCCCCCGCTGTGGCGATCACCTCGCGCCCCCGCACACACCGCAGAAGGTAAGAAGCGGCAGCTGGGGCGAGTTCCCGGGCCGTGTTCAGGAGGTTATCGGGGTCCGTAACCGTGACGATGATGGCCTCATCAAGCCCATAGCGGCGCTCGAGGCGGTTTTCGAGGTGAGGGGCGCCGGAAGGGGGCGGCTCGAGGACGATGGAGATGACCCCTTCGCGCCGCGCCTGGTCGAGCAGGCGCGATACTTTGGAGCGCGATAGGCCGAACCGCTGGGCGATCTCCTGCTGGGTGAGATCTTGGAGGTAATAGGCCTGGGCGATGCGGTAAAGCAGGCGATGGAGATGCTCTGGGAGGGCCAAGGAACCTCCTTTTGCACAAATGTGCAATCATTATCATTTGTGCAAAGCATACCTCATCCTTTGAACAAAGTCAAACCCTGTGGATAACTTGTGGAAAGCGTTGGGCCGTTTGCCGGGCCTGGGCTGGCCCGTATAATGAGGGCGCGCGGCCTTCGCCGCAGATCGCCAGATATGGGGGAGGGCGAAGATGGAAACGGTTCAATTGGGAGTGATCGGCGGGAGCGGATTGTACCAAATCGAGGGGCTGACCGATGTGGAGAGGGTCTCGATGGAGACGCCTTTTGGCAAGCCGAGCGATGAGATCACCCTGGGGACGCTAGGGGGCGTGCGCATCGCCTTCTTGCCGCGCCATGGTCGGGGCCACTTTATTAGCCCGAGCGAACTGCCGGCGCGGGCGAACATCTGGGCGTTCAAACTCTTGGGGGTGACGCACATCCTCTCGATCAGCGCAGTGGGCAGTTTGCGAGAGGAGATCCACCCTCGCGACGTGGTCGTGCCCGATCAACTCTTTGATCGCACCAAGGGGATCCGCCCGTCCACCTTCTTTGGCGAGGGCATCGTGGCGCACATCGCCTTCGCCGAGCCTTATTGCCCCATCTTGCGCCGGCTGGCCTACGAGGCGGCCGTCAAAGTGGGCGCGCGTGCGCACGATGGGGGCACGCTCGTGGTGATGGAGGGGCCTCAGTTCTCCACCAAGGCCGAATCGTTCTTCTATCGGCAGATCGGGGCCGACCTCATCGGGATGACGGCCCTGCCCGAGGCCAAACTGGCCCGCGAGGCGGAGATGTGTTACGCCACGGTGGCTATGGTTACCGATTATGACTGCTGGCACGAGGCGGAGGAGAGCGTCACGGTGGAGATGGTGGTGGCCAATTTGCAGGCGAATGTCAACACGGCCAAGGGGATCATCGCCGAAGTGGCCCGGCGCATCCCCCAGGTGGAACGCACTTGCGCCTGCCCCCACGCCTTGGCGAACGCCATCATCACGGCGCGCGAGGCGATGCCCTCCGAGCGCGTCGAGATGCTCCGCCCCCTCATCGGCAAATACTTGGCCTAACGCAGGGCGTCTTTCATCGCGCGCTCGATATCGCGCTGCGACTCGCGCTCGGCGATGGCCTCGCGCTTGTCGTAAAGGCGCTTGCCCCGCGCCAGGCCGATTTCCACTTTGGCGAGGTTGTTACGCAGGTAAAGGCGAAGGGGTACAATGGTGTACCCCTTTTGTTCGGCCCGCTGGCGCCAGCGCAAGATCTCGCGCTTGTTCATCAGGAGTTTGCGGTCGCGGCGGGGGTCATGGTCGAGATAACTGGCCTGCGAGTAGCCGGCGATGTGGCAGCCCACCAACCAGGCCTCGCCGTTGCGGAAGGTTACATAACTATCGCGCAGGTTCACGCGCCCGGCGCGGATGGACTTGATTTCTGACCCCACGAGCACCAAACCCGCCTCAAGCGTCTCTTCGATAAAGTAATCGTGATAGGCCTTGCGGTTATGGGCGATATCTCGGTTGGCGCTGTGCTCTGCGGAACGCGTTTCACGGTCTCGTTTGGGCATCGTGCCGCTACTCCTTGTGGAGAAGAAAGGCGAGCGCGCGCTCCAGTTGCGGGTCTCGGTGGGCAGCGGCGTCCTCCAAGGTAAAGGGCACCTCGATATCGGGCACGAGGCCGTCGCCATCCAAGCCGCGGCCGCTGGGCAGGAGCCACTTGGCGATGGTGACCCGCAGGCTGGAGCCATCGCTCAAAGTGTGCGTATTCTGCACCGATCCTTTGCCATAGGTCTTGGTGCCGATGAGCGTCCCCCGTTTGGCCTCTTGAATGGCCCCCGCGACGATTTCCGAAGCGCTGGCGCTTCCACCGTTCACGAGCACGACGAGGGGAATTTCCGTGGCTAGCCCCTTGGTGCGCACGCGGTACACCTGGGTGGGCCTATCGCGCTGTTCCTCTTGCAGGATGATGGCGTTCATAGGCAAGAATTCGCTCGCCACCTGCACGGCGATGTGCAAATAGCCGCCCGGGTTATCGCGCAGGTCTAAAATGAGGCCCACGGGCTTTTGGGTGAGCAGGTCTCGCAAGGCGGAATGCACCTGCTGAGAAGCGAGGGCGTTGAATTCCGAGAGTTGAAGGTAGGCAACTTGCCCCTCGAGCATCTTGGCCTCATAGTTGGGCAGTTCCACCTTGGCGCGCGTCACCGAGACGACGAATGGCTCTGCCACGCCCTCGCGTTGGACGAGTAGGCGCACCGTGGTGCCCGCCGGGCCGCGAATGAGGCGGATGGCCTCGATAAGCGTTTTCCCTTCGAGGGGTTCATCATCCACCGAAAGGATGATATCCCCCGCCAGAAGCCCGGCGTGGTAGGCAGGGCTGTTGGGCAAGGGGCGCACAATGGTCAACTTGCCTTCCACCATCTCCACCGTGGCGCCGATGCCCTCGAAACTCCCCTGCATATCCTCGTCCATAATCGCCGCCGAAATCGGCTCGACGAACAGGGTATGGGGGTCTCCGAGGGCGTTCACCATCCCGGCGGCGGCGCCGTGGATCATCTTATCCGGGTCCAGCCTCTCCGGCTCGATGAATTCCCGATCGAGGATATCCCAGGCTTGCCGTAAGATATCGAGCCGTCCTTCAAGCCCCTGCTGCTGCTCGGTCTGGGCGCGCAGCGCGGGGAAGGCGGCCTCCGCCGCTTGGCGCACCTGCGGCCCCACGAACCACATCGTGATGACGCCCCCGCCAAAACCCGTCACGAGGAGCGCCGCGGCAAGGAACACCAAAAGAATCCCCCGCAAAGGCCGGGGGCGAGAACCGCTCTGGCTTGGCGTACGAGACGACATATTCCCCCTCAAAAATAGGGCGCCCGCGAGAACGCTCATCGTGAAAGCGAGGCGGGCACCCTCATATGGCGGTCATAACCCCATTATATCATCGAGGAATGAGCATACCAAACCTCTATGCGGCTTACTCGTAGCGCAGGGCCTCCACCGGGCTAAAGCGCGTGGCCCGCCAGGCGGGGTATAGGCCGCCGAGCACGCCGAGCACCAAGCAGAAGATGATGCCTTGCGCCGCGATTCTCGTGGTGATGAGGAACATATCCTTGTAGGTGCTCGTCGCCGGGTTCAAGGTCAAGAGGCGGATGACGCCTTCCGAAAAGAGCAAGCCCACTAGGCCGCTCATAAGCGTCAACAGGATGGCCTCGGCGAGCATTTGGCGCATCACTAAACTCTGCCGCCAGCCCACGGCGCGGAGGACGCCGATTTCGCGCGTCCGCTCGTACACGCTCATCATCATCGTGTTCATCAAGGCGATGGCCCCCACGATCGCGCTGATGGCATAGATGGCGCCAAACATCCTGCGGGAAGATTCCATATCCGGTAGAGATTGGGTGAACTCGGCGCTCCGCGTAAAGAGCATATCGGGGTACTCTGCCGAAAGGCGTTCGAGCATCTCATCCGTCTGGTAAGGGTCGCGGAGTTTGATCTGGGCGATCATCGCCTGGCGGGGCTTGTTGAGCAAACGCTGCGCCTCGCGCAGGTCAATGATGGCTCCCCCGTCTTCGATGGCGTTTCCGGTCTGGATAATCCCCACGACGGTAAACGAGGTGCCGAGCATTTGCATACGGTCGCCGATGCCCACCCCTTGTTCGATGGCCGCCTTCCAACCCACGAGGCATTGCCGGGGGCCGGTGAGGAGAGTCCCCTCTTTGAGGAGGCGAGGCTTGAGGGCGGGGTCATTGCGTGAGCGCGCCGTGATGACAAAGAAGGGGTTCTTGGGCGTGGCCACGGCCGTGATGATGAGGCCGCTCACGTACTGCACCTCGGGCATCGCCTCGATGCGCTTGATGACGCGTTCATCAATGACGCTCAGGCTCGTATCGGGCTGATCCTTTTGGACCATTGTGAGTTCGGCGCCGGAGACGATGCCGTTGAAACTGTGGATAGCCCCTTCGCTCAGGCTGCCGATGAGGATCATAGACATCACGCCGAGGCCCACGCCGAGGAGCGTCAAAAGGGTGCGCGTGCGCTGGCGGCCGAGGTTGCGGACGGCCATACCCCCAAAGGGAATTCTCAAGGCCCCCTTGCGGCTGGTGCCACCGTCGTAACTCAAGGCCTCCACCGGCGTCAGGCGCGAGGCGCGCCAGGCTGGGTAGGCCCCGCCGATGCTCCCCAAGAGGAGCGCCGTGGTCAAAGCCTGCAAGGCCACTTTGGGGGGCACAGTCCCTTTGGTCAGCCCGGTCATACCGGGCAAGCGGGGCACGATGTAAGCCATCAAGGCCCCTAACCCCAGGCCGAGGACGCCGCCCAAGATGCTCACGAGGAGCGATTCGCCGAGGATCATCGTCAACACGCGCCGAGGCCGCCAGCCCACCGCACGGAGGGCGCCGATCTCACGCGTGCGCTCGAACACGCTCATCAACATGGTGTTCATCATCCCCACGCCGCCCACCAAGGCGGCCACGATGGCGACGCTCCAAGCGTAAAGGTCGAACAGGCTCAAGAGTTCGAGCAGCATACTGCCCACTTGGGTGCCGGCGATCTCGACATCGTGCGGCAGGATGCGCGCTAGTTTCTCTTTGAAGGCCTCGGCGCGATCGGGCTGACGCAGGCGGATGCCGATGAACATCACCTGGCGAGGCATACCGGCCAGAATTTGCGCATCTTTAAGGGAGATGACAGCCGCCGAATCTTCGAAGGCGATGCCCGTCTCATAGATGCCGACGATGCGAAAGGTCATCTCTTCCAGGCGGATCGTATCGCCCACGCCCTTCTTGAGACGGTTGGCCGCTGCCTTGCCCAAGATGAGGGGCCGGCCGCCTTGGCGCGAGCGATATTCCCCTAGGGAGACGCCTTCTACGACGTGAAAATGGCGAATGCCAGGTTGATCTGGCTCGTACCCAAAGATGATGAAAAAGGGCAGGCCCTCGGTGCGCGCTAGAGTATAGATCACCGATGAGGCATCTTTGACTTCGGGCATAGCGCGCACGCGGTCGGCCAGGCTCTCGTCGAAGCCGATGCCGAAGGAGATGGCCTGCCCTTCGCGCTTTTGCACCGCTTGCAGGATGATATCCGCGTCGGTGCGGTGGGTCACCTCGATATAGTTCGTCACCAGGCTCTGGGCTAGGGAGACGAGCGTTACAATGGCGGCGATGCCGACCGCAATCCCTACGATGGTCAGGATGGTTCGCGTTGGGCGCCTGAGCAGATTGCGCAGAATCATCCTTCCCTCCTACGAGATGACTGCCCGGAGCACCTGGGCCATTTGTGCCGCCAATTCCGCCGCGTTGTTATGAAGGCGCGCCAAATGGGCGATCGCTTCCGCGTCGCCGGCCATCAGTTTTTGCCCCAGGGCCGATTGGGCAAAGGCGCGCAGGTCCTCTGTGAAGGGGTCTGCCACCCTATGTTCGCCCACAATGCGCCCATCGCGCATCTCGAGGATGCGCTGAGTGGCGCGGGCGATGTTTCGATCGTGCGTAACGATGAGGATCGTCGCGTTGTGCTCGCGGTTCAAACGGATAAGAAGGTCGAGGATTTCCGCGCCGCTCACGCTATCCAGGTTGCCGGTCGGCTCATCGGCCAGGATGAGGCTCGGTTCGTTCACCAAGGCCCGGGCGATTGCCACGCGCTGGCGCTGGCCGCCGGAGAGTTGGCTGGGCAGATGATCTTCGCGGTCGGCCATGCCCACTAGGGCGAGCATCTCACGGGCGCGGGCGCGCCGCTGTTGCGCACTGCGGACCTGCCCTCGCAGGGGCACCTCGACGTTTTCCAGCGCCGTCAGCGTGGGGATGAGGTTATGCATCTGAAAGACGAACCCCACAGTGCGCGCCCGGAAGCGATCCAGGTCTTTTACGTGGGCGAGGTCTTGGCCGTCAATGAGCACCGTGCCGGAAGTAGGCCGATCCAACGCGCCGATCATATTGAGCAGGGTGGATTTGCCGCTCCCCGAAGGCCGCATCACGGCGACCATTTCCCCCTCGTGAACGTCCAGGTTCACATGGTCCAGGGCGACGACGGGCACCGCCGTGCCATAAACCTTGGTCAGGTCTCGCGTTGCGACGATTGTGCGCCGTTCAGCCATAGTTCCCCCTATTCTGTGGGGATATCCACAAAGGCCGTCATCCCCCAGCGCAGGCGCGGGTCCAGAGTATCCAAGGTGATGATGGCCTTATAAACCACCCCTCCACCTCCTGCCCCCGCTTTGAGGGCTAGCCGCTCGACCTTGCCGGGCAGGCGCACGTCGGGCAGGGCATCGAACGTAACCTGGACGGTTTGGCCTTCTTTGACGCGCGCGGCATCAATCTCATCCAGGTCGGTGGTCTCGACGCGCAACGCGGTCAAATCGCCGAGCGAGATGACCGGCATACCCGGCACGGCCTGCTCGCCCAACCGCAGGTTCACTTCGCACACCGTGCCTTTGAAGGGCGCTACGATGATGGCGCGGCTCAGGGCGGCCTTGGCCTGCTGGAGCGCCGCTTCGGCCTGGGCCACGTGGGCGCGGGCTAACTCGAGTTCCTCGGGCCGCGCACCCGCTTTGACGAGGTCATAGTGGGCCTGGGCTTGCTCCACCTGGGCGCGCTGGATGGCCACCTGCTGTTGAGCCACAGCCGCCTGCGCTTGGGCGCTGGCCAGCGCCGCTTGGGCCTCGCGCACGCGGGCAGCGGATACAGCGATTTCCTCTGGCCGCGCGCCGGCCTCAAGGAGGCGTTTCTTGATCTCGGCCATCGTCACGCGTGCCTCGGCAGCCATCACTTGGCCTTCAGCCGTCTCGTAAGAGCCGGGTTGGTAGCCCGGTTTGCCCTTTAGCCCGCCGAGGGTATCGCGCGTATTTTGGGCGGCATAGCGCTCCGCCTTGGCCATCTCGATTTCTTGCTGGGCCAGGGCGACCTCATCGGGGCGAGGCCCCGCCTTGAGGAGGTTCAAAGCGGCTTGGGCGCTCTCCACGGCCGCCTGGGCCGATTTGACGGCGTTTTCGGCTACGGTTACGCCGAGTTCGGCGCTCTTTTCACTTTCTTGGGCCATACGCAGGGCCGCCTCAGCCGCGCGGATTTCCTCTTCGCGGGCCCCTGCCTCTAGCCGTTTCAACTCGGCCTGGGCCACCGCCAGCCCCGCCTCGGCCTGGGCCACGGCGGCCTCTAACTCGGCCGTATCGAGGCGGGCCAGCACCTCACCGGCTTCTACAGTCTGCCCCTCCACCACGCGCACCTCGGCCACCCTCCCCGCGAGGCCGAAACTCAGGTCGGCCCATAGGGCGGGGAGCACCTTGCCCGAAACGGAAATGACCGGTTCAGGCGCCTCTTCTTGGGGCGGGGGCGTAGGGGTTGCCGCCTGCCCCAAAGGCATACCTTTGCAACCTACGAGAAAGGCGCTCAGGAGAGCGAAAAGGACGACGTAGCGTACCGCACTGTGGAGCGATCGCGTAGGCATGGCGTGTTAACCTCCTGAACGATGTCTCGATGGGAAAAGATTCCCTATGGCGCCAACGTGAATCGGCACAAAAAGTATACTAGAATTGCACAGCATCGTCTAAACGAGGAGATGGCGCATTATGGATCGCAATCCTTCCCTTTCGCGCGGCCTGATCGAACGCGCCTTGCGGGGGCCTTTGCCGGGCGAGGCGGCCCAGGCGCGGATGGCGACCCGCCCGCGCGCCCAGCGCGCGGAAGGGATGCCCCCCGAGCCGCCGCGCCTGGCCGCCGTGCTCCTCCTTCTCTTCGAATGGCAGGGGGGACCTCATTTCGTGCTCACGCGCCGAGCCGATGCTCTGCGCAACCACCGTGGGCAGATCGCCCTGCCCGGCGGCGCTGTGGAGGTGTGCGATGCCTCGCTGTGGGAAGCGGCCCTGCGCGAGGCGCAAGAAGAACTCGGCCTTGGCCCCGCGGCCCAAAAGGTCGCCTATCTGGGCAGGCTCAGCCCTTCTTACGTGGTCTCGAGCCATTTTGAGGTGCATCCCTTTGTGGGGTGGCTCGCCGAAAGCCCTTCGTTTGTGCCCGAGGCGGGCGAAGTGGCGGAGGTGCTCATCGTGCCCGTGGCGTTCCTCCTGGATGATTCGGCCAAGGGCGAGGAGAGGCGCCTTCTCTATGGGCGAGAGACGACCGTGCCCTATTATCGCTGGCAGGGGCACATCATTTGGGGGCTGACGGCGATGATCTTGAGCGAGTTTGAAGCGCTCTTGCGCCAGGCGCTGGAGGGCGCCGAGGAGGGAGGGGAGGCATAATGTTCGATATCACCCGGCCCTTGTACGCCGGTATGCCCGTCTGGCCGGGCGACCCCGAGGTGCGCCTGGAGGCCCTTTCCTCGGTGGAACGGGGCGATGCCTTTACCTTGAGCCGCATCACCCTTGGGACGCATACGGGCACCCACCTCGATGCGCCGCGCCACGTCTTGGCCAACGGCCCAGGCGTGGATGAACTCCCGCTGGAGGCACTTATAGGGCGCGCCGCAGTGGTGGACGTTTCCAACTGCCAAGGCCTCCTCGATGTGGCCTGTTTAGAGGCGAGAACGCCGCCTGGGTGCCGGCGGTTGCTCCTCAAAGCACAAGGCAGCTCCCCAGAGGCCCCGGCCAAGGCCCTCACGCCAGAAGGCGCGGCCTGGCTTGCCGCGCAGGGGATGCTCCTTGTGGGCACAGACCAAACCTCCCTCGACCCGCCGGAGGTGGGCATCGGTGCGGCGCATCGGCTATTGCTCGGGGCGGGGGTGATCCTCGTCGAAAACCTCGCCTTGGAGGGCATCTCGCCGGGGGAATATGATCTCATCTGTTTGCCCCTCAAACTGCGCCAGGGGGATGGGGCGCCGGTGCGCGCCGTCTTGATCGCCTTATAGAGGGGGGCGCCTTCGCCTTTATACGCATAGGGCGAAAAGACGTGTAGGGGCGCATTGGCTGCGCCCCTACCAGGTGCAGGATGATGCATTGGGCGAGGCGCGTTTACCCCTTTTTGCGCGCCTGGCGGCGTTTGGCCCAGCGGATGATCAGCCACAAGACCACCGCCGGCACGATGACGATGGGCGAGAAGATCAGCAGGTAGATGGCGATATCCGCCAAGACTTGCAGCACCTCTACAAACCCGCGCAGGGCCTTAGTGAGGGTCACCAAGGGGTTCCATTTGGCCTTGGTGACCACGGTGCGCGGCGCCTCTTTGGGGCGAATCTCCACATTGACCGTGGCCATGGCCGTCATCCGTTCGAGGTACTGCTGCCTCCCTTTGAGGGATTCGATCTGCGCGCGCACATTCGTGACCTCGCGGTAGATGGCCAAGATGTCTTCGGCCTTGCCGCGATTCTCTCTCACCTCGGTCATCAGGGCGAGGAGTTCCTTCTCGGTGGCCTCGAGGTTCCGCAGACGCGCGTCGAGGTCTACATATTCCTCGGTTACGTCTTCGCCGCGCCGGTTCTCGCTTTCGATGCGCAGGGCCATTTGGTGGAGGGCGTCTAGGGTCCGATCCAGCGCGCCTGCCGGCACGCGAAAGGTCACCTGGGCATAGGGTTGCTCATTCGATAGCCAACGGCGCGACTCGGCGATGAACCCCTTTTCGTCGGCCACCCATTTGCGGATGAAATCGAGCGCCGCATCGGTATTCTCCACGACGATGACCATATCTACGGTCTGGATGATCATCCGTTCGGTAACCGAGACGGCATCCGCCGCGATGGAGGGGGATTCTCCCCCGCCGTATGCCGAAGACGTTACGCTGCCGGCGCGCCCATCCGCAGCGGGCAAGGGCTGGGCAGGCGCCACTTGGATGGTCTGTTCCGCCCGTTTAGGGGCGCAGCCAGCAGCCAGGCCCGCCACGAGCGCGGCCACCAGCAAGAGAAAAAGGACGGGTTGCCTCCATCGTCTCATCGAAGCCTCCTTATTCCGGCGCGATTGTGGGTCTTCATCAATGAAGACGGCTTTCCGAGGGGACAGGTTCCCTACCAGCCATAACTGAGGCGCGCGATGAGGCGCGGGGGCAGCCCGGCGCGGCGCATCGCTTTTTGCGTCCGCTCGATATCATAAGGGGCGCGCTGGAATGAGAGCGTCATCGCCTCCGTATCGAGCACGGCGTAGGCCGCGCGGGGGTCTCCATCCCGCGGCTGGCCCACGCTCCCCGGGTTGATGATATAGCGCGCCGGCCCCGCTAGGGAGAGAGGCTCGTCAGGGATGGCGAGAACCTGGCAGCCCTCCCCCTCTGGGAACTTTTGAAAGATCACGGGGACGTGCGTGTGCCCCACAAAGCACACTTGGCTCTCAAAGTGGCGAAAGTTGACCTCCGCCATGGTGATGTAAAAGAGGTACTCCCAGATGGGGTGGCGAGGGCTGCCGTGCGCCAGCGTAAAATCGCCCCAAAGGTACGTCTCGGGCAGGACCTCGAGAAAATCTCGCGAGCAAGGGGAGAGGTTTTCGCGTGTCCACAAGTTGGCGAGGCGCGCGTCGCTATTGAACTCGTCCAAGTTGAGCCTTCCCAGCACAGCCCAGTCATGATTCCCAGCGATCGAGAGTTGGGGGTATTCCAAAAGGCGGCTGATGCAGGCATTTGGCTCCGGGCCATAGCCGACGATATCTCCCAAAGACCAGATCATATCGAACGGGCCGGCGTCTTCCAGCACGGCCTCGAAGGCGACGATATTCGCGTGGATATCCGAAACGACCAAAACCCGCATCGCCGCGCTCCTCTCTACAGGCCCTCGCCCTGCCCGAGGCGCTCCAAAAGGCGCCCGTATGCCTCCTGTGCCCGCTTGAAACTGCTCAGGCGGAAGAATTCATTCGGCGAATGCGTGCGTTCATCATGCAGGCCGAAGGCAAAGGTTACCGTGTACACACCGAGGTGTTCCAGGAACATACTGCATACGGGCACGCTTCCGCCCATCCGCGTATAGAAGGGTTCCACGCCGTACAGCGCTTTTAGCACCTCGCGCGCCGCCTGCAGCCCCGGATGATCCGCCGGGATAAGGTAGGCCGGCGTACCGTGCTCGGAGGTGCGCACCTCCACGCGTACGCCGGGCGGCGTATTCTGGGCGATGTGCTGGCGGATGCACTCCAGCACCCGCGATGGCGTTTGGCGGGGCACCAGCCGGCAGGAGATCTTGGCGTGGGCCTGGCTGGGGAGCACCGTCTTGGTGCCCTCGCCTTGAAACCCTCCCCAAATGCCGTTGACCTCCAACGTGGGGCGCACGGTCGTCCGTTCTAGCGGCGTGTAACCCGGTTCGCCAAAGAGGGCCTCGACGCCGAGTTCCTTTTTGTAGGCCTCTTCATCAAAGGGGATGGCGGCGAGTTGGGCGCGTTCTTCGGGCGTGAGTTCCACGACCTCGTCGTAAAACCCTTTGACGGCGATGCGCCCATCGGGGGAGCGCATCGAGTCAAGCAGGCGCACCAGGGCGTGGATGGGGTTCTGCACCGTGCCGCCATAGGTGCCCGAATGCAAATCGTAAGCGGGGCCGGTCACGTCAATCTGCAAGGAGCAGATGCCGCGCAGGCTGATGGTGAGCGAGGGTTGGGTCTCGCTAAACTGGCCGCCATCGGCGCTCAACACGAGGTCGCAGGCCAAGAGGTCTTGGTGAGCCGCGATGAAATCCGAGAGGTGGGGGCTGCCGATCTCCTCCTGGCCTTCGAAAAAGCATTTGACGTTCACCGGGAGGCGGCCTTCGGTCTTGAGGAGCGCCTCCAGCGCCAGGATGGGCGCGAGCATATTGCCCTTATCGTCCGTAGCGCCGCGCGCATAGATGCGGTCTCCCTCGAGGGTGGGTTCAAAAGGCGGATGTTCCCAAAGGTCGAGGGGATCTACGGGTTGGGTATCGAAATGGCCGTAAATCATCACCGTGGGCTTGCCGGGGGCGTGCAGCCACTCGGCATAGACGACGGGGTGCCCCTGGGTGGGCATCACCTGGGCCTTCTCGAGGCCGGCCTTTTGCAGGCGCTGAGCCACCCACTCGGCGGCCCGCTGAACGTCCGCCGCATAGTCGGGCAGGGCCGAGATGCTGGGAATGCGCAAAAAGTCGAGCAAATCGGCCAGGGCCTCGCCCTTGTGTTCCTGCAAATACGTTTGCCATGCTTTCGGCATCGGAATTCCTCCTGAGCATACGAAATACGCCAGCCGCTTGGCCGGCCCCATTGTAACACAACCTTCACGTTCCGAGAAGGGCAATGAGGAGGGTGAGGGTCAGGCTGCTGATGAGGGTCGAGAGAAAGATCGCGCTGCTCACCATCTCGGCCTCCGCGTCGAACTCGATGGCCATCAGCCCGGAACTGACGGCCGTCGGCATCGAGGCCTGCACGATGCCCACCTGGCGGGCCAACCCTTGCAGGCCCATCAACGGCGCGAGGAGCGCGGCGATGCCCGCCCCGGCCACCAGGCGGATGAAGACAGCCAGGCTCGCATCTTTCAGATGATGGGTTAGTTTGGTCTGGGCCAGTTGCACGCCGAGCATCATCAGCATCACGGGCACTGCCGCCTGGGCCACGAGGGAGATGGGCCGCATCAGGGCCAGGGGCACCTCCGCACCCAAAGAGCGCACGAGGAGCGCGAGGCCGAAGGCGTAGGGGCCGGGCAGTTTGAGCACGTTCAACAGGGCGCGCTTGGCGCCGCCGTTGCTGCGCGAGGCGAAAAAGGCGGCCAGCGTGTTGGCGGCCAAGTTCGTGCCCACGAAAAAGACGGTGCCCAACTGGAGGCCCACCTCGCCATAGGTAAAGAGGATCACCGAAAGGCCAAAGTTGCCCGAGTTCAGGAAGGCGATGCTCAGGATGAGCGCATCGGTTCGGCGTTTGGGCCAACGCAGGAGGTGCCCAATGCCCAACCCAAGGGCGCACATAACGAGCGTGATCACGATGACGTAGAGGAGCATCAGCCCGAAATCGCTCGGCGAGACGGACGATTTGACGATGGAGGAAAAGACGAGCGCCGGCGTGAGGATGTACACCGCCATACGCGAGAGGGATTTCTTATCCACTTTGAGGGCGCGATCGAGATAGAAGCCAGCTGCCATCACGAAAAAGGCCGGTAAGACGTTGTTGACCAGGATGGTGAGCAGTGTCGAAACCAAGGCGAATCCCCTCCTAAAAAAGCCTTGCCAGGCGGCGCATAGGGCATATTATAGGAGCGTTGGCCCCGGCGTGCTATTTGGCCGGTGTGCTCGTTTTGGCACTTGCCAAGCCGCTTTTGGGGGCATACAATGAGGCTGTGTGGTGAGCCGAGGCACCGTGGCCCGGCTGGGCCAAAAGCAAAAGGAATAGGAGGTTTGCATCATGGAGCAGTTGCGTGTTTTGATGTTTGGCGCCCATCCTGATGACCCCGATAGCAAGGGCGGGGGCACGGCGGCCCTCTATGCCAAGGCGGGGCACGTCGTCAAGTTGGTATCGCTCACCAACGGCGATGCCGGCCATTTTAGCGAAGGGGGAGCGCCTTTGGCTTGGCGCCGCCGCCAAGAGGCCGCCAACGTCGGCAAAGTGTTGGGGGTGGAATACATCACCCTCGATAACCACGACGGGATGCTGATGCCCACGCTCGAGGTGCGCAATCAGGTCATCGCGATCATTCGCGAATTCCGGCCGGATATCGTCTTTAGCCCCCGCGTCTGGGATTACCACCCCGATCACCGCGCGACGGGCCAAGTGGTGATGGATGCCCTGTATATGTGCACGGTGCCTAACGTCCTTTCCAGCGTGCCGCACCTGCGCCGTATGCCCGTGGCGATGCTCTTCCAAGATCACTTCCAGAAGCCATATCCCTCTCGGCCCGATGTGGTGGTGGATATCACCCCCGTGTGGGAGCAGAAACTGGATGCGCTCCATCAGCACACGTCGCAGATGTACGAGTGGCTGCCCTACAACCGCGAGGAACTCGACAAGGTGCCCAAAACCGATGCCGAACGCCGCGCCTGGCTCCAGCAGTGGTATGACTCGCGCATCGGCCGCTTGGTGGACCAATACAAGGATGCGATCATCGCCAAGTACGGCGCCGAACGGGCGGCCAAGATCAAGGCCGTCGAGGTCTTTGAGGTGAGCGAGTACGGTTCGCCTTTGACGGACGAACTGCGCGCCAAGTTCTTCCCCTTCTAGGCTTCCGCACCGCCTGCGGGGCAGGGCGCATCGCGCCCTGCCCCGTTTCTTTTATACCTCGGGCCGGTGGGGGGCGCGCACAAAGCGAAGTGCCAAAAAGGCCGCGAGCATCGTCACGAGGGTGGAGGCGAGCCACGGCAGGGCCGCGTTCTGGGTATACAAGAGGCCGCTGAGGAGAGAGGCGATCATCGGCAGGGGGATGATGAGGAATCCTAACCCGGGGCCGCCCGTGCCTCCCATCGTGGCGCCGAACATCAACGTGCCGTTGCCGATGGCTCCCATCACCCGGCCGCGCATCTCGCGGGGGATGCTATCGGCCATAAGGGCCAGGCAGGCAGGCATAAAGAAGGCATTGCCCAGGGCGAAGGCGAGGCGAATCAAAAGGATGGACCAGAACCCCTGGGTGAAGACGAAAAGGGGCGTCAAAAGGGTCATCAAGACGAGCGCTATCTGGAGGGTGCGTGCGCGGCCT
Organism: Chloroflexota bacterium; assembly: GCA_019873625.1. Classification (GTDB taxonomy): domain Bacteria; phylum Chloroflexota; class Anaerolineae; order UBA1429; family UBA1429; genus JAIOAW01. Next base: position 165,143 of record JAIOAW010000002.1, read on the forward strand.
AGGCGATCTATCCAGGCTGCCGCCGGCACGTAGGCCAGGTTCAACAGGGCCGTCTCGATGAGGAGGATCAGCCCCCACTCTTCCGCAGAAAGCCCCAACCTCTCGACGGCATACACCACCCAGAACGGCCCGGCCAGGGCGTTGGCCATAAAACTCAAGGCGGAAATGCCGCCCAAAGCGCGCAACGAAGGGGACATATGCCGGATGAGGTTCGGAATCTCGGCGTAGGCGTTTTGCACCAGGCGGCCTATCTCCTTCCAGTTGAGGCGAGCGGATTGTGGGGGAGTGGTTTCGCGCAGAAGGCGCCAACTGATGATCGCGCTGACCAAGTTAAAGAGCGCCATCGCCCCATAAAGGAGGCGCATCCCCATCTCGGCGCCAAGGCGGGTTACGATGGCGCCGGCCAAGTAAGGTGCGATGAGGCCGATGCCCCCAGCCACGCCGTTCACCGTGGCGATGCCTCGCACGCGGTCTTCGGGGGCTAAGGAATCCGCCATAAGGGCCGAACTCGCCGGGAATTGCACGACGAGGAACCCCTGGAAGAGAGCGTTCCAAGCGAGGACCTGCCACGTGGGCGCCAGGGCTTGGAGGACATTCAATAGGCTGGAATAGGCCATAGCGAGGGCAATAATCCGCACCCGACCGCTCATATCGGCGAAATAGCCGGCAATGGGGAAGGCGATTAGCCCCGCTAGGGGGGCGATGGAGTTGACCAGACCGACGTGTTCCGGCTTCCCACCCAGGGCGAGGATGTACAGCGAGGCGTATGGGAAGGCCATATTACGCCCGAACTGGCCGAGGATGGACGTGATCATAAAAACGACCACATTCCCGCGCAAGAAGGTGGCGCGGCCAGTACGCGTGCCAAGGCTCGGTTGTGCCATCGAGAATAACCCTCTCCAGGAATCGCCCAATGGCCGCTATTGTGCACGATTCGGGCGCAGGTGCCAAGTAGGTCTCCCTCGAAAGGCCGCGAAGGCGCGGCCTACACCATCGGGTGCGAACAGATCGTCGGATCACTGGGATTGGGGAATACGCGGGTAGGGCCATCTGAGGAGGGATGTACTAAGGGCGCAGCCCGCTCTACATCTCATCGAACATCCCGTGGCGCGGACCTGAGTGGGGGGAAAGCAGTGTGCGAGGCCCAAGGCGGGCCGCTTGGATAAGGGGGGCAGGATGCCTCCGGGCGCACAGATGGGCACCGCATAGGTTAGGGGGCGCACACGCCACGGGTACGCCGAAATATCAAAAGGTGCCTCATTGTGCGCCGAATGCTCCTACCCCCTGAACATTCAACCAGCGGGGGTATTGCGGGCAACCCGACGGATGTTGTTGGGCAACAAGCCGCCTACTAATCGCAAGGCCCACGGCTTGATCGCAAGCCCCTCTCCGATTTTCACAGCCCCACGGCGCGGCGGAGGGCCTCAGCGCGGTCGGTGTTTTCCCAAGGGGCGTCAATATCCGTGCGGCCAAAGGCGCCGTAGGCCGCCGTGGGGCGGTAAATGGGCCGGCGCAGGCGCAAATCGCGGATGATGGCGCCGGGGCGCAGGTCAAAGTGCTCGCGCACCAGGGCCTCGATCTCCCGATCGGGGATGACGCCCGTGCCGAAGGTCTCGATATTCAGCGAGACGGGGTGCGCCACGCCGATGGTATAGGCCACCTGGATTTGGCAACGGCGGGCCAACCCGGCGGCGACGATGTTCTTGGCGACCCAACGCGTGCCGTAGGAACCGGTGCGGTCCACCTTGGTGGGGTCTTTGCCGGAGAAGGCACCCCCGCCGTGCGGCACCATCCCCCCGTAGGTATCCACGATGATCTTGCGGCCCGTCAGGCCGGAATCGCCCATCGGCCCGCCGATGACGAACCGGCCGGTGCTGTTGATAAAGTACCGCGTTTCCTTATCGAGCATCTCCGGCGGGATGGCCTGGCGGACGACGTGTTCGATGATATCCGCTTCGATCTGCGCGTGGCTTACATCCGGCGAGTGTTGAGCCGCCACGACGACGGTATGCACGCGCACGGGCTTGCCGTAATGATACTCCACGGTAACTTGAGACTTGCCATCTGGCCGCAGGTAGGGGAGGAGGCCGCTCTTGCGCACGGCCGCCAGGCGCTTGACCACGGCGTGCGCCAGCATAATGGGCATCGGCATCAATTCCGGCGTCTCGTCGCAGGCGTAGCCGAACATCATCCCCTGGTCGCCCGCGCCCACCGCTTCGATTTCAGCCTCGCTCATCTCGCCCAGTTTTGCCTCTTGGGCCTCGTTCACGCCCATCGCGATATCGGGCGATTGTTCTTTGATGGAGGTGATGACGCCGCAGGTGTTCGCGTCAAAACAATCCTCAGAGGATTTGTAGCCGATCTCGGCGATGGTCTGGCGCACGATTTTGGGGATATCCACATAGCACGAGGTGGTGATTTCCCCCGTGGCGATGACTAGCCCCGTCGTTACGGCGCACTCGCAGGCCACGCGCGCGTAGGGGTCTTGAGCATAGATTGCGTCCAAGACGGCGTCGGAGACCTGGTCACAGATTTTATCCGGGTGGCCCTCCGTTACCGATTCGGAGGTAAACAAGAATTTGGGAGACGTGTCAAAGTTGCTCATCGGCGCTTCCTTCTTTGCGAGGTTCTTTCAGGTGCCCATCGTCCACGAGGTGAGGTATTCCCGCTGTTCTTCGGTGAGTTCGTCAATCTCGATGTGCATCGAACGCAGTTTGAGGCGTGCGATGGAATGATCAATCTCTTGCGGAACGGGATAGACCTCTTTGGCGAGGGAGGCGTGATGCTTGGCCATATATTCGACGCACAAGGCCTGGTTGGCGAAGGACATATCCATCACCGCCGAGGGGTGCCCTTCGGCGGCGGCTAGGTTGATGAGGCGCCCTTCGCCCAGCACATTGATACGGCGGCCGTCCGTCAACGTGTATTCCTCGACGAATTCGCGCACTTTGACCACTCGGTGAGACATCTCGCGGAGCGTTTGCAGGTTGATCTCCACGTTAAAGTGGCCTGAATTCGCCACGATGACGCCATCGCGCATCCGCTCAAAGTGGGGGCGATCCAAGACGTTCTTGTTGCCTGTGGCGCTCACAAAGATATCCCCAATGGCCGCGGCCTCGAGCATCGGCATCACGCGGTAGCCATCCATCACGGCCTCCAAGGCGCGCAAGGGGTTCACCTCGGTGATGACGACATTGGCCCCCATGCCCCGCGCCCGTTGGGCGATGCCTCGGCTGCACCACCCGTAACCGGCCACGACGAACGTCTTGCCCGCGAGGAGGACGTTCGTGGCGCGGATAATGCCGTCAATGGTGCTCTGGCCCGTGCCGTAACGGTTATCGAAAAGATGCTTGGTATCAGCATCGTTCACGGCGATGATGGGGTATTCCAACTTACCCTCTTTTTGCATCGCGCGCAGGCGGATGACCCCCGTCGTGGTCTCCTCAGTGCCGCCGATGACCCCGGGCAACACCTCGCGGCGCGAACTGTGCAGTGTGGAGACGAGGTCAGCCCCGTCATCCATCGTGATGTGCGGGTGGTGATCGAGGGCGGCCGAGATGTGCCGATAGTAGGTCTCGTTATCTTCGCCCTTGATGGCAAAGACGGGGATTTCGAAATCGCGCACAAGGGCGGCGGCCACATCATCCTGCGTGGAGAGGGGGTTCGAGGCGCATAGGAGCACGTCTGCCCCGCCCTCTTGCAGGGTGTACATCAGGTTCGCCGTTTCGGTGGTTACGTGCAGGCAGGCGGAAATGCGCAAGCCCGCCAAAGGTTTTTCTTGTGCGAACCGCTCGCGGATCTGCCGCAAGACGGGCATCTCCCGCTCGGCCCAGGCGATGCGCCGCATGCCTTCATCTGCCAAAGAGAGATCGCGGATATGGTACCCTTTCACGAATGTTCCTTTCCACAAGATGGGGGTCACGCCAAGATGGGGCGCGACAGGCGGTTCACGTCAACGTCAGAAAGCGGCTCGAAATGCGTCATCCATCGGAAGGCGCTGTAGCGCGCCTCGATATCCTGAAGGGTCAGTGGGCGCAGGCGATCAATGCTGAAATCTTGCACGGTAAAAGAGGCCACCAAGGTCCCATGGACCACTGCCCGACGCAAGCCGGCCTCCGAAAGGTCGCCCGTCTTGGCAAGGTAACCCATAAACCCGGCGGCAAAGGTATCGCCAGCGCCAGTAGGATCCACCACATATTCCACCGGGAAGGCCGGCACCATAAAGAGGTTGGCCTCCGACCCCCCGGAGAGGATGAGCATCGCCCCGTGTTCGCCCCGTTTGATGACGAGCGCCCGCGGCCCCAGGCTCAAGATGGCCCGCGCGCCTGCGATGAGGTTCGCTTCGCCCGAAAAGAGGCGCACTTCGCTCTCGTTGAGTAACACCACGTGCACCTTGGAGATAGCCTTCGCGAGGGAATCTCGCTTGTGGGCCATCCAGTAGTTCATCGAATCGAGCGCGGCCAGGCGAGGGTTTGCCATCTGCGAGAGAATCTCGATTTGCAAATCCGGGTCAATATTGGCGAGAAAGACATAGGGTACGCGCCGCAGATCATCGGGGATGACGGGGTGAAAATCGCCAAAGACGTTCAGTTCCGTCGCCAGCGTTTCGGCATCGGCCAAGTCTTGGCCGTAGCGCCCCGCCCAGCGGAAGGTCTTGCCCGGCACAATCTGCACCCCGCGAAGGTCAATCTGCCGCGAGCGGAAAAAGTCCAAATGCGCTTGAGGAAAGTCCGTGCCCACTACGCCCACCATATGCACCGGCGCGTAGAGGCTGGCGGCGGTGGCGAAATACGTGCAGGCGCCGCCCAAGGCATCTTCTCGGCTGCCAAAGGGGGTCTCTACCCGATCCAGCGCGATCGAACCCACCACGAGAATGCCCAATGTCTCACCCTCCTATTTCTTGGTCACCTCGTCGGGCCGCGAGGTTTCAGCGGCCTTGGGAGGTTCCGATTTGGCTTTTTCTTCGCGCGGGAGAAATCGTTCGGCGCAGGCCCGGCTCACAGCGGCAGTGAGATCCAGGATACGTTCGGCGAGCGCGGGCGTGAGCGCCTCTAACCCGCAAGAGGGCGTGATGAGGCCGCGCCGGTAGAGCAATTCTCGCGGCACGCCGGCCTCGACCAGGGCTTGGAGAACCCCTTCCAGGCGGGCCACGAGGCTCTCAACCGTCTCCTGCTCGGCGACCTCGCTGGAGGGGACAATGCCCCAGGCGATGATGCCCCGCCGTTCGAGGAAGCGCGCCACCTCCGCGCTATAACGGAGGAGCGCATCGGCGTATGCGTACGCATCCAGGCTCAGGACGTTTGCGGAGGTCTGGAGCACGAGGCCCCAATCGGGGGCGCCGCAGGCGTGAACGCCCTTCAGCCCTCCTACGCCGCTCAGCACCTCTTCGAACAAGGCCACCGCTTGTTCGCGCGGCAGAGAGGCCGGGTCAAGCGAAGCCAAGTGCGGCTCGTCGAGCAGGATGAGGGTATGCGGCGCCCAACGGCGCAATTCGGCCTCCATCCAAGCGACTTTGAGCCGCAAGTGTTTGGCCGTCGCCTCAAGCAGGATGCGGTCATATAGGATAGGGCGCCCGCGTTCATCCATCACCGCCAAGGCCCAACTCACCGGCCCCGTGACCATCCCCCCGAGGAGAAGCGGCGGCCGCGTGAGCGAAATCTCGCCGCGCCGCAGGGCCTCTAGCCCGGCGGCGTAGCCGCTCGAGATGCGCCCATATTCGCGCTGATCTTCGAGATAGGCCAGATACAAGCGCTCCAGGCCGCGCTCCAGGTTATGCTGGCGATCCACCTGGAGCCGCCCCCCCTCTTCCAACACCAAGCCCGGAAAGCGTTCCGAAAATTGCACATACCGATCTTCAAAGGGGCTTTTGCGGGGCAATTGTGGCCACGTGGGCGAGAGGGGGAAGCGCTTAAGGATCGCATTCCACGCGCGGAGGGCATCGGTGTGGGGCAGGCTGCCCAAAACGAATGGCAACCAGCGCGGCTCAAAGGGCGCGGCTCGCTGTGAGGCTGTTTCCATAACGCGGTCTAGAATCCTTATCCCGATTGGGCTAGATGCGGCTTGACAAAAAAAATCCCCTCAGAGAGGAGATACGGCATCGAACTTCCTCTCATCTTCCAGGCCGTTCCAGGCCTGCCGGACTTGGCACCACGTGTGTGAAAAGGCACACACCAGGTTGCCGGGGTTTCATAGGGCCAGGTCCCTCCACCCCTCTTGATGAGTGCAAGCATCTTGAATTGTCGCAGGGCATACTATCACACCCTGCCTTGGCTGTCAAAAGAGGCTCCTCGCCGAATGCCCTGGCCTTGAGCCGGGAAGGGGGCCTCTCCTTTGGGGCCAGGCCTACAGCAGCCCTAAACCAAGGCGGGACGGAAAAAGTTTGCGGTGCGTAAGCAGGCCCGTATAATATATTATCTGAACCTTGCACGATATGCGCCGGCTGGCAACCGGCGAGGAGGGTAGCGCATGGCGCAGGAGTTCATCTCGATCCGTGGCGCCCGCCAGCACAACCTCAAGAATATTGATATTGATATCCCAAGGGATAAGTTGGTCGTCATCACGGGCCTTTCGGGTTCTGGCAAGTCTTCCCTGGCCTTCGACACCATCTACGCCGAGGGGCAACGCCGCTATGTGGAATCCCTCTCGGCCTATGCGCGGCAGTTCTTGGGCCAGATGGATAAGCCCGATGTGGACCACATTGATGGCCTTTCGCCGGCCATCAGCATTGACCAAAAGAGCGCGAGCCGTAGCCCACGTTCGACGGTGGGCACTGTAACCGAAATCTATGACTATTTGCGCCTCCTCTATGCGCGCATCGGCATACCGCACTGCCCCAAGTGCGGGCGCGTCATCTCTAAGCAGACCGTTCAGCAGATCGTGGATGCCATCCGTGCCCTGCCGGAGGGGACGCGCCTAATGCTTTTGGCGCCACTCATCCGAGACCGCAAGGGCGAGCACAAACGCATTATGGAGGATTTGCGCAAAGCAGGCTATGTGCGCGCCCGCATTGATGGCGAGGTGCATGATCTCGACGAGCCAATCGTGCTGGATCGCTACAAGATGCACACCATCGAGGCGATTGTGGATCGGCTCGTGGTGCGCCGCAGCCAAGACGTCGAAGAGGATGATGCCGACCGCGCCCGCCTGACGGATTCCGTGGAGACGGCCCTCAAACTGGGCGATGGCGTCTTGATCGTGAGCATCGTGGGGGGCGAGGAGCAGGTCTATTCCGAGCGGTATGCTTGCCCCATCTGCGGCATCAGCCTGCCGGAGATCGAGCCGCGCACCTTTTCGTTCAACAGCCCCCATGGCGCCTGCCCCGCCTGTATGGGGCTGGGCGTCAAGAGCGAACTGGACCCGAACCTCCTCGTGCCCGACCCCGAACTTTCGCTCGCTGAGGGGGCCATTGAACCATGGGCGCGCTCTCAACGGGGAGATACCTACTATGGGCGGCTCTTAGAGGCAGTGGCCGAGCATTACGGCTTTTCGGTGGATACGCCCTGGAAGGACCTTTCTCCTGAGCATCAGCGCATCGTGCTCTATGGGAGCAACGGCGAGATGGTGCGCGTCCGCTATACCGATCAGGCGGGGCGTACACGCATCCATGAGACGGCCTACGAGGGGGTTATCCCAAACCTGGAGCGTCGCTACCGCGAGACAGCCTCCGTCGGCGTGCGCGAGAGCATCGAACAGTATATGACGGAGGTGCCCTGCCCCGTTTGCGAAGGGAAGCGCCTTCGGCCGGAAAGCCTAGCCGTTACCGTGGCCGGTCTCTCGATTGATGAGGTGACACGCCTGCCCGTGCGCCAGGCGATGCGCTTTATCGAGAGCCTGCCCGATATTCTTACAGAGCGCGAGATGACCATTTCCCGGCAGATTCTTAAAGAGATTCGGGCGCGCCTGCAATTTTTGGATGACGTCGGCCTTCAATATCTGACGTTGCACCGCGCGGCGGCCTCCCTTTCCGGTGGAGAGGCCCAGCGCATCCGCTTGGCCACGCAGATTGGGTCGCAGTTGATGGGGGTTCTCTATATCCTCGATGAGCCGAGCATCGGCCTGCACCAGCGCGATAACCAGCGCCTGATCGAGACGCTCCTCCGCCTGAGAGACTTGGGCAACACCGTCCTTGTGGTGGAGCATGACGAGGCGACCATCCGCGCGGCCGATTACGTCATAGACCTTGGCCCCGGCGCGGGTGAACACGGGGGGGAGGTGGTCTGCCACGGCACGGTGGAGGACTTGATCGCCTGCCCCGAATCCATCACGGGGCAATACCTCAGCGGGGCGGCCGGCGTGCGCGTGCCCCCCGTGCGGCGCAAGGGGAATGGCAAAGCGCTCGTGGTGGTGGGCGCCCGCCAGAATAACCTCAAGAACATTACGGTGCGCATCCCCTTGGGGTGTTTTGTGGCGGTTACCGGGGTATCGGGGTCCGGCAAGAGCAGCCTGTTGATGGATATCGTCTATCAACGGCTGGCCCAGGAGTTGAACCACGCCTCGACGCACCCCGGCGACCACGATGATATTTTGGGCATCCAGTATCTCGATAAGGTCATCAACATAGACCAGTCGCCCATCGGGCGCACGCCGCGCTCGAACCCGGCCACCTATGTGAACCTTTTTGGGCCAGTGCGCGAACTCTTTGCCTCGGTGCCGGAGGCCAAGATGCGCGGCTACAAGGCGGGGCGCTTTTCGTTCAACGTCAAAGGGGGCCGCTGTGAGGCTTGCCAAGGCGCGGGGATCATCCGCATCGAGATGCAATTCCTGCCGGACGTCTATGTGCCCTGCGAGGTGTGCCACGGCAAGCGCTACAATCGCGAGGCGCTGGAAATCCTCTACAAGGGCAAGAACATCGCCGAAGTGCTCGATATGACGGTGGATGAGGCGCTGCGCTTCTTCCAGAATGTGCCGGCCATCGCCACCAAGTTGCAGACTCTCCACGATGTGGGGTTGGGCTATATTCGCCTCGGGCAACCGGCCACCACCCTTTCGGGCGGCGAGGCGCAGCGCGTGAAACTGGCCAAAGAACTTTCGCGCCGGGCCACGGGGCGCACGCTCTATATCCTGGATGAGCCGACGGTAGGCCTGCATATGGCCGATGTGCAGCAATTGTTGCGCGTGCTGGATCGGCTTGTGGATGCCGGGAACACGGTGGTCATCATCGAGCATAACCTCGACGTCATCAAGTGCGCAGATTGGATCATAGACCTTGGCCCCGAAGGGGGCGACGAGGGCGGCTGGGTCGTGGCCGAGGGCACGCCTGAGGAGGTGGCCATGGTGCCGCAATCCTCCACTGGGCAATTCTTGCGCACCGTGCTGCCCGCCTTTCGCGAGCAGGAGCCTTTGCGCGCTGGTGTCGGCCAGGCCCGCCAGGACGAGCGATGAGTAAGGCCTACTACCTCTGGAATATCGGCTGTCAGATGAACCAGGCCGACGCCGATCGGCTGGCCGAGGCGCTCCAGGCGCGCGGCTATCGGCCCACGCCAAACCCCGAACAGGCTGACCTGCTCATCTTGAACACGTGCGTCGTGCGCCAGAGCGCGGAAGATCGCGTGCTCGGGCGGCTCAACTCGCTCCGCCCCCTCAAGCGGCAAGATGGCCAAAAGGCCCTGGTAGTGATGGGCTGTTTTGTGGATGACCCCGCCGCCCTCGCTCAGCGCTTCGATTTTGTAGATGCCTTTTTCAAACCCTCGGACCTCGCCGGGGTGCTCGCCTTTGTGGATCGGCGCAACGGCACATCTGTGGTAGCGCCCCCGGCGGCGCCGGCGCAGGTTATCGAATATGTGCCCATCAGTTATGGGTGCGATCATCACTGCACTTATTGCATTGTGGCCCTGCGGCGAGGGGCGCAGCGCAGCCGGCCCGTTCAAGAGATCGTCGCCGAGGTTCAAGACCTTGTGGCGCGGGGTGCGCGCGAGATCACGCTCCTTGGGCAGAATGTGGATTCCTACGGCGCCGATTTGCCCGACCGCCCCGATTTAGCCGATCTCCTTCGGGCCATCCATAATACGCCCGGCCTGTGGCGGATTCGCTTTTTGACCTCTCACCCGGCGGATATGACGCCGCGCCTTATCGAGACGGTGGCCTCGCTCCCTAAGGTATGCCCTTCGTGGGAACTCGCCGTGCAATCTGGCGATGACGCGGTGCTCAAGCGTATGGGGCGGGGATACACCGTCGCGCAGTTCCTGCGTTTGGTGGAGCAAATCCGCGCCCTGATGCCGGAAAGCGCCCTGAACACGGATATCATCGTGGGCTTCCCCGGCGAAACGGAGGAGCAGTTCGAGAACACGGTGCGGCTGTTGCGCACGGTGCGGTTCGATGTGGTGCACGTCGCGGCCTATTCGCCCAGGCCGGGCACGCCGGCCGCGCGCCTGGAGGATGACGTGCCCCCGCAAGAAAAAGAACGCCGCCGCGCCTTGGTGGAGGCGATTCAAGAGCAGATCGCCGGAGAAATCAACGCGCGCCTCCTGGGGCGCGACGTGGTCATCCTAGTGGATGGGCGGCAAAAGGGCCGCTGGCGCGGGCGCACGCGCACGAACAAGTTGGTCTTTTTCGAGAGCGCGGAGGATTGGCTGGGCCGCTTGGCGCGCGTGCGCATCACCTGGGCGGGGCCATGGTCGCTCATCGGCGAGGTGGTGGGCGCCGTGCCCTGTGAGCCGTGAGAGGGCGATTCGAAAATGGCCGCGAGGGATATACCCCTCGCGGCTTTTTTCATCCTATCGTTCCTCTTGATGGTCTCGAAAGATGAGGCGGATGGGCGTGCCCTCGTAGCGGTAACGCTCGCGAATCTGGTTTTCTAGGTAGCGCTCATAGCCAAAGTGGACGATGCGCTTATCGTTGACAAAGAGGACGAAAGTGGGCGGGGCTACGCTGACTTGCGTCCCATAATAGATGCGCAGTTTCTTGCCCTGGTGCGTGGGCGGGGAGCGGCGGGCTACGGCCTCGCGGAGGAGGGCATTCAACTCGGCCGTAGAAAGGCGCACGCGGCGCTCCTCATCAATGCGCAGGGCCAGCGGCAGGATGTGATGGACCCTCTGCCCGGTGAGCGCGGAGACGAACAGGATGGGTACCCAGGGCATAAAGCGCAGGGCCTGGCGAATCTCTTGCTCGTAAAGGGCCATCGTTTGGCTCGTCTTCTCGACGAGATCCCACTTGTTGACGACCACGATGATGCTCTTTGCCTCCTCAAGGGCATACCCGGCGATGTGGGCATCTTGGGCATCTACCCCCAGCGTCGCATCGAGCACCAAGAGGACGATATCCGCCCGGCCGATGGCGCGCAGGGCGCGGAGGACGCTGTATTTCTCCAGGCCCGGCTCGATGCTCCCCCTCCGGCGGATGCCCGCCGTATCCACCAGGATGATCTCGCGGTCGAGAAAGCGGATGGGCGTATCCACCGCATCGCGCGTGGTGCCCGGCGTGGGGCTGACGATCACGCGCTCCTCCCCCAAAAGGCGGTTAAGCAGGGAGGATTTCCCCACGTTCGTGCGGCCCACGAGGGCGATGCGCAGGGCCTCTTCATCCACCTCCTCCTCTTCCGGAGCGGAGGGGAGGGCCTCGAGGATGGCATCGAGAAGTTCGCCCGTGCCCATACCCTTGGCAGCGGAAATGCACAACGGTTCGCCCAGGCCGAGGGCATAGAACTCGTGGACGGCCATCTCACGCTTGAGGTTATCGGCCTTGTTGGCGACGAGGAGAGTGGGTTTGTTGGTGCGCCGCAGGAGATCGGCAATTTCCCTATCGGCATCCAGGAGGCCGTCCACGATATCGGTGAGGAAGACGATGACATCGGCCTCAGCGATGGCCAATTGCACCTGCTGGCGCACGTGCCGGGTGATTTCATCCTCCGCGGCCATCACCAAGCCGCCGGTATCCACCAGCGTAAAGACCTTGTTGCGCCAGACAACGTCGGCATACAAACGGTCTCGCGTGGTGCCAGGGGCATCCTCCACGATGGCCAAGCGTTCGCCCGCTAGGCGGTTAAAGAGGGTAGATTTGCCGACGTTCGGTCGGCCGACGATGGCGACTAAGGGTTTATTCGGCATCTCGCTTTGCCATCCGAAAGGGTAGGGGCCTCACGGCTTGGGTGTGGGCGTGGCCCGTGGGCGCGGCGTTTGAGTTGGCGTAGGCGTCGGCGTCAACGTGGGCGTTGCGGTCGGCGTCGGCGTAAAGGTGGGCGTCGGCTGGATAATGGTCACATCCACGTATTGCGGTAGGATATCCTTGATGGTCAGTTCGCGAAGTTTCGAATCTTGCGAGACGAGGATATCCACCGCCGGCCGCACTTGGTGCGTGCCCACTCCCAGCCCGCCGAGATCCACATAGGCCTCCAAAAGGTCGGCCTGCAGTTCATCCAGCAAGACGGCCGGGCCTGTGATGATGACATCCACCGTGCGCACCGAAAGTTGGGCGATCATCCCTTCCGGCAGGTGCCGCATAACCAGGGGCAATTCCACCGTCATACCGCCCACCACGGGGTCTATCCCCACGGTGACCACCACCTCGTAGGGTTGGCCGGAGATTGCGCCGACCACGGAGACCCCTTCGGGCAGGCTCAGGGGCATACGCGCGGCCACCATACGCGTCGCGCCGGAGACGTCAATCTCCCCTTCCACGTCAATGAGGCTGCCCAGTTTTTCGATGACGCTCGGCGGGCCTACCACGGTAACCGAGGCAGGTAGGACCGTGATACTGCTCACATAATACCCACGCGCCGGTTGGCCTTTGGTGCGCACGCGGATAGCCACCTCTCGATAGTTTTCGCGCTTTTCAATGGGCAGCCGCACCGAAACGGCGGAGGGTTTGAGCGTCACCCCGCTTACCGGCTTACCCTCTTCATCCAAGGGCACCAGGTCTATCACGCGCTCGATGGTCGCCCGCTGGTTCAGGAGCGACAGCGTGGCGACGACGCGAGAGACATTATCCACCGCTGAGGCTGGCCCCGAAACGGTAACCTCCGTTGGCCTCACCTGAGGTGTGCCCACGGCATAGCCAAGGGGCACAGCGTCTTGATCTTTCAGTTCAATTTCGACGGGGCGCGTGATCTCGTGGACGCGCTCCAGCCGTACAAAAATCGTATCGGGGTGCACGCTGAGGATCGTTACGGTGCGGTTGGCGCACGAGACCTTGATCGGCACGGAATGCAGTCCCTCCGTGAGGCCGCTCCAATCAGTCGTTACATCGAAATCGGATACGGTGAGCGTGGCCCAGGTGGATGAAAAGGTGCGCAGGCGAACGCGCACCGTCTGCGGCGGGTTATTCGTGGCCACAAGGCCCGAAGGCGCGTTCAACACTTGCACCGGCAATGGTTCGGGGAAGAAATCCTCCCGAGGGCGATCGGTCTGGTAAATCGCATTGATCCAGATAACGAGCGCCAAGACCACCGCGAGTATCGCTGTGCCTACGCCGCTCCATAATCTATTACGCAATGGCCAGCACCCCTTCAGAATAGATCGCGTGCACTAGGATTTCTCCGGTTTATCGAGTTGAGATCGCCCCGTGCGGCGCGTTTTGGGTTGCGGTTTCATCAGGATGGCCTGCAATAGCGCAATGAGCCGCCGTTCGTCGAGATAGCGCACCATACGCCCATTGCGCGCCATCGAGATGATGCCCGTCTCTTCGGAAACGACGATGGCGATGGCGTCCGTCTGCTCGGTGATGCCCACCGCCGCGCGATGGCGCGTGCCCAGGTGCGTATCGGAGATGATCGTCTCAGCGAGCGGCAGGACGCAGGCGGCGGCCACCACGCGGTTGCCCCGGATGATAACGGCCCCATCGTGGAGCGCGGTATTGGGGTAGAACACGGTCAGAAGGAGCGGCTCCACGACGAGGCTGTCAATCAGCACGCCGGTCTCGATATGGTCTTGAAGGCCCGTCTCGCGTTCGATGACGATGATCGCGCCGTGCCGCCGCTCTGAAAGGGCCTTGCAGGCCGAGGCGATCTCGCGGATGACCTGCTCCACCTGCACTTCACGCTGGCTCCAGAGCGCCCAGCCCCCCGCACGCCCCAGGCGATCCAGGGCGCGGCGCAATTCCGGCTGAAGGATGATCGCCGCCACCACGAGCAGGGCCTGCCCAGTGCTCTTGAGCAGCCAGTTGAAGGCCGTGAGTTGGGCGATGCTCCCAAAAAGGGAGATGATGATGGCCAGCAGGATGACCCCGCGCAAGAGTTGCACGGCCTGCGTGCCTTGCAACATCAAGAGCACGCCATAGATGACCGCCGCCACGAGCAGGATATCTATGACGTTGCGCACATCGAGTTTCGAAAGGATCCAGAAAAAGTTCGCCAAGGCTCACTGCCCTCGCAACAGGTCTACCAAGATGGCCTTTTGGGCGTGCAAGCGGTTTTCGGCCTGGTCAAAGATCCAGGATTGGGGGCCGTCGGCCACCTCATCGGTGATTTCCTCGCCACGGTGCGCTGGCAGGCAATGCATCACGCCCACATAGGTGCCCGCCTCGCGGAGCAGGGCCGCGTTGATTTGGTAGGGCGGGAAGACCTGCCGCCGCCGCGCCGCCTCCGCCTCTTGGCCCATACTCGTCCACGTATCCGTATAGAGTACGTCGCTCCCGCGCACGGCCTCGTGGGGATCCTCAAACCACTCGATGGTGGCGCCCGTCTTTTCGGCAATGGCGCGCGCTTGGGCCAAAACTTGGGCACTCGGCGCATAGTCTTTCGGCGTGGCCGCCCGAATGTGCATCCCCGTCAGCGCACCGCCGAAAAGGAGCGACGTGAGCACGTTGTTCGCATCCCCCAGGTAGGTTAGCCGCACGCCTCGCAAGCGGCCCAGTTTTTCAGCAATCGTCAAAAGGTCGGCCAACCCCTGGCAGGGATGGTTATAGTCCGAAAGGCCGTTGATGACCGGGACCGTAGCCCACCGCGCCAGGGCGACCACATGCTCATGGGCAAAGACGCGCGCCATTATCGCATTGACATAACGGCTGAGCACGCGCGCCACATCGGGGATGCTCTCCCGCTCGCCAAGTTTGATCTCATCGGGCGAAAGGTAAAAGGCATGGCCCCCCAGATGCTCCATCGCCATCTCAAAAGAGACCCGCGTGCGCAGCGAAGGCTTTTGAAAGATCATCGCCAGCGCCTTATTGGCCAGGAGGGGGCGGTTACCCCCCAGGCGGTATTCCTTCTTGAGCGTGATGGCCAGGTCCAACAGGGCCTCGAGCTGCTCCGGCGTGAGGTCGGCTAGGCACAAGAAGTCGCGCTTCATTCGGCACAATCCTTTCTCGCATCGTCTCCTAAGCAGAAAACAGACGCCACCACCCCTTCCGGGGTTCCTTTGCTAGCCCAAATCAGGTCGTAATGCACTTGCCAGCGCCGCGTGGTGATATGTTCAAACCCCGCCTCGCGCAAAAGGTCCTCCAGCCGGCCGCGGCCGGCGGCGCGCCCAGGGAAAAACCGAGCGTCCAACCCCACGCGGTTCGAAACGAGCGCGACGCCTCCCGGCTTGAGCACGCGGTACATCTCGCGGAGCACCTGGCGCGGCTGGGTCATAAACTCCAGGGCCTCCAAGCAGGTTAGCGCGTCGAATGAGGCGTCGGCAAAGCATAGGTTTTGGGCATCCGCACGCAAGAAGAACACCCCCGGCCCGAGGGAGGCGCGTTCTTTCTCAGCGAGAGCGATCATCTTCTCCGAACGGTCTACACCGACGATCAGCCCGCGATCGCCCAATTCGGGGTACAATGTCCGCGGCAGGCGCCCTGTGCCCGTGGCCACATCGAGGATCCGTGGGCTGGGCACCTCCCGCAGGGCCTCCGCAAGGGGGATGCCCAAGAAGAAACTCTCGTACACCGGGCGGAGTTTCTTCATCCCATCATACTTTTGGGCCACCCAATCGTAAAGGAGCACCACGACGCGCGTGCCCAAATATGTGCCCTCGGTTACGATGAGCAGATAATAGGACACCGCCGCCACGGCCAGGAGCACGACCAGAACCCAGATCATCTAGGCCACACCCGTAGATAGGACGATGGAGGCCATCCCCATCAGCGCGAGCCAGGCCAGTCGCCACATCGCGTAGGGGGGCCGATGGTCATCCCTCGCGGCCAGCATATCCCCATTGAGTGCCACGCCGGCAGCCATAGCCGCCAAGAAGGGCTGGCGCAAGGCAAGGAACCCCAAAGCCAAGGGCCAAGCGGCAAGCCTCCCCAGCCATTTGGCCCCCTTCCCCCAGAGGGAAGCCGCCAAGCCGACGCCGAATAGAATCCCAACCCCTATTCGAAGGGGCGAGACGGGGGCAAAGGCCCAATGCCCAAGGAACCAGGCCCATGAGGCACGCGCCCCCGTGGATAGAGGGAGCGAAGCGCCTTGCTCCCATGCCGCTACAAAGAGAACGGATCCCGCCAAAAAGAGAAAGAGCCGCCACGTCTCCTCGCCCTGGCGGCTCGCAAAGATAAGAGCCGCAATACTGGCCACGGCGCCCCAACAAAGCGCGCGCCCAGGGCCATCCCAGCCGAGGGCCAGGGCGCGCCAAAAGGCGCTCAAGGCCTTGGCTGGGGACCGGGCCTCCTCAAGGGATTGCCGGGTAGGCTCGCTGGGCCGCGCGCTTTTCCCAGCCCAACGGAGGACCTGCACCCCTTGGGCGAGCGCGCCCGTAAAGGGATCTGCCAAGAACCAGAGGATAAAGACGTGCGCCCTCCATCGGTCGGGCCAGGTCAACGCGCCCGAGGCCATAGCGCCACATAAAAAGGCCCACGAAACGGGCCATGCCCAATGAAGCCGCGGGCAGGCCATGGCCCCTTCGGAGCCGTGGGCACTTTCCACCGTGCGCGCCAGCATCATCTTCTCCTCCGCTGTGTAAGAAATTATAGCACGGATAGGCCATTTTGATAAAGCGCTTGTCCCTCTTCCCCTTGCCAAAGCATCCTTCGCCGAGTATCCTCAGGGCGACGCGATTCGCCCGCTGAGGAGGTTCGGATGAGTAAGCAACGGCTCCCCTATGGCCTGTGGCCCAGCCCACTCACCCCACAAGGGCAAGCACAGGCCAAAAGGCTTACAGATTTGGCTTGGGATACGACGAGCGAGACGCTCCTTTGGCTGGAAGGGCGTTCGGGGTTTGGTATGTTGGTGGCCGCCGCGCTGGATGGCGAGGCGCCGCGCGACCTGACGCCGGGACGATCGGTGCGCGCCCGGGTGGGCTATGGAGGAGGGGATTTTACCGCCGCAGGCGGCTATGCCTATTTTGCCTCCGAGGGGCGCCTCTACCGCCAGCCCCTTCAAGCGGGCGAGGCCGTGCCCATCACGTCGCCCTTTGGCCAGGCCGCTTCGCCCACCGTCTCTCCCGATGGGCGATGGGTCGTCTTTATCCACAGCGATGGCGCGGTGGATTGCCTCGCCGTGGTGGATGTTGAAGGGCGCTTTTGGCCCCAGCGCTTGGCCGTGGGAGAGGATTTCTATATGCAGCCCGCCTGGCACCCCGATGGCACGCGCCTTGCCTGGGTCTCTTGGCGCCACCCGCAAATGCCCTGGGACGGGACGCATCTTTCTCTGGGGCGGCTGGCCTTCCCGCGGGGCGGTTTGCCCGTTTTGGAGGAGCGGGAGGTCTTGGCCGGCGGGGCCGATGTCTCCATCTTTCAGCCGGCCTTTTCGCCCGATGGGCGCTACCTGGCCTATGTTTCCGATGAGAGCGGCTGGTACAACCTCTCCCTGTATGACCTTGCCCGGCGCACTCACCGCCCCTTGACGCAGGACGAGGCGGAATGGGGGCTGGCCGCCTGGGCGCAGGGCCTGCGCACCTATGCCTGGGCGCCCGATGGCCGTACCCTGTACGCGTGCCGGGCGAGCCAAGGATCTGGCTCCCTCTGGCGACTCGATGTGGAGACGGGCGATCGGGAGGAGATCACCTTGGGGCCAGAGTACGCCTGGGTGGAACAGCCGGCCGTTTCGCCCCAGGGGGCGCTCGCGGTGCTCGCCTCTGGGCCGCGCGTGCCCAGGCGCATCTTGGTGGTGGACCCCGCCACGGGCCGGAGCCGCATTTTGGCGCGCAGTGCGAGTGAAACGGTGCCTCTGGAGGCCTTGAGCGTGCCCCAAAGCATCCAATGGTGCGCGGAGGGGGGCCAACCGGTGTATGGGGTGTACTATCCCCCGGCGAGCGCCCTGTACGAAGGGGCGGGCAAGCCGCCGCTCATCGTGCAGGTGCACGGCGGGCCGACGAGCCAATCCACCCTGACGTATTCGGCCTCGGCTCAGTTCTTTGCCACGCGCGGCTACGCCGTGCTGGAGGTGAACTATCGCGGCTCCACGGGGTATGGCCGCGCCTACCGCAACCTCTTGCGGGGCAACTGGGGCCTATATGACGCGGATGACGCCGTAGCCGGGGCGCGGTTTCTATGTGAACGGGGCCTGGCCGACCCCGATCGGATGGTGATTATGGGCGGCAGCGCGGGGGGCTATACGGTGCTTCAGGCGTTGATCCGCTACCCGCACACCTTCAAGGCGGGCATCTGCTCGTATGGGGTGACGAACCTCTTTACCCTGGCGGCGGAAACGCACAAGTTCGAGCAGCGTTACCTGGATTCGCTCATCGGCCCTCTGCCGGAGGAGGCCGCGCGCTACCGTGAGCGGTCGCCCCTCTTTTATGCCAGGCACATCGCCGATGCGGTGGCCGTGTTTCAAGGAGAGGAGGATCAGGTCGTGCCGCGCAACCAGGCCGATACGCTCGTCGAGGCCCTTCGGCAAAGCGGCGTGCCGCACATCTACCGGCTGTATCCCGGCGAGGGGCATGGTTGGCGCAAGGCGGAGACAATTGCTGCTTTTTATGAAGAAATCCTCAAATTTCTCAGAGATTACGTGATTTTCGCATAAAGAAGGATGGCCGCCTTGCCAAGGCGCCGCGTTGCGGGCTATATTAGGGTGCATTTCATCGTTGGGGCGTAGCGATATACCGTTCGAGGAGAGGGGGCTATGGCACTGTACGGCGGAATCGAAGGCGGGGGCACCAAGTTCGTCTGCGCTGTGGGGACGGGGCCAGGCGATCTGCGAGAGATTCGCTTCCCTACGACCTCCCCGGAGGAGACGATTGCGCGCGCGGTAACCTTTTTTCGCCAAGTGCGCGAGCCGATCGTCGCGATTGGCATTGCCTCTTTTGGGCCGATTGACCCGAACCCCACATCGCCGACCTTTGGCTATGTAACGACCACCCCTAAACCGGGTTGGGCGAACACCGATTTTGCCGGCGAAGTGCACCGCGCTCTGGGCGTGCCGGTGGGGTTCGATACCGATGTGAACGTGGCGGCGTTGGGGGAATACCGTTGGGGGGCCGCCCAAGGGCTGGATACCTTCATCTATCTCACCGTGGGCACGGGGCTGGGGGGCGGAGGGATGGTCAACGGCCGCCTCATCCACGGGATGATGCACCCTGAAATGGGGCATATTCGCATCCCGCACGATTGGCAGGCTGACCCTTACCCCGGCGCTTGCCCTTACCACGGCGACTGCCTGGAAGGGCTGACCTGCGGGCCGGCCATCGAGGGGCGTTGGGGCCAGCCCGGCGAGACCCTGCCGCCCGACCACCCCGCCTGGGAATTGGAGGCGCATTACCTCGCGCTGGGATTAGTGAACTTTATCTTGCCGCTTTCGCCCCAGCGCATCATTATGGGGGGCGGCGTGATGGCGCAGGCGCACCTCTTCCCGCGCATCCGCGCGCGGGTGCGCCAACTCCTCAACGGCTATGTGAAGACGCCGCAAATCACCGAGGAGATCGAAGAATACATCGTGCCGCCCGCCTTGGGGAACCGCTCGGGCGTGCTGGGCGCCATTGCCTTGGCCGAGATGGTGGCCAAGGGACAGATGCCCGGCGTCGGCGCGTAACGCCCCGGTAGATAGAGCACGGGAGCGAATCCTAAGAGGATTCGCTCCCGTTTTCCTTTCCCTTAGGCCTGCTTTTGGGCCGCCGTCAATTCGGCATAGAGATCGGGGGTGAGCGTCTTGATCAAATCCCGCATCTCTTGGTCAGAGATGCAACTCACCCGGCCCGAGTCGTACTCTTTTTGGATCCAATCCAACAGGATGGCCAGCCGTGGGTCGCGCTTGTCGAGGGTGTTATCGGGCGGCAGGTTGAACTCGGAACGGATCCAGTGCACCAGGCCGGCCGTGCCGGAACTCTGGTTGATCATCACGCGCGCCTTGCGGTTCAGGAGTTTTTCCGTATCAAAGATGGTATAGATTTCCTGATCTTTGAGCAGGCCATCCGCATGGATGCCGGCGCGTGTGGTGTTGAAATCGGCCCCTACGAAGGGCGTCATAGGCGGGATTTGGTAACCGAGTTCCTTCTCATAGTACTCGGCAATCTCGGTGATGACGGTGGTGTTCATACCATCCAGCGTACCGCGTAGGGCCGCATACTCGAAGACCATCGCCTCCAGCGGCGTGTTGCCTGTGCGCTCGCCGATGCCCAGCAGGGTGCAGTTCACCGCCGAGATGCCGTACAGCCACGCCGTCGCCGAGTTCGTAACCGCCTTGTAGAAATCGTTGTGGCCGTGCCACTCCAAGAGTTCGCTGGGGAAGCGGGCATGGTGCCACAGGCCGTAGGCGATGCCCGGAACGCTGCGCGGCAGGGCCACGCCGGGGTAACTCACGCCCAGGCCCAGCGTGTCGCAGGCGCGGATCTTGATGGGGATGCCGCTTTCCTGCGAGAGTTTGTAAAGTTCCAGCGCGAGGGGCACCACAAAGCCGTAAAAATCGGCGCGGGTGATGTCTTCGAGGTGCACGCGCGGGCGCACGCCGATTTCCAAGGCATCTTTCACGACGCCGAGGAATTGATCCATCGCCTGCCGGCGCGTCATATGGAGTTTGTTAAAGATGTGATAGTCCGAGCAACTGGCCAGGATGCCCGTCTCTTCGATGCCCATCTCTTTGACGAGCATAAAATCCTTCTTGGTGGCCCGGATCCAGCCCGTGATTTCGGGGTATTGGTAGCCCAGCGCGCGGCACGCCTCTACGGCTTTGCGGTCGCGCTCGCTGTAGAGAAAGAACTCGCACTGGCGGATGATCCCCTTGGGGCCGCCCAATTCGTGCAGGAATTTGTACAACTGCACGATCTGTTCCACGGTATACGGCGCACGGGCCTGCTGGCCATCTCGGAAGGTTGTGTCGGTAATCCAGATCTCATCAGGAGGGCGCATCGGCACATGGCGATGGTTGAAAGGGATCTTGGGCACCTCGCCATAGGTGTAGAGCAGCCTGTAGAGTTGCGGCTCGGCGACATCTTGCAAACTGTATTGGTATTCAGTTTGCTCTAGGGTGTTGCTTCTCTTGCTAAAGACGAGCATCGTTCCTCCTTTGCCTTATCACTGCTGTGGCGAATACGACACGTGGCCCAATCGAAACCAGCCGTTCATCGGATATAAGATAAGGCCAGTTCCCCGGTGGAGAACTGGCCTTGGCTGACTTGGGATGCACCCAGTTACCCCCGCGGGAACCCGATCGTTCCGCTAGGCTTCCTCACCCTCAATTCGGCGGGCTGGGGATGGCAAAATGGGCACATCATCTCTGGCCTTGATACGAAAAGGGCGCCCCCCATCGCTCTCGCAAGTCAGGGCGCCTCTGCCTTCTGTTAGTGCAGAATATATGAATAATCCGCAGTTTGTCAAAAACGCGGAGGGCGCCGTTTCACAACGCAACGAAAGAGCGCCCATCGAGTGGAAGGGAGATTTGACAAGGGCGCCGGAAATCTTATAATAGAGACCGACTGGTCGGTATGTGAGATGCCAAGGAGGCGAAGTGCCAGAGCGAGGGGACGGGACGCGCCAGCGATTGTTGGAGGCCGCGGCCGATTGCTTTAGCGCAAACGGCTACGATGCGACAGGTGTTTCCGAAATCTGCCACCGCGCGGGGGTAAGCAAAGGGGGATTTTATCATCACTTCCCCTCGAAACAGGCCGTTTTCCTCGAACTCCTTGAGCAATGGCTTGGCGCGTTGGAGGCGCGTTTGACGCAAATCCGCGACGAATCTCCCTCAGTGCCGGCGGCCTTGCACAAGATGGTGGATACGTTCGACCAGGTCCTGGGGAGCGCGCGGGGGCGGCTGCCCATCTTTTTCGAGTTTATGAGCAAGGCCCAGCGAGATCCGGCCGTCTGGGCGGCCACCATCGCCCCATATCGCCGCTACCGCGCTTTTTTCGCCGAGATGATCCGCCGAGGCATTGCCGAGGGGAGTTTCCGGGAGGTGGATGCCGAAGCGACGGCGCTCCTTTTGGTGTCGCTCGCCGTGGGGTTGATTCTGCAAAGCCTGCTGGACCCCCAAGGGGAAGACTGGGCCGAGAAGGCCCAGCGAAGTATACAGTTGATCCTTTACGTCCTTCAAAGAGAAGGGGCGTGAAAAGGCCTAGGGAGAGAAACGATGAACGTTTTGGTAACGGGTGCCTTTGGGAATATTGGGATGAGCACGGTGGAGGCCCTCTTGGAGCGGAGGCACGCTGTGCGCTGTTTTGATCTGCCCACGCCGGCCAATCGGGCCAAGGCCTTGCGCTTGGGCAGCCGGGTGGACGTGGTGTGGGGAGATTTGCGGCGGCCCGAAGATTGCCTTGCCGCCGTGCAGGGGATGGATGTGGTGGTGCATTTGGCCTTCCTCATCCCCAAACTCTCGGCGATGGGCCTGGGGAGCGAGGAGCACCCCGATGTCGCCTGGGCCGTCAATGTGGATGGGACGCATAACCTCCTCAATGCGATGCGTGCCCAACCCGTGCGCCCGCGCATCGTCTTTATTTCCTCCTATCACGTGTACGGCCCTACCGAGACGTTGCCCCCCGGCCGCAAACCGGCCGACCCCGTGAACCCTATCGAGCATTATGCGCGGCACAAGGTGGCCTGCGAATGGCTCGTCAAGGCCTCGGGGCTAGAGTGGACTATCTTGCGCTTTGCGGCGGCCTTCCCCTATTCCTTGACGTTGGACCCCTATATGTTCCAGGTGCCGCTCAAGAATCGTATGGAGTTCCTGCACACCCTGGATGCCGGCGTAGCCGTGGCCAATGCGGTCAGTTCGCCGGACGTGTGGGGCAAGACGCTTCTCATCGGCGGGGGGCCGCGCTGCCAACTCTACTATGGGGATATCGTGAAAAAGATCCTCGAGGCCGTCGGCGTGGGGATGCTCCCCGAAGAGGCCTTTGGCACCACGCCCTTTGCCACCGATTGGCTGGATACCGAAGAGAGCGAGCGCCTGCTCCACTACCAGCGCCACACGCTGGATGATTACACGCGCGAGTTACGACGCCGCTTGGGCGCTAAGCGCTGGCTCATCCGTTTGGCGCGGCCTTGGGTTAGGCAGATGCTCCTGAAGCAATCCCCTTACTGGCAGGCGCACCGGGCTAAAGCCAAAACGCGCCCCGGCGCCGGCCGCCTGCGCACGCGTTCGGCCACGACGGGCGAACGCTGAGTTCGAACATCGCAGAAAAGGGTGGTGGCGCCCCCTCACGAGGGGTTGCGCCACCATTTGCTTTTGAGGTACTCAAAGTAATAGAGCGCGTTTGCCACGGGCACGTTCGAGGGGATGTGGTTGCCCACGGCCACCATCAGGCCCGCGCATTGGGGCGCAAGGGCCAAGGTCGCATCCACCTCGGCGCGGATTTGCTCGCGGGTGCCGAAGGTGAGGGTGCGGGCATCCACCTTGCTCGAGATGATACAGTGCGTTCGGCCGTAGCGCTCCACCACGGGTTCGAGGGGCAGCATCGGCTCGAAGGAGAGGGCGTCGGCTCCCGCTTCGACGATATCGTCCACAAACATACTCCAATCCCCATCAGAGCAGAACACCACCTTCTTGCCCGCCTCTTTCAAGACGCGCCACAATTCCCGGTAACGCGGAAAGATCTCGGCGCGGTAGAAACCGGGGTGCATAAACGGCCCTTGAGACCACACCATATCATCATGACACATAAAGACCTCGATGGAGGTGCTAGCCCACGCGCGCGCATGGTGCAGGGCCTGCTGGAAGATGGAATCCAGCACGCGGGCAAAGCGGCGACGGTCGGCGGCGGCCTGGAGGAGCATCTCCCAGCCAAAGATGGCGATGGCGCCCGAGACGAGCGTGCGATAGTATCCCCCGGTATAGACCTGCTCCGGGAAGCGCGCCCTTGCCGCCTGATACAAATCTTCGTAAAAGGCGACGAGCGTGTTCATATCCGTCAGGCCATATTCCGCCACGGCGTCGAAGGCCAAGGCCTCCTCTACGGTGCGGAAGGGGCAGGGCTGAGCCGGGCGCAGGTCCACGCCGCCCTCTAGGAACTCACCGTGGCCCATATCCGTCACACGGCCTCGTTCCTCCCACGGCTCGGGGCCGTCATGCGTTGCCCAGATAAAGTCATAATCCCAGAGGCGGTAAAAGGTCGGTTCATATGCCGGGTCCTCTGGGGCCAGGCCCGTTACGGCGCGCTTGAGGGCGTCGTTGGAGCAGTATTCCGTGTGGGCCAGGCGCGGTGTGGGGCGCAAATGGAGTGCATCTATGCCGATTTGGTAACTCATCGCCCTGCCTTTCGCCGGGGAATGGGGTACCAGCCCTTCTCGTTGACCTGTTCGCTCACCCAGCGGATGCGTTCGATGAGCGAATCGGGCATCACGTTATCGGCCACGCCGAGGATGAAGGCCTCTCCCGGCGCGATGATCTCCCACATTGAGTTGACATAATTCCTGAACTCGTCTTCCGACGCCGAGGGCGAGAGGAGCGTGGAGGGCAGCCCTCCCCAGATGATGACCTCTTTCCCCCACACCTCGCGGGCGCGCTCTAAGGTAATGGGCACCATAGGCGCTGTTACAAAACACTCGACGACATCCCACCCCGCCTCGCGGATGAGGTCGAGGATTTGCGAGGTATCGTTATCGGCGTGCATAGCAACCTTTATGCCCCGCGCGTGGAGGAGGGGCATCAATTCCCTGTAATAGGGCAGGATGTAACGGCGAAAGAGGGGTGGCGGTGTGAACTGCGAAGAAAGGTGCGCCCCGTGGAGCACGAACCGCGCGGGCGACCCCGCGATGACGGGCCAAAGGCGCTCGCGCTGCACTTCCCACATCAGCCCGAGGAGCGATTCGACCTCGCGCGGAAAATCGGCCAGGTGATAGAACCCGAATTCATAGCCCGCCAGTTTTTCGAGCCACTCGTGAAAGGGCACGTCGCCCACGGAGACCATAGGCAACCCATCTTCGCCGATTTCGGCATCGTAGGCCTGGTAGGCGTCATAGGCGCTCACCCAATGGGTGTGCTCGACGATCCAACGCCAGACGGCATAATCCTTGGGGGCCTTGAGGGGGTAAGAGACGATGCGCCCCGGCAGACCCAAGCGGTCGAGATCGGCGGAATGCCGCGTAACGGCCTCCACACGGCCCACGGGCGTTTGGTAAGTAACCCTCTCGAAAGGCCCCTCGCGCGCCGTGATAATCTCGACGCCTTCGAGGCGCTCTTCCATCACCCTGCCATCGCGCGCGGGCGTGCCCAGGCCCAGGTCGCGTTCGATATCCCGAAGGGTCCAACCTTGGTAGCGCGGCGGGAGCGTGCCCGTTCGACGGCGGGCTTCATACCACAATTGCAGGCGCGGCACCCAAGGGATGCGGTCGGGCGGCCGCCCCGAAAGGACGGCCTCCATCCGTTCGCGGTGGTTCATCGCCCCTGTCCTATCCCTGCCGAACGGCTTGCAAGAGGTCTCGGCAGGCCTTGGCAAAGATCCCCACATCCACCCCCAAAGACATATACTGCACGCCGGCCTGAATCCATTTGCGGGCCGTGGCGGGGTCGGCGGCGAAGGTGCCGGCGGCCTTGCCCGCGGCGCGGATCTTGGTGATGGCCTCTTCCATCCCCTTGACCACGCGGGGGTCGTTCACCTGGCCGGGGATGCCGAACGATTGGCTGAGGTCGTAAGGGCCGAGGAAGATCACGTCAATATGGGGGACGGCGATGATCTCCTCCAGGTTTTGTAGCCCTCGCACGCCCTCGATGTGGATGATGACGATCTGTTCGCGGTTCAGGCGGTCGGTCAGCCCCTCTGTGCTCAAGACGGTGTAATCTCCCGCGCGCGTGAAGAACGACACGCCCCGCATACCCAAGGGGGCGTATTTCGCGGCGCGCACCACGGCCTCGGCCTGCTCGCGCGTCTCGATTTGCGGCACCTGCACGCCCGCCGAGCCGATATCGAGCGCGCGCTGGATTTGTGGGGCGTCGTTCTTGCGCACGCGCACGATGGGGTCCAAGCCCACGAGTTGGGCGGCGCGGCAAAGGTCGGAGGCCGTCTCTACGCTCAAGGGGCCGTGCTCCATATCTACGATGGCGAAATCGAACCCGGCCAGGCCGACGATCTCGATGAACGAGGCGTCGGCGCAGTTCACAAAAGGCCCGATGACCGTCTGCCCGGCGGCAAGTTTGCGTTTGAGTTGGTTTTCGCGCATCATTATGCTCCTGTTTGGGGTGAGGGATATCCTTGGGTGCAGAGTCTAGACGGGAAGGGTAGGGGCGTCAAACGGTTTCGCCCGTAGGAGCGCGGGCCTCTCGGCCCGCAGGCGTGAGGCAGGAGCCTTGTGCTCCTACGAGGAGGCCCTGCGTTTGCCAGGCCCGCCCGAACGCATTACACTCCCGCTTGTATTCGGTGAGGGCAAAAGGAGGGACGATGAAACTGGCCTTCTTGGCGCCGCTAACGTTGCAGACCATCCAAACGGCCAAGCGCCTGGGCTATGATGGGCTGGAGGCGAGCGGGGGGTGGATGGAGAACCACCTCTTGGGGGATCTCGAGCAGAACCTCCCCGCCTTGCGGGATGCCTTGGCGGAAAACGGCCTCAGCGTGACTGCGATGACGCTCTTTTGCAACCCGATGGCGGTGTCGGCCGAGGAGGCCCTGAACCATTTTGAGCGGGCGGCGCATTTGGCCAGGGCGCTCGGGGCGGAGGTCATCTCGACGTTCACGGGCCGCGAGAATGCCCTGACCGTGGACGAAAACCTCCCCCTCTTTGCGGCACGCTTTGGACCGATCGCCCAGATGGCCGCCGATCACGGGGTGCGCATCGCCTTTGAACCGTGGCCGGGGCAGGTCAACGGCTACGGGCCGTACCGCTGGGCTAACCTCGCCGCCACGCCCTATCTGTGGGAGCGCCTGTTTGACGCGGTGCCGCACCCCGCGCTGGGGCTAGAGTATGACGCCTCGCACCTCATCTGGCAGGGGATTGACCATCTTCAGGCCATCCGCGAGTTCGCTCCTCGCATCTATCACGTGCACGCCAAGGATATCGTGTTCGACAAGGCCCGCCTCAAGCGTGTCGGCGTGCACGGCGAGGGCTGGTGGCGGTTCGTCATCCCGGGGCTGGGGGTCATCAACTGGTCTGAACTGTTCGATACCCTGCGCGAGGCGGGCTACCGGGGGCACATCGCCGTGGAACACGAGGATTCACAGTACCAAGGGGATCGTTGGAACGAGGGGTTGCTCATCGCCCTCAAAACCCTGCGCCCGCTTGTGGAATCCTTCCCATCCTAGGTGCGAGAAAGGAGCACGCGATGATTAAAGAGGCCCGCACCGACCATCCCATCCTCGATATCATCGCCAAACGGTGGAGCCCGCGCGCCTTTGCGCCGCGCGAGGTGGAGGATGCGCTCCTTCTAAGCGTTCTTGAGGCGGCGCGGTGGGCGCCCTCTTCGCGCAACGAACAACCTTGGCGGTTTATCGTGGGGCGCAAGGGGAAAGACGAGACCTATTCGAAACTCCTGCCCTGTTTGACGGAAGCGAACCAGCGGTGGGCGCAGGCCGCGCCCGTCTTGATCTTGGCGGTGGCCAAGCGCACCCATACCCCGAGCGGCCGGCCGAACCATTGGGCGTGGCATGATGTCGGGCTATCCGTCGCGACCTTGCTCCTCCAAACCGTGGCCTTGGGCCTATATGGCCACCCGATGGCGGGGTTCGATGCCGCGCGGGCCGTAGAGGCCTTTGGCATCCCGGAGGACTTCGAGCCGGTGCTGGCCATCGCCCTGGGCTATCTGGGGGACCCCGAATCGCTCCCCCAAGACCTGCGCGCCGGCGAGACGAGGCCGCGCGAACGGCGCCCGTTGAGCCAGACGGTCTTTGGCGAACGCTGGGGCGAGCCGCCGGCCTGGGTGAACCCCTAAGTGTGGATGCATCGGGAGAGGAGAAGATGAACGCAGTGCACCGCGCGGTACCGTGGACGGCTGTTCGCCTAGAAGGCGGGTTTTGGGGCCGCTGGCAAGAGACCCTACGCACGGCCACCCTCAGCGCCGAATATTGCCAACTTGAGGAGACGGGGCGGCTCGATGCCATACGGCTCACCTGGAAGCCCGGCGCCCCAAACGAGCCGCACATCTTTTGGGATTCGGATATCGCCAAATGGGCGGAGGCGGCCTCCTATGCCCTGGCGCTCTGGCCCGACCCTATGCTGGAGGCGCAGGTCGAGGAGATCATAGACCTCTATGCCGCCGCCCAATGGCCCGACGGCTACTTGAACACCCACTTCACGTTGGTCGAGCCGGAAAAGCGCTGGACGAACCTGCGCGACCAGCACGAACTCTATTGCGCCGGGCATCTCTTTGAGTTCGCGGTGGCCCACTATCGGGCTACGGGCCGCACCAAGATGCTCGAGGTGGCGCGCCGCTATGCCGACCACATCGCGGCCACGTTTGGGCGCGGCGAGGGCCAAAAGCGCGGTTACCCAGGGCATGAGGAGATCGAACTCGCCCTCGTCAAACTCTACCGCGCCACAGGCGAAAGGCGCTACCTCGATTTGGCCCAGTATTTCATCGAAGAGCGCGGCCAAAAACCGCACTATTTCGACCTGGAGGCCATCGCGCGCGGCGAGGACCCGGCGCGCTACTGGGCCGGGGGGCATGATTACACGCAGAGCCACCTCCCCATCCGCGAGCAGCGCGAGGCCGTAGGCCACGCCGTGCGGGCTATGTACCTATATAGCGGCGTGGCCGATCTCGTGGCCGAAACGGGGGATGAGGGCCTCTATGAGGTGCTGCAAGCCCTGTGGGAGAGCGCGACGCGCCGGCGGATGTACATCACAGGGGGCATTGGCTCCTCCGCCGTGGGCGAGCGCTTCAGTTACGATTATGATTTGCCCAACGACACAGCCTATGCCGAGACGTGCGCCGCCATCGGCCTGGCCCTCTGGGCGCATCGCCTGCTCAAGATCGAGCGCCGTGGCGAATATGGCGACATTCTGGAGCGCGCCCTCTATAACGGCATTCTGAGTGGCATCTCGCTCGACGGCACGCGCTTTTTCTACGCCAACCCCTTAGAAGTGCACCCCGGCGACTATCTCCTGCGGCCGTATATGCGGGGCTGGTCTAGTTACCGCATCGAGCGCCAAGAATGGTTCACCTGCGCCTGTTGCCCGCCGAATATCGCCCGCCTGTTGGCCTCTTTGGGCGAGTACGTCTATTCGCAGACGGAAAGCGAGGTGGCCGTGCACCTCTATGCCCCCTCGCGCGCCTTTGTCACGTTGCACGGCGTGCCCGTTACCCTCACCCAAGAGACGGATTACCCCTGGGATGGCACCATTCGCTTGACCGTCTCGCCCAAGGAACCCGTCCTTTTCGGCGTGGCCCTGCGCATTCCGGGGTGGTGCCGGGAGGCGAGTTTGAGGGTCAATGGGCAGGTGGTGCCCATCGAGCGCGGGGGCGACTATGCGCGCATTGCGCGCACGTGGCGCGAGGGTGATACCCTCCTATTGGAACTCGCTATGCCCATCGAGCGCGTCGAGGCGCATCCCTCCGTGCGGCACGATAACGGCCGCGTGGCCCTTCAGCGGGGGCCGATCGTGTACTGTTTGGAGGAGGCCGATAATGGGCCGGCGCTCGCAGCGCTCGCCCTGCCGCGCCAGGCGCCCCTCACGGCGCGCCCCGCGCCAGACCTCTTGGGGGGCATCGTCCTCGTCGAGGGAGAAGGGGTGCGGCGCGATATGACCACGTGGAAGGGCGCGCTTTACCGCCCGGTAGAGACGCCCCTCGTGCCGGCGCCTATACGCGCCATCCCCTACTATGCCTGGGCTAACCGGGGCATTGGGGAGATGATGGTCTGGGTTCGAGAAGGATAATCGCTCGTTCGAGGAGGGACGTGTGGAGAGAAGGATAACACCTCGCCAGGAAGACTATTCGCGTTGGTATCTCGATGTCATCCGCGAGGCGGACTTGGCCGAAAATGCCCCGGTGCGGGGATGTATGGTCATCAAACCGTACGGCTACCGCATTTGGGAGGGCGTGCGCGATGGGCTGGATCGCCGCTTTCGGGAGACGGGGCACCAGAATGCCTATTTTCCCCTCTTTATCCCGATGAGTTTTTTGCAAAAAGAGGCGGAGCACGTCGAGGGCTTTGCCCCTGAACTGGCCGTTGTAACCATCGGCGGCGGCAAAGAGTTGGAGGAGCCGCTCGTCGTGCGGCCCACCTCCGAGACGATCATCGGCTATATGTACAGCAAGTGGATCCAATCCTACCGAGACCTGCCGGTGCTCATCAACCAGTGGGCGAACGTGGTGCGTTGGGAACTGCGCACGCGGCCCTTCTTGCGGACGATGGAATTCCTCTGGCAGGAGGGGCACACCGCGCATGCCACCGCCGAGGAGGCTATGGAAGAGACGCTCCGTATGCTGGACGTCTATGCCGATTTCGCCATCCGCGATGCGGCCATCCCCGTCATCAAAGGGCGCAAGAGCGATCGCGAAAAGTTTGCCGGCGCCGTCGCCAGTTATACCATCGAGGCGATGATGGGCAACGGCTGGGCCTTGCAGGCGGGCACGAGCCATTACCTGGGGGATAACTTTGCCCGCGCCTTTGATATCAAATACCTGGCGCCCGATAACGAGGTGAAATATTGCCATACCACGAGTTGGGGTATGAGCACGCGGATGGTGGGCGCCATCATTATGACCCATGGGGATGACCAAGGGCTGAGGTTGCCGCCGGTGCTAGCGCCCATTCAGGTGGTCATCGTGCCCATTTGGCGGCAGGAGCAAGAGCGCGCCGCGGTGCTTGGCCTGGCCGACCAGGTGCGGCAGATGCTCGCCGATGGGGGCGTGCGCGTCCACCTCGATGCACGGGAGGACCAGACGCCCGGCTTCAAGTTCAACGATTGGGAGATGCGCGGCGTGCCCGTGCGCATCGAGATCGGCCCGCGCGACGTGCAAAATAACGCCATCGTCCTGGCCCGGCGAGATCGCCCCGGGCGCGAGGGCAAGATATTCGGCGTCCCCGTGCCCTCCGCGCTAGAGCGCGTGCGCGAACTCCTGGCGGAGGTGCAGCAGGGCCTCCTCGAACAGGCCACGGCCTTCCGCGAGGCGAATACGCACACCGTAACGGATTACGAGACGTTCAAAGAGGTCATAGAGGAGGCAGGCGGGTTCATCCGCGCCTACTGGGCGGGGACCAGCGAGGATGAGGCGCGCATCCAAGAGGAGACGAAAGCGACGCTTCGCTGCTTCCCGCTCGATCAGCCCGAAGAGGAGGGGCGCTGCTTCTTGACGGGCGCCAAAACGCG
Source organism: Chloroflexota bacterium (assembly GCA_019873625.1). GTDB lineage: Bacteria > Chloroflexota > Anaerolineae > UBA1429 > UBA1429 > JAIOAW01. The sequence goes on from JAIOAW010000002.1 coordinate 196,595, forward strand.
GCAGATCGCCATCTTTGCGCGCGCCTATTAGGCCTGCGCATAGTACACGAAGGAGTGCACAGCGATGAGTTTGACGATCGAATGGTCTCGGCGGTTGGATCATTGGCGGAGGGGCCTGAAACAACGGTTTTACACCCCCTTGGGCGAGGTGGCCTGGGAGGGGTATGTGACCAAGGAGCAACTCCCCCTGGAGGAGGCCCTCAAAGGCCCTTTCCAGCCGATGCCGACGGGCACCCCCTGGGGCGCCAAATGGGAATATGGCTGGTTTCGCGGGAGCGTGATGTTACCCCGAGAGGCTGAAGGGAAGCGCATCGTCCTCAAGGTGGATGTGGGCGGCGAGAGCATCGTCTTTGTGAACGGCATCGCCGCGGGGGCGCGCGATCGCCAGCACACGGAGATTACCCTCGCCAAGGAGGGCATGCCAGGCACGCGCTATGAGGTGGTGGTGGAGGCCTATGCCGGCCATGGGCCGCGCGTGAGCACGGTGGGCCCCCTTTTGCCGGGCCAAGAGAGCGTGCCCGAGCCAGGGCCGACCCAGGCCGTGGTGGGCCAAAGCACCTACGGCATTTGGGATGAGGAAGTCTACCAACTCTGGGTGGATGTGGAGACCCTCTTCCACACGCGCAACGGCCTGGACCCCGATGCCCTGCGCGTGAGCGAGATTGACGCGGGCCTGCGCGAGTTCACGACGTGGGTGGATCTCGAGGCGCCCCGCGAGGAGTTCCTCGAGGGCGTATCCGCCGCCCGGCGGCGCCTTCGGCCGCTCCTCGATTGCGTCAACGGCTCCACGGCACCCACGATGTTCGCCTTTGGCCACTCGCACATTGACGTGGCCTGGCTGTGGCCCTTTGCCGAGACGGAACGCAAGTGCGGCCGCACCTTTGCCACCCAACTGGCGCTGATGGAGGAATACCCCGAGTACCGCTTCTTGCAGAGCCAGGCCCACCTTTATTGGATGACGAAAAATCGCTACCCCGAGGTGTACGAGCGCATCAAAAAGGCCGTGGCGCGCGGGCAATGGATTCCGGAAGGGGGGATGTGGGTCGAGGCCGACACGAACATCTCCGGCGGCGAAAGCCTCATCCGCCAGTTCATCCACGGCAAGCGCTTCTTCAAAGAAGAATTCGGCGTCGAGTGCGAACTCCTCTGGCTGCCGGATGTCTTTGGCTATTCGGGGAATATGCCGCAGATTATGCAAGGGTGCGGCATTCGCTATTTCTCCACGGCCAAGATCTTTTGGAACTATAATGGGGGCGATCCCTTCCCGTACAATACCTTTATCTGGGAGGGGATTGACGGCTCGGAGGTGCTTGTGCACCTCTGCAACGACTACAACTCCGAGGCGGACCCCGGCAAGGTCATCGAGCGATGGAAGCAGCGCGTGCAGAAGGATGGCATCTACTCGCGCCTCTTCCCCTTTGGCTGGGGAGATGGCGGGGGCGGCCCCACGCGCGACCACCTGGAGTACATCCGCAGGATGGGCGACCTCGAAGGGGTGCCGCGCGTGCGGATGACCTCCCCCATTGACTATTTCAAAGATTTGGAGGCAAAGGGCATCCCCCCGGCGCGCTATGTGGGGGAACTCTACTTCCAGGCGCACCGCGGCGTGCTCACCTCACAGGCGCGCACCAAACGGGGCAACCGCAAGAGTGAGTTTGCCCTGCGCGAGGCGGAAATGTGGGCCTCCGTGGCGCAGGCGCTGGGCGGGTACGCCATCCCCTATGATATGCTCGATCGCGCGTGGAAAAAGGTGCTCCTCAATCAATTCCACGACGTTATCCCCGGTTCGTCCATTCACCGCGTGTATGAGGAGGCCGAGGCGGCCTATGCGGAGGTGCTCGATGCGGCCGATCGCCTCCGCCAGGAGGCCTGCGGCGCGCTCGTGGAGAAGGCGAGTGGCTTGGTGATTTTCAACTCGCTCTCTTGGCCGCGGACGGCGCTTATTGCCCTGCCGGAGGGGTATGCCGGCCTGGCCGATGCCCAGGGGCGGCCTTGCCCCACGCAAAAGATCGGCGACCGCGTCTTTGCTGAAGTGGTGCTCCCGCCCTGCGGCTGGCGAACCTACACCCCGGCCGAGGCGAACGGCCCGGTGGAACGGCCAGTCGTCAAGGCCCGCGCGGACCTCTTGGAGAACGAGTATCTCCGCGTTCGCCTGGATAGGAACGGCGAGATCACGAGCATCTACGATAAAGAGGCCGGCCGCGAGTTGGCCGAGGGCACCTGCAACGCCTTCCGAATGTATAAGGATGTGCCCGGCCTGTTTGACGCGTGGGATATTGATAGTATGTACCCTCAGACCCCCGTGCCCTTGGAGGAGGGGAACGCCTCCATCGAGGTGACGGCCCAAGGGCCACTCGCCGGGCAACTCACCGTCCGCCGGCGCCTGCACAATTCCGAAATGGTCCAGCGCATCACCCTGCGGCAGGGCAGCCGCGCCATCCTCTTTGAGACGATGATAGACTGGCAGGAGCAGCACAAACTCCTGAAGGTCTGCTTCCCGGTGGCGGTGCATGCCCATGAGGCCCTGCATGAGATTCAATTTGGGTACATTGCGCGGCCCAACCATATGTCTCGCCCCTTCGATGCAGATCGCTACGAGGTGGCGAACCACAAGTGGACGGCCCTGGTCGAGGCCAACCGGGGTGCGGCCGTCTTGAACGATTGCAAATATGGCGTGAACGTGGTGGGCAACAGCATCAACCTCACCCTCCTGCGGGCGCCCGTGGCCCCCGATGCGACGGCCGATCGCGGCCAACAGCATTTCACCTACGCCTTTTACGCGTGGAACGGCCCGATGGCCGAATCCGACCTCTTGCGCGAGGCCTATACGCTGAATGCCCCACTCACTATGGTGCCGGGGAAGGCCGGCGAGCAGTCGCTCTTTGCCGTGGATGCCCCGAACGTCGTCATCGAAGCGGTCAAACCCGCCGAAGATCAGTCGGGGGATATCATCGTGCGGCTCTATGAGGCAATGCGCACGGCGACGCATTGCACGCTCCGCACGAGCCTGAATGTGGTTGAGGCGTGGGAGACGAATATGCTCGAAGAGGTGCGCGAGCCGGTGCCTTGCCAAGGCGGCGAACTCGCGCTCGACCTGCGGCCGTTTGAGATCAAGACCATCCGCCTGCGCCTGCCAACGGCCTAGGCGCGGGCGGTGGCCCCCCATTCTTTTGCGGGAGGTATACGATGATCGTAGATTGCCATGTGCACGCACGCGGCACCGAGACGGCCGCCGAAATCCTCAAGGGGATGGACGCGGCTGGGCTGGATCGCATCATCCTCTTCGCGCCGCCCCCAGGCGGCATGCCGGGCCTTGCCCCGAGCCGCACGATGCGCGAAAACTCGGATTGGATCGGCAAGATCGCCCGAGAAGCGCCCGACCGCATCATTCCCTTTGCCTGGATCGAGCCGAACCTGCCCGGCGCCGTGGAGGAGACGGAATATGCCGTGCAGGAGGTGGGCGTCAAGGGCATCAAGATGATCCCCAACCATTGGTACCCCACGGATGAGGCCGTCTTCCCCGTGTATGAAAAGATCCAAGAGTTAGGCGTGCCCATCCTCTTCCATTCGGGGATCCTCTTTGGCCATGCGGATGGCTCGCGCTTCTGCCGGCCGGCCTTCTACGAGGCGCTCATCAACTTCCCCAAGGTGCGTTTTGCCCTGGCGCACATCGGCTGGCCGTGGGTGGATGAATGCTTGGCCGTGGCGGGGCGCTTCCGCGCGGAATCTCAACGCACGGGCAAGCCGATGCAGATGTGGATTGACACCACGCCGGGCACACCGCCCATCTGGCGGCCTGAGGCCTTGCAGAAAACGTTGGCCTATTTGGGCGATGAGCGCATCATCTGGGGGAGCGACCGCACGGGGGCCACCGTGGCCGATGCCGCCCAGACGTTGGCCAACGATCGGCGCATCTTGCATAGCCTGCTCGGCGCCCCGGCTGAGACCGAACGGCGCTGGTTCGGAGAGAATATCAAGGCCTTTTTGGGGTTCTAGGGCAACCAAAGGAGGGGCACAGAACGCTGTGCCCCTCCTGGCTTATGACCGTCAGTTTTCGAGAAGGTCTGCCACCCAGGGGATATCCAGGTCGAGAAGGCGCTCGCGCGTGGGTGCGCCGGTTTCGGGGTTCCACCCCATAAGCCCGTAAAAGCAACGCAAGGCCGCCTTGTACGCCTCCATCGTAAAGGTCTTGCCGGCCACTTTGCCCTTGGGCAAAGGCTCCGTGAAGCGAGGGTGGATAAGATCATCCTCCGGCGTGAACCCTTCGCGCGCGTTGAAGGCGCGCGCCATCGTGTAGGCGCGTTCGCCGGCGAGCCACAGTTCCATCACGGAGGTGTTCCATCCCGTGGCGGCCTGGATCATCTCGGCGGTCTGCTGGGGCGTCCATGCCAAAAAGAAGCAGATGCCCGTGATATTGTGAGTGAGGCGCCACATCAGGGCGTAGCGCACCATGCGCACCTTGGCCGGGCTGAGGTCGTCAAAGGGGAGCGGTTCGAGCACGCCAAACGGTTTGAGCATCGCGATGCCGCCCTCCGTTGTGTAGCCCGAATCATGCACGTTGTGCATATGGTCGGCCCCCGTGGGAGAAACGCCGATGCCCAGCCCGTGGCCATATTTGACGCGCGGGTCATGCATAGCTACCTCTTGCCCCTTGACCTGCACGGCGTATTGTAGGGCCTCTGGCCCGATGGCTTGGGCAGCGCGGCGGGAGCCTTCGGCGAGGAGGTTACCCAACCCCTCGCGGTGGGCGATTTGCCGGATGAGGGTGAGCATCGCCTCCGCGTTGCCAAAGTGCAGGTCCAGGCCCCCCGTATCGCGCGTTGTGAGCAGGCCGCGCTCAAAGCACTCCATCGCAAAGGCGATGGTAACGCCCGTGCCGATCGTATCCAGGCCGTAGGCGTTGCAAAGTTGGTTGCCATAGGCGACGGCCTGGAGGTCGCCGATGCCGCACAAAGAGCCAAGGGCGCCCGTCGTCTCGTATTCGGGGCCGCCGTAACGCCGATGCACGGGCCGCGCCGGGTCGTTCACCTCCACCACCCACTTGCAGCGCACGGGGCAGCCAAAGCACGTGTCGCGATCCACCGTGATCGTCTCTAACTGGCGTTCCGCGGAAATCTCTTCAAAGTGCTCGAAGGTGCCCTCTTGGAAATTGCGCGTGGGCAGGCCCCCGGCCTCTTGGTTGATGCGCACCATCCGCATCGTGCCCAGGGTGGAAAAGATGGCTGTGGACGTCTCTTGGTAATGGTCTCGGAACCAGCGGGCCATCTCGGCCAAACGTTCGGGGTCGGCCGTTGGCGGGCGTTGCGTGCCGCGCACGGCCACCGCCTTGAGCCGCTTAGCGCCCATCACGGCGCCGAGGCCCGTCCGTCCGGCGGCGCGGGTGGCGTCATGCATCACGTTGGCCAGGCGCACCAGCCTCTCGCCCGCTGGCCCACATTGCGAGATGCGAAGGCGTTGGTCTCCCAATTCGGCGCGGATGCGGTCTTCAACCTCCGCCGTCTCCAGCCCCCAGAGGTGGCTGGCGGGGCGCAGTTCCACGCGATCGTCGTGGATATAGAGATAAACCGGCTCTGGGGAGGCCCCTTCGAAGAGGAGGATATCCCAGCCGGCGCGTTTGAGTTCCGCGCCAAAGAACCCGCCGGCCTCTGAAGCGCCGAACCCGCCCGTGAGGGGCGACTTGGCGCCGATGACGTGGCGCCCACCGCCCGCGATGGGCTGGCCCGTTACAGGGCCGGTGGCATAGATGAGGAGGTTCTCCGGCCCTAAAGGGTCTATGCCTGGCCTCAATTCTTTGAGCAGATAGTAGGCGACGAACCCCCAGCCCCCCATATAGCGGCGCAAGAACACCTCATCGAGCGGTTCGACACGAAAGGTCCCCGTGGTCAGGTTGACGCGCAAAGCCTTGCCCCAATGTCCGTACGGCATAGTCTCCTCCTAGGGGTGTGATGTGTCGCGACTATGTCAGGCTCACCCAGGAGCGCGCCTCTTCGGCGCGGCGCCCCGCCTCGAGCACCTTTTGCACCTTGAGGCCCTCTCGAAAGCCCGGCGAGAAGGAGAACGGCCCTTCGGCGCGGTAAGCGTCTATAAAATCCATCAGCACGGTGCGGCGCGCGGGCGAGCCGGGGATGAGGCCCTGTAAACGCTCTGGCACGAGGAGGGTGGTATAAGGGCGATCTTTGGTGCCCCCCTCGCGCAGGATGGTGTAGCGGCTGAGGACCTCTTGCGGCAGGTACACCTGCAACTCGTATGGGTGCTGTTGATCGTACATTAGCCCGCCGTTTTGCCCAAAGATCTCGATGCGCTGGTCATAGCCGCGCCCCGTGAACGTGTAACTCCCGCAAATGTAGCCCATCACCCCGTTCGAATAGGTTACGAGCATCATCCCTTGGTCTTCTGTGGTAACGCGCATCGGCTGGCCCGTATCGCGGGCGATCCGTTCGGGCACAAAGGTGCGCGTGCGGCAGGTTACCTCGGTGATATCGGCTTTTAGGAACCACATCATCATATCCAGGATGTGGCTGCCCATATCGCCCAGGCCGCCATAGCCCGCCTTTTCGCGCATATTGCGCCACGTGCCGGGGCGCGAGGCATAGTTCGTGCCGCCGGCGGCGTACACGGCGGAGGTGTAGTAGATTTCGCCCAGGGCGCCACTGTCGAGGATTTCCTTGGCGAGCATCGCCGCCGGCGTGCGCCGGTGCGAAAAGTTGACGCCCGTCTTGATGCCCTTTTTCTCCGCCGTCTCCACCATACGCTGCGCCTCGCTGACCGTGAGCGCCAAGGGCTTTTCGCAGTACACGTCCACCCCGTGCTCCATAGCGGCCATTGCGGCGGGGTAGTGCATATCGTTGGACGTGCAGATGCTCACCAAATCCAGTTCCTCTTGGGCGAGCATTTCGGCATAGTCGGTGTAGAGCCTTTCGACGCCAAACTGCGTGCGAAGGATTTCGAGGGCGCTTTCGCTTATATCGCACGCCGCGACGATCTCCACATCCTCACACCGCCGGTAACTGGGGATGTGATATCCCCGCGCAATGCCCCCGGCGCCAATGAGGCCCACGCGGATCCGTTTTGCCATCTTACCCTCCCGAATTTTACAGTGCGTTGATCCAATCAATGCGCACGCGTTCGCCCTCGACGATGACCCGGCAACTCTTGCCCGGCGAAACGGCGAACTCGAGCCGCGAACGGGCGCGCCAATCCCACCCTAACCAGTTCAGCAAGAGGAGGCTGATCGTCGAGCCATGGCCGACGATGGCGATGCGTTCGAGGTGGTGGGCCATGGCATACACTTCGATGCGCGCTAACGCGCCCATCACGCGCGACCACACCTGCCGAAAGGCGCGGTCGCGCTGGTCTTCCGTCCACGTCGAGGCCCACTGCCCGGCGGTCGGCTCGTAATGCAGGTCATCAAGGGTTACATCTTCCAACTCCTCCAGGTCCCAGCGGAGGATATCCGGCAGGCGGGCTGAGATGGCATCGGCCGTCTCTTGGGCGCGGCGCATCGTGCTTGCGCAGAGGAACTGGATGCCCCAGCATGCACAGGCCTCGGCCAAACGTTCGGCCTGAAGGCGCCCCTCCGCCGATAAGGGCGGGGTGTAGGGGTCCGTCGCGTGAGACATATCGGCCTCGCCATGGCGGATCAGGTAAAACTCCATTTGTTGTACCCCCCTCTTTCTGATAGGGCCTATTCTACCGATGGCGCGGTGCGGGTCAAACGCCCTCCTTTGACGCCCTCCCACCGTGGGGCTAGAATGCCCGCCGAACTCCGCGCAATAAGGAGGCGAGATGGCCACGATCGTCACCATCGGAGAGGCACTTGTGGAGATGATGCGCACCCGGCGAGATGTGCCCTTGGGCGAACCGGGCGAGTGGGCCGGACCCTTCCCCAGCGGCGCGCCGGCTATCGCCGCCAGCGCCGCCGCACGGCTGGGCGCTTCGGTGGCCTTTATCGGCACCGTCGGCGCCGACGCCTTTGGAGATTGCCTCATTCGGCGTTTGATGGCGGATGGCATAGATTGTTCTGGCCTGCGCCGCCTGGAGGGCTACCTGACGGGCATCGCCTTTGTGGCCTATCGCAGCGATGGCAGCCGGCAGTTCATCTTTCACCTGCCCCATTCGGCCGCGGCCCAGGTGGAGGCAGCCCAAATTCCGCCGCACATTTTGGAGGGGGCGCGTTACGCGCATATTATGGGGTCCTCATTGAGCGTGAGCGAGGCGATGCGCGAGGCTTGTTATGCGCTGGCGCGCGAGGTGCATGCTCGAGGCGGGGTGGTGAGCCTGGACCCGAATTTGCGCCCCGAACTCTTGAGCGTGGAGCGCATCCGCGAGGTGTGCCAACCCATTTTGGATATCGCCACCATCGTTTTCCCGAGCGGCGAGGAGTTGGCCACCCTTTCTGGCGAGCGAGAGCCTGAGGCCGGCGCGCAGGCGCTCTTGCGGCGGGGCGTGCGCATCGTCGCCCTCAAAAAGGGCGAGAGAGGCTCCACCCTTTTTACCCAAGAGGGCACGATCGATGTTCCGCCGTACCGCGTCACCGAGGTGGACCCCACCGGCGCGGGCGATTGCTTCGATGCGGCCTTCCTGGTGGGTCTGGCTGAGGGGTGGTCCCTGGAGCGCGCGGGGCGCTTTGCCAATGCCGTGGGCGCCCTGGCCACCACGCGCCTCGGCCCGATGGAGGGGACCTTCCGCCGTGAAGAGGTGCTCGCCTTTATGGCCGAGCAAGGGCGACCGTTCGAGTAAAACCATCGAGTGGGAGGCTCGATTTGAGCGAAAAACCGCAGTTGATCGTCCACGGGGGCGCAGGAGATATCCCCGATAGCCTTCTTGACCCCTTTCGGGCGGGCTGCCGCCGCGCCGTGGAGGAGGGTTACCGCATCCTTGACTCTGGCGGGAGTGCGGAAGACGCCGTGGAGGCGGCCATCCGCGTGATGGAAGATGACGAGGCTTTTGACGCGGGCAAGGGGTCGCACCTTAACCAGGATGGCTTCGTCTCAATGGATGCGGGGTTTATGGAGGGCGCCCACTTGAACGTGGGCGCTGTGGCCGGCTTGCGCGATATCGCCAACCCCATCCTCGTGGCGCGACGCATTATGGAGAGCGAGCACACCTTTCTCATCGGCGAGGGCGCGGCGCGGTTTGCCGAGGCCCACGGCATCGCCCGGTGCAACCCCGAGGATCTCATCGTGCCACGCGAACGCGAGATATGGCAGGCGAGGCGCCAAACCCTGCGCCTGGCCACGCCCTATGGCGATACCGTGGGCGCCATCGCACGGGATGTGAGGGGGCATCTGGCCGCTGGCGTCTCGACGGGCGGGCGCCAGTTCGCCGTGCCGGGGCGCGTGGGCGATGTGCCCTGCGTCGGCTCGGGGTTCTATGCCGATGACGCCGTCGGCGCCGCCGTGAGCACGGGCGAGGGGGAGCACATCGTGCGCATCGTGATGGCCAAGCGCGCCGTAGATCATCTGGCTGCCGGGATGCACCCCCAACAGGCGGCGGAAGAGGTTATCGCCTATCTGGCCCAGCGAGTCGGCGGGCGGGCCGGCATCATCGTGATGGATCGGCTGGGGCGAATGGGGTGCGCTTATAACACCTTGCGGATGGGGCGCGCCTGGTGGGAAGAGGGGCGCATCGAGGTTCGCGTCAACCGGGAAGATTAGCCTCCTCAGCCAGGTCGCTGAGGCGTTCTTCGACCTCTCCCCAAGGGATGGGTTCGAGGCCCAGCCCTAAGAGCGCCGCGAGATGGCGCGTCAGGCGTTCTTTCACTTCGGCCATAGGCGGGGGCGCGGGCAACTCGCGCGCTATGCTGGTAACCGTCGCATCGGGAATGCCGCAGGGGATGATGTAGCCCCAATGGCGCATCTCGGGCGACACGTTGAGCGCTAGCCCGTGGTAGGTTACCCCGCGCGCTACACGCACGCCGAGAGAGGCGATCTTTTTCAACCCCAACCAGACGCCGATATACCCTTCGCGGCGGTGTGCGGCGAGGCCATAGTCGGCCAGGGTATCGAGGATGGCCTGCTCCAGAAGGTGCATATATTCGCTGATGCCCAAGTGGTGGCTGGCCAGGTGCACGATGGGGTAGGCCACCAGTTGGCCGGGGCCGTGGTAGGTTACGTCGCCGCCGCGCTCCACGCGCCGCACGAGGATGCCCTCCTTGGCCAAGACCTCGGCCGGCGCGAGGATATGCTCCTCTTTGCCGCGCCGCCCTAGGGTGATGACCGGCTCGTGCTCCACCAGGATGAGAACGTCCGGAACCCGCTCCCAGCGGCGCGCCTCGGCCAAGCGCCGCTGGAGGGCGTGGACGGGATCATAGGGTTGAAGGCCCATATCGAGAAGATAGGCGCGGTGAACCGTCAGCGCGGTGCCTCCTAGGGTTGGCTAGGCGCCATCGTTCAAGATGGCGCCGATGAACTCGGGGCGCCCACGGGCAAAATCCTGCGCGCGCATAGGCCGCTTGCCCGCGGGCTGAACCCTTTCGAGGATCAAGAGGCCCTGCCCCGTGATGACCCCCACGGCTCCCCCCACGCGCACCACCTTGCCGGGAGGCCCCTCTTGTTTGACATCGGGCCAGGGGAGCGCGCTCAAAATCTTGAGGAGCGCCCCCTCATAGCGGCAAAAGGTGCCCGGCCAGGGCGTAAAGGCGCGGATTTGTCGGTCAATCTCCACGGCAGATCGCCCCCAGCGGATGGCCCCCGCGTCTTTGGCGATGGGCGGCGCGTAGGTGGCTAGGCATTCGTCTTGTGGGCGCGGGGTGATATCCCCTTTCAGCCAGCGGGGGAGCGTCTCTGCCAGGAGCCGCGCGCCCAACTCGGCCAAACGGGCGGCGAGGGTTTCGGCCGTCTCGCGCGGGGAGATGGCGAGTGCCTCTTGGGCGATGATGGGGCCGGTATCCATCCCCTCGTCGGTGAGCATCAGGGTGATGCCTGTTTCCTCTTCGCCGGCCAAAAGGGCCGCCGGGATGGGCGCCGCGCCGCGATATTTGGGGAGGAGCGAGGCGTGCACGCCGATACACCCATAGGGGGCGAGGGCGAGCACCTCCGCCGGCAGAATCTGCCCATAGGAGGCGAGCACCATCACCTCGGGCGCGAGGGCGCGCAATCGGTCGAGGGTGGGGCGGTCTCGGCGCAATCGGGCCGGCTGAAGGACCTCCAAGCCGTATTTCAGGGCCACCTGTTTCACGGCGGAGGGTTGAAGGCGCCGGCCCCGCCCGGCGGGCCGGTCGGGTTGGGTCACCACGGCCAGAACCTCATACCCCGCGCTGAGCAACCCCTCGAGGATGACCGCGCCAAAAGGGGGCGTGCCGAAAAAGACGAGGCGAGCCATCTTGGCGTGCTCCTTTCCGTGGCCGCGATTGTAACACGGCGGGGGCCAAGGGGCAATTCGGCCGTGCGCCCCCGGGCAGGGCTATCCTTGCGCCTCCTTGAGCCACGCGATGATCTCATCTACGCTGGGCAATCGCCCCGAGCAGACGAGTTTTTCGTTGATGACCAGCCCCGGCGTGCTCAAGATGGGGTAGGCCATAATGGCTTGGATATCTGTTACCTTGGTGATGACCGCCTCATCCACGCCGGATCGTTCTAGCGCGAGTTCGGCCAGTTGCGCCAGCCGCTTGCATTTGGGGCACCCCGTGCCGAGGATTTTGATCTCCATAAGCGAAAAACCTCCACACATTCTGCGATGAGAGTACTTTGTTATTCCGAAGCCTGCGTGGGCACCGAGGCGCGTTGCAGGCGCTGCCGGCGGAAACACCGCCTTCTACACGCCCAGGCCGCCCCAAGGGCCACAAGGCCCAAGATCACCCATAGGATGGCCTGCCAAGGCACCGCGCCATCTACCCAGGCGCCGTAGAGAAGGCCGGCCAGCGTGCTAAAGAGCGCCACCCAGGCCACATAGGTCCAGGCCTTGGCCTTGCCGATGATGCCCGCGGTGATGAGGATGCTCTGTAGGCTCAGTTCGGGGTCGGCCATCAGGTAGGCCAAGAGCGGGCCTCGATGCATCCCCAAACTGAGGAACATATTCGCGATGGGCACCTCGACGAGCGTGGGGAAATACATAAACACGCCAAAGAGCACGCCCGCGATGTTCGCCAAGACCGTATTGCGGCCGGCGAGCGTTTCGATCCACTCCGGCCGGATGAACGGGCGGATGACGCCCACCGAGAACACCCCCACCAGGAGGAGCGGCATAATCTGTTTGACAAAGCGCCAGGTCTCCCACAGCCATTCTTGCACGAGGAACTCATCGAGGTAGCGTTTCGCCACGTACCAGAGGGCGCCTAACGTCAGGAGCACGCCGATAAACTTGCCCGTCACGTGAACTGTCAGCCCTTCGGCCGAGGGCACCAGGCGCAGGGCCGCCACGAGCAACGTCAGGGCGATGAGGCCCAGCGCGGCCCACGTCCAAGGGGTGTATCCTTCGTCCACCTTGGTGAGGCCCCGCCAGGCCGCCAGGGCGATGAGGATGAGCAGGCCGATAAGGATAGCCCCCTGCACCGAGACGCCCTCTTCCCCACGGCTGGCGTCGAAGGGCACCCAGCGGTTCAAGGTTGCCTGAAAGGCCTCAGCGCCGCGCAGGGGAATGGTCAGTTCGGCATACGAACGGGTGAACAGGGATACCTGGAGCGTGCCCACGATGAGAAGGGCGACCAGCAAAAGCAGGAAGAGGCCGTTCGCGCGGGGAATGCGCGCCCCACGCGAGAAGGGGTCCTCGCCGTTCGCGGCCTCGCGGGCCGCCTCCGACCGGCGAAAGATCAAAGCCATCATCAGGCCGATGCCGATGCCGAACATTACCGAGAGGACGATGCGCGCCACGGCCAGGTCCATCCCCAGGGTAACGCCGGTATAGGCGAGGGCCAAGATGTTGATCGCCGGCCCGACAAAGAGGAAGGTGATGGCCGGCCCTAGCCCCGCGCCCTTTTTAAATGCCGGCAAAGAGGGGCATAATGGTGCAAGAACACACGGCCAGGAGAAACCCCCCGATGGCCGCCGCCGGATACGAGACGATTTTAGGGGCTTTGGGGCCGAGGTAGCGCGTTACGGCCTCTTTGGGGACGAGGGCCGTCAACCCGCCGGCGATGAAAAAGGCCGGCAAAAGGCAGAGGAGCACATGAGCCGCCAGGTAAGCGGCGAGGTTGCCCAGGCCGCTTTGCAGCGCTTTTGCTACGATAAGCCAGATCTGCACCATGAAATCCCTCCATATGGCTTACGATATGTTTTGGAGCAGGGCAAACTATACCGTGCTTTGCGCCGCAAAGGATGCAACACATTGCGGGCAGGAGCACCCCGCGATCGGCCCCGAAATCATCTCCGGCAGGCCGATCGGTTCCCCTTGGGGTCGGGCCACTTCTGCCGCGCGCTCGATCAGTTCGGCCAGGCGCGCATCGCTCAGGCGATAGTACACCATCAACCCCTCGCGCCGGTCGCGCACCAGGCCCGCATCGCGGAGTATCATCAATTGTTGCGAGATGTAAGGCTGGCGCCTGCGCAAAAGGGCCGTCAGGTGGCAGACGCAGGTCTCGCCCTGGGCCAAAGCGCGCAGAATGGCCAGGCGCGTCGGATGCGCCAGCGCCTTGAACAAGCCTGCGATATCCTCGTAGGGTTCCATCGTCCTTGCCGCTCCATTCACAATGCTGAATACGTTACGCAGTCTGCCTTGTGTGTCAAATTTGCGCGATGGCGCTTAGAGCGGCTTGCAGAGGATGCGCGAGACGTGCAGGGCCTTGAGGTTCTGCGAGGTGGCGCCTGTGGCGACGAGGGCTGTATCGGCGCCGCGCCCCGTGCCCGCCACGGCGATGACCTTCTCTCCCGTCTTCACTAGGCCGGCGTCCCCGGCCATAAGCAGGATTTCGATGGCCACTTTGAACCCCTGGCCGAAGCAGCGCAAAAAGTCGGCCACCACGCGGGGCGCCTCCACGCCATACAGGCCGCCCGTATGAAAGAGCATCGTGCCAAAATGCACAGCGTGCCCTGCCGCGTGCGCCTCGGCCACGAGTTCTTGGGGGAAGCGCTGCCCCGGCCCAAACCCGTATTGGTGCGGGATGATGACCAGCCGCACCGATTGGCCTCGGTAATGCTCAAGGGCGTAGCGCGCCGTATCGCCCCGCGTCGAAGCGAGGACGATCTTCTGAATGCCCTCTTGGGCGAGGGCGCGATCTACGCAGGCGAACACTTCCTCGGTGTGAGGCCCAGGCTCCTCGAAATAGACGATCTCTTCGCGAATCATCGTGCCTCCTTCGCAAGAAAGGTTGTAAAATATCTTGATAGACAAACTTGACAAATTTCAGGGAATGTGCTACACTCTGGGCAGACTGAAGCGGGCAATGCAGTTCACATCGCAGCAGGCGGCGGCGGACCATCGCCGCACCATCGAGACCTCGCCGCCGCCACCGCTCAGTCCGCCGCCGTAGGTGAGGGAAAGGCGTCCGCGTCCTCCCAAACGCTCGGATACACCATCCCACCCTACCTTACCGATAATTTTACCGATACCCGTCAGCCTCCCTGACCACGACGGCCTCCCAAGGGGGATGGAAGGAATTCCATCCCCCTTGGCGTTCGTTATAGGCCTAGGGCGATTTCTAACTTGCGCACGGTAAAGCGCGCCCGCAGATAGTGCGCCGCGCGGTAGGCGAGGGCAATCTCCTCCGGGCTGAGGCCCAAATCCTCCGCGTGCACCACGCCCCCCGCACGTTGCAACAGGTTCGCCATCACCTGAGGCGGCGGCACCGAGGCGGCAAGGGCCTGAATCTCCTCCCAGTTTGCCGCGATGCGTTCGCGCAAGAGGGCCACGCGCTCTGCGGGCATCTCGATAAAGGCTTGGTGGGCGGCCATAATGCCCTCCGCCAGGGCGCCGTAGGCAGCGCGGATCTCGGCGCGTTGCTCTTCGGGCAAGGGCCAACGCAGGGCCGCTAGGCGCTCCGTAACCTGCTCGCGCGAAAGGCTGCGCAGGCGAGCATAGGCGCCCGCCATCAAGATGGCCGCCGCGCCGACCTTTGCCCCGTGGAGCAAGGCGGGGCGGCCCTCTTGCAAGAGTTTCTGCTCCCAAAAGTGCGAAAGGTGATGCTCGGCCCCCGAAGCCGGGCGGGAATCTCCCACACGCGCCATCGCGAGGCCGGAGGCGCAGAGGCCTTCCATCAACGCGCGGATGCCTTCGGCCCGCAAGGCGCCGATGGCCTCGGCCTGGGCCACGACGCGCTCCAGGGTGCGCCGGGCCTCGGCGGCCACCTCGGCATCGTACGGCTCATCCCATAAAAGGTGGCCAAGGCGCCAATCGGCCAGGCAGGTGAACTTGCCCAGCATATCGCCAAAGCCGGCGGCGATCATCGGCCGGGGCGCTCGGCGCAACGTCTCCAAATCGGCAAAGACGGCCAAGGGCACCTGGGCATTGACCGTCTTTTTCAGGCGGCCGAGGACGAGGGGCGCGTTGGGCGAAGTGTAGGCATCCACCGAGGGGGCCGTGGGGAGCGAGATGAAAGGGCGCCCCATACGGTGGCTGGCAAACCGGGTGATATCCGTAATGGTACCTGCGCCGACGGCGAGGTAGATGCGCTCGGTATCTTCCCCGGTCGGGAGCATCACGCGCACGATTTGCCTCTCATCGGCGATGATCTCTTCCCCCTCGAGGAGGATCAGCGTGACGCCGTACCCCGCGCTGCGTAAGAGGCCCGCCACGCGCTCGCCGAGGGCGCGCCACGTGTTTGCATCGGCCACCAGGTGAAACGAGCGGAACCCCTGTTCTTGGACGTAAGCAAGGAAGGCCTTTAGGGCGCCCTCGCCGATATGGATCAACGGTTCGCGAAAAAGGGCGCGATCGCTAGGCAAGGTAACCCTCCGCAGCCTCCATCGTTTGGACCACGGCCTTTTGCCGCGCCAGGCGGCTCAACACGGCCCTGTGGAGGCCCTCGGTCGTCTCGTCAATGTCGAGATGGCTGTTCGTATAGGGGTCTGCCTTGGTGGCGGCGTTCACCTGGGCAATCCATCCCTCGTCGAGGCTGGAGGCGCCCGAGAAGGCGCTGGCCAGGCCGCCGGCCACGGCGGCTAGGCAATCCGTATCGCGGCCATAGTTCACCCCGGCGAGCATCGCCGCCCGCGCCTCGCCTTTGCACACGGCAAAGATGGCCAACCCTTTGCAGACGATTTCGTTGGCCTGAGACATCGAATAGACAAAGTGCGCCCCGCCGTAATACAGGCGATCGAACTCGGGCCGCATAGCCATAGGGTCGTCATAGCGAGAAGCGATCTCCAAAGCGCGGTCTATTTCGCTCAAGATCGTATCATACGGGGCATATGGCGTGCCCTTTTGGCCGCGAAACGAGGCGAACTGGCGCGCCGTCTCGAGCACCGATTCGACCGTGGCATCGGGCTTGAGCGCCTCGGCGATGGCGGCGTGGTATAACGCCGCCCACCGCAGGGCGAATGTATTCTCGTTGGCATAAATCAGGCCCACGTCATACACATCCATCGCGGCGCCCAAAGGGTCGCCCGCGTTGATGATGCCCAAGGTATGCCCCGCGCGGGCGAGCGAGTTCACGTTGTTAAAGGGCCACAGGCGCCCCAGTTCCCTGGGCGGCACGCCGGCACGCGCCATCTCCAGCAGGCTGCGGTCGAATGGCTCCTGCTTGTAGACCATCTTGGCGGGGTCGAGCACCTCCAGCCACACGGCCACTAGGTCGTCGGCGGTGATGCGATCTCCTTTGCGGATGACGGCCAGGTTCATCAGTTTTTGGCGTTCGATACCATCCTCGGTGGTGCCGGGCGGGCGGAGCCAATCCGTATAGCGCGTATAGTGCTTGTAGGGTTTGAGTTCTTGCAGGAACCCATACGTCTCGGCGATGCGCTCGTAGGGCCAGCCCTCCACGGCGGCGCCCATCGAGGAGCCGATCCACGAGGCCGCGATGCATCCACGGATCTTGTCTTTCAAAGTCAACATAGGTCTTCTCTCCGCGAGTTAGTATCCCAGGCGTTTATCCACCACGTTGCGCAGCGGGCGGCCGCTCGTATAGCGCGCCAGGTTATCCATAAAGATTTCCATAGCCCGCGCGTTATAGGCCGGCGTGCGCCCGGCATAGTGCGCCGTGATGAGCACGTTCGGCATATCCCACAGGGGCGAATCGGGAGGGAGCGGCTCGGGATCGGTAACATCCAGCCCAGCGCCCCCTAGGCGCCCCTCTTGGAGGGCGCGCACCAAGGCGGCCTGGTCCACCGTGCGGCCGCGGCCGATGTTCACCAGGATGCACGACGGTTTGAGAAGGCGCAAGGCCTTCTCTCCGATGAGGTGTTCCGTCTCCGGCGTGAGGGGCACGGTGAGGACGAGGAAATCCGCCTCGGGCAGGACCTCTGCGAGTTGCGAGGGGCCAACCATGCGCTCGACGCCCGGGACGGGCCGTTCTGGGTGGCGCCTTACGCCGATGACGTGCATCTCCATCGCCGAAGCGATTTGGGCCGTGCGCGCGCCGATATCTCCAACGCCGACGATGACCATCGTCTTGCCGGCGAGTTCGAAGACCTCGCCCATCGGCTGGCGCTGCCAAATGTGGGCGCGCTGGGCGTGCACTGCATCGGGGATGCGCCGCGCCAAGGCCAGCAAGAGGGCCAAGATGTGCTCGCTGATGGGGATGGCATGGATGCCCGAGACGTTCGTGATGATGAGATCGCGTTCGGCAAGTTCTGGATGCTGCAAGAGCCAATCGGCCCCGGCGCCCCACTGTTGGAACCAACGCAATCTGGGCATTTGAGGGAGGAGCGTGTGCGGCACGCGCGCGGCGGCGATCTCGATTTCGTCCAGGGCGGCCTTCATCGCCGCTTCATCTTGGGTGACGAGCAGGCGGTAGCCCTTGGCCAGCCGTTCCAGTTCGGCGCGTTGTTCTTGGGTCAAATCGGTCGGTTCCAGGCCCAGAAGAAGGGTTGCCATAATCAAAGCCTCCGAGCGTTAGTGCTGTGGGTGGGTGAGATCGGCGCGCAGGCCCCGCAATTCCTGCAAGATGGCCTCTAACTGCTGGCCGATGGCAGAAGGGGCCTCGGCGGCCGGGGCGCCGCTGGGCGCCACATCGGAGGGGATGCGCCCGAAGCGTTTGACGGCCTCCAAAAGGGCCTCGTGCACGGCGCGGTAGTTGCTCAGCCCCACGAGTTTGGCCTCTGGGCCGGCCTCTTGGGCGCTGTGGCCCGCCGTGTGCACGTTCAACGTGCCCAGCCCAAACAGGCGATCGAGCGGCCCCCGGCGGATGGCGATGTTTGTGATCATCCGGTAGGGCACCACGTCCTCCGACTGGGTAATTAACCCGCGCCGCACGATGACCGCCTCATCGGTCATCTCATACCGGATTGTTCGGCAATAGGGGGCGATGAGTAGAAAGGCGAGCAACACCCACAGGGCGTTTGCCAAGAAGTAGATGACGACGAACGTCCAGCCCAAACCCGGCAAATAGGCAAGGGCTATCCACGGCAAAAAGAACACCGCACACACGATGAGCGTGACGAGCATATACTTGGTTCGCAGTCTGGGGTCAGGCGTAAATTGTGCGTCCATCGAGGTCCTTCCTTTCTATTTTACGGTTCGGCGCGGCCGTCCAACTGGCGCGGGTGTTGCGAAGGCGTGCCAAAATGCATCACCTCGTTCTCGGCCACCCGCATCGGCAAATAGTTGTGGATCCAGCCCCCGTCGGAGAGGCCATCGGGAAAATCGTGCACCAACATCCCCGCACGGTTGATGGGGAGTTGTTGGGCGATAGTGGCATCGGGGCGGGCGACGAAACTCCCCCAGTGCGAGTAGGGGTACGACGAGTTGTTCGCCACGGCCCACATCACGTTATCGGCGCACCGCGTGGGCACTTGGCGCACGTTCAGCACATCCAGGCAGTTGGGGCCTTTGTCATGGGCGTTGTAAAAGGAGTGAAGCATAACCTGCACGCCCCGTTCGCGGTAGGCGGCGTAGAGTTGCGGATAGCAAACGTCGTAGCAGATGGCCAAGCCGATGGGCACGTCATAGATAGTGTGGGTAACGAGCCGATGGCCGGCGCTGTAATAGCGCTGGTCTCCCTTGGTGCAAAAGCACTTGTCATAACGATTTACCACATCCCCGTCGGGGTTGATGAGATAGAGGCAGTTCGTCGGGGGCGTTTGAGCGTCGAGGTAGTGGGCCGAGCCGAGCACGAGCCACAGGTGGAGTTTCTTGGCCAGTTCGCGCAGGCGGGCCGTTTCGGCGCGCAGGAGCGCCCAGTCATAACCCTCGAAGGTGGTGAAATCGGTGCCGGCATAGCCGGAGAGGCAGGCCTCCGACGTGTGGAGAAGGTGCGCCCCGGCCCGCGCGGCCCTTTCCATATAGGTGCGGATGTAGCGCGCATTGCGGCGGGTATCCGCGCTCACGGGGAATTGGCAACTGGCAATGCGTAAAAGGGCCATCGCGCCTCCTTGGAGCATACCGTGTGCGCCCAGTATACACGAGGAGCCAAGGGGCCGTCCACCACGGGTGAAGGCACGGAGCAAAAGGTCGGCGCCCCGCGATGTATTGGGGTGCGGAGAACAGAACATATGGTTCGACGCCGAAAAAATCCCTTGCATTCGTTGTATGCAGGTGATACAATGTACTATGGTGGCGGTGTGCGGAGCCGCGACCGAGCAAACGAAGGAGGATGTGCGATGGCTGAAACGAGACGTGTGAAGGCGGGTATCGTGGGTTGCGGCGATATTTCGCTGCACGGGTACTTTCCCTATGTGAGCCGCATCTTTGATCTCGTGGCCACGTGCGACCTGATCGAAGAGCGCGCTCGCCAGATGGCGCGCATTTGGGGCGCCAAGGAGGTGTACACAAGCCTTGATGATATGCTGGCCAAGTCGGATATCGAGGCCGTGTTCGTGCTCACGCCGATGTCCACCCATGCCGATCTGACGCTCAAGGTGGCCCAGGCCGGCAAGCATTTCCTCGTGCAAAAGCCCTTCGCGACGAACTTTGAAAAGGGCAAGGCCGTCGTCAAGGTGGCGCGCGAGAAGGGCGTCAAAGGGTTGGTGGAGCCGAACTACTGGCTGGACCCCGTCTATCAGAAGGCGAAGGAGATCATCCAACAGGGGCATATCGGCCCGGTGCACTATATCTTGGCGCGCACGGAGCGCGATTTCGTGCCCTTGTGGGGCGGCGAGACCTATTACGAGCGCGAAGGCGGGGGGATGCTCTTCGATATGGGGGTCTACCTCATTTCGGGGCTGACCTACCTCCTCGGGCCGGCCAAGAAGGTGGTGGGGTTGGCCGCACTCTCGGTGCCGCAGCGGCCACCGCGCTGGAGCGACGACGTCTTTACGGACTTTCTCAAGACGTATACCCCCGGCGATAGCCCCTTTGCCTACCGCGCTGAGCAGGAGCGCATGGTGCCCACGGAGATGAAGGCGCCCGATAACACCTTTACCCTCATCGAGTGGCCGGGCAACTGCCTGGGCTGCGTGGTGGCCAACTCGGTCTCCTTTGTGATGCCTCCGCAGGGGCCGCGGATGTTCCTCTGCGGCGAAAAGGGCACCATCGCCTTTGGCATCCCCGATTCGGGTTCGCCGCTTTCGGTGGCGAGCACCATCGAAGATAGCCCCTACTTTGTGCCCAGACCTCAGCGGGGCAAGGAGTGGCACCACCTGCCGAGGGAGTCCTTCCCGCCGTACCGGTATATGGAGGCCTCTACCCAGCACCTGCACGACTGCATCGTGAACAATACGGAGCCGCTGCCTTCCATCGAGTGGGGGCTGCACGTCTCCGAGATTATGATCAAGTCGTTCGAATCGTCCGATAAGGGGCAGGCGCTTGCCCTCGAGACGACCTTCTGAAACCACCCAAGGGAGGATACCATGGCAGAAAAAGTTCGCGTTGGCATCGTCGGGCTAGATCACTGGTATGCGGGGCTGGGGGCCATCCGCCAATTGAAGGGGAACCCTCGGGCGGAGTTGGTCATCGTGGCCCATCGAGATCTCGAGCATGCCCGGCCGGTCATCGAAGAGGCCGGCGCGATCGCCACGGACGACTATGAGGCCGTGGTGGCGCGCGATGACCTCCAACTCATCATCACGGCCTGCCCCACCTCAGAGAACGTCTGCCTTTGCAGCAAGGCGGCCCGTTCGGGCAAGCACATCATCAGCGTCAAGCCGTATGCGATGAACCTGGAGGAGGCCAAGGCGCTGGCGGTGGCCGTCAAAGAGGGCGGGGTGTTCTTTATGAGTTTTGAGTGTATGGGGCGCGTGGGCGGCGCTTTGAACATCTATAAGCAGTGGATTCAGGAGGGCAAACTGGGCGAGCCGATCTCGGCCTTTGGCCTGGTGCGCAGTTCGTTGCCCAACCAGGTTTGGCCCGACGTGTATGGCCGCACCTGGTGGCTGGACCCCTGCAAGGTGTTCGGCGGCGGCTGGGTGGACCACGCCATCTACCAAATTGACAACCTCCGCTATCTCTTTGGCACGGAGGTGGTGCGCATCAGCGGTGAAATCAGCAACATCAAACACAAGGATGAGCCGCTGGAGGATTTCGGCGTGGCCAATGTCGTCTTTGGCAACGGCTGTGTGGCCACGTTGGAGGTTACCTGGTCGGTGGATCCGGGCGGGTTCACGAGCGCCTTCCACCTCATCGGCACCAAGGGGCAAATCCTGAGCGAGCCGACGGTGGCGCCCGGCAAACTGTTCACCATGGATATGACAAAGGACAAAGAGTGGCAGGTTATCGAGGCACCGGGGCGGGGCGGCGGGTTGACCCTCATTGACCATATGCTCGATTGCATCGAGGGCAAGGCCCAACCGCTCACCGGCATCCACGATTCCTACCGCAACCTGGAGGTGTGCTTGGCCTTCTACCAGGCCGCCAAAACGCACAAGGTCGTCCATCTGTAAGGCGTATGGAGGGGGTGGGGGATGTTCCCGCCCCCTCTCGCTCTTGGGGCAGAAAGGGGTTTCGCGATGAAACTTTCGGTTAGCACGTGGGCCTATTATGATAAGAGCCGCGAAGAGGCCTTGGAGCGGATTGCGGCGCTGGGCGTGGAGGGCGTGGAGATCATCGCCCATGCGCCGTGCTTCCACGTGGATGTGAATTTCACCGATGAGCAAATCGGCTATGTGAAGGGCCTCCTCGCCGCGCATCATTTAGAGATCTCGGCCATCTCCCCCGCCACCGAATTCCTGGTGTTCACCGAAGAGGAGATGAAGGCCCAGTTGGACCATATGAAACGGGTGGCCGATCTCTGCCTGAGGCTGGGGGCCAACCATGCGCGCATCTTTGCCGGCGGAAGGTTGCCGGAGGGGCGCTCGACGAAGGAGTGCCTCGACGCCGTCATCTATGGCTTGCAGGAGACGGCCAAAATCGCCGAATCGGCCGGCATCAAGGTCTCGGTGGAGAACCACGGCCAGTTCGGCGGCGTGTATGAACTGTTCAAGCCGGCGATGGACGCCGTGCCTACCCTGGGCATCACGCTGCATACGAACCGCCTGGCGCGGATGCCGAACTATCTCGACTATGTGCGCGAATTCGCCCCGCGCGTGATGCACACCCACCTCAACGATAGCGCCCCCGTTACCGCGGAGGGGGAACGTCCTCGCCCGGTGGCCTTGGGCGAGGGGACGCTCGATGTGCCCGCCATCCTCAAGATCCTCCAAGAGGCGGGGTACAGCGGCTATTACAACATCGAGTACGGCGCCGGGCAGGAGGATCCCACGCCCCTCATCGAGCGGAGCCTGGCCTACCTCCGCGCCCACTTGGCCTGATTCAAAGGGGGCAGGTCGCCTGGCCTGCCCCTTTGAGCACATAAAAAGGCCAAAGGGCGGTTGATTGACAAGGCGCCCCCCTTGGGATATACTCTAGCGCCATACTAGGCGAATGGGGTTCCCTATGCGCGTTTTCCCTTTTACGGCGATCGTCGGCCAAGAGCGTATGAAGCGTGCGCTCATCCTCAATGCCATCAGCCCGCAGATCGGGGGTGTGCTCATCCGCGGTGAGCGCGGCACGGCCAAATCCACAGCGGCGCGCGCCTTAGCGGCGCTCTTGCCGGAAATCGAGGTGGTGGAAGATTGCCCCTTCCATTGCAACCCTACCCAGCCGGACCAAATGTGCGATCGTTGCCGCGAGCGCGTTCTGAACGGCGAGGCGCTCCCCGTGGCCCGGCGCAAAACGCGCTTTGTGGACCTCCCTGTGAGCGCCACGGAAGACCGCGTGGTGGGCACGCTGGATATCGAGCGGGCCATCAAATTCGGGGAACGCCATTTCGAGCCGGGGGTGCTCGCCGCCGCGAACCGAGGGCTTCTCTATGTGGATGAGGTCAACCTCCTCGATGATCACGTGGTGGACCTTTTGCTCGATTCGGCCGCGATGGGGGTGAACGTCGTCGAACGGGAGGGGATATCCTTCTCGCACCCGGCGCGGTTCATCTTGGTGGGGACAATGAACCCCGAAGAGGGGGACCTGCGCCCCCAACTCTTGGATCGCTTTGCCCTCTGTGTGGATATTCAAAGCATCCCTGATGCCGACTTGCGCGTCGAGATTCTGCGGCGCCGCGTAGCCTATGAGAGGGATCCGGAGGGGTTCGCCAAGGCCTGGCAAGAGGCGGAACAGCGCCTTTCTCAGCGCATCGCCCAAGCCCAAGAGCGTCTGCCCCAGGTAACGTATCGCGATGAGGACCTGTTTGCCATCGCCGCGTTGACGAGCGAGATGGAGGTGGATGGCCACCGCGCCGATATCGTCATTCTGAAGACGGCCATTGCCCAGGCGGCCTTTGATGGGCGCAATGCTATCTGCGAGGCGGATATCCTCCTTGCGGCGGAACTTGCCCTGCCGCACCGATTGCGGCGGCGCCCTTTTGAAGAGACGCAAACCAAACTCGAGAAATTAGCCGAACGCCTAGAACAGGCGCGGTGCGAACTCGGCGAGCAGGGCCAAACCCAGCCCGCCGAGGCCGGCGTGTACCCGAAAAAAAAACGGATGGCGTAACCTCTGAAGAGGCCGTTCACCCCCAAGAGGGCGCGCAGAATATCCCCTTGCGGGGCCGCAACGCGGAGGCCGATTCGAAAGAGCCTTCTCAACGCGGCGGCGCGCCGGTGCCCATCGGTGAGGTGTTCAAACCCCGCAAACTCGCTTTCCCCGCGGATCGTTTGGCCCGCCGAGCGACGGGGCGGCGCACCTATACGTTGAGCCGGCAAAAGCGGGGGCGCTACATCTATGCCCGCTCGGCCCAAGGCCGGTATGAGGATATCGCCTTGGATGCCACCGTGCGGCAGGCCGCCCCGATGCAGCGCCAGCGCGCCCCAGACCACACCGCTGTAGCCATCGAGAAGGAAGACCTTCAGCGCAAGGTGCGCGCCCGCAAGACGGGCAATCTCGTGGTCTTTACGGTGGATGCGAGTTGGTCTATGGCGGCGGCCGAGCGGATGGAGGCCACCAAGGGGGCCATCCTTTCCCTTTTGGTGGATGCCTACCAAAAGCGCGATCGCGTGTGTCTTATCTCTTTCCAGCGCGACCGCGCCCAAGTCATCCTGCCGCCCACATCCAGCGTAGAGATGGCCCACAAGGCCCTGCGCGAGATTCCTGTGGGCGGCAAGACGCCTCTTTCGGCGGGCCTCCTGTTGGCCTATCAGGTCATCGAGCGCGAGCAGCGCCTCGATAAGGACGTGATGCCGCTTATGATCCTCCTCACGGATGGCGCGGGGAACGTCTCGATGACGGGGATGCCGGCCCGCGACGAGGCGCTGATGGTGGCGGATCTCTTTGCCGAAAAAAAGATCCGCGCGGTGGTCGTGAACACCGAGCACGAGGCGCTCGATCGCGGCCTAGCCCGCGAACTGGCCGACCACCTCAACTCGCCTTGCTATACGTTGAGTCAAATCCGAGCCGATACCCTGTATGAGACGGTGCGCCGTGAACTCGACCTCTAAAGAGAAATGGGCGGGCCTGCCCCGCCAACTCTGGGCCGATTTTGCGCTCCTCCTGGTGGCGCTCATCTGGGGGAGCACGTTCGTGATGGTCAAACAGGCCACGGCCGATTACCCCGTGTTCCCCTTTTTGGCCCTGCGCTTTGGCCTAGCCACGGTGGGCTTGCTCCTCATCGGCGGCAAGCGGTTGCGCACCTTGGGGTGGCGCGGCGTAGGGGCCGGCGCGCTCATCGGCCTTTTCCTCTTTGGCGGGTACGCCTTTCAAACGCTGGGGCTGCGCTACACGAGCGCCTCCAAGGCGGGGTTCATCACCGGCCTCTCGGTGGCCATCGTGCCGCTCCTCTCGGCGGCGGTGCTGCGCCAGCGGCCCCAGCCGCAGGCCGCCGTGGGCGTGTGCCTCGCCGTGACGGGGCTGGCGCTCCTATCGCTCAACGAGGCGCTCCATTTCGACCGGGGCGATCTCCTCGTCTTGGCCTGTGCCATCTCTTTTGCGCTGCACATCGTGGCCGTGAGCGCCTTTGCGCCGCGCGCTGACCCCATCGCCCTGACCATCGTCCAGGTGGCCACGGTCGCCCTGCTGTGTGGCGCCGTGGGCGGGGGGATGCGCCTCTTCTCGCCGGAAGCCTGGCCCTTGCCATCCGCCGAGGTATGGGGGGCCGCGGCGTTCACCGGCATCTTGGCCACGGCGGTGGCCTTTGCCGTGCAGACGGCTATGCAGCGCTTCACCACGCCCACCCATACGGCGCTTATTTTCGCCGCCGAACCCGTCTTTGCGGCGGTCTTTGGGGTCCTCTTGGCAGGGGATATCCTGACTGTGCGGGGGGTGGTGGGGGGCGTCCTCATCATCCTGGGCACTATCACGAGCGAACTTCAGTGGTCGGAGCGCGCCGCGGTGCTCGTTTCGCGCTTCATCAGCCCCCATTACGTCACGCCGGCGTTGCTTTTGGCCCTGGGCGTGGCCGATCCCGCTTCGCCCTGGCGCGGCCTCTTGTGGGCGCTTGCCTTGGGAACGCCCGTCGTCGCGGGGACGTTGCTCCTTTGGCGGCGCGAACTGCGCCGTGGCGCCATCAGCGATTGGCACGTGAGCCGCCGCGAGGAGAGGCTCCAACCCATTCCCATCCTCGCCTCTCTCCTGGCGACGGGGGTGCCGCTCGTCGTGTTGTACATTTGGGATGGCCCACGGTACCTCTTGGCCGCGTCGCTCGCGGGGTTTGCGCTCGTTTTGTTCAACCTGCTCGTAACCGTGCGGTGGAAGATCAGCCAGCACGTCTCCAGTGTGGCCCTGAGCACGACGCTCATCACCGCCGTGCTGGGGATGGCCGCGGCGCCGCTCCTTTTGCTCATCCCGCTCGTCGGCTGGGCGCGCGTCAAGGTGGGGGCGCATACGGTGCTCCAAGTGGTGGCCGGCGGGGTAACGGGGATGGTCATCACACTGGGCGCCGTGTGGCTCTTGCACCTCTGGTAAAGGAGCGAGCGATGCGCCAAAGGGGGTGGTGGGCCAAGTGGCGCGCCCGCGCGGAGGCCCTGCGCAACGAGGTCTACGCCCTCTACCTTGCCTATCGGGACCCGCGTACCCCTTGGGCGGCCCGCCTATGGGGCGCCCTGGTGGTGGCCTATGCCCTCAGCCCCATAGACCTCATCCCCGATTTCATCCCCATCCTCGGCTATCTCGATGATTTCCTCCTCGTGCCGCTCGGCATCGCGCTGGCCTTGCGGCTCATCCCTCCGGCGGTGATGGACGACTGCCGCCGCCGTGCGCAGGGAACCCTATCCCAAAGGCCCTTTGTGGCTTGGATCGCGAGCGGCCTCATCGTGGCGCTCTGGCTGCTGGTGGCGCTGGGCATATGGCGCGCGGTGGGGGCCTACATCCGCGCCAAGGCGCCGAGAGGCTAAAGCGAATTGCCCCTTGGGGCGCTTGCCTTTTGCCTTTTACCGTGTGTATACTACAGGCAGTTTTCGCTTAGCGTTTCTCCTCGCCGGCGGCGCTGCCTCCTCCGAGAAGGATCGCGCCTTTGGCCCGTGGCCGGTTTTGCGGCAGAAGGGGGGCCGATGGAACTACCGGTGCGCGAGAGCGCCTCGTTAGAAGGCAGTGGCCGCGTCATCATCTCCTTGGCGGAAGAGGCACCTTGGGCGCTGGCCGCGGGAGACGCCGTGCTCTTGCGGAGGGGCCGGCGGGTTTGCGGGGCCTGGGTGCAGGCCGTGTCGCGCGGGCAAGGGCAGATTGAGGTGGATAAGTACCTCCGCCTCCATCTCAACGCTCGCGAAGGTCAACCCGTTACCCTCGAGCTGCTCACCCCGCCCGATGCGGAGGTGGCCGAGGTGCGCGTGCCCCCCTCTTGGGCGCAGGAGGAGGGCCTTCGTCTCCTCAGCCGCTTTTTGATGGGCCGCTTGGCGAGCGAAGGCATCAAGATTCCCTTCTTCACCCTAGGGGGGAGCGCCGTCCTCGTCGAGATCGCCTCCGTTCGGCCAGGCCCCGTCGCGCGCTTGGCGGCGGCCACCACCTTTCGGCTGGCCGCTGAGGAGGCCGCCGCGCCCCGAGAGGCCGCCGGCGTGGGGTATGCGGATATCGGCGGGCTGAGCCGGGAACTGCAGCGCATCCGCGAACTTGTGGAGTACCCCCTGCGTGCCCCCGAGGCCTTTGCCTACCTCGGCATCGAGATGCCCAGGGGCATTATCCTACACGGGCCGCCCGGCACGGGCAAGACCCTCATCGCCAAGGCGCTCAGCAACGAGGTGGGCGCGCAGTTCTTTAGCGTGCGCGGGCCAGAGATTCTCAGCGCCTTTTTCGGCGAAAGCGAGCGCCACCTCCGCGACCTCTTTGAACGCGCCCGCGCCGCCGCGCCGGCCGTCATCCTCATTGATGAACTGGACGCCTTGGCCCCCAAACGTGAGCAGGCCCAAGGAGAAACGGAACGCCGCCTGGTGGCGACGCTCCTCTCGCTGATGGATGGCCTGACGGATATGCGCGGCGTGGTGGTCATCGGCACCACGAACCGCCTCAATGCCCTTGACCCCGCCCTGCGGCGCCCCGGCCGTTTCGAGCACGAGATTCACATCGGCCCGCCGGACGTAAGCGGCCGCCGGGAAATCCTGGCCATTCACACGCGCCGTATGCCCCTGGCCGACGATGTGGACCTGGACGATCTGGCTCAGCGCACGCCGGGGTTCGTGGGGGCAGACCTAGCCTCCCTTTGCCGAGAGGCGGGCTACAATGCCCTGCGCCGCCGCCATTCCCCCGCGGCCCTTGAGGCGGGCGATATAGACCTCAACGGTACGCTCCGCGTGGGTATGGCCGATTTTCTCGCGGCGTTGAACGTCCTGCGGCCCTCGGCCCTGCGCGAGGTCACGGTGCAGGTGCCTCGGCACATCACCTTTGACCAGGTGGGTGGGCTGGAGGAGGTCAAGCGCCTCATCATCGAGGCCGTCTCGCTTGCGATGACCAAACCTCAGGCCTACCGGCGGGCGGGCATCCACCCGGCGCGGGGCCTTCTCCTCTATGGCCCGCCCGGCACGGGGAAGACGCTCCTCGCCTATGCCGCCGCCAACCACTGCGGGGCCAACCTCGTGGCCGTGCGCGGGCCGGAGGTCTTTTCGAAGTGGTTCGGCGAATCCGAAGAGCGCATCCGTTTTGTGTTTGCCAAGGCGCGCGAAGTGGCCCCGGCGATCATCCTGTTCGATGAAATTGACGCTATCGCCTCCCGGCGGGGGCGCGAGGCCCAGTACGTTACCGGGGAGAGCATCGTCAACCAACTCCTCGCCGAGATGGATGCGATGGAAGGCCAGGAAAATGTCTTTATCATCGCGGCCACCAACCAGGCAGACCTGCTCGACCCCGCGCTCCTCAGGCCAGGGCGCTTTGACTTGCAGATTGAGGTCCCTTTGCCCGATGGGCCGGCGCGGGAGGCTATTTTCGCCGTGCACTTGAAGCCGATGCCGCTCGAAGAAACCGTCAGCGTGGCGGCCTTGGCGCGGCGCACCGAGGGCTTTTCTGGCGCGGATATCGCCGAAGTGTGCCGGCGTGCCGCCCTGTATGCCTTGCGGGAGGCGGAGTTCGAACCGCCCGAGGATTTTCGCGTGTCAGTGGAGCATTTTCGCCAAGCCATTGGCGACGTCGAAACGGCGAAGAAGCGCCTGCGTCCGCGCCAATTGGGCTTTCGCCTCCCTGGGGAGGAGGAATAAGGGGGCCTGTACGATGATAAACGTCCGCAAACTATTCGCGCGCCGCAACAAGGGGCCGCTGCGCGGCGAGCAGGCCGGGTTGTGGAATGCGATCTTTGAGGAGGCAGAGTTCCTCAGCACGGCACCGCGCCGCATCCAAGAGGTGCAGGGCCAGATGATCAACCGGCTGGGGCGCGTCTATCAAATGTACGATCGGCTGGGGCGGCAATACAGTGCTCTCCTGGAGGGGATCATCCGCGTGGCGGATTTTTGCGAGGGCCTGATGGCCGAGGCCCCTTCGGATGGCGCGGAGGGCGTCCAAGCCATTCACCGCGCCCTTATGGACCTGCTGGAGGGGCATGGGGTGCGCCGTTGGGAGTGCCAACCGGGCGATGTGGTGTTCGAGGGGTGTGAAGTGGTGGGCTATTCGGAGCGGGGCGACCTTGAAGAGGGCGTCATCGGGGGCGTCATCGCGCCGGGGTACCGCCTTGCGGGCGGGGAGGTCTTTCGGCGGGCGCGCGTGCTCGTTAACCGCAAACCCGTCGCGCCGGAACCCGCGCCGGCCGCGCCCTCTGAGCCGGCTGCGGGAGAGGCGCCGGCTGAGGCGCGCGAGTTGCCCCCCATCTCGCCTTCCCCGGGCGTGACGGTAGAAGAGGGTTCAGCGCCGGCGGGCGAAGCCGCCCAAAAGGCAGCCCCTGAGTCCCCTCCGAAGGCAGCCGAGCCGGCCGCGCAAGCGGCGCCCAAATCGAAACCTCGTTCGCGGAACCCCAAACACCGCAAAGGGGCCTCTCGATAGGCCTTGAAAGGAGCATCCTATGTCGCCGGCAACCATCGGGATAGATTTGGGTACGTACAACTCGGCGGCGGCCTTTGCCCAAGAAGATGGCCACGTCATAATGGTCTCTAGCAGTTATGGCCCCACCTGGCAGGGCACCGTTTTCCCCTCCTTTGTCAAGTTCGATGCTTTGGGCAACCCCCAGGGTTTCGGCGAAGAGGCGCGCCAGCAGATGGCCCTCGCCCCCCAGCAGGTGGTGTGGGGCGTCAAGCGGCTCATTGGGCGCTCCTTTCGAGAGGTGGAGGCCGAGCGGCGGCGCTTTTTGTATCCTTTGGCGGAGGGGGCCGATGGGGGCATCATCATCCCCGTGGGCGCCCAACGCTACACGCCGGCCGATATCTCGCGGCTCATCCTGGCCTGGATCAAGCGCGAGGCCGAGTCTCCAGCGAACCCCTTCATCGTAGGGCAGGTGGAGCGCGCCGTCATCACGCACCCCGCCTATTTCAAGAGCGAGATGATCCGCCTGACGCGCGAGGCCGCCCAAGGGGCGGGGTTCAGAGAGGTCGAACTCATCGCCGAGCCGGTGGCGGCCACGCTTGCCTACGGCATCCAACTGGAGGCCTCACGGCCGCAATTTGTGATGGCGATAGATTGGGGCGCTGGCACGCTCGATATCGTCATCACGATGATCCGCGAGGAGCGGGGCCGCCCTGTGGTGGATCAAACGCGCCCAGCGAGCGGCCATGTGCAACTGGGCGGGCTGGATATGGATGATGCGCTCCTGGCCCAGGCCATTTCGGCGTATGGTTTGAGCGACCTGGTGCCCATTGTGGAGCGCGTGCGGCAGGGCCAGCCCTTGGCGGGCGTGGATGCGAACCTCTTGCGCAACTTGGGCGACCTGCGCCTGCACGTCGAGCAGGCCAAGATCCGCCTCTCGGAGGTGCCCACCATCTCGGTGGATACGCCCTACCGTGGTAGGCCGCTGACCATCCAGATGGCGCGCACGCGGCGGGATACCGAGGGCCGCCCTGGCCGTTGGATTATCCTCGAAGAGGCCCTTCAGCCCCTGCTCGAGCGGCTCAAGAGCCATATCCATTTTGCGCTCAAAGAAAATGGCCTACACCCCCAAGAGATAGATCACGTCCTCTTGGTCGGGGGGCCGATGCATATGCCCTGCGTGCGCCAAACCATCGCGAGCATTTTTGCAGAGAACGAGGGGGTGCGCCGTGAACTGGAGGCCATCGAACAGCGCGGCTTCCCGGTGGACCCGATGGAGTGCGTTGCCCAGGGCGCGGCGCTCTTTGCGCGGAGGCTCGTGGCGCCGCCCATCCCGCAATTGGCCTATTCCTACGGCCTGGCCCTCCGTTCGCCGATGGGCTACCAAGGGCGCATCCTCCTGGATCGGGGGCGCGCCGTGCCCTGCGAGGGCAAACTGGAGGGGTTGACCGTGCGCGGCAAGCCGGGCGATGCGGTGCCCGTCTCCATTTACATCAAAGAAGAAGGGCCGGATGGCGGGTACCAGTTGATCGGCGATTTCCGCTTCTCGCCCGCTTTCGATACCAAGGGGATGGCGCGCTTCAGCGGCATCCTCCGGGCCGACCGGAACGGCGTGGTGAGCGCCTATTGGAGCGATATGCGCGCCCCCGGTGCACCGTTGCGCCTGGAAGGCTTGAACGAACTGCGCGGCGAGCCGATGCCCGAGCCATTCGAAATCAAAGAAGTGAACATAAAGGACGTCTTGGAAGAGATGAAGCAGATGGGGTTATCTCCACAAGAGATCGCCGCACAACTCGCCCATTTGACCGAAGAGGGGGAATTGGCGCCCATCCCTGCGGAGCGCGTCGAGGCGACCCGCCGTGGGGCAACGAACCTGCTGCAATTAGCCGCGTCTTATTTGCGGCAAGATCCGAGGCTGGCCAATGACGTGTCCTTTCGCCGGCAAGTAGAACAGTTGCAGGGCGCATTGGCGCGTTTGCCGCAAGGTAAAGCGCCCTATGATATTTGGGCGGCCGTGAGGCATGGCGCTGAGGAGGTCCTATTCGTTTTGGAACGGGCCAGCCTTTTGACAAAGGAAGACATTCGCCGGATACGCGGTGAACTGGGTGCGCCGCCGATGTAAAATAGGGGAGGAGCGATGAGCGGCCAGAGACAGGATCGTGAAGAGCACCTTCGCGCGCGGTACGCAGAGGGCGAGTATTACGAGGTGCTCGGCGTAGCAAAGGATACAGGCTCCAAGGATATTCTGATGGCCTTGATGGAACGGCGCCGCGAATACCCCGCGTTAGACGAGATGTGGAATGCAGTTCACGCTGCGCTTCTTCAACAGCGCCCACTGTACGAGAGCACGTATGCCTTGCGAGACCTTTTGGCCCAAGAGATTGCCGACGGCTGCCCTGCCGAGGTGCGAAAACGCTTCTCGAAAAGGGCCTTGTGGAAACGGTTGTGGAAGCCCGATGACCCGCCCAATTTTCTCCTCGTGAGGCTGCAACTGCAGCAAGAAGCGGCGGAATGGATGCGCGTGGAGAGGGTCTTTGCCGAGGCGCGCCGCCAGTTGGCGGCCGAATGCGGCGAGGCGGTCTTTGCACTTTTGGATCGGACGACGAACTGGCAGGAGGTGCGCGAGAGGCCGGAAACGCCGGCCGAGTTCGAGCAGTTTATCTTGCAGATGGTCCAGACGGCGCGTTCTTCAGCCGCGGAACTTGCTCCGCTCGAAATCGCGCCCGATGAGATCGCTAGCGGCCAGGCCAAGCGCGCCTATATCACAAAGGCGCAGTGTGCGCGCTGTGGGGGGACCCATCGCGTGCATTGGCAACTCTCGGATATCGTTGCCCAGTGGGATAAATTCGTGGAGGAGCACCCCGAGTTCCAAAGTGTGCCGCCGGAACGCATTTCGGCGCTCCTTGGCTACGCCTCTGTGGAAGGCCCTTGCCCAGACTGCACGGGGCAGGTCGTTTTCACGGTGCCCAAGGAGATCAAGGTCGGCTGGGTCGTTCAGGGGCGGGGTGCGGGGAATAAGGCGCATTTTGCCCGCGTTACGAGTTTGAACGCCCAGGTCGCCCCTCCGCAGCCTCGCCCCATCGTGGCTCGGGCGGTAGATGCCCCTCCTGCGAAACCGGTGAGGACGTTGCGCGAGTGGCTCGAGTTTCTTTTAGCCTGTGTGTTTTGGGTGGCCATTTCCTATATCGTGTTGAAACTGTTCTTAACGCCCTCTGCCCAACGGGCCGCGGCTACCTCCTTACCGGAGGTGCAACTCGCTGCTTTGGCTATGGCGACGGCTGGCTTGCTCTGGTTTTGGCTTACCCAACGGAAAAGGTAGCGCACGATTCGCCGGGTGGCGAACGGGTTGTGCTACGATTCAGAGCCGTGCCTATGGTGGTGAACGCGTTATCTTCCGAGGCCTCAACAGGGCGTGCCTCGGCCCTCTATGCGGGGCTGGGCCTCGCCTCGGCCGCGCTGCTCCTTTTCGAACTCATCCTGATGCGCCTTTTCGCCGTAGCGGAGTGGTATCACTTTGCCTTCTTGAGCGTGGGGGTAGCGCTCCTAGGCAACACGGTAGGGGGCGTGGCCGTGGCGCTCCTTGGCCCATCTCGAGCGCGCCGAGCACTAGGGGGCGCGATGGCGGCCTTCCCCTGGAGCCTGGCCCTGGCGTACGTGGCGCTCAATACCATCCCCTTTGATTCCTACCGCTTGGCCTGGGAGCCGAGGCAGTTGGCTTACCTCGCCCTCTATGATGTGGGGCTGGCCATCCCCTTCGCCGTAGGGGGGTACCTGGTGGCCTATTGCTTGGCCCTGGAAAAGGAGCGCGCCCATCGCCTTTACGCGGCCAACCTCGCCGGCTCTGCCTTGGGGGCCTTGGCCGTCCTCTGGTTCCTGCCCGCCTTGGGCGGCGAAGGGGCCGTATGGGCGGCGATGGGGCTAGGTGCCCTGGGGGCTGGGGGGCTGGCCTATGCCCAACGCGCCGCTGCGCTCCCAAAACAAGGGCGAGTGGGCGGATTGGCCCTCGCCCTGAACGGCCTGGCTTTGCTCTGCGCCCTAGCGGGCCTTTGGGGGCGCCCCGGCTGGTGGGCGTTGCGCCTTTCGCCTTATAAGGCGCTCCGCTATGCCTTGCAGATGCCCGGCGCGCAGTTAGCGTGGAGCCGCTGGCACGCCTCGGCCCGCGTGGATGTCGTCTCGGGCGAGCAGATTCATTCCGCCCCCGGCCTGAGCCTACGTTATGAGGGGAGGCTCCCCCCGCAATATGGCCTCACGCTGGATGGCGATGACCTCGTGCCCATCTCGCGGCGGATGACGGCGGAAGATCGCGCCTTCCTGCGCTACCTTCCCCTTTCCGTGGCTGCCGCCCTAAGGCCGGGCGGTTCGGCGCTCATCATCTACCCGCGTGGAGGGATGGACGTCGCCGTGGCGTTGGAATACGGCCTGAGGCGCGTCGTGGCCGTGGAGGATAATCCCCTCATCTTTCAGGCGGTGCGTGACCTCTATGGCGAATTCACCGGCGGGCTGTACCGTGACCCAAGGGTGGAACTGCTGGTCAGCGACGGGCGCAGTGCTCTGCAAGGGGCTAGGGAGCGATATGACCTCATCATCTTTTCTCTCGCCGAATCCTACCACCCGTTGACGGCCGGCACCTATGGCCTGCGGGAGGACTATCGCTACACCGTGGAGGGGATCACGGCGGCGCTGAAACGCCTGACGCCGCATGGGATTTTGGTCATCACGCGTTGGGCGCAAGATCCGCCGGCTGAATCGGTACGGGCGGCGGCCGCCATTGTGGAGGCCTTGGAGCGCGCTGGGAGAGATCCGCGCGCCCACCTCTTGGCCTACCGCAGTTGGGCCACGGTAACCCTGCTCGCCAGCCCAACCCCTTGGCCCCCGCAAGAGATTTCGGCTGTGCGCAAGGCATGCGAACGCTTGGGGTTCGATATGGTCTATTACGAGGGGATGCCCCCCGAGGAGGCCAACCGCTTCAACCGGCTGCAAGGGCCGGGCGATTACGAGGCGCTCACCGCGCTCTTGGGCGCAGCCGACCGGCGGGCCTTTTACCGCGCCCAATTCTACGACGTCTCTCCCCCCACCGACGATCGGCCCTTTTTCGGGCACTATTTTTGCTGGCGGCAACTCCCGGCCATTCTGCGGCAGTGGGGCAAAACCTGGCAGCCCTTTGGGGGGAGCGGGTTTCTTATCGTGTTGGGGTACCTGGCGTTGGCCATCCTCTTTTCGGGGGCGCTGGCCTCCGTGCCTTTCTTGGCCCAAAGGCGAGTGCGGCGGCCTTGGGCCGTGCGGCTCGATCGGACGATTTACTTTGCGGCCATCGGCCTGGGCTTTATGCTCATCGAGATTCCGCTTATGCAGCGGTTTATCCTGTACATCGGCCAGCCGACCGTGGCGTTTACCTTTGTGCTCACGGGCCTGCTCCTTTTCTGCGGTATCGGCAGCGCCTTGGCCGATCGCGCGCCGCTGCGGAGGGTGCTCGCCATCCTGGCACTTCTCGCGCTTGTGTACCCGGCGCTCCTTCGGCTCATCACCGAGCATACCTTGGGGTTGGCGCGCCCCTTGCGGTGGGGCATCGGGCTGGGCCTCCTTTTGCCCTTGGGGATGGCTATGGGAGTGCCCTTTGCGGGGGCCTTTTATGCGCTCCGCGAAGTGAGCACGGGCGAAAGGGCCTGGGTTTGGGCCGTCAATGGGAGCGCCTCGGTGATCGGTTCGACGTTGGCGGCGGTCATTGCGCTTTCCGCGGGCTACCGCGCGGTGCTCGGCTTGGCCGCCGGCTGTTACGCGCTCGCGGCCATCCTCAGCCGCGCCTTTTTGTCAGGGGGTCAACCCCTCGGTGCTGCGCAAGAGGGGCACAAAGAGGACGTGGCCGATGCGCTCTGAGATGACTTCTTGCCCTTCTCTTTTGATGAGCCACAGCGTTTGGTAAGAACCCGGCGGCCCCACGGGGATGACCATCCTCCCGCCCTGGGCGAGTTGGTTGACGAGCGGCTGGGGGATGTGATCGGGCGCGCAGGTTACGATGATCCCGTCATAAGGGGCGTGCTCTTCCCAGCCATAATAGCCATCGGCGCAGCGCACTTGGACGGGGAGACCCCTCAGGCGCTGGGCGGCCTGAAGGCAGAGCGGCTCGATGATTTCGATGGTGTAGACGCGGTCGGTGAGTTGGGCGAGGATAGCCGCCTGATAGCCCGACCCGGTGCCGATTTCTAGCACCTTTTCGCCCGGCTGCACATCGAGGAGTTCGGTCATCAAGGCCACGACGTAGGGCTGGGAGATGGTCTGCCCATAGCCGATGGGCAGGGGATGGTCATCATAGGCCTGAGAGAGCCATTCGGGGGGCACAAAAGTGTGCCTGGGCACGGTTTCCATCGCCGCCAAGACGCGCGGGTCTTTGATGCCGCTCGCGGCAATTTGCTCGCGGACCATCTTGAGGCGCAATTCGCCCCAGTGGGCGTCTTCTTCGATGGAAGGGGTGGCAAGGGGTTGGGGCCTTCGGGGGACGGGCTTGGCGGCCCAGAAAATGCCTATCCCGACCAGGGCGCAAATAGCCAGGAGAAGGGCAATTTTGTGCCAGCGGCGGAGGCGTTTTGACATCGTATCCTCCTCCTGGGCGTTAGTTCCACTCCTGGTCGTAACGGATGATCACGGAGTGCAGGCCCTGCGTGCAGAGCGGGCAAAAAGGCCAACCCATCTCGGCTTCCTCTAACGTCAGCGCCATCAGGTGCTCGACGGTTTCCGCGTGGCGCATCACACAGCGCCGCGTGCAGTGCATCTCTAGCCCCCGCCGTGAGACCTCTTCGCGCCGCTCGAACGGGGGGATGGCCAAGACGTGCCCCAAGTGATGCCTCACCAGGCGCGCCAAGGCGAGGCGGCGTAACTCTTCGTCGGCGATTTGTTTCAGCCTCCAAAGGGATATCACCGCCGCCGTGCCGGGGAAACTGGCACCCAGGGCATAGTGATCCGTGTACAAGCGGGCGAGGGGCGCGGGGAACTCGGTCAGGTCCTCGCTTAGAAGCACCAGGTCAAAGTGGGGATCCATACGCTGCCAAGGCTCGCGGCGCACCAGTTCCAGATAGACGGGCGCGATGACGCGCTGCAGGCCCTGGTCGAAACTGGCCTCCACATACCACTGAATGCCGCCATAAGGATAGCCCTCGCCGATGGCCGGGATGACCCAATTGCCATAGGCGCGCACGACGATCGGCGGGTCATAAAAGGCCGAGGGGTGCCGAAAGTAGAGCCAGTTGAGCGTTTGGCCCACCGTCTCTAGCAAAACCTGCGCCTCCGCGTCGGAGACGCCCTCGCTCCACGAGATGCTCAAGGCCCTGGGCATAATCGGTTCGCGCTCCTTGGTGTGTAGGCATCTTCATTATGCCATGCCGCGTTCGGCGCGCCAAACCTCATCGTGAGCGCACGCCGAGATTTTGCCAAAAAGGGGCTGTCGTGCTATACTCGGCCCTGTGACGGGGCGTAGCGCAGCCAGGTAGCGCACTTGAATGGGGTTCAAGTGGTCGGACGTTCAAATCGTCTCGCCCCGACCAGAGAGAGTCGCGAGAAGCCTCGCCACCACAAGGTGCAGTGGTGGCGAGGTTTCGCTTTAGGGCACATTGCGCTAGGGCTAACCAAGATGGCCCGTAGGCACTGGGTGCAGTATTTGGCGCAAGAACATTCGG
This sequence comes from Chloroflexota bacterium, assembly GCA_019873625.1. GTDB lineage: Bacteria > Chloroflexota > Anaerolineae > UBA1429 > UBA1429 > JAIOAW01. The sequence continues at coordinate 234,061 of JAIOAW010000002.1, forward strand.
GATTTTGACACATTCTCTGAAACCGCATATAGTAGGGCCACCTTTGAATGAGGCAAGGACGAATGGGCATAGCGCCACAAGCGGCCTATCTCTCCAAGCGGAGCAAGTCGAAGAAGGAGCCAGACCACTGGTCTGGTTAGGCTTGCTCCATCCTCATTCGTGAGGCAGCACCAACCGAGCGGCTTTCCCCAGACCAGTGCAGGGGAAGGCCGCTTTTTTGGTGCCCTGAAAATGTGTTACACTTACGCCATCAACGCCCGGCCCCGCAGTGTTGCCCCGGTGATGGCCCCTTGTGCCCATTTTCTCAAGAAAGGAGGTGATTCCCCATGCGTGCCACGTGCCCAGAATGCGCAGCCGAGATCGAACTCGATGACGATGTGTTGGAAGGGGAGATCGTCGATTGCCCCGATTGCGGCGTGGAACTCGAGGTGGTGAGCGTAGACCCACTCACGCTCGACCTCGCACCGGAGGAAGAAGAAGACTGGGGGGAGTAGAACGAAATGGCCATTCAGGGGTTTAGTATCATCGAGTCAACATTGCGGGAGGGCGAGCAATTCGTCGGCGCGAACTTTACCACGGAGCAAAAAATCCGCATTGCCAAAGCGCTGGATGAATTCGGCGTCGAATACATCGAACTGACCTCGCCGGCGGCTTCGCCCCAAAGTTTCGAAGACTGCAAGGTCATCGCCAGCCTGGGCCTGCGCGCCAAGATCCTTACCCACGTGCGGTGCACCATCGAGGATGCCAAACTCGCCTTGCAGACGGGCGTAGATGGCATTGACGTCCTGATTGGCACCTCCTCTGTACTGAGGCAATTCAGCCACGGCAAGGATATGAAGACCATCATCCGTATGGGCCGGGAGGTCGTTTCGTTCATCCGCGACCACGGCAAAGAGGTGCGCTTCAGCACGGAGGATTCCTTCCGCAGCGACCTGAACGACATCCTCGAGGCCTATGCTGCGGTGGACGAGGTGGGCGTGAACCGCGTGGGCATTGCCGATACGGTGGGCGTGGCGACGCCCTTGCAGGTGTATGAGGTCGTCAAAAAGGTGCGCAGCGTGGTGCACTGCGATATCGAATTCCACGGGCATAACGATTCGGGGTGCGCCATCGCCAATGCCTACTGCGCGCTGGAGGCCGGCGCCACCCACGTGGATACGAGCATCCTCGGCATCGGCGAGCGGAACGGCATCGCCCCGTTAGGGGGGCTGATTGCCCGCCTCTATGCCTGCGACCGGTCGCTCGTGATGAAGTACAAACTCCCGATGATCCGCGAACTCGATAATATGGTGGCCGATATGGTGGGCGTGGGCATCCCCTTTAACAACTATATCACGGGGATCACCGCCTTTACGCACAAGGCGGGCATCCATGCCAAGGCCGTGCTGAACAAGCCCGAGACCTACGAGATCCTTGACCCGCACGATTTCGGGATGACGCGTTACATCAGCATCGCCCACCGCCTCACGGGGTGGAACGCCATCAAGGCCCGCGCCGAGCAGTTGAACCTGCACCTTTCCGAGGCGGCCATCAAGGCGGCCACGGCGCACATCAAGCGGTTGGCCGATGAGAAACCGATCGGCCTGGATGATGTGGACGCCGTCTTGCGGATGTATTTCACCGACGGTAAGGAGGAACCTCAAAATGGCTGAAGCGCCCACGCCGCAGACCCTTTCCGAACAAATCCTTTCCCACGCCAGCGGCAAGCGCGCTATGGCGGGCGATTTGGTGATCGTCCGCGTGGATCGCTGTATGAGCCATGATTCGCTCACGCCGGAGGTGATAGATGTCCTCCGCGAGACACTCAAGGTGGAGCACATCCCCGACCCCGATCGTCTCGCGGTGTTTATTGATCACGTGGCGCCGGCGGCTACGGTGGCCACGGCGAACGCCCAGGTCAAGATTCGCCGCTGGGTCGAGGAACAGGGCATTCGCCTGTTTCACGATGCCGGCGTGGGCGTGTGCCACCAGGTGATGATCGAAGAGGGCCTCGTGGCGCCGGGGCAGGTGGTCTTTGGGTTGGATTCGCACTCCACGGCCTATGGCGCGGTGTGCGCCTTTGGCACAGGTGTTGGCTCGCGCGATATGGCCCTGACCCTGGCCACGGGCTATAACTGGCTGCGCGTGCCCGAGACGATCCGCGTCCTGGTGCGCGGGCGCTTTCGGCCCTGGGTGAACCCCAAAGATTTGAGCCTGTACCTCTGCGGCCTCTTGGGCATTGACGGTGCGACGTATCAGGCCGTCGAATTCCACGGCGTGGAGTGGTTGGACCTGGACGGCCGCGAGACGCTGGCCTCGATGACTACGGAACTCGGCGCCAAGGCGGGGTTGATTCCCCCCGTGGGCCTCTCGGGCTGGGAAGTGCCCGAGTGGCTGGGCGTGCAGGAGGGGGCGCGCTACGCCCGCACGGTAGAAGTGGACCTGGATGCGCTGCCCTCTCAGGTGGCTGCGCCGTTCAGCGTGGAGAACGTGGCCCCAGCGGCAGATTTCGCCAACGTGCGCGTGGACCAGGTATTCATCGGCACTTGCACGAACGGGCGCCTATCGGACCTCCGTTCGGCGGCGCGGTTGCTCAAGGGGCGCAAAGTGGCACGCGGTGTGCGGCTTCTCATCATTCCGGCCTCGCACCGCGTACTCCAGGCGGCGGTAGCGGATGGCACCCTGGCCACGCTCCTTGAGGCAGGGGCTACCATCGGCACCCCTGGCTGTGGCCCGTGCATTGGCCGGCATATGGGGGTCATCGGCGAGGGCGAGGTGTGCTTTTCCACGGCCAACCGCAACTTTCGCGGGCGGATGGGTTCTCCCGATGGGTTGATTTACCTCGGCTCGCCGGAGACGGCAGCGGCTACCGCCGTGCGCGGCATGATTACGGACCCCACAGCACTGTAGGAGGGCATAGAGATGGCGCGAGTATGGATGTTTGGTGAAAACGTGGATACGGATCAGATCTTGCCGGGCCGCTATGCCCCCTATATGACCTCCGAGGCGGACTTGGTCAAATATCCCTTTATCGAGGCGCGGCCCGAGTTCGCCCGCGAGGTGCGCCGTGGGGATATCATCGTGGCGGGCAAGAACTTTGGGTGCGGTTCCTCGCGGGAATATGCCCCACGGGCGCTCTATGCCGTGGGCATCGCCGCGATCATCGCGCCGAGTTTTGCGCGCATCTTTTATCGGAACGGCATCACCCTAGGGCTGCCGCTCTTCGAGGCCGATTTGACCGGCGTGTTGCGCGATGGGCAGGAAGTCGAGTTGGATCTCGACGCGCCTGCCATCCGTGCGGAGGGGCGCACCTACCCTCTGCCCCCGCCGCCCGCTTGGCTGCGCGAGGTGTGGGCCGAGGGCGGGCTGATCGCCTACTATTTGAAGCATAGGCGGTTGCCTCTCGAGGAGGGGGCGCGGTGAGCGCGTGGACGATTTGTCTCATCCCGGGCGATGGCATCGGCCGCGAGGTGATCCCGGCGGGGCGCGCCCTTTTGGAGGCCACGGGCTTGCCTTTCGCCTTTGTGGAGGCCGAGGCCGGCTGGCAAACCTTCCAAGAACGCGGCACAGCGCTCCCGGAAGAGACGTTGCACGCCGCGCGCACCGCCCAGGCCACGCTGTTTGGGGCCGTCTCTTCGCCGCTCCAACCGGTGGAGGGGTACCGCAGCCCCATCGTCGCATTGCGGCGCGCGCTGGACCTCTATGCCAATCTGCGGCCCGTCATCTCTCAGCCCATCCCCGGTTCGCGGCCGGGGATTGATCTTCTCATCGTCCGCGAGAATACGGAAGACCTCTACGTTGGGCGCGAGCGCGCCACGGAGGACGAGGCCGTTACGGAACGGGTCATTACGCGGCGGGCCTCGGAACGCATCGTGCGGTTGGCCTTTCGCCTGGCGCGTGAGCGGCGCAAGCACGTTACCATCGTGCACAAGGCGAACGTCTTGCGGGCCACCTGCGGCCTCTTTCGGGAGGCGGCCTTTGCCGTGGCGCGCGAATTCCCCGACGTGCGCGCCGATGAGATGCTCGTGGATACGGCCGCGATGCGCCTCATCACGAACCCAGAGGCTTTCGACGTCCTTGTCACGACGAATCTCTTTGGCGACATCCTCTCGGACGAAGCGGCTGCCCTGGTGGGCGGGCTGGGCCTTGCCCCCTCGGCGAACATCAACGAGAGGCAGGGCGTCTTTGAGCCTGTGCACGGCTCGGCGCCGGATATCGCCGGCCGGGGCATCGCCAACCCTATGGCGACCTTTGGCGCCGTCGCTATGCTCCTGGATCATCTGGGAGAGCGCCAAGTGGCCAGCCGCGTGCGGCAGGCCATACGCACTGTGCTCGAAAGGGGATGTCTGACGCCTGACTTGGGCGGGAAGGCGACGACGGCTGAGGTGACGGAGCAGGTCCTTCGTGCTTTTGCCGATCTCGCCGAGACGGTAGGGGGTTAGGAATCTTTTTAGGAGTAAAGACTATGCGCATAGGCGTATTGCTCTCGCGGGTCCGCGTGGAGGAAAAGTTGCTCTTTGAGGCCTTGGAAAAGCGGCATGTGGATTTTGACCTGATTGACGATCGCAAGATCGTCTTTGAGCTGCAAAACAGCGCCCCAATGCGCGTGTACGACGTCATTTTGGAGCGGTGCATCAACCATTCGCGCGCCCTCTATGCCCTGGAGTTGCTGAACGCCTGGGGCATCCGCACGGTGAACACCTACGAAGTGGCGAACATCTGCGGCAACAAGTTCTCGACGACGCGGGCGCTCATCCAACATCAGGTGCCCACGCCGCGCACCTTTTTGGCCTTCACGCCAGAATCGGCCCTGGAGGCCATCGAGACCCTGGGCTACCCCGTGGTGCTCAAGCCGGCTATCGGCTCGTGGGGGAGGCTCATCTCCAAAGTGAACGACCGCGAGGCGGCCGAGGCCATCTTGGAGCACAAGGCGATCTTGGGGACGTATCATCACTCCATCTTTTACATCCAGGAGTTCATTGACAAGCCCTCGCGGGATATCCGCACCTTTGTGGTGGGCGATGAGACGATCTGCGGCATTTACCGCTATTCGGAGCACTGGATCACGAACACGGCGCGCGGCGGGCGAGCCGTCAACTGCCCCATCACGCCGGAGATTGATCGCCTCTCTCGGGCGGCGGCCAAGGCCGTGGGCGGCGGCGTGGTGGCCATTGACATCCTCGAACGGCCCACGGGGGAACTCCTGGTCAATGAGGTGAACTATACGATGGAGTTCCGCAACAGCATTGACACGACCGGCGTGGATATCCCCGGCCGCGTGGTGGATTACGTCCTGCGTGTGGGGAGGGGAGAGGGATGAGCAAGGTCAGGGTGAGCATCGTCGGCGGCTCGGGGTATGCCGGCGGCGAACTGTTGCGCATCCTTTTAGGGCACCCCTATGTGGAGATTGCCCAGGTTACTTCCGAAAGCGCGGCCGGCCATTACGTGCATACGCGGCACCCCAACCTGCGCAAAGTGACGGATTTAAAGTTCACGCCGCTCGCCACGATCGAGCCGTGCGATCTCCTCTTTTTGGCCCTGCCGCATGGCGAGGCGATGAAGCGGATTGACCATTTGGCGAGCCTCGCCCCGCGCATCGTGGACCTTTCGGCCGATTTTCGCTTGCGCAGCGCCGCCGACTATGAGCGGTGGTACGGCGAGCCGCACAAGGCACCCGCCTGGCTGGAGCGTTTCGTCTACGGTTTGCCGGAGGTCAACCGCGCCGCCATCGCCGAGGCGCGTTACGTGAGCGGCGTGGGGTGCAATGCCACGGCCACGAACCTGGCCCTCTGGCCGCTCTTCAAGGCAGATTTGGTGGATCGCGCACGCGGCGTCATCGTGGAGGTGAAGGCGGGGTCCTCCGAAGGGGGCGCCGAAGTCGGGCCTTCGTCGCACCACCCCGACCGCAGCCACGCCGTGCGTTCCTTTGCGCCGGTGGGGCACCGCCACACGGCGGAGGTCGTGCAGGTGCTGAGCCAGGGCGGGGACCCCGTGCCCGTGCATATGTCCGTCACCGCGGTGGAATTGGTGCGCGGCGTGCTCGCCACAGCGCACGTCTTTGTCAAACCCTCCATCGGGCGGCTCGAGTTGGTGGACCTCTGGAAGGCCTACCGCGCCGCCTATGGCCAGGAGCCGTTTGTGCGCCTCGTGCGCGAGAGGCAGGGCGTTTACCGCTACCCGGAACCCAAGATCTTGGCCGGCAGCAACTTTGCCGATGTGGGCTTCGATTATGACCCCGACACGGGGCGCATCGTGGCCATCGCCGCCATTGATAACCTGATGAAGGGTGCAGCGGGCACGGCGGTGCAGTGTATGAACCTGATGTACGGCTGGGAAGAGACGGCGGGGATGGCCTTCCCGGGCCTGCACCCCATCTGATTTCCCTGCGCCCAAGGGAGGAAGGATCGTCGGATGATCGTCATCAAGGTTGGGGGGAGCGAGGGAATTGACCTTGCGGCCGTGTGCCGCGATGTGGCCGCCCTCTGGAAGGAGGGCCAACGGCTGGTGCTCGTGCACGGCGGCTCGCACCGCACAAACGAGGTGGCGACCCTCTTGGGGCACCCGCCGCAATTTGTAACCTCCGTTTCGGGCTTTACCAGCCGGCGCACCGACCGGGAGACGTTGCGCATCTTTGAGATGGTGTACTGCGGCGAGGTCAACAAGGGCATCGTCGAGATGCTCCAGGCCGAAGGGGCGAACGCCATCGGCCTTTCTGGGCTGGATGGGCGCCTTCTGGAGGGGACGCGCAAAGAGGCCATCAAAATCATCGAAAACGGCCGCCGCCGCGTCTTGCGGGATGATTACACCGGCACGGTGGAAAGGGTCAATATCGGCCTGTTGAACCTCCTGCTCGATCACGGCTATTTGCCGGTGGTTACGCCCCCGGCCATCAGCACGAACCACGAGGCCATCAATGTGGATGGCGACCGCGCGGCGGCGATGATCGCCACGGCGATGGGCGCAGAAGCCTTGATTATCCTTTCGAACGTGCCCGGCCTGTTGCGCCAGTTCCCCGATGAGAGCACGCTCATCCGCCATATTGACCCGCAACGCGTCGAAGAGGCGATGGCCCATGCCGAAGGCCGTATGAAGATGAAAGTGCTGGGCGCCATCGAGGCGCTCCAGCAGGGCGTGGGGAAGGTCATCTTTGGGGATGGGCGCATCGAGCACCCCGTGCGGGCGGCCTTGGCCGGCCAGGGCACCGTCATCGGCTGATTTCAAGGAGGCACAAGGTGGATTCCATCGCCCTGGAAGATCGCTACGACAGTGGCTTCTACCCCAAACGGGAGGTGGTCATCGTCCGTGGGGAGGGGGCGCGCCTATGGGATGCACAGGGCCGCGAGTATGTAGATTGCGTGGCCGGGCACGGCGTGGCCATCGTCGGGCACTGCAACCCGGCAGTGGTGCGGGCCATCCAAGAGCAGGCGGCGCGGCTCATCACCTGCCCGCAGATTTTTTATAACGACGTGCGCGCGCGCCTTCTGGAACGCTTGGTGAGCATCGCACCGGCGGGGTTGGGGCGCGCTTTTCTGTGTAACTCGGGCACCGAGGCCGTGGAGGGGGCGTTGAAACTCGCGCGCCTGGCCACGGGGCGGCCCGGCATCGTGGCCGCGATGAAGAGTTTTCATGGGCGCACGTTCGGGGCGCTTTCGGCCACCTGGGAGCCGCACTACCGCGAGCCGTTCGAGCCGTTGGTGCCAGGGTTTCGGCATATGCCTTATAACAATTTGGACGCCCTTGCCCAGGCTGTTGGCGAGGATACGGCGGCGGTCATTTTGGAAGTGGTGCAGGGCGAAGGGGGCGTGAACCCCGGCGAACCCGCCTATCTCCAGGGCGCCCAGGCGCTCTGCCGTGAGCGCGGCGCGCTGTTGATTATAGACGAGGTGCAGACGGGGTTTGGGCGCACGGGTACGCTTTTTGCCTGCCAGCGGTACAGCCTCCAGCCGGACTTGATGACCCTTGCCAAAGGGATGGCCGGCGGGGTGCCGATGGGCGCGGTGCTCATCGGCGAACGCGCGGCGGCGGCCATCAAGCCGAGCCTGCATGGCTCCACCTTTGGCGGCAACCCCTTGGCCTGCGCGGCGGCGCTCGCAGCGATAGATTATATCGTGGCGAACGACCTTCCCGCCCAGGCCGCGCGCAAGGGCGAATGGCTCCTCAACCGCCTGCGGGGCATCTCTTCGCGCCTCATCCGTGAAGTGCGGGGCTTGGGCCTGATGATCGGCATCGAACTGCGCCAACGCGTTACGCCTTACCTCAAGGCGCTGATGGAGGAGGGCGTGCTGGCCCTGCCGGCGGGGAGCACCGTCTTGCGCCTTCTGCCGCCCTTGGTCATTACCGAGGAACAACTTGAGCGTGTGGCGAACGCCATAGAAAAGGTGCTTACGGCATAATGCCTGCCCTTGGCCTGAACACCCCAACCGATGACGAGGCCGTCGCCTTTTTGGAGGAGATCGTCTCCATCTACAGCCCCTCGACCCAGGAGCGGGCCGTGGCGGAACGCATCGTCGAAACGCTGCGCGCCTGGGGGTTGGAGGCCGAGGTAGATGCCGCCGGCAACGCCGTGGGCCGCGCGGGGTGTGGGGCGCGCCGGCTCCTCCTCGTGGGGCACATTGACACGGTGCCCGGCTTCCCGCCCGTGCGGCGGGAGGGGGGCGCCCTCTACGGCCGTGGCACTGTGGATGCCAAAGGCCCTTTGGCCGCGATGGCCGTAGCCACGGCGCGAGCCAACGCGGGCGGCCTGCTGGGCGACCTAGGCGTGGCCGTGGTGGGCGCGGTGGAAGAGGAGGCGGCCTCTTCCAAGGGGGCGCGGCACCTCTTGGCCACCTGGGATCCTCCGGCGTACGTGATCATCGGCGAACCCAGCCGTTGGGATCGCCTTACGGTGGGTTACAAAGGGCGGCTCCTCATAGATTACACCCTCGAGAGGCCCGCCTCGCACACGGCGGGGCGAGAACGCAGCGCCTGCGAGGAGGCCGTCGAGTTCTGGCTGCGCCTACGCACCTGGGCCGAGGCCTACAATGCCGATAAAGACTCCCTGTTTGCAATGGTGGACCCGTCGCTGCGGCACATCCATTCCGAGGCAGACGGTCTGATGGAACGTGTAACGATGGGCATCGGCCTGCGGCTCCCGCTGGGGTTTGAGGTGGATGCGCTCAAGGCGAACTTGGAATCTTGGCGCGGCGAGGCGGCCATTTCGACGCGGGGATATGAGCCGGCCTTTCGCGCCGAGAAGCGCAACGCGCTCACCGGCGCCTTTTTATCGGCCATTCGCGCCGAGGGGGGAACGCCCGCCTTCCTGGCCAAGACGGGCACATCCGATATGAACGTGCTCGGGCCGCACTGGGCGTGCCCCATCGTCGCCTACGGGCCGGGCGATTCGGCGCTGGACCACACGCCCAATGAGCACATCGAGGTTAGCGAATACCTGGCCTCCATCCGTGTGCTGACGCGGGTCCTTGCGCGTTTGGCGGCCAACGAAAAAGGGCCTTGAGGCATTGCCTCAAGGCCCTTTGGGTATGCGCTGAGGGTTAGGGAGCCACAGGGTGGCTGGCCTCTTCGGGCACGAGCACGGTGAGGCGCTCGACGATCGGCTCGAAATCGGCGGAGGTGTATTCCTCCAGCCGGCCAGAGTCGGCCAAGGAGGTCAATTCGGGCCGCAGGGGCAGCCTTCCCAAGAGGGGCGCGCCCACCCTGGCGGCCAGTTCTGCCGAGTTGCTCGGGCCAAATAGTTCGATCTTATGGCCACAATCCGGGCACTCGACATAACTCATATTCTCGATGACCCCCACGATGGGGATGCCGAGTTGGCTGGCCATCGCCGAGGCCTTGCGCACGATCATCCCCGCTAGGCTTTGGGGCGTTGTAACCATCACGATGCCGTTCAGGGGGATGGATTGCATCACCGTCAGCGAGGCGTCGGACGTCCCAGGGGGCAGGTCCACAAGGAGATAATCCAAATCTCCCCAATAGACGTCATGATAGAACTGCTTGATGGCCCCGCTGATGAGCGGCCCGCGCCAAATGACGGCCTGGTTGGGGTCCTCGAGCAGGACGTTGATGGACATCACCTTGATGCCCGAGGCCGTCTGCACGGGGAGAATGCCCCTTGGGCTGCTGTAGGGGTTTTCGTGGCGCTGGAGGAGCATCTTGGGGATGCTTGGCCCCGTGATATCCGCATCGAGAATGCCCACGGTGTGCCCTTTGCGCCGTAGGGCAATGGCCAAAAGGGCCGCCACGGTGGATTTGCCCACTCCCCCCTTGCCGCTCAGGATGGCGAGCGTATGGCGGATGTGGTTATACGGCGTGGCCATGCCCCCCTCTTGGCCTTTGCCGAGGATGGCTTGTTTCTCTTGGGCGGTCATCTCGCGCGTGGTGATGACCACATCGCGCACGCCTTGTAAGGCGAGCAGCCGCTCGCGAGCATCTTGGGCGATTTCCCCCTGCAAGGGGCAGGCGGCCGTCGTGAGCGCCAGGGTAAAGCGAACGACCCCGTCTTCCACGGCGACATCTTGGACCATACCGAGCTCCACGATGTTGCGGTGGAGTTCGGGGTCCATCACCTCGCGCAGTGCATCAAGAACCGTTTGGGTATCGAGCATTGGTCTCTCCTCATCGTCGGTATCATCCAATACATTATACCGTGATGGTCAAATCGTCGAAACGACAAAAGTCGCATTTTCCGCACGAAGGAGAACGTCTCCTCAGGGCCGCCTTGTAAAGGGCGTCTTTCTATGCTATCATAGTAAAAAGGCCGAGTCGTATCGAAAATATGGGCGAGAAACGTCTAACCATCATTGGCGGGGGGCTGGCTGGGAGCGAAGCGGCTTGGCAGGCCGCCCAGCGCGGCGTGGAGGTCGCGTTGTATGAAATGCGCCCCGCCAAGATGACGCCTGCCCACCGTACAGCGCTTTTGGCCGAGTTGGTGTGCAGCAACTCGCTGGGTTCGAACCTGCTCGATCGGGCTCCAGGCCTCCTAAAGGAGGAGTTGCGCCGCCTCAAGTCGCTCATTATGCGGTGCGCGGACGTGTGCGCGGTGCCCGCTGGCGATGCCCTGGCCGTGGGGCGCGAGGCCTTTTCGGAGTGCATCACGCAAGCCATCGCGAACCATCCGCGCATCACGCTCATCCGCCGCGAGGTAGAGGCCCTGCCCAAGGAGGGCGTGATCGTGGTGGCCACGGGGCCGCTCACCTCGGAGCCTCTGGCGCAAGAAATCGCGGCCTTGGCGGGGGAAGAGCACCTCTATTTTTACGACGCGATGGCGCCCATCGTCGCGCTCGATTCGATTGATATGTCCAAGGTGTTCCGCGGCGCGCGCTATGGGCGGGGCGAAGGGGATTACATCAATTGCCCGATGACGCGCGAGGAGTATGATCGGTTTGTGGATGCGCTCCTAAGCGCCGAGACCATCCCCCTGCGCGATTTCGAGCGCGGCGACAAGCGCTTTTTTGAGGCCTGTCTGCCCATCGAGGTGCTGGCAGCGCGCGGGCGCGAAGCGCTGGCCTTTGGCCCCCTCAAGCCTGTGGGCTTGGTGGACCCGCGCACGGGCGAGCGCCCCTATGCTGTGGTCCAACTCCGGCAAGATAACCTGGCCGGCACGCTGTACAACCTGGTGGGCTTTCAAACCAATTTGAAGTGGGGCGAGCAAAAGCGCGTCTTTTCGCTCATCCCCGGCCTGGAGAAGGCCGAATGGGTGCGGTTTGGGCAGATGCACCGCAATACCTACCTCAACGCGCCCCGCCTGCTCGAACCGACGATGCGCTGGCGCCGGCCGGAGGCGGGGCGTTCGCTCTATTTCGCCGGGCAAATCGTGGGCACGGAGGGCTACATCGGCTCGACCGCTTCTGGGCTGGTGGCCGGCCTGAATGCGGCCCGCGAGGTGCTGGGCAAGCCGCCGCTCATCTTCCCCGTCGAGACGATGATCGGCGCGTTGATGCACTATGTGTCGCACGCCTCGCCGGAGGATTTTCAGCCGATGAAGCCGAATTTTGGGCTGCTCCCGCCCTTGGAACGCATCCGAAGGCGCCGCCGCGAGCGGAATGCGGCCTATGCCGAACGCGCCTTGGCCGCCTTGGAAGCCTTTATCGCCTCTTCCGGCGCCCTAGATGATATCGTCGAGCACCTATGAATAGACGTTGGCCGTGGCTTAGGAAGGCTCTCCTCTGGGGCGCGTTGGGGCTGGTCCTTTTGGCCCTTGGCGCGTGCGCCCCACGGGGCGAACGGTTTAGCGGGCGAAGGGCCTATGCCCACGTGCGGCGTCTGGTTCAAATGGGGTCGCGTGCGGTGGGCACGGAGGGCAACCGCCAGGCGGGAGATTACATCATTCGCTATCTCAAGCGGTATGGTTGGGAGGTCTCGACCCAGGATTTTGCCTTTGGCGACGAGAGCCTGCGCAACATCATCGCACGCAAGGGGCAAGGGCCTATCGTGATCTTGGGTACGCATTATGACACGCGCCCCTTGGCCGATCGCGATCCCTCCGATCGCACTCGGCCCGTGCCCGGCGCGAATGATGGGGGGAGCGGCGTGGGGGTGCTCCTCGAATTGGGGCGCATCTTGGGGCCGCCGGCCACCGAGCAGGCGGAGATTTGGCTGGTGTTCTTCGATGGCGAAGATCGCGGCGAAATCGAGGGGTGGCCCTATTCGGTGGGGGCCTATCAGATGGTCTCGGACTTGGCGCGTTCCGGCATAAAGCCCTCTTACGTCGTCGTGGTGGATATGATAGGAGATGCCGACCAGGCCATTTATTACGAGTGGTCTTCGACCATGGCCCTCCAAGAGCACATTTGGGGCATCGCCGAACGCCTGGGCTACGGCGCCTATTTCCAAAAACAAGTTCGCTATCACATTTTGGATGATCACACGCCGTTTGTGCAATGGGGCGTGCCAGCGGCCTTGCTCATTGATTTCGACTACCGCTACTGGCACACCACGCAAGATACTTTGGATAAAATCAGCGTAGATAGCCTCCAGCGCGTGGGCGCTACCCTGGAGACCCTGCTCAACGGTGAGCCGTTTGTCGTGCGTTGAGAACCGGCCTCAGTATCACGAAAGGAGACTATTATGAAGATCGCCGATCGGATCGCCAACCTACCGCCCTATGTGTTCGCCACCGTTGAGAAGCGAATCGCCGAGCAGGCCGCCAAAGGGGTAGACGTTATCAACCTGGGCATCGGCAGCCCCGATTTGGCGCCGCCCAAATTCATCGTAGATGCTCTGTATCAATCGGCCCTGCGGCCCGATACGCACGGTTACGCCGGCTATTACGGCACCCCGGCCCTGCGGAAGGCCATTGCGGCCTACTATCAGCGGCGTTTCGGCGTGGAACTCGACCCCAATACCGAGGTGCGCCCGCTCATCGGGTCCAAAGAGGGCCTGGCCAATATGGCCCTGGCCTTTGTGGACCCGGGCGATGTGGTGCTCGTCTCTGACCCAGGCTACCCGACGTATAGTATGGGGGCCGTGATGGTGGGCGGTGAGTATTACTCGATGCCCTTGACAGAAGAGAACGATTACCTGGTGGATTTTGAGGAAATCCCCGCCGAAGTGGCCGCCAAGGCCACCTTGATGTGGCTGAACTATCCGAATAACCCGACAGGGGTTGGCGCGCCGCTGGCCTTTTTGGAACGGGCGGTCGAGTTTGCCCGGGAATATGACATCTTGCTCTGCTACGATAACCCATACTGCGACGTAACCTTTGACGGCTATGTGGCACCCAGCATTCTGCAAGTGCCGGGGGCCAAAGAGGTCGCCGTGGAGTTCAATTCCCTGAGCAAGACGTATAATATGGCTGGCTGGCGCGTGGGTATGGTCGTAGGGAATGCCAAGGCCATCGAGGCCTTGACCACCGTCAAGACGAATATTGACTCGGGCATCTTTCGGCCCATCCAAGATGCCGCCGTCGTCGCGCTCACGGGCGACCAGGGGTGGCTTGCCGAGCGCAACCTCATCTATCAGCGAAGGCGAGACGTTCTCTTGGAGTGGTTGCC